>DATJNO010000033.1:0-5274 GCA_035508055.1 Bryobacteraceae bacterium | reverse complement strand
CAGATTATCCGGCACTTCGATGTTCGATGCCCAGCTGCTGGCACTTCTTGTACAGATGACTGCGTTCCAGCCCGAGCGCACGGGCCGTATCGGTCATCTTGTAATTGTGTTTCTTCAGCTCGGCCAGGATGACCTCGCGTTCGTGCGCGTCCATGCGTTCGGACAGGGGGCCACTTCCGGAGGGAGGCGCCGGGGACGCGGCGGAATCGAATGGCAGCGCCAGGCGCACGGTGGCGGCATCTACGCGGTCGTCGGCCAGCAATAACAGGCGCTCGACGACATTGCGCAGTTCGCGCACGTTGCCCGGCCAGGCGTAGCGCTCCAGCTCCGCGTAGGCTTCGGCCGTGATCTCGCGCGGCTTCCAGTCGTTCTGCTCGGCGACGGCGCCGGCGAAGAAGTCGACCAGCAGCGGGATGTCCTCGCGGCGCTCGCGCAACGGTGGCAGCAGGATCGGGAAGACGAAAACGCGGTGGTAGAGATCCTGTCGAAAAGCCCCGCTGCGCACCAGTTCTTCCAGGTTGCGATGCGTGGCCACGATCACGCGCACGTCCACGGGAATGGTCCGGTCGCCGCCGATACGCTCGATCTCTTTTTGTTCGAGAACTCGCAGCAGCTTGGCCTGCATGAGCGCGGGCATATCGCCGATCTCGTCCAGAAACAGCGTGCCGCCGTGGGCTTGTTCGAACTTGCCGAGATGGCGCGTGGCCGCACCGGTAAATGCGCCCTTCTCGTGGCCGAATAGCTCGGATTCGATCAACTCGGCCGGCACGGCGGCGCAGTTGAGCGTGATGAACGGGCCGTTGTGCCGGTTGCTCTTCTGGTGCAGCGTGCGCGCGACGAGTTCCTTGCCGGTGCCGGTTTCACCCAGAATCGCGACGCGCGTTTCGCTCGCCGCCACGCGTTCCACTTTCGCCATGACGGCCTGCATCCCGGCCGATTTCCAAACCAGCTCCTGTTTGCCGGCGCGCTGGCGGAGTCTGCGGTTTTCTTCCTCCAGGCGCGACAGCTTGACAGTGTTGTCCACCGTGACCAGCAGCTTCTCGGTGGACAGCGGCTTTTCGAGAAAATCGATGGCGCCCAAGCGCGTGGCGCGCACCGCCATCTCGATGCTGGCCTGGCCGGAAATCATGACCACGGGCGTTTGCACTCCGGCGGCTTTCAATTCGGTCAGCAGCGTCAAGCCGTCTTTGCCCGGCATGACGACATCGGAAAGAATCACGTCGAAGCGCTGAGCCTTGGCCAGCTCCAGCGCGCGGTCGGCCTGATCGCACACGACGGCTTCATGCCCGGCGAGACGAAACGCCCGCGCCAGCGAAGCCAGCGTGTTCGCGTCGTCATCCACCAGCAGCAGCTTGCTCATGCCTTCAACTCGATTCGAAATGTGGCGCCCTTGCCCGGTTCGCTGCGCACAGTGATGGTTCCCTTATGATCGCTCACCACGGACTGCACGATGGCGAGGCCGAGGCCGGTGCCGTGCTGCTTGGTGGTGTAGTAGGGCGTGAACAGGCGCTCGCATTCTTCGGGCGTCAAGCCCTGGCCGGTGTCCGAGACTTCGAGCGAGACTTTGCCGTCCAGGCGGGCGGTGCGGATGGTCAGCTCGCCGCCTTGGGGCATGGCGTCCAGCGCGTTGAGCACCAGGTTGCGCAGCGCGCGGCGGATTTGGTCGGGATCGGCGGGGATCGCGCCGGCGTCTTCGGCCAGCGACAGCCGGGTTTGGACGGGCGGGCGGTTGGGCGCCTGCATCTGCGCCTCGAACAGCTTCACCACGTCGCGCGCGACCTGGTTGACGTCCACCGACTCCAGATGCGGCGCGGGCATTTTGGCGAAATCGCTGAAGCGGCCGATGATGGTTTTCAAGTTGTCCAGCTCGGCGAGCAGGGTGGTGGTGCTTTCGCGGAAGACTTCGTCGAACTCGCCGGGAGGCGCCGTCCGGGAACGCTGCAGGTTCTCAATCGTAATCTGCAAAGGAAAGAGGGGATTCTTCAGCTCGTGCGCCAGGCGGCGCGCTAATTCGCGCCAGGCGGCGACGCGTTCGGCCTGAATCATGCGGTCGCGCTGCTCGACGAGCTGTTCGGTCATGCGATTGAAGTCGCGCGCCAGTTGGCCCACTTCATCTTTCGATGCCACGGCTGCGCGCGTGTCCCACTTTCCTCCGGCTACCTCCCGAACGCTGGACGCCAGTGCCCGCAAGGGCCGCGTGACGCGCGAAGCGGTCCAAAAACTGAGGACCAGGCCCAGCAGCACGCCGGCGCCGCCGACGGCTCCGGCAGTTCCCTGAATGTACCGCTTGAGACTCGCCAGTTCGGCGCGCGAATTCTCCACCAGCAAAATCGCGAGAAGCTTTTGGTCGCGGCCGGAAAGTGGAATCGCAGTGATGGTGGCGCCGGAGTTGGCGCGTGTCAGCTCGCGCGGCTGCTGCTGGACGTCCTTCACCAGCTCGGCGGCCAGTTTCGATCCCAGACTCTCCGCCGGCGCCAGCGGCGCGAAGTTGCGGTAGAGCTGCACGCGCATGCCTTGGGCCACGGGCAGGGAGTCAAGAAACTCTTTGTCCAGCCGCTGCCCTCCGGCGATATACAACGAACCGTCGCCGGCCTTCAACGTGCGCACGGCGATCAATCCCAGCGCGGAACCGTCGGCCAGGTCTTCCTGCTTCAGAAAGACATTCTGCGATCTCCAGTCGACGGGCTGCGCGAGCCAATCCTCTTTGTAGCCGAAGCGCGCGGGCCATTCGGCCGAGCTGATGATGGCGGTGTCGGGGCCGACGAGTTCCAAAAAGTCGAGCGACTGCTCCTGCGCCAGTGTTTGCGCCTGGCCGTAGTATTGCGCCGTGTCGGTTTGGCCGCCGGTCAGATTCACCGCCAGGCGTTCGACAGCGTCGGAACCCGCTACGGCATCGATGCGTCGAGCGACATCGGCGCTGTGGCGATCGAATTCCCGCCGGAATTGCGCCACCAAAGCCGCGGTGCGCTGGGCATCCTGGCGCTCGAACGATTGCGTCACCAAGGCCGAAACCACTGCCGCTACCAGCCAGACCGCCAGCACAACGGTGGCTGTAATGCTGAGGAAGACCTTGGCGCGAAAGCTCACGGTTCCACCCACAGGTCTTCGAGAGGCAAAGTGAACGCACCATTCCTGGCGAGCTGGTGCACTCGCGGGGCGATGCCATACGTGTCGGGCAGGTCGATGAGCGGGATCACACGATGCTCGTCGAGCAGCGCGCGCTCGGCCTGATAAAGAGAATCGGGTTTGGCTGCGTCGAGCGCAGTGGCACGGTCGGCCAGGCCCAGGAGGCCGGCCAGGCGGGCAAGCTCGGCGGCGGCGTCGCTCGATTCGAGTGGCCATTCCACCAGGCTCAGATTGGCGTTGGGCGCCACGGTCGGCTGGAGATTGATGCCGGCGTCGCGCGCGTTTAGCGCCACGCGCTCGGCCACGGAGCGGAGGAAGGGATCATCGGGCGGATAGCGCAGGCTGAGCGCACCCAGCCGCAACGGCGCGACGATCTGCCGGGCGCGCGCGAGATCCGGAGGCGCTTGAAACAAGAATGCGTAGCCACTCAGCCACTGCGGCAGCAGGCCAAACGCAGGTTCGCCGCGCCTCTGCGCGAGCACGTTCACGATCGGCGCGCGATCAATCGCCAGCGCCAGCGCCTGCATCAACGGGGGCGGGGCGTTCGCGCCGAGCAGCGCGACCAGGCGGCGCGGAGCCGACGACCAGATTACGGTTCCTTCGGGCAGAATCCGGCGATTCGGCCCGGGCGGGATGTCGAAGATGTCGGCGCGCACGCGCCCCACGCCGAAGCTGATGTTGACGGCATCCATATAGGGCCGGCCGCCCCAATAATCGTCGAAGGCGGCGAGCGACAATCGCTTGCCCGGCTCCCACGCGGCCACGCGGAATGGCCCGGTTCCGATCAGCGGGTTTGCATCGCTCTTGCGGAAGATGGCGGTGCGCGGCGCGGCGAGTTCCAGCAGCAGATCCGGGATGGCCGCCTCCGATTGCACCACCAGCGTCTGCCCGCCGGCCAGCACGGATACGTCGCTGTGCGTCTGCTTCAACGCTGCCAGCAGGGCGGGCGCGGCATTGGCGGCATTCAGCGGCTCGCCATCGTGAAAGACGATTTTGGGACGCAGCGAGAACGTCCAGCGCCTGCCGTTCAGCCGCCAGGCCGTGGCCAGCAACGGCTCAATCTGGCCGCGCGCATTGAGGCGCACCAGGGTTTCGGCAACGGCGGGCGAAATCGCGCCGTGCAAGTCAGCGGGATCGAGACTGGTCCACGGCGTGGAAAGCTCGATGCTCAGCGAACCGCCGTAACGAGGACGCGTCGCGCCCCCCGCGGAACAGGCCAGGGAACTACTGAGGGCAAGCCAGGCCCAGGCGCGAAGCCGCATAATCTCCCGTTTTCGAATCCCGGACCACGAGCGTCACTTGGCCGCGCGTTTCCGCCGGCCACAGCGCGGTCACCGCGCCTGACAGCGCCAGCGGTTCACTGACGCCCGATGCCTGGCCACTCGCGATTTCGTACGCCTCCACCTGGTCGTGATCGGAGCTACTGCCATCCGCGATAACGATGGCGCTTTGTGCGCACGGATTGTCCATCGCGGCGACGTCGCTGCCCCATCCTTCGGCTCCTGACGTGGGCGGAACGGCCGGCGAATACAGTGCGCTTTGTGCCCGGTCCGATTCCAGCACATTCCGATCGGTCACCCAGCGCACCGGCGGATCGCCCCATGGTTCATTGCCGTCCGCGCAGGTCAGTTTGAGCGCGGGTTCGAGCGTTCCAATGCAGGTGGCGCCGGGCACGTAAACACGAAATCCATCGGCGGCACTGAGCATTCGCCCGCGCGGATCACGCGGCATCGGACGAGAAAGCGCCAGCGGCGCAGCCGATGCGAAAGTCCATTTGCCAGCCATCAACTGATAGCTGGTGACGTTGGACGTGCTGAGCACCAGCATCTGCGCGCCGGAATTGAGCAGCAGAACGTCCAGCACCGGCTCGGGCTGCTCCCACAGCGACTTCAGCATGAGCGTCATTCGGGGCCTCTCTTCAACGTGCGGCGGCGTCCAAAGCAGCATCGCCGCCTGGCGATTGTCGCCCGTGGTCACTTCCGCCACGAACAATGGCCCCTGCGCGCTCTCGGACAGCATCACGAGTACCTGCGAATCAGGCTGCGTTGCCGCCGTGCCCACCACTTGGATTCCCGCTTTCTGCAGCGCGTCCTGCAGCTGGCCGCGGAAACTCGACCACCCGTCCGGCGGCCTGGTCATCAAGCTTCG
>DATJNO010000032.1:0-65701 GCA_035508055.1 Bryobacteraceae bacterium | reverse complement strand
CTTCAGAAGTGGGAGACGCAGTGGTGGCAGCTATATGAAACCTCGCACGATCATCGAAAAAGTTTGGGACAACCATGTGGTGGCGGAGCGCGCGGATGCTCCGGCGCTCGTGTACATCGACCTGCACCTGGTGCACGAAGTGACGTCGCCGCAGGCGTTCGATGGCTTGCGCACGCGAGGGCTGAAAGTGCGGCGTCCGGATTTAACGGTCGCGACCACCGACCACAGCATTCCGACCACGCCGCGGTCGTTTCCGATTGTGGATAAGGTCGCGGCGGCGCAAGTGGAGCGGATGATCCAAAACGCGAAGGACTTCGGCATCCACTGCTTCCCCGTCGGCAGCGAGCACCAGGGCATCGTGCACGTGATCGGGCCGGAGCTGGGGCTGACGCAGCCCGGAATGACAGTAGTTTGCGGCGATAGCCACACGGCGACGCATGGCGCGTTCGGAGCGCTGGCGTTCGGCATCGGAACCAGCGAGGTAGAGCACGTGCTGGCCACGCAGTGCCTGCTGCAGAAGCGATCGAAAACGTATCAGGTGAAGGTGGATGGCACGCTGCGGGCGGGTGTGGCGGCGAAGGACATCATTCTGGCGCTGATTGCGCGCGTGGGCATCGGCGGCGGGACCGGTTCGGTATTCGAATACGGCGGCTCTGCGATTCGCGCACTTTCGATGGAAGAGCGCATGACGGTGTGTAACATGTCCATCGAAGCCGGGGCGCGGGCAGGGCTGGTTGCGCCAGACGACACCACGTATCAGTACATGGCGGGACGGCCTTATGCGCCGAAGGGCGCGGCGTGGGACAAAGCCGTCGCGGCGTGGCGTCAGTTGCCGACAGACGATGGCGCAGGGTACGACAAGAGCATCACGATCGACGCGTCGGCGCTGGAGCCGATGATTACATTTGGAACGAATCCGGGCATGGGCATTCCGATCACGGCGGCGGTACCGAATCCGGGCGATCTGAAGGATCCGCTGGAGCGCGACTCACTGGCCCGGGCGCTCTCGTACATGGCGCTGGAAGCAGGAAAACCGCTGCTGGGACATCCGGTGAATGTGGTGTTCATCGGAAGCTGCACGAACTCGCGGATTTCCGATTTGCGCACGGCAGCGAAGATTCTGAAGGGACGGAAGGTGCATCCGGGCGTGCGCGTGATGGTGGTGCCCGGCTCGGTGCAAGTGAAAGAGCAGGCGCAGGCCGAGGGGCTGGACCAGATTTTCCGGGACGCCGGCGCGGACTGGCGTGAAGCGGGGTGCTCGATGTGCATCGCGATGAACGGAGACCAGCTGAATCCCGGCGAATACAGCGTTTCAACGAGCAATCGCAATTTCGAAGGACGGCAAGGCAAGGGCGGACGGACGTTTCTGGCCAGCCCGCTGACTGCCGCAGCGGCCGCGATCACGGGTAAAGTTTCCGACGTCAGGGAGTTGCTGTAATGGAAAAATTCACACCGTTCGAAAGCCGCATGGTGCCGATGCCGTTAGACAATATCGACACGGATCAGATCATCCCCGCGCGGTTCCTGAAGACGATTTCGAAGGTTGGCCTGGGTGATCAGCTTTTCTGCGACTGGCGCTACGATGCCGAGGGAAAGCCCAAACCGGACTTTATTCTGAACAAGCCGGAATCGAAGACGTGCCAGATTCTGCTGGCGGGGGACAATTTCGGCTGCGGGAGTTCGCGCGAGCACGCGCCGTGGGCGCTGACGCAATATGGGTTTCGGGCGGTGATCAGCACGTCGTTCGCGGACATTTTCAAAAACAACTCGCTGAAGAATTCGCTGCTGCCGATCGTGGTGGCGGCGGACGTTCACGCTGAGCTGTTCAAGGATCCCAATGCGACGGTGAATGTGGATCTGGCTTCGCAGACGCTGACGTTACCGAGCGGGCGCAAGGTGGAGTTTCCGGTGGATGGGTTCGCCAAGCACTGCTTGCTGGAAGGTATCGACGAGCTGGGCTACATCCTGCAGCAGGAACCGGCGATTGCGGCGTTTGAGGCGGCGCATCCCGAGCTGATCGACACGCGGCAGTAAGCCGCCCGCGGCCCTGAAACTGGACAAGCGCGTCCCACAAACGGACAGCGGATCGATTCAAGACGGCGTGCCATCAACGCGGCAGTCTGGTACGGCAGTTGCGCTTGGCCTGATATGCTCGCAGTGAAAGTGGAACCGGGCCGGCAGCGCATTTTAGTGGCGGACGATCAACCGGACGTGCTGGAAGCCTTGCGTCTTCTGCTGAAGGGCGCGGGATATGCGAGCGTCCAGGTTAGCTCACCTCAGGACGTTTTGAACGCGGCTAGCGGCGGACCGTTCGACTTGATCCTGATGGATCTGAACTACGCGCGGGATACCACGTCCGGCGCAGAGGGGCTGGATCTGCTGTCGCGCCTGGAAAGACTGAGCCGCGTTCCTCCGGTGGTGGTGATGACTGCGTGGGGAAGCGTCGATCTGGCCGTGGAAGCGATGCAGCGGGGCGCGTGCGATTTCGTCCAAAAGCCCTGGGACAATGAGCGGCTGCTGAGCGTGATCGCGAAGCAACTGGAGCCGGCAAGACCAGGCCGCGTGGCGCGGAGCGAACTGGAACTCGCGCGGCACGTCCAGCAACAACTTTTCCCGCTGTCGAAGCGGCGGCTGGCGACGATCGACTATTTTGGCCATTGCGTTCCCGCGCAGGAAGTGGGCGGCGACTATTACGACTTTCTCGACAGCGGAGCGGGCGGTCTGGCGTTCGTGCTCGGCGACGTATCGGGCAAAGGCATCGCGTCAGCGTTGCTGATGGCCAATCTACAAGCGTGCTTCCGCAGCCAGCCTCGGGAAGCCCTGCGGCAGCCGGCGGCCGCGCTGCGCACGATCAACCGGCTGTTTTACGAATCGACGTCGCCCGAACACTTCGCCACGGTGTTCCTGGGCTCCTACGATGAGTCGACAAGGCGGCTGCGATACGCCAATTGCGGGCATCCGGCGCCGATCCTGCTCCGGCGTGAGGGCTTGACGGAGCGTCTGGCGCCGACCGCGATTGTTCTGGGCGCGTTCGCGAACTGGGCCTGCGCGGAGCGCGAAGTCGCATTCGAGCCCGGCGACACACTGGTGCTTTTCTCCGACGGGGTGACCGAAGCCGGGGCCGATTCGCCCCGCGAGTTCGGTGATGACGGTCTGTTATCGGCGATCCAGGCCAACCGTACGCGGGGCGCTGAGGCGATGGTAAATGGCATCCTCGGCGCGGTGGCCGCACAGACGGAAGACGATGCCACGGTGGTTGTGATACGTTCCGTGCCACACTAGAAGCATGGCTCGAGGCTGGGAAAGCAAGTCGGTCGAATCCCAAATCGAATCCGCGGAATTGAGGGCCGCATCCAAAATGCCACAGATCACTCCCGCGGAAGCCGAACGGCTACGCCAGCGCGAAAGTCTGCTACTCCATCGGACGCGCGTGGTGCATGACCTTGAGACGGCGCAGAACCCGCGCTATCGCGAAACACTGGCAGCCGCGCTAAAGCATTTGGACGACAAGCTGGCCGCGCTGTCATGATGCGGCTGCTTGGCGGTGTCCTTCTCTCGGTCGCTGCCATGGCTCAACCACTTCACATCGACCACGCCACCGTTGCGGGGAAGGATCTGCACGCGATGGCGGAGGCGCTGCGCGCCGCCGGTGTGCCCAGCGAGTATGGCGGCCCGCATTCCAACCACGCGACAGAGATGGCGTTGGCGAGTTTCCCCGATGGATCGTATCTGGAACTGATCGCGATCCAGCCGCATGCAGATCCCGCGGCGGTGGCCGCGCATTACTGGCACAAGTTTCTGGAGTCCGACGGCGGGCCGTGCGCGTGGGCCATCCGGCCGGCGAATATCGCAGCGGAAGTGGAGCAGTTGCGCCATGCGGGAATTGCCGTGACGGGGCCGGTTCAAGGCGGGCGCAAGCGACCCGATGGCGTGGAACTGGAATGGGAGAACTCGCAGGTGGGGCCGACCAATGGCGGATTTTTTCCATTCCTGATTCACGATTTGACGCCGCGCGAGCGGCGCGCGTACCCGAGCGGGAAGCCGACGACCGCCAAGTGGACCGGGATCGTGAAAGTGGTGGTCGCGGTGAAAGATCTGGATGGCGCGATCGGCAAATACCGGCGGGCGTATGCGCTGCCTGTGCCCGAACGCCAGGACGATGCGGAGTTTGGCGCGAAGCTCGCGTGGTTTCCCGGGACGCCGGTGGTGCTGGCCGCGCCGCTGGGTACCGATTCGTGGCTGGAAGCGCGGATCGCGAAACTCGGGGAGGCTCCGTGCGCCTTCGTGCTGGGAGCGGCGCATGCGGTGACCGGGCCGGGCGAGTCATCGAACTGGTTCGGCAAGCCGATTCTGTGGGCCGACGGGGCGCGCTTGGGGTGGCATTTGGGGTTCGAGCCGCAATAAGGCCAACGCGACTTGCTATCCTGGAATTTCGTAACGCTCGCCCGGATTCACCACCTTGAAAATCGGTTTTGTAAGTCTCGGCTGCCCCAAGAACCTCGTCGATACCGAGGTCATGATGGGCCAGCTTGTCGAACGCGGGCATGAGCTGACGCAGCAACCCGCCGACGCCGATGTGCTGGTGGTGAATACGTGCAGCTTCATCGATCCGGCCAAGCAGGAATCTATCGACACGATCCTGGAGATGGCCGAGTATAAGAAAACCGGGCGGGCGCGGAAGCTGATCGTCGCCGGATGCTTAGTCGAGCGGTATCGCGATCAGATCCGCGAGCAGCTTCCCGAAGTAGACGCGGTGCTGGGCACCAATGAGCTGCCGAAGATCGTGGCGCTGTGCGAAGGCGCGGAGGCGCCCGCGAATCCGTTCGAGCCGTATCTGTATCACGACCTGACGCCGCGCGTGCTTTCCACGGCGCGGCACTACGCCTACATCAAAATCGCGGAAGGCTGCGACCATCCGTGCTCGTTCTGCGTGATTCCGCAGTACCGGGGCCAGTTCCGCAGCCGGCGGTTTGAATCGGTGGTGGTGGAGGCGACGCGGCTCTTTGCGCAGGGCGTGCGCGAGATCAATCTAATCGGTCAGGACACGACGTCGTACGGCGAGGATCTCGGCTTGAAAGACGGTCTGGCGCAGCTGATGGCCCGGCTGGCGCAAATCGAGACAGCGCACGCCAAGTGGATCCGGTTTCTGTACTGCTATCCAAACCGGATCACGCAAAAGCTGCTGGATACTATCGCTGAGCACACCGCGCTAGTGAAATACATCGACATGCCGCTGCAGCATGCGAGCGCCGCCGTTTTGAAGCGCATGAAACGCGGCTCGCACGGCGATTTCTTCCTGAAGCTGCTGGAGCGTATCCGCGCGACGATACCGGGCGTGGCCATACGGACCAGCATGATCGTGGGATTTCCGGGCGAGACCGAGGCCGACTTCCAGATCCTGCAGGATTTCGTGAAGGCGGCACAGTTCGATCGCCTGGGCGTCTTCTCCTATTCCGACGAGGACACCAGTACGAGCTTTCATTTGGATGGCAAAGTGGACGGCCGCACGATCCACAACCGCAAGCGCAAGCTGATGGCGCTGCAGCGGCGCATCTCCCGAGCGCGCAACCGGAAGCTCGTCGGGCAGGAAGCGGACGTGCTGGTGGAGGGTCCCTCGGAGGAAAGTGACTTGCTGTGGCAGGCGCGTCTCGCCACACAAGCGCCCGATATCGACGGCGTCTGCTACATCAACGATTATGGCGACGTTGCGCCGCGGCCTGGGGAAATTCGCCGGCTGCGCATCACCGAAGCGCACGATTACGATCTGGTCGGCGCGCTGACCGCAGCTTCCGAAGAGCGCATGCCAGCGCCTTTCCCGATACTCGCCGCGACGCGATGAAGTGCCCGATCTGCAAGAAGGAAGTGACACCGGCCGACCGGTTCTTTCCTTTCTGCAGCGAGCGCTGCAAGATCATCGACCTGGGCAACTGGGCGAGCGAGAAGTATGTGATCTCGACGCCCATCCAGCCGGAAGAATCAGAAGGCGCGGAAGGCCCAGGAGGCGCAGAAGGAGAAGACCAGGCCGATGAGCGCTGAACCGCGGCGAGCGAAGCGAAGGTCCGTTCCTTATCTGATCGGGACGTGGTTCGGCTGCGGCTTTTTTCCGGTGGCATCAGGGACTGTTGGGTCGTTCGCGGCGCTGGTCATCGCGATCGTGCTTAACGTTTATGCCGGCTCCGGGCGCGGTACGTTCCTGGTGCTGGCCGCGATTCTGCTCTTCCCCGGAATCTGGGCCGCCGATGTAGTCGCGCGCTCCGAGAACATTGCCGATCCGCACATCGTCGTAGTGGATGAGGTCATCGGGCAATGGATCGCGCTGGCCGGCGCGGCAACGCAGAATTGGAAGATTTGGCTGGCGGCGTTCGTGCTTTTCCGGTTGTTCGACATCTGGAAACCGCCGCCCGTGCGCCAACTGGAACGTCTGCCGGGCGGATGGGGCATTGTTGCCGACGACGTAATGGCGGGTGTCTACGGCGCGCTTGCTATATTCTTATTAGATCGGTTTCATCTCTTCTCTTATGGCTTCTAAGAAGGACTCTAATGGCCGCCCGCAAATATCCCGTGTCACTCCGGAGGCGGCCATTCCGGGTGGGGAATTTCAGATTCGCGGCGCTGGTTTGGCGCGCGCCGACCGGCCGCACGTCACCATCGGGGATGTGGAAGCTCCCATCGTGATCGGGTCCGATTCCTATGTCATCGTGCGCGTGCCAGAAGGGGCATCGCAAGGCGAGCTGGTGGTGGCCGCGGGCAATCAGACCAGCCAGGCGTGGACCTGCGACATCGGCATTCAGATCGCGGACAGCTTGTATCCGGTGGGAAACCCGGCGGTGGATTCGCTGGGCAATGTCTTCGTCACGTTCAGCGGCTCGCGCGGGCAAAAGACGCCGGTGTCGGTGTACAAGATCGATCTGAACTACCAGTCCCGGCCGTTCGCTTCCGACATTATGAACGCCACCGGCCTCGCGTTCGACCGGGACGGCACGCTGCTCATTTCGAGCCGCTACGACGGCATCATCTATCAGGCGACACAGGCCGGATCGGTCTCCACCTATGTGGAAGGCATGGGCGTCGCCACGGGCATCGCGTTCGACGGCGATGAAAATCTATACGTCGGCGACCGCAGCGGCACGATTTTCAAGATTGGCCGCTCGCGCCAGATCTATGTTTTCGCCACGCTGGAGCCTTCCATCGCGGCATACCATCTGGCTTTTGGAGGCGACGGCTATCTGTATGTCTCCGGGCCCACGACGTCCAGCTTCGACGCGATCCACCGGATCTCGCCGGCGGGTGAAGTGGAGACGTACTATCGCGGCCTGGGCCGTCCGCAGGGTCTCGCGTTCGACGACGAAGGGCGGCTGTATGTCGCGGCTTCGTTCGGCGGACGGCGCGGGGTAGTGCGCTTCGATCACAACCGCAATCCGGAACTGTTCCTCTCCGGCCCCGGCATCGTGGGGCTGGCGTTCACGCCTTCGCACGCTCTGATGGTCTGCACCAACAACGCGCTTTTCCGCGTGGACGTTGGCATCGCCGGCCGGCCGCTTCCCTGATGGCGGACGCCGAGATCATCGCGGTGGGCTCGGAATTATTGACTCCGCAGCGGGTCGATACGAACTCGCTGTATCTCACCGATCAGTTGAACGCGCTGGGCGTGGAAGTGGTGCGCAAGACCGTCGTCGGCGATGAGCGGGAGCGGCTGACCGACAGCATTCTGGGCGCGATCGCGCGCTCGCAGATCGTGGTGCTGACCGGCGGACTGGGGCCAACCGAAGACGACCTGACGCGCGACGCGGTGGCTACGGCGCTGGACCGGCCGCTGATTTTTCATCAGGACATCTGCGACCGCATCGAGGCGCGGCTGCGCTATTTCGGCCGCAAAATGGCGGAGATCAACAAGCGGCAGGCCTATGTGGTAGAGAACGCCGAGATTCTGCCCAACGACCGCGGCACGGCGCCGGGCCAGTGGATCCTGCGCGACCGCGTCGCGATCATGCTGCTGCCAGGTCCGCCGATGGAACTCAAGCCGATGTTCGAGGGCTACTGCGTGCCGCGGCTCCAGCAGCTGCTGCCGCCACAGGTGATTCGCACGCGCTGGCTGCGTTGCGTCGGCATCTCGGAATCGGAGTTGGATCAGCTGATTTCGCCGGTGTACAAAAGCTATCCGGAAATCGCGACCACGATTCTGGCGGTCTCGGGCGAGATTCATGTTCACCTGCGCGCCAGGCGGCCCACGGCGGAGGAAGCCGAAGCGCTGGTGGCCAAGGCCAGCGCGGAGATCGAGCCGCTGATCGGCGACCGCATTTATTCCTGCAACGGCGATTCGCTGGAAAAAGTGGCCGGTGATTTGTTGCGTGAGCGGCACGCGCACCTGGCCGTGGCCGAAAGTGCGACGGCGGGACTGCTGGGCGGGCGGATCACCGCAGTGCCTTCCTCCTCGGATTATTTTCGCGGCGGGTTTATCACGTACTCGGATCAGATGAAGGAGAAGCTGCTGGGCGTGCCGGCCGAGATGCTGGCGGAGCACTCGGCGGTGAGCGAACCGGTGGCGCGGGCGATGGCTGAAGGGGCGAGAGAGCGTACGGGCTCGGATTACGCTTTGTCGATTACCGGCTACGCGGGGCCGGACGGAGAGAAGGCCGGCTTGGTGTTCATCGGACTCGCGTGGCCCGGCGGCAGCGACGTTCGCCGCATCCAGTGGCCGGCCGATCGCGAGCGCGTGCGCGCGTTCTCCACCAACATCGCGCTCGACCTGCTGCGCCGCAGGCTGCTGGCGATGCCCGTGTGAATTGCCGATGTTCCAGGTGTTCGAAGCCGAAGCCCGCAGCGTTCTGAGCGCAACGACCGGCTACATCGCGGGAGCTGGATTCACGCATTCGCTGACGCCGGCGCGCAATTGTACTTTCGGGTGCACGTACTGCTACGTTCCAACCATGCGCCTATACGGCGGTTTGAAGCCGGAGGACTGGCGGCGCTGGGGGCAGTTCACCACGTTCAAGAAAAATGCGCCGGAGCTCCTGCGGCGCCAGCTGCGTCCGGATCAAGTGATTTATTGCTCGCCGCTGGTGGATCCCTATCAGCCTGCCGAAGCAGCGGAGCAGCTGATGCCAGAGATTTTGGCCGAATTAATCGCCAGCCCGCCGGCGGTGTTCGTGATTCAAACGCGCGGGCCGCTGATCGTCCGCGATCTCGGGCAATTGACTGAGCTGTCGCGCCGGACGAGACTGCGCGTCAGCTTTTCTCTTACCACGAATCGCGAGGCCGTCCGGAAGTTGTATGAGCCGCATTGCGCGACCGTCGCTTGCCGGCTGAAGGCGGTTCGCGAATTGCGCCGCGCGGGTATCACCACGTTCGCCACACTCGCTCCGCTGCTTCCGTGCGACCCTGAAGAGTTGGCTGGGCTGGCGTTGGAAGCGACGAATCAGAACATCCTTGGCGATCCGCTGCATGTGCGGGCGGTGAAGCCACGCGGAGCGACCACGCGGGAGGCCGCTTACGCGATCAGCAGGCGGCATGACTTCTCCGCCTGGCTCGATCCGGAGTTTCAGGCCCAGGTGGCCGCCCGAATCGGGCGCTTTGTGGCGCAGGCAGGACGCAAATTCGCAACCGGACCGGAGGGTTTTCGATGGCTGGCACATTGACGCGGCATTCTGTCTTGGAGCGTCTGGGCATTGAGCCGCCCGGGTCCGGTCCTACCATCGCGTCGCTCAACCCCGCCGATGGCAGCGAGCTCGGCCGCGTCCGTCTGGCTTCGCCCGAAGACTACGAGCGCATGGTGGCCGACAGCCTCGGCGTGTTCGAACGCTGGCGCATGTTCCCTGCCCCGAAGCGCGGCCAGATCGTGCGCGAGATCGGGGACGAATTGCGCCGGAACAAAGATGACCTCGGGACGCTGGTGACGCTGGAAATGGGCAAGATTCTCGCCGAAGGCAAAGGCGAGGTGCAGGAGATGATCGACATCGCCGACTTCGCCGTCGGACTTTCGCGCCAGCTCTACGGTCTCACGATGCCGAGCGAGCGCCCGGAGCATCGCATGTACGAGCAATGGCATCCGCTGGGCGTGGTGGGTGTAATCTCGGCTTTCAATTTTCCGGTGGCGGTGTGGTCGTGGAATGCGCTGATCGCCGCGGTCTGCGGCGATTGCGTGTTGTGGAAGCCGTCACTCAAAACGCCGCTGACCGCCGTTGCGGTGCAGAAGATTTGCGAGCGCGTACTGGAACGGCACGGCTGGCGCGGCGTGTTCAACCTAATCATCGGGGAAGACTCGGTCATCGGCAGCCGGCTGATCAACGATCAGCGCATTCCGCTGATCGGCGCCACCGGCTCGACGCGGATGGGCCGCATCGTCGCTGAAGCGGTGGCGCGGCGGCTGGGCCGCACGCTGCTCGAACTGGGCGGCAACAATGCCGTGATCGTCATGAATGACGCCAATCTGGATTTGACGCTGCGCGCGATTTTGTTCGGCGCGGCCGGCACCGCGGGGCAACGGTGCACCAGCATCCGGCGGCTATTCCTGCAACGCGGCATCGCCCCGGAAATGACTCGAAAGCTGCAAGCCGCCTACGCGCAGATTCGCATCGGCAATCCGCTGGAAGAAACTACTCTGATGGGCCCGCTGATTGACCGCCAGGCCGTGGAAGCGATGCAAGCGGCGCTCCAACGCATCCGCAAGGAGGGGGGCGAGGTGATTTACGGTGGCGAAGAACTGGGCGGTGGTTACGTGCGGCCCGCACTGGTGAAAGCTCGCGCAGACATGCCGATCCTCCAGGAGGAAGTCTTCGCGCCGATTCTTTACCTCATCGAGTTCGATACCTTGGAACAGGCCGTCGCGTGGCACAACGCCGTGCCGCAAGGCTTGTCGTCGGCGATGTTCACGACGAATATGATCTCGGCCGAGACGTTCTTGAGCGCGCGCGGCAGCGATTGCGGCATCGCCAACGTCAATATCGGCACGAGCGGTGCGGAGATCGGCGGCGCGTTCGGCGGCGAGAAAGACACGGGCGGCGGGCGCGAATCCGGCAGCGATGCCTGGAAAGCGTACATGCGGCGGCAAACCGTGACCATCAACTGGTCGAACGAGCTGCCGCTGGCGCAAGGGATCCAATTCGAGGTATAGCACGGCGTGACTCGGTCCATCCTCTTGCTGCTGGCCGCGACCCTGCTGAACGCGCAGACGCCACTCCAAAACAACGGAAAGCCGATACAGGTTCCATACGAGTGCGTTTCCGACGAGCTGGAAGCCGCCGGCCTCAGCTGCAACGAGGACAATCCTTGCCAGGTTTATCTGGAACTCGCCAACCTGGAAGCAGTGGGCAACAAGATTTTTCTGACCGGAGACTTGCACACTTCCGACACAACGCTTTCCTCGGTCCTGCTGGCTTCCGAAGACGGCGGTGTGACGTGGACCGAGCCGGCCGCGCGCATGCGCTATTCCGGGCTCGATCAGATTCAATTTATCGACCCTCAGAATGGTTGGATTTCCGGAGCGAATCTGCAAAGCGCACCGCGCGACCCGTTCCTGCTGATCACCACCGACGGCGGCAAAACCTGGCGCGAGCGCCCGCTGTTTGAAGAAAGCCGCGTGGCCGCCATCGAGAAATTTTGGTTCGATTCGCCGGAAAACGGCTCCCTGCTGGTGGATGCAACGCTGGACAACGGCAAACACGAACTGTACGAGACCAAAACCGGCGGCGAAAGCTGGGCGATCGAGCTGGCCAGCGCGAGCCCAATCAAGTTTGCGCATGGCCGGACCGGTGAGCGCGTCTGGCGCCTTCAACCCGACGCCGCCACACATAGCTACGCGATCGAAAAAACAGAAGGCGGCGGACGTTGGCACAAGGCCGCCAGCTTTCTGGTGAGCATCGCCTCCTGCAAACCATGAAGACGGATCCCATCGAACTGGAGCTGTTCCGTCACCTGCTGGTGTCCATCGCCGAGGAGATGGGCGCGGTGCTGCGCAAGACGTCGTTCTCGGCGAACATCAAGGAGCGGCGCGATTACTCGTGCGCCGTTTACGACGCCGGCGGCGAAACGGTGGCCATGGGCGATCACATGCCGGTGCATCTGGGTGCGATGCCGCTCTCGGTGCAGCACGCGATGCGCGCCTTCGACCTGCGCCCCGGCGACGTCGCGATTCTCAACGATCCTTTTCGCGGCGGCACGCATTTGCCTGACATTACCGCGGTGTCGGGCGTCTTCCTGCACGGCAGCCGTAAGCCGGCGTTCTACGTGGCCAACCGCGCGCACCACGCCGACGTCGGTGGAATGAGTCCGGGCTCGATGCCGCTGGCGCGCGAAATCTACCAGGAAGGCATTCGCATTCCTCCCGTGCTGCTGGTGCGCGGCGGGCGCATGGATCGCGAGATGCTGGCGCTGATTCTCGCCAACGTCCGCACCCCGGTGGAACGCGAAGGCGATTTGCTGGCGCAATGCATGGCCATCCAGCGCGGTGAGCGCCGGCTGTTGGATCTGGCGGCTAAGTACGGGATGGCGAAGGTCAGCCGCAACATGACCGCGCTCAAGGATTACAGCGAGCGCATGCTGCGCGCCGCGATCCGCCGTCTTCCGGACGGCCGGTACCGCTTCGAAGATCAATTGGACAACGACGGCGTTTCCGCCAAGCCGGTGAAGATCACGACCGCGGTCACCATTCACGGCGATCGCGCCACCGTCGATTTCACCGGCTCCGATCCGCAGGTGGAAGGATCGGTGAATGCCAATTATGCAGTCGCGGTCTCGGCGGCGACCTATGTATTCCGGTGCCTGGTGCGCGAGGACATCCCGTACACAGCCGGCGTGATGCGGCCGCTCGAAGTGATTGCGCCCAGCGGCCTGGTCGTGAGCGCGCAAGCTCCGGCGGCGATGGCGGCCGGCAACGTCGAAACGTCGCAGCGCATCACGGACGTGATTTTGGGCGCGCTGGCCCAAGCGGCTCCCGAACTCATCCCGGCAGCCAGTTCGGGCACGATGAATAATCTCAGCTTCGGCGGATGGGATCCGTTTCGCAAACAGGCCTTTGCCTATTACGAGACGATCGCCGGCGGGATGGGCGCGTCAGCGGTATCCGCCGGCGCCAGCGCGACCCACACTCACATGACCAACAGCTGGAACACACCGGTAGAGGCCTTCGAGCATTTGTATCCGCTCCGAATCCGCGGCTATCGCATTCGTTCTGGCTCGGGCGGCAGAGGGCGGCATCGCGGCGGCGACGGCATCGTGCGGGAATTCGAGTTTCTCACTCCCGCGCAGGTGACGATTCTCTCGGATCGCCGGTCGCGCGGACCCTACGGCCTGGCGGGCGGCGGGCCGGGCAAGCCAGGGAGGAATGCGCTGCAGCGCGGAGCGCGCGTGACTTTCGTGGCCGGCAAGGCGCGCTTCGAAGTCCGCGGCGGCGATGTCCTGCGCATCGAAACCCCCGGCGGCGGGGGCTGGGGCCGATCTACACTGAAATTTCATGGCTAAATTCAGATCGGCCGGCAGCCGGAAAGCGCCGCCGGCCAAATCGGCGCTTTCCGCCATCCCTTGCCTGCTCCTGGTGTTGCTGGGGATCGCGCTGATGTCGCTGCTGCTGTACTTTTCCTTGCAATCGAGCACGCAATGAGAGCGGACAAGCGCCTGGCCAATGAGATGCGTCCGGTGCGCATGACCACCGACTATCTGATGACCGCGGAGGGGTCCGCGCTGATCGAAGTAGGTCATACCCGCGTGCTGTGCGCGGCGACCGTGGAGGAAGCGGTGCCGCAATTCCTGCGCGGCAGCGGACGCGGCTGGGTGACCGCCGAATATTCGATGCTGCCCCGTGCGACCTCGACGCGTACGCCGCGCGAAGTGTCGAAAGGGCGGTTGTCCGGACGCACGCATGAGATCCAGCGGCTGATCGGACGTTCGCTGCGCGCGGTGGTGGACATGGCGGCGCTGGGCGACCGGACGGTGATCGTCGATTGTGACGTGCTGCAGGCCGACGGTGGCACGCGGACGGCGTCCATCACCGGCGCTTACGTCGCTCTCGTGCTCGCGCTGAAGCAACTCGTGCAGTTTGGGGCGTTGAAGGCACTGCCGGTGACCGATCGCGTGGCAGCGACCAGCGTCGGCATCGTGAACGGCGAAGCGGCGCTGGATCTGTGCTACGAAGAAGACTCGCAGGCCGAAGTGGACATGAACGTCGTCATGACCGGCGCGGGAAAATTCGTCGAGTTGCAGGCCACGGCCGAGAAGACGCCCTTTGATGACCAGCAACTGGGTCGCCTTGTGGAGCTGGCGCGGCACGGCATCCGCGAGTTGTTTGAAATTCAAAAGGCAGCGCTGGGGCTCTGACGTTGCGGATCTTCTGCGCGACCACCAACCCCGGCAAGTTGCGGGAGTTCCGGCTGGCGCTGGCAAATTCGTTCGAAGTGGAGCCGCTCGCGGGTTTGAAGACGATCCCGCCGTGCGAAGAGACGGGCGCGACGTTTGAAGAAAACGCGGTCCAGAAGGCGCTGTATTATTCCAAACATTGCGATGGGCCGCTGTTCGTGGATGATTCCGGTCTGGAAGTCGACGCGCTGGGCGGGGCGCCCGGCGTTTATTCGGCGCGCTATGCGGGCGAAGGGGCGACGGACGAGGCCAACAACCGGCTGCTGCTGGAACGGATGCAAGGCGCGGCGGATCGCGGAGCGCGCTTCGTCTGCGTCGTAGCGCTGGCGAACGCCGGCAAGCTGGTGCGCACCTTCCGCGGCGAAGTAGAAGGACGCTTGACGGATGCGCCGCGCGGCGTCAACGGATTTGGATATGACCCGCTGTTTTTCTATCCGCCGTTCGCCTGCACGTTCGGTGAAGCGCCGCTGCAGCGGAAGATGGAAGTGAGCCATCGCGCCAAAGCGCTGCAGGCGCTCCGCGAGTATCTGGAGAACCAGGGGACAATGTTGCCATGAGCAAAGCGAGCGAACTTCGCGCCCTGTTGCGTCAGGACGGCCTGATCGCGGCTCCGGGCGCTTACGACTGCATCACGGCGCGCATGATCGATCAGGCAGGTTTCCGGGCCGTTTACATGACTGGCGCGGGCACGGCGGCGACGCTGGGATATCCCGACTACGGCCTGGTAACGATGTCGGAGATGGTGGAGAACGCCGGGCGCATCGCGGGCGCGGTTCGTGCGCCGGTGATCGCCGACGCCGATACCGGCTACGGCAATGAGCTGAACGTGACGCGCACGGTGCGCGAGTACGAGCGGCGCGGCGTGGCCGGCATTCACATTGAAGACCAGGGCTTTCCGAAGAAGTGCGGGCATCTGGACAACAAAG
The DNA here is from genome assembly GCA_035508055.1 of Bryobacteraceae bacterium. Taxonomy (GTDB): domain Bacteria; phylum Acidobacteriota; class Terriglobia; order Bryobacterales; family Bryobacteraceae; genus Palsa-89. The sequence continues at coordinate 50,429 of DATJNO010000032.1, read as the reverse complement.
TCCTGGTCCCGCTGGAGGATTATCTGGCGAAGATTCGCGCGGCTGTTTCGGCCCGCGAAGATCCCGATTTTCTGATCATCGCGCGGACGGACGCGCGAGCGGTGCTGGGATTCGAAGAAGCCATCCGGCGTGGGAACGCGGCCCTCGAAGCGGGCGCGGACATGGCGTTCGTGGAAGCGCCGCAGAACATCGAGGAAGTGGCGGCCGTGCCCCGGCTGGTGAAAGGGCCGTGCCTGTTGAATCTGGTGTGGCGCGGGAAAACACCGGATGTATCCCTGGACGACGCCCAGGCGATGGGCTACAAGCTGGCCATCCTACCTGCTCTGTTGTTTACCGCGGTCATCGGCATTTGCGACCGCTTGCTGGACGAAGTCAAACGAACGGGTCGCCATCCATTGCCGGTCGCTGACATTACGGTGAAGGAATGCTTCCAGCGGTTGGGATCGGACGAGTGGGACACGCTGCGCGAGCAGTTCCAAAGCCCGGCTAGTCGACCGGATTCGTGGCGAAGACCGAAAGCTCCGGCGTGAAACCGCGATCGTCCATTTCCAGGATCGCCTTTACCGCGTGGGCGATTTCTTCACCGCGCAGCTTGGTATCGTTGACCTTTTGCGACAGGCCGGCGGTCTGAAAGAAATCGGTGATGACCTCGCTGGGATTCACCAGCATCACGCGGACGTTGTATTTGCGCAGCTCGCCGCGCCAGCACTCGGTCATGCCGCGCAACGCGAACTTGCTCGCGTAATAGGCCGTGCCGTTGGGAGCGCCACGCAATCCGGCCGTGGACGAAATGTTGATGATGTTCCCACGCTTGCGCTGAATGAAGTGTTTCGCGGCTTCGCGCGCCATCAGCATGGCGCCGGTGACGTTGGTGGCGAAGGTGGCTTCAAAGCTGGCCAAGTCGAAATCCACCAGGTTCTTGAAGAAACCGATGCCCGCGTTGTTGACCAGGATATCGAGAGCGTCGAATTTGCCGAGCACTTCGCGATAGGTGCGCAGGACGTCGGCTTCCTTGGACACGTCCGCCTGAATCGGGAATACTCCCAACGCGTGCGCGGTATCCTCCAGGCGTTTTTTGTCCCGGCCGGTGATGGCGACGCGCGCGCCGCTTTCCGCCAGGGTCTTCGCGATGGCGCGCCCGATGCCGGCGCTGCCTCCGGTGATGAGAGCTACGGAGTTATTGAGGTTCATGCGTAACAGGCTTCCAGCAGCGCCAGCACTTCGGCTTCGCTCATGGGGCGGTCCACCACGCCTTGATGCGCCAGTTCGTGCGCGATCGGCGCGACGATCTGGCTCAGCTCATCGTGCGGGACGCCGGCGGCCTTCAGCGTGGCGGGAACGTCGAACTGCGCGATGAATTCTGCCGTGCGGTCGGCGCAAGCCAACGCGGCCTGCTTGGGATTGGCCGGATCGAACGGAATATGATAGCCCTCGGCGATGGGCCGGAAACGGTCGGGCGCGATGTCCGCCATAAAGCGCATGGCGTGCGGCAGCGTAATGCACGACGTGATGCCGTGCGGCACGTCCCAGCGTGGTCCGATCTGATGGCCCAGCAGGTGGGAAAGGCCGAAGCGCGTATTCATCGCTCCATAGATGGAAAACCAGGACGCCATCTGGCAATGGCCGCGGTGCGCCAGCTGTTCTTCGCCTTTGGTCCGGATGGAGGCGGCGAGATGTTCGTCAAACAACGCGATGGCTTTGGAAGCCAGAGCGTCGCTAATGGGCTGGTGCCGAATGGCGTAGGCGCCTTCGATGGCGTGATCGAGCGCGCGCATTCCGGTGGATACCCACAGCCAGTCCGGCGTAGCGAGCGTCAACGCGGGATCGCAGATCACGGTGCGCGGCAGTACGCGCGGGTCGTAGACACCGCTTTTGACGCGCGTGCTTTCGTCGGTGACGCCGCCGGCATGCGTGAATTCGGCCGCCGATAGTGTGGTGGGAACCGCGAGGTGCACCACTTCGCGCGAAGCGAGCAGCCCAAAAATCGCTACTTTCGCCGAATCGATCGGGCTGCCGCCGCCGAAGCTGACCACGCAGTCGGCGTGGACGCGCTCAATTTCCTTTTCCAGCTGATTCACGGTGCCGCGCGGAACGTGCTGCACCACGCCGGTGAACACGCCGGCGCAGTAGGGACCCAGCGATTCACTGACGTCCTTCAAAATCGGGAGTTCGGCCACGATCGAGGTAGTAACCACGAGCGCACGCTGCAGCTTGCGCCGCTCCATCTCATCTCTCAGCGCGGAAACCTTGCCGGGACCGTAGATCACGCGCTCCAGGCGGCTCAGATTAAATTCGCCGACGGGCGCTTGTGAGCGCAAAGATCGTAATTCGGGGGAGGCCATCGACGCCATACTACCAGACTTGCGCTGGCCCCTTCACCCCGGCCGAAAATAGAACGATGAATGTTGAACCGTGGCTGAGAGGGCCGCTGAAAGCAGTCGACCCGCTGGTAGCGCCGACGTTGTACGCCTACGCCCAGGCGCGCGAGGACCTGGCGCACTGGACCGAAGGCTTGAGCGACGCGCAAATCTGGGCGCGGCCGCATGGCCTGGCGCCGCTCGGGTTTCAACTGCGGCATATCGCCGGGAGCGTTGAACGGCTGACGGCTTATTTGCAGGGCCTGCCGCTCACCTACCAGCAGGTGGAAGCGATTCAGCATGAGATGGATCCCGGAGCAAGCCGCGAAGACCTGCTGCGGGCCGTGAACGACTCGCTCGACCGGTCCGAGGCCGTGATCCGGGCGCTGGATTCGGCCGCGCTCCGCGAAAAACGTGAAGTTGGCAGGCAGAAATTGCCGACCACGGTGGTAGGATTGATAGTGCATCTGGCCGAACATACGCAACGGCACGTCGGCGAGGCCATCATTACGGCCAAGCTGGCGCGGACAGTGTAGGCCGGGTAGTACCAAACAGGCCGGCGCCCTGTTGAACTAAGCCAGCGCCGGGTATAGACTTCCATTTTGCGCATTACCGAAGCTGACTACGAATATTTGCTCCACACCCTTTCTGAGGCGCGTTCCCGCGCAACCGAGATCGCCGCTTCCATCAGCGCTCGTGTGGGCCGCGAGCATCCCCTGGCGGAACGGGCGAACACGGCGGCCCTGAACGTCGAACGTGTGCTGCACGGCGTCCAGAAAAACGCGGCCGAACCGGCGGAAGCAGCCCCGAAGGTCTTCGAGATCTCGAGCGGCGCACCGGCGGCGGCGGCGACGAACCCGGCGGCCGCCTCTCCGGCATCGAACGCGATGCAGGAGCTGCCCTGGGCGTCCTTCAGCCGCGAAAGTGGCGTGGGCCCCGAGCACTGGGTTTCCCGGTTCGTGGACGACCTTATGCTGGAGGTTCGCGCTGCGGGCGCCATCACGTTCGATACGGCCGGACGGCTGCTGGAGCAGCACCGGCAAACTTTTGCACGGGATTTGGCGATCGCGCGCCGGATGGTTCGCAACTATCCGCAGCTTTTCACCGAGGAATTGCAAGCAGCGGGCCTCAGTCCGCGGCACAACGTGCGCCGAACATTTATCGCCAAGGCGTGAAACGCGGGCGGAACTGAACATGCAACTCCATCCGAGAGAGCTGAATGAACTGACGCGCAAAGCGGGCGAATTGCTGTCCGATACCGGCGATGTGCCGCGGTTATTGAAGATGCGGCTGGGCACGGGCCACGCGCTGGCGGCCGCGGCGGAAGAAATGCTCGGCAGCATTGAAGATCTGCTGCGCGAGCTGCGCTCGTTCGATGCCTCCGCCTACGAAGATGACGGAGATCCACACGACGAAGTGTGAGCGGCCGAGCCCGGCCAGAGCGGTTGCGACTGATTTCGTAGTATTCTGACCTGACAGTTTCGCGACGAGAAACGAAACAAGAGGAGCGGTACCGGAGGGATTCATATGAGCACTCAAGTGTTGGATGAAGAGAAAACGATGGCGCGCCTGCAGACGCTGATCAAATCGGAGCATTGGCTGGCGAGCTATGTGAGCGACCTTTTAAGCGCGCACGACCTGTCGGCGGGCATTGATTTCCGCACTGCCGAGCAATTGCTGGCGGCGGAAAAAGAGCAGTTCGAGCGCGACCTGGCCGTCGCGCGGCGCATGCTGCGGATCTACGGACGGCAGGTGCTCGGCGACAGCCTGGCGCAAAACGCGGGCTGAGCGGCTGGGCAACGTTAGCGCAGCACGGTAACCGGCACCCAGGCGTCGGTGTTTTCCCAGATCAGGTGTAGTGTGCCTTGATTGCCTCCGGCGGAAGCAATTTCGATGCGGAACGTTTCCACCGGCGACGGCAATTTCTTCAGGTTCATTGCCACGCGGGCGAAGTCCTGGCTCTCGTCGTAGTCCAGGTGGAACTGGCCGGTCTGCTTGTTGACGATCAGCTTCCATTCCTTTTCGCCCGGCAGCGTCCAGATGCTGTAACTGCCTTTGGGAACCTTCAGGCCGTTGATGTCCAGATCGTTTTCTGTGGTGATCTTGGTAGCCCAGTTCGCGCCGGTGCACCAGACTTCGCCGTAGGGAACCAGGCCGCCCATGATTTTGCGCCCGTGCATGGAGGGCGCGTAATAGTCGATGGTGATGTGGTCGCCGCCGATGACCGCCGCGGCCCTGGCCGGCGGGCTGGTACGGCGGCTGTACTCCTGAGCGCGGACCACCGCGACGGTCACTCCCGCAAGCGCCACCACGACGACTCCGGTGAGCGCCAGGATTCGGAAACGAGTCAGGCGAAATCGGGTCATGCGAAAATCTCCACGCCCATGGTACAGGATTGCGCGGCAGGCGGCGACGGCTAGTGGTTGGAGTGTGCGACAGCGGCCCGCTCGCGTCCGGCCAGATCCTCCGGCAGGGCGACGTAGCCCAGAGCGGCGGCCTGGCGTTGTCCGGCCGATAGCGCCCAGTCCAAGAACGCCACCAGCCGCTGCCGCTTTTGCTCAGGCATCCTGGACGGCATCAGGAACCAGGTGAAGGAGGCGATGGGATACGCGTCGCGCCCAGGCGCGTTGGTGATGGAGATGCGGAAATCCGGAGCCGGGTCGACGGTTCGGGCGGCGGCACCGATCGAGTCGATTTCGGGCCGGATAAACCTGCCCGCGGCGTTGCGCACGGCTCCATAGCTGAGTTCGTTCTGCAGCGCGTAGATGAATTCCACATAGCCGATGGAAAAAGGAGTGCTCGTTAGCAAGGCCGCGACTCCGCCATTCCCTTGCGCTCCTTGTCCCACCGGCCAACGCAGCGTGCTTCCCTCCCCCACGGCCGCCCGCCACTCGGCGCTGGTCTTGGAAAGAAACTCGCTCCAGACAAACGTGGTGCCGCTGCCATCGGAGCGGTGGACTACCGTGATCGCCACCGAAGGAAGCTTCACGGCGCGGTTGAGCGACTGGATCTTAGGATCATTCCAGTTTGTGATCCGGCCCAGGAAAATATCCGCCAGAACTTCGGGAGTAAAGCGCAGATCCCGAGCCAGGCCCCGGATGTTGTAGGCGGGCACCACCGCGCCGACCACGGAAGGGAACAACGCCACTCCCAGTTTCGTTTGCATTTCGCGGGTAGGCAGAACGTCGGCCGCGGCGAAGTCCACGCCGCCCGCGCCCAGACGCCGCATCCCTTCCTCCGATCCGGTGGGTTGGTAGGTGATCGGCAGGCCCGGATACTTCGCCTCGAATGCCTCGATCCATTTTTGGTAGATCGGCGCCGGGAAGGTGGCGCCCGCGCCTCGCAGCGCGGCCCCGGATTGCGCGTGCAGAGCCGGGAGTGTCAGCACGCACAGGATTGCGGACAGATAACGCGCCATCATGCGATCAATGCCCTTCCTGGCCCAGGGGGCTCTCCAACAGATGCTTCACGACATCTTTGGCCAGATCGCGAGCCATGTTATGCGAACCGTAGTGGGGCGTGGCCAGATACGACCAAAGCGTGTCTCCGGAGCGATCCTTCAATTCCACGGAGATATATCCGCCGTAGATCGGCTCCCCGTTGGCCGGAGCGGTCCCGGCGCGCGGATTCAGGCTGTAATAGCCCTTCACCCACAGATCGCCGTGGCCGCTCAACACGGCGTCGGCATCGGCCTGGGAACCGGCTAGCGTGAAGACCTTCGACTTGCGAAGGTCGGCGGCAAGGAAATTCCGAACCTCCTGCATTGCCGGCTTGTCGCCGAGATCCGCCACGAAGATGCGTTTCGCGGTCGACTGCCCCCACAAGAAAGCGGTCACATAAACGACCAGGAAGCATCGAGCGAAAACCGGCAAGATTCCATAGTGCCACTTTACGCCGGCGGCAAATGTGACAAGCCCGTTACAAACCGAACAAATTAGCGTGTCAATGCCTGTTTTGCGTTGACAGTCCGGCTGGGCATCCCGCACCATGAGTAGGCTTGCGCGCATTGGCCCTGGTTCTGCTCGGCTCGCTTCTGCCCTTTCTTTCGGCACAAGATGTTTCCACTCAATCGCCGTCGCAGGATGTTCCGGCGCCGCCGCAGGATTCCAGCTCCGGCGGATCGTTTTGGGACCGGCTGTGGGTGTCGGGGCAAGCCAACTTCATTCGGCAGCAGCACGGGTCGTTTCCCGCGGCGTACAGCGGACCGAACAGTCTGAGCCCGGACCCCGAGCACGCCACGTCACGGGTTCTGACGTTGTATACGGGATTCCAGATCACCCGGGACTTTGAAGTTCTCGCCGACGTGGAAGAAGCGGGAGGCGCAGGCCTGAGCAATGCGCTGGGCGTCGCGGGCTTCACGAATCTGGACGTCGTGCGCAATCCATCGCTGTCCAAGGCGCCCTACATGGCGCGCATGATGCTGCATTACATCCTGCCGCTGAGCGACGAATCGATCGAGGCCACGCGGAATCCCCTTTCGCTCTCCTCCACGCTTCCGGTGCGCCGTCTGGAGTTTCGAGCGGGCAAAATGAGCACGGTGGATTTCTTCGATGTCAATTCCGGCGCCAGCGACAGCCATTTGCAGTTCATGAATTGGACTGCCGACAATAACGGCGCCTACGACTACGCAGCCGACACGCGCGGCTACACCTACGGGCTGTTTGCGGAATATGACGACCGGAACTGGGCCTTCCGCTTTGGCGAGATGCTGATGCCAACCGTCGCCAACGGCATCACGCTGGATTGGGATCTCGCTCGGGCGCGGGCCGAGAATTTTGAAGTGGAGCAGCGGCGCGTCCTGTTCCCGCACCGGACCACTACCTTCCGGCTACTGAGCTTTGTCAATCACGCCAACATGGGCAGCTACCGGGAAGCGATCGATGGCTATCTTTCGGGTCAGGACGCGGTCCCGGACATTACCAAATACCGGGTACAAGGCCGCATCAAGTACGGCTTCGGATTGAACGTGGAGCAGCCACTGACCAGCCTGTGGCGGACTTTCGGGCGCCTGGGCTGGAATGACGGCCGGACCGAATCGTTCGCCTATAGCGAAGTGGACCGGACCGCCGAAATCGGCTCTGACTTCGCCGGCAGGCCCTGGCATCGGCCGAACGACAAGATCGGCGCGGTGTACATTATCAACGGAATTTCGGGCGACCATCGCCGGTACCTGGCGCTGGGCGGGTTGGGATTTCTGCTGGGCGATGGCGGGTTGACTTACGGCCTGGAGAAGATTTTCGAAACGTACTACACGGTGCACTTGTGGCGCGGCGTCTACGTTGCCGCCGACTGGCAGCACATCACCAACCCCGGTTACAACGAGGTGCGTGGCCCAGTGTCGGTAGTGAGCTTCCGGATCCACGTCGAAGACGCGGTACCGTTCGATAAGTTTGGGGCGCGCTAAGCTCCCGGCTTACGGATTCGAGGCGTGCTGCTTCTCGTACAGCGCCTCGAAGAAAGCGATCTGATCGCGGCTGAGCGAAGGACCCATCTCGGCCTGGTCTCCCAGGATCATGCGCCGGTCATTCTGGGAGGCGTCGAAGGCAGCCCATTTCGGCAGACCTTTCCCGTTCGGATCGCCATGCGCGGCGAAGTTGGTCCAGTAGGAGGACAGCGTATCGGATACCTCGTGATCGAGATCTGTCCAAGCGCGCGGCGGTGCAAGGTTCTGGAACACGTAGGCTGCCTCAGCGCCGTGTGTCGCGCCGGCGCCAAACGCGCCTCGCGGAGACGCGCCTGCTGGCGCGGGTGGCTGATGTGTGAAGTAGTAGACGTAGGCTTTGGATTTGCCGGTCTTGGCCTGAGCGCTCGCCCACAGGCGCATCACAAATCCCAGCTCGTCGCGGAAAGCCGCCAGCTGCGATGCGTTGGCTTCTTCGTCGTTCGCTGCCGGATAGAGCTTCAGGAACGTGTCGGCCCGATCGCCAAAACGCTTGCGCGCCCGCTCGATGAATTTCTCGGCCGTGGTCGGCCGTAGAAAGAACGTTCCTTCATCCTGATTCGATCCAACCAGCAGCGGGACGTCGTTCTGCTTGCCTTCGGCGAACGTCGCGCCGACATCTTCAGGCAGGAACCAGCCGTCGATTACCGGGCCGGTGCCGCGTCCGGCCTTCAGGACTTCCTCGGCGGGTTTCGCACGCAGCTCCGCGAGCGAATGCGCGCCCAATTCCGAGGCCAGTTTCGTACCCGTTTCTTCGGCGTTTGCCAGCGTCGAGACGGGCGCGACCGAAAGTCCCAGCCAGGCGCCGCTTTCCCCAATCGCGCGCTGGAACAGGCCCTTGGCGCGCGGTGAACCCATCAGGTTCGAGATGCTGGCCGATCCGGCCGAATCGCCGAACACGGTGACGCGCTTGGGATCGCCGCCGAACGCCGCGATGTTCCGCTGCACCCATTCGAGCGCGGCTATCTGATCCATGAAGGCGAAGTTGGCGGCGGCACGGCGATCCGATTCGGCGGTCAACTCGGGATGGGCGAAAAAGCCGAACACGCCGAGGCGGTAGTTGATGGTCACCAGCACGACGCCCCGGCGGGCCAGCGCGTCGCCATCATACGCGGGCGAAGACCCGGAGCCCGTGTTGTAGCCGCCGGGATGAATCCAGACCATGACAGGACGCCGGTCGGCGGCGGACTTCGCAGCGGTCCAGACGTTCAGGTACAGGCAGTCTTCGCTCCTGCGCGGCGGAGGCGCGCCGCGAAACGCGGGCTGCATACACACCGGACCGAATTCGTCGGCTTTCCGTACACCCTCCCACTGCGGGGACGGCTGCGGCGCTCGCCAGCGCAGATTGCCGGTGGGCGGCGCTGCGAAGGGAAGCCCGCGAAAGACCCGAACCTCGGGACTGGAGCCGGCAATGCCGCTGACAAGTCCCGTGTCCAAGCGGACCGGTTCCTGAATGGCGGCGAAGGCTGTGGCAGAAAGCAGAAGGTAGATGGCAGTTAGCGGCAAGCAGCGCATAGATGCTCCGGGGAACATCATATCGCTGTCTCGCACGCAGGGGTGCGTGGGCCGCAACTACAGGCTGACGCTGGCGATGCATGCCGACGATGCGGCCCAATATATGGCGCGTCTCCAGTCACCCGCAGCCAGGCAGACCGCAGCGGACGCCACGTTGCAAAGGAAAAGAACTCCCGGAATTAGAAGACGCTTATTCATGCCCATACCCTTCTCTGCCCATCCATCGACAAGAAGGCCCACACCGATTAGCCCTGTGCTAGGCTTGCGGTTTATGTCCGGCGAAGCCCCGCGCATTTCAACGCCCTTGAAATGGACCATTTGCACCGTCGCCGCGATGGGCTTCCTGTTCGACATCTATGTAGTGCTGGTAGGGCCGCTGATTCTCCAACCGGCGCTGATCGAACTGGGACATCTCAAGCCCGGCACTGCGGACTACCGCGACTGGGCAGGTACCCTTTTCTGGATACCTCCGCTGGTGGGTGGATTCTGCGGCCTGTGGGGCGGTTATCTGGCCGACCGCTTGGGACGGCGCCGCATCCTGACCTGGAGCATCCTCCTGTATGCCTTCGCCGGCACCGCGGCCGGCCTGGCTACCGCGCTCGGGCCGCTGCTTATTTTCCGCACGCTGGCCTTCGCGGGCACTTGTGTGGAATTTGTCGCGGCCGTCGCGTGGGTCGCCGAAATCTTTCCGGATCCCAGGACGCGTGAAGCCGCGCTCGGATACACGCAGGCCTTTGCCTCCCTCGGCGGCGTGCTTACGGCAGCGGCATACTACGTCGCCAGCCGCTGGGGCCCAGTACTGCCCGGCATTTATGGAGGGCACGCGGCCTGGCGCTACACGTTAATTGCCGGGGTCGCGCCGGCGATTCCGCTGGCGATCATCCGTCCGTTCTTGCCGGAATCGCCACAGTGGGAACACCAGCGCTTGACGGGCACGCTGGAACGGCCGAGCGTCGCCGAACTCTTCCGACCGGCTTACCGGCGCGTCACCATCGTGACCGCGCTGCTGTTTGCCTGCGCGTACGGCGCGGCTTTTTCCACTATTCAGCAGTCTCCGCAGATTACTCCGGGCCTGGCCGAGGTCGCGCGCATGGCGCCCGCGGCCCGCGGCCAAGCCATCTCCAGCATCCAGGGGATGCAGGAGTTCGGCGGGTTGGCGGGCCGCATAGTTCTGGCCGCGCTGGCGCTAGTGATCGTCAGCCGGCGCGCGCTGTTGCGTCTGTTCCTGATTCCCGGCCTTGCGATCACGCCCCTGGTCTTTCTGTACATGTCCACGCACAGTTTGGACATGTTCCGCATTGGCATCTTCGTGGCCGCATTCACGACGGTGGCGCAGCTCACCTTTTGGGGCAATTACCTGCCGCGTGTGTATCCAGTGCACCTGCGCGGCACCGGCGAAGGATTCGCGGCCAACGTGGGCGGGCGGATGCTCGGCACTTCGACCTCGCTCATCACCACGCACCTGGCCGCACTGATGCCGGCCGGCGCTGCGGCGGGCCGGTTGACGCAGGCCGCCACGGTGGTCGGAATCGGCGTCTATGCGCTCGCCCTGGCTCTCACGTGGCTGCTTCCCGAGCCTCCCGCGCAACTCCCCGAATAGCCCGGTCTGCGCGATAACACGCCACGATGCAGGGTCCTATCGCGCACCCGCTGTCCGGTCGGCCTTTTTTTCTAAGTCTTTTCGCTAGTTGAAAATCTGGGCGCAGAGTTGCACTTCGGCTGCTCGATTCGAATGGAGGGCCTTCTATGCAACGGGGATTGTTGCTCAGCCTGGCGACACTCTTTGTCGTTTTCTCCAGCAATTCGCTCGGTCAGTCCGTCAACAGCGGCACTGTCACGGGCACGGTACTGGATCCATCCCAGATGGCGATTCCCAAGGCGGCCGTGGAGTTGCGGAGTCCGGTTACCGGCTACGCCCAAACGGTTGAAACGGATGAGACCGGCACGTTCCGAATGAACAATGTGCCGCTAAATATGTATGAAATCTCGATCACCGCGACGGGCTTCGGCGTCCAGCGCCAGCCGCTGGAGATCGTGGGCCCGGCGCCGATCAGCTTGAGCTTCACGCTGCAGATGGCCGAGGTCACCACGACCGTGAACGTGGGCGCGACTTTAGCGCTCATCGACACCGATCCCTCGGCGCACACGGACGCCGACTCCAGCGCATTCTCCAAAATGCCGACCTTCGACCCGGCCGCGGGGCTGAGCAGCGTTATCAACAACAGCACGGGCGGCACGGCGGCGGACGCCAACGGCTTCTTTCATCCGCTGGGCGATCACGCGCAAGTGAGCTTTGTGATCGACGGCCAGCCGATCAGCGACCAGCAAAGCAAGGTGTTCTCGACGCAGCTTCCGCCCGACGCCGTCCAAAGCATGCAGCTCATCACTGGAGCGCCGGACGCGCAATATGGGGACAAGTCGAGCCTGATCGTGAACGCGGTGACCAAGTCCGGTCTCGGCGCGCAGCCGTTCGGGTCCATCGAAAGCTATTGGGGATCGTTTGGAACGTATGGCGAAAACGCCACCTTAGGCTGGGGCACGGCGAAGCTGGGCAATTTCATCGCGATCAACGGCATTCGCACGGGTCATTTTCTAGACACACCAGAGTATTTGCCCATCCATGACATCGGCAACAACGAGAACATTTTCGACCGCGTGGATTGGGTGCCGGACGGCCGCGATGTCTTTCATCTGAACATTTTCCTGGCCCGCAACTGGTTTCAGGTGCCGAATAGCTACGATCAGTTGAGCCAGGATCAGAAGCAGCGCGTGCTCACCTGGAACGTCGCACCCAGCTACCAGCGCACCTTCGGATCGAACACTCTACTGACGGTGAACGTATTCTCGCGCCGGGACCAGGTGAATTACTACGCGAGCCGCGACCCGCTGGACGACACGCCCGCGACGGAATCGCAGAACCGCTTCCTGACCAACTACGGCGTGAAGGCGGACGTCAACACGACGCATGGCCGGCACAACTTCAAATTCGGCACGCAGATCCAGCAGACGCGGCTGCTGGAGAACTTCAGCCTGGGCATCACCAGCCCGGCACTCGTTAGCTTGTTCCCCACCCTGGCGCCGTACGATCTGTTGCAAGGCGGCTCGTACTTCCAATTTCATGGGCTGGGTAACATCAACCAATACGCGTTCTACGCCACCGACAACATCAGGTTCGGCGATTTCAGCATCGACGCCGGCCTGCGGGATGACCAGTACGACGGCCTGGTGACGAAGAATGGAATCGAACCGCGGCTGGGTCTTTCTTACCTGGTGAGTCGCACCGGCACGGTGCTGCGGGCAGCGTACTCGCGCACGTTCGAAACTCCGTTCAACGAAAACCTGCTGCTGTCGAGCGCCACAGGCAGCGGCGGCCTGGCTGAGAACGTCTTTGGAGCCAAGGCCAGCGTGCCCATCCAGCCGGGCTTCCGCAACCAGTTCAATACCGGCCTGCAGCAGAAGATCGGGTCGCACCTGGTGTTCGATGCCGACTACTTCTGGAAATACACGCACAACGCGTACGATTTCGACGTGCTGTTCAATACGCCCATTACGTTCCCAATCGCCTGGCACAATTCCAAGCTGGACGGCGTCACCGGCCGGCTGAGCACCACCAGTTTCCACGGATTCATGGGGTACATGACGTTCGGACATACGCGCGCGCGCTACTTCCCGCCGGAGAATGGCGGCCTGATCTTCCAAGGCACCGCGAACGTGCCGGGGGTTTTCCGGATCGATCACGACCAGGCCTACCAGCAGACCGTCAATCTGCGGTACCAGCGCGGCAAAGACGGCCCGTGGGCCACGTTCATCTGGCGCTTTGACAGCGGCCTGGTGGTGACCGGGGTACCCGATTCATACTATGCGATGGAGTTTCTGACGCCCTCGCAACAGGTGGACATCGGCCTGGCGTGCGGCGGCGTGGCGGCGACGTTGCAAAGCCCGATCCGGAGCTGCGGCGGCCCGGTGACGTCGACGCTGCTGACGCTGCCCCAGGCGGGAACCGAGAACAACGACCACAATCCCGACCGCGTGGACCCGCGCAACCTGTTCGACTTCGCCACCGGCGACGACAATCTCTTCAAAGCCGAGCATCGCAAAACGTCGCTGCGCTTCACGGTGACCAACTTAACCAACAAGGTGGCGCTGTATAATTTCCTCTCGACGTTCAGCGGGACGCATTTCGTGCCCCCGCGGACGTACCAGGTCTCCGTCGGGTACGCGTTCTAATTACCGCAGTGGCATAGGCGCGCTCTGCGAGCCCATGCAAGAAAATCGGAGGGGAAAATTGGAAAATTGGGGACAGACGGACCGTTTACCGTCAATGAAGGGAACGTTCCGTCTGTCCCCGCTCCCCCGGCGCCCAACGAACCTGGAATCTGGCATAGTAAGAGATTACCCGACCCAGCCGAAGGGACTGGAATGCCGCTTGAGCTCACAAACCCTGCTTTCCCCCGTTGAGCCGCTGAGCCTCGCCTACGACCGCGAGCGCCTGGAAGACGTCGGCTTTATGACTTGCATGACGCTGGTCCTGCTCGGCAACTACGCCCAGACCGGGCACTTCGGCGGCCCGCTGGCCTACACGCCCTACAACGTCGCCGTTCACCTGGCCGGTCCGGACTTTGGCGGGCTGCGCTTCGATTACCGCCGTCCCAAGCACCCCTATAGCGACAAGTTCATGCTCGCCGGCGGCCACTGCATCCCCACCTGCTATGCGCTTTGGATCATCCTGGGCGCCGCGATGGCGCGCAAATACAAAGCCACGGGCGACCGCCGGTATTACGTCGACCCCCACGACGCGATGCTGCCGATTGACGCGCTCGGATTCCGCCGCGGACGCGGCGCGCTCCAGACGCTGCTCGCCGATAACGGCCTGGCCGATCATCCCTTGTTTGCCGAAGCCAAGATCCGAGGCATCCGTGCACTCCAGGGCCACGCGGAAAGCACCGACGTCACCAACGACGTGAACGGCGGGCCGTCCGGAGTCGGCGTCGCCAATGCCGCAGGCAAAGCCGCCTTTTGGGATATCGCCGGCGCGTCCATGGCCGGTCCGAAAGTCATTGCCTTCGAAGGCGAATTCGCCATGACCGAAGGCCATGCCCAGGAGCTGAAGACGCAGGCGCTCGCGCTGCAGGTCGGCAAGCGGCTGCGCATCCTGTTCTCCGACAATAACGCCGGCATCGACGACTCGCTCATCGGCGGCGTCGTTCCCTCGAAATTCGACGGCTACCAGATTCCCGAACAGTGGACCTCTTACGGCTGGAACGTCTTCACGCTCGAGGACGGCAATAATTATGACCAGGTGGTCGCCGCGCTGAAGACCATGGAAAGCTGGGATCCAGCCGACCGCCGTCCCATGATCGTCATTGGTAACACAACCAAAGGCTATTGGCCGGCCGCGCACGACGGAAAACTCGGCGACGCCAATCAGCTCGTCGGCTACCCCAGCCACCCTTACGCGATGAAAATGAACTCCGATTACTTCGTCGCGCTGGCCAACACCTTCGAGCAGCGCTATGGCGTGGAGTTCTCCGGCATCCGCCAGGGGCCGGTGACCGACACGCGCGAGCGTCTGATCCAGTTCAAGACCAACATTGACGTCGCGATGAGCGTGCTGGATCGCAACGGCCTCGGAGACTGGCTGGCAGATCGCCTGGCGGCCATCGGCGATTCGCTGAAGGACGACTTCCAGCTCCGCATCGACACCAAGCGCGATCCGTTCCTCGACGACCGGCTGCGCGTTGCGAAACTGCCTGTCGAGCCCCAAAAGCTCAAAGTGAAAAACAGCGTCTCGGGCGCCGAGAAGGAAATCGGCGTCACGCTGTTCCGCAAGGCCGGCGAAGTCGCCGGCACGCGCCGCGGCATCTCGGAAATCATCAAGTGGGTGAATTACGTCACCGAGAACCGCTTCGTCACCATCGCAGCCGATCTATCGGAGTCCATCAACCTGGAACACGGCAGCATTTGGGGCCACTACGATCCGGAAAGGAATCCGCTCGGCACGCGTTTAAAGGCCGCGATTCAAGAGGCCGGCAACGTCTCCACCGCCATCGGACTGGTGAGCCAAAGCGCTTCGCTCGATCCCAAGAAATTCGCGGGCGTTTGGGCCATCAGCGGAACCTACGGCGCGTTCACGCCGCTCATGTACCTGCCCGCGCGCGTCTGGAGCCAGCAGCATCAGGATACGAAGTTCAAGATGGGCGTGCTGCATATTCTGGCCGGGCACTCCGGGCCGGAAACTGCCGCCGACGCCCGCACGCACTTCGGAATTTTCTCGCCGCAAGTCTGGAAGCTGTTCCCGCGCGGTCATGTGATCAACCTGAATTTCTGGGATTACAACGATGTCGCGGCGGGCTACTTCGCCGCCGCCGAGATCGCGGCGCACGAGGGCAAAGTCGGGATCATCACCATCGAAGTCGCCAGGCCCGATTTCCCCGTGGCCGACCGCAGCAAGTTCGCCGACACGGATCTGAAGGCCGCCGCCAAAGGCTTCTACGTGATTCGCGATTTCGCGCCGGGCCATCCCAAGCACGGCTACGTGGTCACGCAAGGCTCCAGTTCAACTTTCAACCTGGTGAGCGTGCTGCCGAAGCTCGAACAGGCCGGGATCAACGTGAAGGTGATCGCGGCCATTAGCGAGGAACTGTTCGACCGGCAGCCCGAAGCCTATCGCAACTCCGTGCTGCCGCCCGAAGCGCACTACGATCTGATGGTGGTCAGCACCGGAACGCGCCGCGTGTGGCCGCTGCGCGACGTCGGCCCGCTTACCGACGCCTACTCGCTGACGTCGGACTGGGACAACCAGTGGCTCAGCGGCGGCCTGGAACCGGACGTCATCGCGGAGGCGCATCTCGATGCCGGATCGATCTTCGCCGGGATCCAGCGCTTCGCCCAGGAACGCGAGCAACGCCTTACCCGCCAGCGGTCGTTGCTGGACGCTTTAAAGTAAGGATGGCCGACCCGGCCATTCCCGCTACGGCCGATGCCGCGCCGCTCGCTCTCTGGCGGCGCTTTCTGCCGTCCGAACTGAACAGCCTGACTCCGGGCCCTCGCGCCGCGATCCTTGCGATCGCGCTGGCCGGATTCTTTCTGCGGCTCTTCTTCTGGTGGTACACGGGCCGCATCTGGGAAGACGCGCTCATCACCGTCCTGCATTCGGAAAACTTCGCCAACGGCCTGGGCCTGACGCACTATCACCCGGGATCACCTCCGGTGCACGGCTTCACCAGCCCGGCCAGCGTTCTTATCCCGCTGGCCGCCGACATCCTCCACGCGGGCTGGGGACTGAACTTCATTAAGATTGTCTCCGCCGTGTTGTCCATACCAACGGTCCTGCTCGCCGCGGCCATCACGCTCACGCCGAAGTTTCGGGTCAACATCTGGCTCACGTGTCTGCTGTGCGCGTACCTGGCATTCGAGCACCAGCAGATTCTTTTCGGCATGGCCGGAATGGAAACGCAGGTCGCGTGCTTCAGCCTGTTCTATGCCATGTACCAAGCGCTTCACCAGCGGCCGGTTCGCCTGGGACTGGCGATGGCGCTGTGCGTCTACGCGCGTCCCGACTTCGCGATCTTCGTCCTCGTCCTGGCGGTGTACGTACTGATAAACTGGCGCGCGCTGCGGCTCTCTTTTCCCGTCGCGGTCGCGGCTTACGCTCCGTGGCTGGTGTTCACCACGCTCTATTACGGATCGCCCGTGCCGAACACGATCGTGGCGAAGAGCCTGTTCCGGCAATGGTGGCAGTTGCATCCTCCGTCTTCTCCGCGATTCTTGTTTTTCCTCACGGAGCGAATCGATGAGATTCTCATTCCGCTAGGCCCCTGGTTCGCCGGGCACGGCGTGGGCTTCGATGTCCGGTTCGCCGACCATGGATACATCGCGCGCATCTGCGGGTTGCTGATCGTGCTGGGCGTGGTCGCGATGCTGCGCGATTTCGACAAGTTCTATCTGATACCGATCGCGGCCTTCGCCGCATTCTCGCTGTATTACACCTTCCTGGTGCCGACGATCGCCGGCTGGTACATGCCGCCGTTCGGCGCCCTGGGGTGTTTGACGATGGTGCTGGGCCTGGGCCCGCTGCTGTACCGCACGGTTGCCGCGCGGCTCATTCCGTGGGTTTGCGGCGTGCTGTGCTTCGTTTACACGTTGTCGATCGTCGCGATTCTCCCCACCACGTTTCGCGCCGAACACGACATTCAGAAGTACATCGAGACGCCGGTGCGGGAAGCGCTGGGCAAGTATTTGTTCACCCACAAACAACCGGGCGACCGCGTCGGTTGCGAGCCGTTAGGCTACATTGCTTATTATTCCCGCATGCCGGTTTATGATTATCCCGGCTTGGCGAACCGCGAGGTCACCGAATTCCTGAAAAGGAATCCGGACGAACGAACCCTGCCTCGCATGCTGGAGCATTTCCGGCCTGAATGGATCGCCTTGCGCGGGCGCGAATACGAAGTCTTCACCGGGCGGCCCAGCCTGGCGTTCCTCAAAAACGACTATCGAATAGAGAAGATATTCCGCGCCGACCCGCGGGCAGACCACATCTTTCGAGTCGAGTACAACGTCGACCGCGTCTTCTACCTGTTGCACCGCCGCTCTTGACGGGGCTGCGCGCTAGTGCGCGCCGGCTTCGCGCTTCACCGGAGTGCCGTAAACCTCAATCGACGCCACGTCAGACCAGCCGCCAGCGCCATGGCCGCTGCCCGGAAGCAGATCCACGAACCCGACTTCATCCACTTTGCTCAGATCGGGATGCTGCACCCACAGGCCCTTGGTCACCACTTTGTCGATGTCCAGGCGGAGCCAGCGGACTTCCGAGAGCGAGAAGTCGCTCTCCAGCCAATCCACCGTGGAACCGTCCTCGTGGTCACCCACCAGCCAGGTGCCATCGGCCAGCTTCACGATCGGCCGCACCTTATGAAAACCGGAGACTTTAGTCACCCAGCGGATCCGGGCGAGGCCTGTCAGATCCACGTAGTTGTTCCTGTCGCGCAACGCCAGCGCGGTAGGTGTAGTGCACAGGCCCGTCCAGATATGTAACGGATTGCCGTCGTCTCCCGCCTTGCCCGTCTCCTGCATCTCTTTGCTGGTGGGCCCGTAGAGTTTCAACTCGAGATTCGGATTCGCCACCGCGTCCTGAGTGACGGCGTGTTCGAATCCGCCCGGCGCCACTTTCCACTCCTCGCGGAAGAAGAGCCCGGGACGCTTCCCACGGGGCGGCTCCTGTGCGAACGCAGCGGCGGCAACCGCCAATAGAACCAGGTAAATTGTCGTGATTCTCATGACAACGATCATACAATCGCGCAGCGGGACGTGGCGATGCGGGGTCCGAGCGTCGGATGTTATACTTGCGGGAAGTCACGCCAACCATGGGTCTGCTGCGTTTCGCGTCACTGATTTCGTCCGGGTTGATTCTTCTGGGTGCGCCAGTCTTTTCGGAAACCCCGGCTCTTCCGTCGCCGCCTCGCAGCTTGGTTTTCGAGCAACAGGGGCCGGATGTTTTCGTTGGCCGCGATCGCGCGTACGCGATCCGCCTGTCTAAAGAAGGTGCGGATCTGGTCTCTGGAACAACGGGCCGGGGCGGAGTTCCCGTCTCCATGCGTCTGGTGGGTAGCCAGCCCGTTTCTCCCCAGGGCGACGGCGGTTCGTCCGGGAGCATCAATTACCTGGTCGGGCCAGCGGAACAGTGGCGAACCGGCCTGAAGGCCTTTTCGAAGGTCCGCTACTCCGGCGTCTACCGTGGAGTGGATCTGGTCTTTTACGGAAGCCATGGCCAGCTGGAACACGATTTCGTGGTCGCTCCCGGCGCAGCGCCATCCGAGATTCAAGTGGAATGGGCCGGGGCGAGGAAGCTCGCGCTCGACGGGAACGGCGATCTGCTGATCTTCACCGCTTCGAGGCAGGTGCATTGGGCCGCGCCGGTTGTCTACCAGAGGATTGCTGGGGAGCAGAGGCGCATCGAAGGCGGATTCCAGCTGCTGGGCGGCAATCGCGTGGGCTTTCGAGTCGGGCGGTTTGATCCCCGTTACGAACTCGTTATCGATCCCACACTGGTCTTTTCCACGTACCTTGGCGGCTCCTCGAGCGACGCAGCGCGTGGCGTAGCGGTCGATTCCAGCAATAACGTGTACGTCACCGGCTACAGCGATTCCCTGGATTTGCCAGTCACCAAAAGCGTCTACCAAACCGGATTTGGCGGTGGGAGCAGCGACATCGTAACCGGCGATGCATTCGTGGCCAAGTATTCTTCGAGTGGAGCTCTGATCTTTCTGACGTACCTGGGCGGAAGCGCGGACGACGTCGGTATGGCCATCGCCGTCGACTCCGGCGGCAACTCCTACGTGGCGGGATACACCAACTCCAGGAACTTTCCGACTTCGGCAAACGCCATCCAACCCAATTTTGGCGGCTTTGCGGGGATTGGCTTCGCAATCACGCAGGGGGATGCCTTCGTCACCAAGCTGAGCCCGAACGGCGCGTCCCTGGTGTATTCGACTTATCTCGGCGGAAACTCCGATGATGCCGCATTTGCGATTGCGCTGGATACGCTGGGTGATGCCTATGTGACAGGAACCACTTCGTCGACCAATTTTCCAGTCACCAAGGGAGCCTATCGCACGACGTATGCGGGCAACGGCGGGCAGTCCTATTTCCCCTGCTGCGGGTATGCCGTAATCGGCGGCGATGTGTTCGTCGCGAAATTGAATCCCGCCGGCTCGGCGCTGCTGTACTCCACGTTGCTGGGAGGATCGAGCGATGACCTTGCCACCACGATCGCCCTGGATGGCTCCGGAAACGCCTATGTTGGCGGCTACACGCTCTCATCGGATTTCCCAACCACTGCCAGCGCCTTCCAGGGTACTTTCGGCGGCACTGACTCGCTCAACGAGTTCTTCAATTTCGGCGATGGATTCGTGGCTAAGCTGAACAATTCGGGCTCCGGTCTGGTTTACTCGACTCTGATCGGCGGGTCCGGAGACGACTGGGTCTCCGGCGTTGCGGTTGATTCGGCCGGAGACGTTTGGGCGACGGGAGGAACCACCTCCATGAATTTCCCAACCAGTTCCGGCGCCTTCCAGACCCGATTTGCGGGCCCCTACTCCCTTCCGCTCTTTGTCGACCAGCTCTTTGGCGACGCCTTCCTGCTCAAGTTCAATCCGGGTGGAACTGCGCTCCTTTTCTCCAGTTACCTGGGAGGAAGCGGAGATGATACGGGAATGGCAATCGCCCTCGATGGCGCGGGCGACGTGATTGTCGCCGGATTCACCGATTCGCCGAATTTCCCCACGACAACCGGCGCCATCCAATCCATGAACCACGGACCGGTGCCTCCGGTAGTCCACAACAGTTTCGGGGACGCATTCCTGGCCGAATTCAGCTCCACCGGAACCAAGGTTTATTCGACTTTCCTCGGCGGCCAGAACGAAGACGCCGGGCTGTCCCTTGCGCTTTCGCCTTCCGGCACCGCCTATATCGCGGGAGTGACTGCGTCATCGGATTTCCCGACTCTGAACGCGGCTCAGCGCATACCCGGCGGCCCGGCTTCCTTGCAAGGCGGAGACGGTTTCGTGGCGGCAATCTCTGGTTTCTCCGCGTCGGGCGCGGCGATCAACTCGGTGGTCAATGCCACCGGCGGCGGGACTACCATCGCTTTGAATACCTGGATTGAAATCTTCGGGTTCGGGCTGGCGCCCGATACGCGCGAATGGCAGAGCTCCGACTTTGTGAACGGCCAACTGCCGACCATGCTGGATGGAGTCAGCGTGACTGTCAATGGTAAACCGGCCTTTGTTTATTACATCAGCCCGACCCAGGTCAACGTGCTGACGCCGGTGGACACCGCGACGGGCCCGGTGGAGGTTCAACTCACAAACTCCCAGGGAGGAGCGATGGCGAGCGCGACCGCACAGACGCAGCCTTTTGCTCCCGGATTTTTCCAGTTCGGAGCCGGCCCCTACGTCGCCGCCACGCACGCCAATGGAAGCTATATCGGGCCGGCAACGTTGTATCCGGGATTGACGACACCCGCCAAGCCCAATGAGGTGATCGTGCTCTACGCGAATGGATTCGGGCAAACCGCGCCCGCGATTGTCAATGGGTCGGAAACCGCAACCGGCAGCCTGACCGTCAACCCGACCATCACCATCGGCGGCGCCAACGCGACCATCCAATTCAAGGGCCTGGTGGCGCCGGGTGAGTATCAGTTCAATATCGTGGTGCCTGGAAATCTTCCCAACGGCGACGCTCCTGTTGTGGCGTCATTTGACGGTTACAGCACGCAAACGGGTGCACTGATTACGATTCATAATTGAGAGCAGTGGTAACGGTAAAAGCAATGAACAAATCGAAAGTGATCCGGGTTCTCATTCTAAGCGCGGGCATTTCCTCCGTGGCCCTGCCGGCCGCGGCCGACCAGGATCTGCTGGCTTACTTCAGCCCGCAGTTTAACGGCGTCGACGTCAGCGGAACTCAGGCCCAGAACGGGGATTTGCTGCGCCACGACATCGACGACCTCGGCCATTGCAGCTTCGTCGCCAAGCGTGGAGTCCGCTGGAGCCGCAGCTTTTCGGATGGTTCCCGGCTGGAAGTGGACTGCCAACCGGGCCCGCGCAGCCTGCTGCCCGGATATCATCTGTGGTACAGGAACGCCTCCGGTTCCCGCATTGAAATCGGAAAATGCATCTTCGACCATGGCTGGAACCACGGCTGGTACTACACGGACGGCAATTCCGACGTGCCGCTGCGCGTGGAGTGGGTGAGCGTCGATGGAGGCTCGAACGACGGGGGAAGTCGCCGCATCGATCAGGAACACTACACCGGCCCGGAAGAGCCCTACGTGGATGTCGTGCGCTGGACGTTTGACGTGCGGGCGCGGCGTCTCGAATGTACCAGCGAGAAGTACCAATATGCATCGGCGCAAGACCGCCTGCCCGCGCATCCGGTCGATTCCCTCGCGCCCTATTTGGGCGAGCGAATGGACAATCTGAGCCGGTCGTTCCTGAAACTCTGGGGTAACTAGCCGCGTGATTCGTCTCGCGGCCTTTTTTGGCTTAACGGCGTCCGTTGTCTTCGCCCAACCTCCCGCCATCGCTCCCGGACGCATCGTGAACTCGGCCAGCTTGCTGCCTACCTCGCTGCCAGGCGGCAAACTCGCCCCCGGCGCCCGCATCCTGGTCCCCGGCATTCGATTTGTTGATCCCGGTTCTCGAACCACGGTCCGCTTCGGGCAAGGAACCTGGAGCGTCTCCACGAACCCGATTACGGTCAACGACATGAACTTGGAAGTCGTGGTGCCGCCGGAGACGCCGGCGGGGGAGGTGGGCATATCCGTCGTGAACGGCCAGGGTAGCAGCCGTCCGGAAAAGGTCGATGTCACCGCATCCAGCCCTGCCATCGTCACATTGAATGGCCAGGGCTGGGGCCCGGTTCTGGCGGGTCCGGTTCGCAAGCATCAGATGCTAACCATTCCTCTGAACGGCGCCAATCGGATTCCGCCCAAGGTTTTCGTGGGAGGCGTGGCCGCACACGGAGTGAAACTGCGTGGGGAGCAACTCTCGTTCGTGGTGCCATCCGGCGCGCCCGAAGGTTGCTGGACGCCGCTCTGGCTGGAATCGCCCGGCGGCGAAGTGAGTAACTTCGCTACGATCTCCATTCACAAACGCGACGGCACTTGCGATCAGCCGCGTGGTTGGTTTGCGCCGCCGTTGCTCGCCGGCAAACGCCATGCAGCCGTTGTGCTGGAGCGGATATCCGGCGCGATGGAAGTCATCCCCGGCAAGTCTCAGGAATTCAGCTTCGATTCCGGCGCGGCCTTTTTCTTTCGTAGCTCGCCGCAAGTCTCCCCGGTTCAAATTCTTCCGCCGGCCTCCACCTGCACGACCTACACAGGCACTCTGACCGTCGATTTGATGCAGTTATTCAATCCCCGCAATTTTGTCGGATCGCTCAACGCGTTGCTGGATGCCGGGAAAGAGCTGAGCGTGGAATCGGGAGAAAACCACAAAGGAGAGTTGCCCGCCGCCACGCCGGGATTCCATGCGGCGCTGCTGGGCGGAACTCTGCCCATTGTCTGGGGGCCCGGCACTCCGCTCTTCTTCGATCCCGGCGCGTACAAAATCCAGTCGGATGGTTCCGCTTCCGTCGCCAAGCTGGATATGACGGTCAAGGTTCCGCCTCCGTTTGAATGGTTGAACCGGTCCAGTGTCAAGGAAGTCGATCGGAGTGCGGGCCTCGATATGGAATGGAGCGGTTTGGGCAGGGACCGCCAAATGGTGATTTTCGCGGTCAGCCTGGATCAAACCACGTCGGCCTTAGGCACCTGTTTGTGCGTGGCGCCGCGGCAAGCCACTCACATGAAGATTCCCCCTTACGCCTTGGCCAATTTCCCTGCCACGCAGCGTGGCGGCGGAATTCCGCTGCGGTTCCTCATTTTGCTCGCATTGCCCACATCGGCCGGAACGCAACCCACGCCGGATGGCCTGGACGATGCCCGGGCTATCTTCCTCGAGATCCAGGGCAAGAACGTCCTCTTCCGCTGACTCGCTTCACTTCGATTCCGCAGAGAAGGCCAAGAGCACATTTCCGCCGTTCCCTCCCGACAGGGCATAGCCCGAATTCGTCAGCACCAAACCATGCGCCACCACTGGCCCGGGGCCATCGATGGAGCCGCCCTTGGCAGCCACACCATTGACCGTCTGAAAAGCGCGGTTGGTATCGAAGTCCCAAACGATCTGACCCGTCGCGCTCGAATAGGCGCGCAGATGGCCGTTCACAGCGCCGGAGAACACGATCCCGGGTATCGCGGTCACGGCGGCGGCCTGAGCCGGATTGCCGTTCGCCGGAGGAGCGGGAACGGACCACTTCTTCGCACCCGTGGCCATGTCGATGGCGTAAATGCCGGCGCCTCCAGCCTTGCCGAGCAGGCGGTCTGACACCGCACAATAAACCGACTGTTCGTCGGCCGCCAGGCCCCACATGATGCCTCCCAGCATGCCTCCCTCGCCGAGGCGGACCTTCCACAGGACCTTTCCGCGGTCGTCGGGATCCAGCCCGTAGACCATGCCTGACTTTTGGCCCGTCAGCAGGATCCGGCGGCCGTCAGCCATCGTCCGCAGCACTGGTGAGGCCCCCAAGTCGAAATCCGCTCCGGGCGGCTCAGGGCAATTCGGATGAAACGGGCAGCCAACGATGAAGTTGTCGCCGGGCTGTAATTGCGCCGACCATTCCAAGCGCCCGGTCTCGAGATCGAAAGCCAGCACAGCGTCGCTGGTCCTGATTTCGGCTCCAGTGTAGGAGTTGCCCGTCGCCACATAAAGCAGGTTTCTCCGCTGGTCAATGGTTGGAGCTGACCACACCGCGGCGCCGGCGGGCCCGAACAGCTGTGCACCGCTTCTGCTCTCTCCCAGCGGTTTCGCGGGCGTGGGCACCGTATAGCTTTGCCAGATCCTGTGGCCCGTGCTCGCGTCCAGCGCTACCACGCTTCCTCGAAACGTGCAGCAGGAATACTTGGGCGACTGAGCCAAAGCCTCCTCCACGGAACTGACCGGCACGTACAGCCGGCCCGCCCGGAGCGATGGACTACCGGTGATGCGCGCGGCCGGATGATCGTCGGCCTTCACCTTCCACAGCAGCTCTCCGGATTCCGCGTCGACAGCATGCACCCAAGCGTGCAGATCGCCGAAAAAGACCGCCCATCGGCCGGACGGGAGTTTCGCGACCGAGAGCGCCGTGCGGACGCCTGCTCCGGCGGAGTAGGTCCAGTAGCGGCAGCCGGACGACGCATGCAGCGCGTAGACGACGCCAGGGGAGCTTCCCACAAAAATGTGTTCCCCCAACACCGCGGGCTGCGATGCAGCCATCGATTCATTCGGAAAGCCGAAAGCCCACTTCAATTTGAGCTTGGGCACGGCGTCCGCCGTGAGGCCGGGGGCCGGCTGAAAGCGCGTATTCGCTGAATCCCGGCCCCACCCGCTCCAGTCGTGATTGTCCGCCACAAGAGGCCCGGCGGGAGCAGCACACGTGGCGGTCGAGCCCGCCGCTAGCCTGCAAAAGACGACCGCAAACAGCGCGAGGACAACGGATCGGAATCGCAATCTATCCCAACTATATCAATCGAGCGATTGCAGAGACCCGATCTTTCTCCAAGCGCTCCCTAAGACCGGCGTACGATGAAAGTAGGAGGGCGTCCATGAAGTGGCTACAGAAGATCGACCACGTTACTTACGTCGTCCGGCCCGACACCATCCGGAAATGGGCCTGGTTGTACATAGAGAAGTTTGGCGGGCACATGACGTTGCGGGTCGACGACACCAATCCCGGCGAGAAATCGAGCATGATGCTGTGGTGCATCGATTTCGGGGAGTTCGGCGTCGCGCTGGTGGCGGGCATTGACCGCGAGGAGAAGTCGCACGTCACCGCATATGCCGAGCGGCACGGCGATCACAGCGTCCAGCACGTCGCGTTTCAGGTGGGCGACCTGGCGAAATTCCGCGATGCGATGGCGCGCGAGTGCCGCCTCAAACTGCAAGGCCCCATCCTGCAGCGCAACGACGGCTTCGGGTGGATCCGGCAGGTATTCGCAGCGGGCTACAACGCGGATTTCAACCCGGCGGAAGTCGGCTTCCCTGAATTCGTCGAGCGGCCTTTGAAGAAAGGTGAGCCGTTCCCCGAGGTCTCTTTCTCCGCGCAAGCGGGCACCGGACTGTACAGCCAGGCGCAGGAAGCGATGGATGCGGATCGGCGCGAGGAGATCGTCGACTTTTCGCAGATGCCCGCGGATTGGGAGCCGGAACCGGCTTTGGCTGGGACTAAGTAACCGGTGGATCGATGCTGCCGATCGAAAACAGCGAGAACTCCTCTACGGTGTGTACCGGCTTTTCGATGTGCATGCGTCCGTAGCGGCCGGAATAAAAGAGCAGCGGCTTGTCGTCGCGCGATTCGAAATGCTCCACGCGGCCGATGTACAGCGTGTGATCGCCCGCCGGATGCGCATCCACCACCTCGACCACGAAGTGCGCCACAGCGCCTTCCAGCAACGGCACGCCATTGAGAGTGAAAAAGCTCGGATGCAGCCCTTCCTGCTTGCGGCCCGCGAAGTGGTTGCTGATGGCCTCCTGCTCCTGGGTCAGGACGCTGATTCCGTAACGGCGCACCACCGGCAGGATTCGATGCATGTTGGAGCGATTGTCCAGCGACACCAGCACCAGCGGCGGATCAAGCGACACCGACACAAACGCGTTCGCCGTCATTCCGTGCGTCTGCCCATCCTGCGCGGCCGTCACAATGGTGACACCACTGGCAAAACGTCCTAGCGCATTGCGAAACTGGCGCGTGTCGATGGCGTGCTGCGTCACGGACTATTGGTTGCCATTCTTCATGACCACGCTGATGTCCCCGGGATTGATGAGGTCGGGCGTCGTCCACCCATCCAGGTCATATTCGGCCATGCACTGCTCGGCGAACCCCTTGTACCTGGCAGACTGGCCGCTCATGTCGGCAACCATCAGCGTTTCAAACCGGATGCTCTCATTGTTACCGAAATAATTGCGCTCGTAAAGCTCGTGCCGGCCGCCGAATTCCGTTCCCATGGCGTCCCACATCAGCTTCATCAGCTTCACGCGATCGAGCGCGGAGTAGTTGTTGGACCCGCGCACGTATTGCTCCAGGTACTTGGCGATCTCGGGCGTTTTGAAATCGTTGGCGTGCGACGGCAGATAAATCAGCGCGCTCGCGAGCACATTCTCGATGATCTCTTTGATGCGCGGATAAGCCATGTTCGACATCACACGGTAGGCCAGACCGTAATCCAGGTTGGGCAAAACATGACCGGGGGTCCAGGGCGTTGTGGTGCGCGCCATGGCGTCGGTCAGGCCCCAGAAAAGGTTTCGCCACGCGAGCACCTCACCGACGTTGGCCTGAACTCCGCGGAAATCCTTGGCGCCGGTTGCCTCCACGCCTTTCAGCAACAGCCCGGCGATAAAGTCCAGTTTCACCGCCAGGCGCACACAGCCGTGGAACATGAAGCGCGGCAGGAAGCCGGAGCGCGGGAAAAAATTGTTGACTTTGTCAATGTCGCCATAGGCGAACACATCTTCATAGGGGATGAAGACCTTGTCGAAGATGATGATGGAGTCGTTTTCATCCAGGCGGCTAGAGAGCGGATAATCGAACGGGCTGCCCATGGCCGCGGCGGTCATTTCATAAGACGGCCGGCAAAGCAACTTGACACCCGGCGCGTTGGTGGGAACCATGCAGACGAAAGCAAAATCCTTGGTCTTGATGGGCAGCGCGCCATTGTTGGCGATGAAGTTGAAGTGGGTCAGTGAGGACGTGGTGGCCACCACTTTGGCGCCACTGATGATCAGACCGCCGTCGGTCTCTTTCTCAACGTGCATGTAGACGTCGCGGACCTCGGAGAGCTCTTTGTTGCGGTCCACCGGAGGATTCACGATCGCATGGTTGACGAAGGTCACTTCCTCCTGCACCTTCTTGTACCAGCGCCGCGCGTTCTCGTCGAACGGCTTGTAGAAATCGGCATTGGCGCCCAGCGTCGCCAGGAACGCGGCCTTGTAATCCGGGCTGCGGCCCATCCAGCCGTAGGTCACGCGCGCCCACTCGGCGATCGCGTCGCGCGCGCCCACCATTTCTTCCGCGTTGCGCGATGCTCTGTAGAACTTGTGCGTGTAGCCGCCACTGCCGGTATCCGTTTCGGTGCACAGGACGCTCTGGCGGTGATCGTGCAACGCGTCGTAGAGGCGCGCCAGCATTCGCACGGTGTTGCGAAACGCCGGGTGCGTGGTGACATCTTTCACCCGTTCGCCATAGATCCAGATCTCGCGGCCGTCGCGCAGGCTCTCAATATACTCCTGCGACGTAAACGGCCGTGTGCGCGTGGTCATGTTCATGGTGGCGCTGACGGTGGTTGGCGGGGTGGACATGCTGAATCTCCTTGGCTGTTTAGTGTTGCGCGTACTGCGCCCAATCGCGCTCAAACCGGAACACTTCCTTGGCGGGCGGCAGCGGCGCCTGGGTTTCGATCCAGCGCACCGGCTCTGAGCTGGTGTTCAGAAAGCTGTGAATGCAGCCGACGCTGGTCCAGATCACGTCGCCAGGGCCGAGGTCGTACGATTTGCCATCCGCGATAGCCTGGACGCGCCCGCCGACGATCAGATAGGATTCCTCGAACGTATGATCGTGGTAATCGATCTTGGCGCCTGGCATGTACTGGATCAGGAACAACGACTGGTGGGTAGCGCCGAAAGAGCGGTCCACGAACATCGTGATCGCGACACCGGTGGTCGGATTGAAGCCTTCCATTTGCGACGCCCCGCCCGGCTTGGGCAGTTGCGATTCATCGAAGTGGCCGAGCAGCCCGCCGCCGAATTCCTTGGCTTCCGGCTTGGCGGCCTCTTTGGCGATGTCGCCCGCGACGAAGAACGTGTCCCGGCCATAATCCACCGGGCGTGGCTGCGGAGCTTGCATCTCGAGCCAGCGCGCGCGTCCGCCGGCCGCCGCTCGCCAGCCGTGCCTAAGACCGGTCGGGATCAATCCGTAATCGCCGGGACAGAGCGTGCACGCCCGATCGCCGATCTGCGCGATCACGCTGCCTTCCAGAATATAGAAGCTCTCTTCGAACGAGTGGACGTGCGGCTGAATCATGCCCTGGGAATCGAGAAAGCAGACGCCCACGCCCATATGCACCGAGCCCATGGCGTGGTCGACATAGGTGGCGCGGCGGAAGCCTGTGCTGTGGCTGGCATAGGATGCCGGAGTTTCGGCGGTGGATTCGTTGATG
Source organism: Bryobacteraceae bacterium (assembly GCA_035508055.1). Classification (GTDB taxonomy): domain Bacteria; phylum Acidobacteriota; class Terriglobia; order Bryobacterales; family Bryobacteraceae; genus Palsa-89. Next base: position 21,328 of record DATJNO010000032.1, on the reverse strand, counting down.
TGGGAGACGTAGTGCATACGGGGCCCTCGCTTCAGTCCTTTATGTTATTCAATCCTACGCTACGGGAGGGCGGCGGGGCGGGGCTAGCAGAGTCTTCACCTTGGTGAACAGAATCGTGACTCGGCCGGTGCGGGAATTGCGCTAGGCTGTTCTAAAAGGAGACTCGCATGGTCCGTCGCCTGGCCGCCGTCATTGCCGCAGTCCTGGCGGGCGCCACCTGCTTTGGACAATTCAGCGCAAAGGGAAATCCGAATGAACCCACCGCCGCGAAAGGCCGGCCCACACCGCGCACTTCCGATGGCAAGCCGGACCTTTCCGGCGTGTACCATGCGCCCGGTTACGGGCCGGGCGACCCCAGGAGCCGCACCGGCGAAGGCTACGCCCATAACATCGCCCGCGACCTGAATCCTGGCGATGTGCCCATGCTGCCTTGGGCGGAGAAGCTCTACAAAGAGCGCTTCGCGAACGAAAGCAAGGACGACCCCGAGGGCTTTTGCCTGCCCATGGGAACGCCGCGCGTCAATCCGTATCCCTGGAAGATTGTCCAGACCGATAAGTTGGTCCTGATTCTGTACGAAGGCAACGTCCATAGCTACCGCCAGATCTTCCTTGACGGCCGTCCGCACGACCCGAATGTCGAGAATAGCTGGTGGGGCGACTCCATCGGCCACTGGGAAGGCGACACGCTTGTCGTGGATACCGTCGGGTTGAACGATAAAGCCTGGCTGGATGCCGACGGCCATCCGCGCACCACCAAAGCGCATATCATCGAGCGCTTCACGCGGCCGGAATTGGGAAAGATCATCGTGGACGTCACCATCGACGACCCTGGCGCGTACTCCAAGCCCTGGAACGTTCACGAAGTGGCGCAGCTGGCGCCGGGCTGGGAGATCATGGAGTACATCTGCAACGAGAACCAGGACGCGAACGGCAACAACCTGGATGTGCAGCATCTGGTGGGCAAATAGCGCGCGACAATGGAAGGAGTGGCCCGGGTAGTCCTGGTTTTCCTCCTCGTTGTGTCCGTTGTTGCGGCGGAATCGCCGCTCGGGCTGGTCAAAATCCAGCCGGAAACCGCAGCCGCGTTCGATCGCTACGTGGCGCGAGCCGAAACGAAGATGAAAACCTGGCCGCGTCCGCAGCTGCGCAAGGGGGAACTCAGAGTTGAACCGGGCGGCGACCCCGCGGAAGTCCCGGGCGGCATGATCCAGGACTGGACCGGCGCCATGTTCCTGCCTGGCGCAACACTGGCCTCCGTCCAGGCCGTTCTTCAAGACTACGGCAACTACATGCTCTACTACAAGCCCGAGGTAATCGATTCCCGCGAGATCAGCCACAAAGGCGATGATTACGAAATTTTCCTCCGGCTGCATGAAAAGCACATCCTGACCGTCGTTCTGAACGCGAATTATCATGTCGAGTACCGCATGCCGGACGCCGAGCACCTGTGGGTTACCTCGCACTCCCGGCGCATCGCGGAAGTGAAAGATCCCGGCAAATCCTACACGGACGAGTTCCCTGCGGGCAATGACAGCGGGTACTTGTGGCGGCTGAATTCCTACTGGCATTTCGAAGCGGCCGACGGCGGTGTGTACGCCCAATGCGAAGCGATTTCGCTATCCCGCGATGTGCCGCTCGGTCTGGGTTTTTTGCTCAAAGGTTTTCTGCAAAGCTTTCCCAAAGAGTCCATGCAGAATACGCTGCGCGGGACCAGAGATGCGGTGGAAAAGCGCCGGGCGGGCAGGCCGGCTTCTTCCGGTCGCCGAGTTTATACGGTTCCCCATCGCCGCCGCACCGAAAGCTGAGCGAGATCGGGCGCGGCGACGCCGGGTAGGAGCCGCTGGTCGGGGATGGGCTCGCCCAATTCGGTCCGAATGGGAACCACGCCGGCCCAGACCGGCACGGCGAAATCCTCTTCATCGTCGATGGGAGGGCCAGTGCGGACTTTGGCGGATACCTCTTCCAATGGCAGCGCAAGGACGCTGGTGGCCTTCAGTTCGCTTTCGGTCGGCCGCCGGGCTTCGTCCCAGCGGCCGGGCGCCAGGTGATTGGTGACGCAGCGCAGGGCTTCCAGCTTGCCGGCGGGATCCTCGACAAAGCTGGCTTTGCCCAGCACGACCACGGAGCGATAGTTCATCGAATGGTGAAAAACGGAACGCGCCAAAACAAAGCCGTCCACCAGGGTGACGGTCAGGCAGATGTCGAGCTGCTGGCCTGCGACTCGCATGATCCGGCTGGCCGGCGATCCGTGGATGTAGATCACTTCGCCGGAACGCGCGTAGGCGGTCGGAATGACATACGGCTGACCCTCGACAACGAAGCCGAGATGGCAGACAAATCCCTGGTCGAGAATGGAATGGACCTGCGCCCGATCGTAGACTCCGCGCGTGGGGCGGCGCTTCACTTGAGTGCGGGGAGTGGGTGTGTAGGCTTCCATGTATCTTCACGATAACCGGAAAGGTGGCCGAAAAAAAGATCCAATTTTGATAATCTGGAGCAGTCCACTTCATGCGCGTCGCGATTGCACTGGACCGAGCGGCTTCCTCGCCGCTCCATCGTCAAATCTACGAGCAATGGCGCACGGGCATCCTGAAAGGCCGTTTCCGGCGGGGCGACCGGGTACCCTCCACCCGGGAGCTGGCCGCAGCGCTCGAGGTTTCGCGCGCCACTGCAACACAAGCTTACGAACAACTGGTAGCGGAAGGATACCTGGAATCGGCCCGCGGGTCGGGCACTTTCGTCTGCCGCGAGCTGCCCGAGGATCTGCTGCGAGCCGGGCGGGTGCGCGATACGACGGCGCACGAAGTTCCGCCGCTCCGGCTTTCCCGCTTTGGCGCCGGCCTGCGCGACGACCATCTGTACCCGCCGACACGTGCCGGGTTGATCAGCTTCACGCATTGGCGGCCGGACTTGAACCACTTCCCGCTAGCTCTCTGGCGCAAGCTCCTGACGCGGCACTTGAAAACGCCCCGACGCGAGCTTTTTGACTATTCGGACCACTCCGCCGGCTATCCGGCCTTGCGGGAGGAGATTGCCGCCTACGTCGCACGGTCGCGCGCGGTGCGGTGCTCGCCCGACCAGGTGATTATCGTGAACGGCTCGGCGCAAGGGATCGATTTATGCGCCCGCCTGCTGCTGGAATCGGGTGATGAGGTGGCCATTGAAAACCCGTGTTACCAGGGAGCGCGGGGCATCTTCCTCGCCTCGGGAGCGCGGCTGCGGCCGGTCCGGGTGGATGAAGACGGAATCGCAACCGGCGATTTAGGAACACGGGCGCGGCTGGTTTACGTCACGCCATCGCACCAGTTTCCCTCTGGCGTATCGCTGTCGCTGGCACGGCGCCTGGAGCTGATTGAATGGGCGCGGCGGCACGGCGCCACGCTGATGGAGGACGATTACGACAGCGAATACCGCTACAGCGGACCGCCTTTGCCCGCTCTGCAAGGGCTCGCGAGCGGCGTGCCGGTGATTTACATCGGGACATTTTCAAAGGTGATGTTCCCGGCGCTGCGGATCGGCTATGTGATCGCGCCGGAACAGCTGGTGAGGCCGCTCGAGCGGGCGAAATGGCTGGCGGACCGGCACACGGCGCTGCTGGATCAAGCCGTGCTAGCGGACTTCATCGCGCAAGGCCACCTGGAGCGGCACATCCGGCGCATGCGGCGCTTATACGGGCGCAGGAGGGCGGCGCTGATCGAAGCTTTGGCACGGCACTTTGGCGATCGGGCGCAGGTTCGGGGTGACGCGGCCGGGATGCACGTCCTGGTGCGATTCGAAGAGCAGGCGATCGAGGGGCGGGCGGAGGCGGCGGGCGTGCTGCTCGCCAGCGCGCGCGACCATTATTTGACGGATCCTCCGCGCGGAGAGTTCATCTTCGGCTTTTCGTCGATCGGCGAGAAGATGATTCGGGAAGGAGTGCGGCGGCTGGCGGAAGCCACCAACTAGGCGTTGGCACAAAAGCTGCTGGGTTTCTTGCCGTGCGTGCCATTTCGATCCTCGCTCTCACCACCTGCGCGGCTTGGGCGCAGTTCAAGAGCACGGTTCCGCTGGTGGTGTCGCCGACGACGGTGACCGATCCGAAAGGACGGTACGTAGATGGGCTGACGCAAGACGATCTGGTGCTCTACGACAACAATGTGCCGCAGAAGATACAGCTGGACTGGACTGCTTATCCCATAGATTTGGCCGTCGTTGTGCAGACTAGTTCCAACTCCGGCGCCGTGATCGACAAACTGGGCGGCAGCGGAATTCTATTCACGCAACTGCTGGCGGCCTATGCCGGCAACACCGCGGTGATCTCGTTCAGTGACGATATCAGACTTCATCAGGACTTCACTGGCAACCCCGACGACGTGATCCACGCGCTCCGCATGTTGCGCAAGGAAGGTGATGACGCGCACATCCTGGACGCGTTGAGCTATGCGGCATCGCTGCTGGAGCGGCGCCCGGCCGGGCGGCGCCGGATCATTCTGGTGATTGCCGAGAAGCGCGACCGGTCCAGCCAGGCCAAGCTGCCGGATGTGATGGAGCGGTTAGAGAGGGTGAACGCGGCGGTCTACTGGCTCACCTATTCGCCATTCCTGGAGCCGTTCACCGTCAAGTCGAAGACGGCCGAGGATCTGAAGCCGGAGGCGGAGCGGATCAAGGTGCAGCAATGCGCGCTCTGTCCCGCGCCGGACGACACCGACGTTCCGCCGGACCTGGGGCCGGGCGGCTTGGCGTACGGGCTTGCCGAATTGATCCGGTTGCACAAGCCGGACCTAGCCAGTCTATTCACATGGACCACCGGCGGACGAAAGGAAAGCTTCCTGAAGAAGAAAGGCCTGGAGCAGACCATAGAGCTAGTGAGCGCAGAGGTTCATCGGCAGTACGTGCTCAGCTTCCAGCCGGCGGGTGGTGAACCGGGAGCATTTCACACCATTCGCGTCGTCGTAAAGGACCGTCCCGAGCTGCGGGCCTCGACACGGCACGGATACTGGGCCTTGCCGTAGCTATTTGATTTCCGGCATCGGATAACGGTATTCGCCCCGATAGATTTCACCGAAGATCGCGACCGTTTCATCGTGAATGGATCCATTGTCCGCCAGCAGGTGCGGGCCGCGCAGACTGACCGAGGCGCCGTGCATGTCCGAACATCGGCCTCCGGCCTCGGTGACCAGCAGGATGCCCGCGGCCATATCCCAGGGATGCAGGCCAAATTCCCAGAATCCGTCCAGGCGGCCGCAGGCTACGTAGGCGAGATCGAGAGCCGCCGCGCCGGCGCGGCGGACACCGTGGGTGATCATCGCGAGCTGGTAGAAGAAGTGGACATTGACATTCTGGTGGCGTTTGCGGCTGGGAAACCCGGTGGCCATGAGCGCGTCTTCGAGCCGCCGAACCTGGGACACCCGGATCCTCTGGCCGTTCAGATACGCGCCGGAACCGCGCTCGCAAGTGAACATTTCGTTGCGTTCGGGGTCGAAGATCACGCCCATGACGAGTTCACCGCCCTGTTCCAGACCGATGCTGACGTTGTACATGGGAAATCCGTGGGCGAAATTCGTGGTGCCATCCAGCGGATCGACGTACCAGCAGTATTCCGACGAGCCGGCATGAGCGCCGCTCTCCTCGGCGACGATGGAGTGCGTGGGGAAATTCGCGCGCAGGCGCTCGATGACCAGTTGCTCGGAGGTGCGGTCCGCCACGGTGACCAGGTCATGCTCGTCTTTGAGCTCGACGGCGACGCGCTGCAGGAAGAACTGGTGCAGCACAGCCCCGGCTTCGCGCGCAATTGCGGCGCTGGTTTCAAGATAGGACGGCATTCGTTTGCGATCGGTCGACGGAGCCGGCGAAGATCAAGCGTCGGGGTCTTCGTACAGGTATTTGATGTCGTGCTTGAAGAGGAACAGGTTCGGCTCGCCTTGGCGCGTGACGCGAATAAAGTTCGAATCGTAGAATTCGATCAAGCCGGCCACCTCTTCGTTGTTACTGAGCTTGATGCGAACGGGAATCTGGTTGTCGATGAGGTAGCGAAGATACTTCACTTCCTCGAAAGTCTGCTCCGGGGCTTTCGTCTTCGCCTTCATCCCGTCCTCCGCCTCTGTGCGTCCCCTGGTTCCCGGAATCATTGTGTCCCCATCATAGCGGCTGGGCGGGAGGCCGCGCAAATTCGCGCCGCCAGGTCCCGGCCGGCCTTACTGCATGATGTGGTGCAGGCGTTCGTCGAAGGGGCTGCCCAGCATGGGCTGGAGCTTTTCGCGGAATTGCTTGGTATGCTCAGCCTCCAGGTGCTTGTCGTAGGCCGCCTGGTTGTCCCAGACTTCGACCAGGGTGTAGTGATTCTTGCGCGAGTTGTCCTGCAGCAGCTCGAAGCGGACGACGCCAGGGTCTTTGCGGCTGTCGGCGGCGAATTTCTTGAGGAGCGTGGGGCCGTCGGTGAGGTAGTTGGGCGTCGTGTCGATATGGATCACGACGTAAAGCCGGCTGTCCTCGGCGAACGCGGCGCTGGCGGCTAAAAGGGTCAGAGTGGCGAGCACGGGGGCGAGTTGGATTCGCATGGGTATAGTTTACTGCGCAATAATGGCCTTCATCCCATGGACCTTTCTGATCTGGAAGCCGCGAAACGCAGCTTTGGAACGGCCGATCCCAGGCGCTTGCCGAGATTACTGGAAATCTTGGGACGGCGGCGGTTCCGGAACGCTGAGGAAATCATCCGTTTTCACGAGGCCCTGCTGTTCTTCCGAGCCTATCCGCCGGGCGCGGCTGTGGCGCGGCTGGCGGATGAGCTGCTGGAGGGGATTCCGGAGCGGGTCGAAAGGCTGCGGCGCGCGGGCGCGGACTTGACGCCGCTCGAGGAGCCAGAGGTTTCCGGCATCGCCGGAACGGCGTTTTCGGCCATTTTCACTTACGACATGACGCGGTGGCTGGCGGAGCATCATCCGCGCGAAGTAGAGATCGATTGGGATGGATACAATGCCGAGCTGCTGGGGCCGCTGTTAAGGCGGCTGCATCCGTTCTATGGCGAAGATGCGCTGGTGGAGGCCAACATTCCCTACCTGGATTGGCTGCGAGCGGCCAAGAAGGGGCGGGGGTCGGATCTGCGCTGGCTGATTTCGCGGGTCGAGCGCCTGCCGGTCCGGGCCGAGGATCGCGCGGAACTGTGGGCGGGAGCGAAGCTGCCGGTGCGCTGGGAGCTCGGTAATTCGCCGACCAGCCGCACGCATTTGCGGCTGCCGGGGAAGCGGAAGATGTTCTATCACCCGGGTCCGCTGCTGCGCCGCGCCGACGTGTCGCTCGCTCAGGAACTCGAAACGCCGCCATTCCGGCTGGAGCGACTGAGCCGCGCTCAGGGCCAGCGAATCCTGGACCTGGCGCGCGAAACCTCGGCCATGCGCTACCGGGAATTGCACGGTTTCACCTATGGCGACCCGGATTACGTGTTTCGGGTTGATTTCGGGCGAGGCGTCGAGACCTATGTGTGGGGCGTTCCGGCGGCGCACCGGCTGCCATTGCGCGCCTATCACTGCGGCATCTACTTCAAGAATGGCGTGCCGATCGGATACGTCGAAGTGCTGACGCTGTTCGAGCACATGGAGGTGGGTTTCAACCTGTACTACACGTTCCGGGAAGGTGAAACGGCGTGGCTGTACGCGCGGCTGCTGCGGCTGTTCCGGCAGATGCTGAATGTTACGTGCTTCGCGGTGGATCCTTACCAGATCGGGCGGCACAATGAGGAAGCCATCGAATCCGGTGCGTTTTGGTTTTACCGCAAGCTGGGATTCCGGCCGGCGGATACGCGTGTGGCTAATCTGCTGGCGAAAGAAGAGGCGAAGCTCGCGGCGAACCCGGCCTATCGCACGCCGGCGCGCACGTTGGAAAAGCTGGCGGGAGGATGGGTGATCTATGAAGCGCCCGGAACGCGGCAAGGTGATTGGGACCGGTTTGAAGTGCGGCGCGCGGCCATGGCGTTAGATCGCACGCCGTTCCCCGCGAAGGTCCGGCAGGCTAAGAATGCGGCGCAGGAATCGCGCTACGTGCGGGCGTTGCAGAGCGACGCCGGGCTGCGCCGGGCCATTTTGAAGCTGGGCTCGCGGCCTGCGCTAGGATAAGGACCGTGAGCGAACGAGTCGACCCGGCGCCCGCGCCCCCTGAACAGCCTGCCTGGGTCGCGCTCAAAGACGACGAACTGCTCCAGAAGCGCATTTGTGACCTGGGCGTGAAGATCGCGGGAAGCGAACTGGATGGGCGGGTGGCGCAGCTTTACGACGACCTTGCCGCGCGAGGTCTCCCGTTCCGGCCGGCTTTTTATCTGGGCGACGAGTGGTTTTCGCCGGAGGGCGTGCCGGCCATCGCGATTCCATTTTATCTGGCGCATCCGCGTCTGAAGGCTCTGGAGCTGCACCAGATGCTGGAGGTGGAAGGCGGTACGCCGGAGTGGTGCCTGCAGCTGTTGCGGCACGAGAGCGGCCACGCCATCGACCACGCCTATCATTTTTCCTCGCGCGAAGATTGGCGGGCCATGTTCGGAAATCCGGAAGCCGAGTATGCGCCCGAGACCTATCAGCCGCGGCCCTACAGCCGGGGCTTCGTGCGCAATCTTCCGAACTGGTACGCGCAGGCTCATCCGGATGAGGACTTCGCCGAGACGTTCGCGGTCTGGCTCCAGTTCCCCCCGGAGCAATGGCGCGAGCAATACCGCGGCTGGAAGGCGCTGGAGAAACTCGAATTCGTGCAGTGCCTGATGGAAGAGGCGAAGACGCAATCGCCTAAGGCAGCGCGCGTCCGGCGCATCTATGAAGCCAGCCGGCTGCGCAAAACTCTGGCGAAATACTACGGCGAGCGGCGCAAACGCTACGCGGAGGATTTTCCGGACTTTTACGACGCGGATCTGCGCGCTATATTCGGAAGTGGACAGCCGAATGGGGAATCTGCAGCGCAAGTTATGCGCCACAGCCGCCGGACACTGGTCAGCTCGATTGTCCGCTGGACGGGACAGCACAAGTACACGGTGGACATGTTAGTACGGAAGCTGATCCAGCGCTGCGAGCAGCTGCAGTTGACGATCCCGCCGCCGCTGGAGCGGGCGCGGGTGTCGTTCGATCTGGCCGCCTACCTGGCGGCGATGGTGACCAATCACCTGCACACGGGCCGGTTTAAGAGGTCGGTGTAAATCGTGAAGGTTTTGGTTTTATTCGACGTCGCCCACCGCACCAAGCCCGCCGAAACGTTTTCCCCCGAGGATCTGAAACAGCAGGAAGACAAGCAGACCGAAGCCGACGTTCTGGCTAGCCTGCAGCGGCTTGGGCACGAGGTGGAGACGCTGGCGGTTTTCGACGACGTGGTGTGCCTCGTGGAAAGGGTGAAGGGGTTCGCGCCGGACGTGGTCTTCAACCTGACCGAATCGTTTCATTCCGACCGCGCGCACGAGCCCAACATTCCGGCTTTGCTGGAGCTGATGAAGGTGCGCTACACGGGAGCGCGGCCGGATGGGTTGATGATCTGCAAGGACAAGGCGCTGGCGAAGAAGGTGCTCGCATACCACCGCGTGCGAGTGCCGCATTTTGTCATTTCGCCCGAGTCGCGGCCCTTGAAGCGCTTGCGGCGCTTCGTGTTTCCGGCCTTCGTCAAGCCGGTGGGACAGGAATCGTCCGACGGCATCAGTAAGGCGTCGTTCGCCAAGAGCGAGGAGGAAGCGCTGGAGCGGGCGCGCTTCATTCATGAGAAGTTTCATTGCGACGCGCTGATCGAAGAGTACATCGAGGGCCGCGAGCTCTACGTCAGCGTGATGGGCAACCGCAAGCTGACGGTGTTTCCGCCGCGGGAGATCTTCTTTCATCAAATGCCGGAAGACGAACCGAAGTTCGCGACCTTCAAGGCCAAGTGGGACGATGCGTATCGCAAAAAGTGGGGCATTCAGAACGGCCCGGCCAAGGATCTGACGCCGGAGCTCAGCGAAAAGCTGGCGCGCGTAGCGCGGAAGGTCTACCGTGTGCTGAAGATCAAAGGGCAAGGACGAATCGATGTGCGGCTCACGCCGGCAGGCGAGATCGTGGTGATTGAGGCGAATCCGAATCCATCCTTGGCGCACGAAGACGACTTCGCGCAATCGGCGGCGGCCACCGGCTTGGAGTATGACGCGTTGATTCAGAAGATCCTGGATACGGGCGCGTAGCCTGACGGGCCGCAGGGTTCTGGAGCAGGAAACGACTTAGTACCTCGGGGGACTAAGATCAATTTCAGGCCGCCGTAATACGAAGTTCCGGATACAGAAACCGGGTCTCCGAGTGATAATCCCACTAGGAGCGAAGGCTCGTGCGAGATACATACAGACTACTGATCCAGTTTCGAATCTGGACCGAGACGCGTGGCCAGGACCTGATCGAATATGCGCTGGTGGCTGGCTTCCTGGCAGTGACAGCGGCGGCGCTTTCGCCCAACATTGCCTCCAGCGTGAGCACCATCTTTTCGCGGATCACCTCGGTGCTACCCGCGAGTACGGGGCCGTCGGGCTGAGGACAACGAAACGCATAAGGTGTAATCCGGCCGGCAGCTAGGACAAAGAGCCGAAGATCGGATTCTGAGCGGCGCCGATACACTACCTGGAGAGATCGCCGATCCGGCTTTTCGGTGCTCTTCGGGAGGAGCGGCACGGATGCTCCCGGAGGGGGCGCCGGCATGAGCAGGAGCCGGGCTTAGCGGTTTTCTCACAGTGTCTTGTGTCCATTGCGGGGACGGTTACCCTTGGCCGTCCCCTCCTTTTTGTTCGCCTTCTAAACCCCTGGAAGGAGCATGGGCATAGGTTGACCCCCTTCTGTGACCAAGCCCCCCTGGTGAGAGGAAGAGCCGTATCCTGGTGCCACGTAGTAGGCCCTAAAATGGAATCTTGCGCCCCTTCGTTCCTTTTTTCCGTAATCCGCACCTGCTGACCATGGCCGGCAATTATTGGCGGCGCGAACTGGACACCGGGCGCTTTCCGGTCGCCGCCAGGCTCTTCGCCACCGAGCCAGGCGTGCAGGTGCTGGTGCATTCGCAAAGACCGGAGGGTCAGCCGGCGGCCGAGTTGATCCTGGTGCATGGCCTGGAAGGATCCAGCGAAGCGGGCTATGCGCGCAGTCTGGCGCAGGCGGCGCTGGAAGCCGGTTGCGCGGTGCATCGCTTTAACATGCGGAGCTGCGGCGGGACGGAGCATCTTTCCGGCACCACGCTCTACCATTCCGGCCAGACGTCCGACCTGCTCAGCGTGATCCGGCAGCTGGAACCGCGGGCGCCCATCTACCTGGTCGGTTTCTCGCTGGGCGGGAACGTCGTTCTGAAGCTGGTGGGCGAGCTCAGTGCCGGCGCGGGGCAAATCATCGCAGGCGTCGCCGCGGTGTCCACGCCCATCGATCTGGCGGCCTGCGTCGAGCAGTTGGAGCGGCCTTCCAACTTTATTTACTCCCGGCGGTTCCTGAAGCGGTTGAAGGAACGCATCCGGCGCAAGGAACAGCTAACGCCGGGATTGTTCCAGCTGGAGGACCTAGATCGCGCCCGCAGTGTCTACGAATTCGACCACCTGTTCACCGCTCGCTCCTTCGGATTCGGGACCGCCGACAATTACTACGCCACTCAATCGTCGAGCCAGTTCCTGGAGCAGATCCGTATTCCCGCCCTGCTGGTGCACGCCAAGGACGACCCCCTGATTCCGTTTGAGATTTACCGGCATCCGGCTTTCGAGCGAAACCGGTGTTTGCGGCTGGCGGCGGTGGAGCATGGCGGTCACTTGGGCTTCATCGCCCGGACCAAGCCGCGCTTCTGGCTGGACGACATTCTCGTACACTGGATAGTAGAGGCACGGAACAAAGTTCAAACCGCCGTCGTCCCATAATTGAATGGCTCAAACTGCGTCATTTCGCGAGGCCGCCTTCGTGGCCGCGGAAAATCTGCGTACCAGCAAGCTGCGCAGCTTTCTGACTCTGCTGGGGATTATTCTGGCCACCACGACGCTCATCGCGGTGATGTCCATGATCCATGGCATGGATCTTTACATTGCCAACACCGTGACCAGCATGGGTTCCGACGGGTTCCGGATCGTGAAGATCGCTTTCATTGGAAATTTCGACCCCAAGAAGTTCATGGAATTGCAGAAGAAGAACCCCGAGCTCAGCCCGACGGAGTTCGAGTATCTGAAGGAAAACGTCACGCTCTCCAAGGAGCTGGGGATGGCGGCCGGACGCAGCGTCACGGTTTCTTTTGGCGCGCAGACGCTCAGTAACATATCGCTGACCGGCGGAACCGCCGATTGGGGCGACCTGAGCGACACGGAGATCGCCAACGGGCGCTTCTTTTCAGACATCGAGAACACCCACAGCGCCCCCGTCGCGGTAATCGGAGCGGATGTGGCAACCAATCTGTTCGGGGAAGCCGATCCGATCGGCAAGACCATCAAAGTCGAAGGACAGCCGTTTACGGTGATCGGGGTGGCCGAGGCAAAGGGCAGCGTGTTCGGGCAGTCGCAGGATGCCTTTATTGACATTCCGATCGAGGATTACTTTCGGATTTACGGCGCGCACCAGGGGATCACCTATGCGGCCAAGGCGCTCAATCAGAACTATCTGGAGCAAGCCAAAGACGAGGTGCGCATGCTGCTGCGCGCACGGCGGCATGTGCTACCCAAGGCGGACGATAACTTCTCCATCGTCTCCTCGGCGTCGCTGGTGAATGCCTGGGATCAGCTCACCAACGCGATTGCCGCGACGGCGGTGGGGATCGTTTCGGTGTTCCTGGTAGTAGGCGGGATCGTCATTATGAACATCATGCTGGCGGTGGTGAGCGAGCGGACCCACGAGATCGGAATCCGAAAGTCGGTAGGAGCGCGGCGGCAGGACATCTTGAACCAGTTTCTGGTGGAATCTTCCATGCTGGCGGGGATGGGCGGATTGATCGGCGTGGGCGCGGCCTGGCTGGTGGCGCTCGCGGTGCGCAATCTTACTCCGGTTCCCATGTCGGTGCCGGTTTCGGCGGTGGTGGTGGGTCTGGCGCTGTCGACCGCCGTGGGCCTGTTCTTCGGCATCTACCCTGCGCAGCAAGCCGCCAAACTGGATCCCATTGAAGCCTTGCGGGTGGAGTCATGACGCTGCAAGAACTGATCTCGGTGATCGGGCTGGCACTGGCTACCATCCGCGAGCACAAGCTGCGCTCATTTCTGACAGTGCTTGGCGTGATCATTGGCACCGGGACCATCATCGGCGTGGGGTCCATTATCGCCGGATTGGACGGGGCCATCACCAACGTACTGCGCAGTTTCGGCACGAATAGCGCCATTATTTTCAAATTTCCGGTCGGCTTCAGCAACCGCACGGCCGATCAGCTGCGGCGCAAGCCGATCACCTATGAAGACGGCCGGGCCGTGGCGGCCCGTTGCCCTTCCGTGCAATACGTCAGTCCCTACCTGATACCCAATAGTTTCGGCAGCGGTCCGGATATCCACGTGGTGCGATACAAAGGCGAGGAGCTGTATCAGCCCGACATCGCCGGAACCGAAGAATCCTACGCGCTGAGCGGCCAGGCTGAAATCAAGACAGGCCGGTTCTTCACCGATGTCGAGAACCAGCATCACATGCCGGTTGCGGTGGTGGGCGAGGATGTGCCGCGCGCGCTGATGAACGGCGAGGATCCCATCGGCAAGTGGATCGACGTGGACAGCCACAAATTTGAAATTATCGGCGTGATGTTACGCCCCGCGTCCTCGTTTCCCGGCCAGGACGACACGCGCATCATGCTGCCTTATTTCAGCATGCACAAGCTGTTTCCCAATGCGAGGGAAAACCTGCTCGTGGTGGTGGCGAAACCCGGGCGGCTGGCTTCGGCCGTCGATGAAGCCACGGCCGTGATGCGCATCCAGCGGCATGACCCGCCGGGAAAACCGGACGACTTCTCCATCTCCACCTCGGATCAACTCGTGCAACAGTTCCACAACGTCACTTCGATCGTGGCGCTGGTGATGGTGGTCATGAGCTCCATCGGGCTGCTGGTGGGCGGCATCGGCGTGATGAACATCATGCTGGTCTCGGTGACCGAGCGCACTCGGGAGATCGGCATCCGCAAGGCGATTGGCGCGCGCCGGTCCGATATCGTGATGCAATTCCTCACCGAAGCGGTGGTGTTAACCGGCCTGGGCGGCCTGATCGGCATGTCGTTTGGCTGGGGCGTGTCGCTCGCCTGCCGGCTCCTTTACCCCGCTTTGCCGACCGCCGTGCCCTGGTGGGCGGCGGTGCTGGGCGTGGTGGTGTCGGTGGCGATCGGGCTGTTCTTTGGAATTTGGCCAGCGAATAAGGCGGCGCGGCTGGATCCGGTGGTGGCGTTGAGATACGAGTGACCGCGGCTTAGCGGCCGTGCCGGCGGGACTTTGCGGGGCGGACCGCTCGTTTCGTGGCGGAAACCGGCTGGTGCAGCGGCCGGTTGCAGTGCAGGCACCGCGTGACGTCCGACCGCGTGGACAAATGGCACGAGGGGCAGTAGGTCTGCGGCAGCGAGACCGTGGTTAAACCGCTTGTCAATCCTGGCAACATGTCGACCTCAATAGGTGATTTATCGGCGCGAGTGGAAATTCCTTTAGGGAAAATCTCTTAGAACTGCTTACGTCAGCCGCCGGAGAGCGCCGGGCAGCCCCTGGGCAGCGCGGGAATGCGATGATAGTTCAGTCCACTGTATGAAAGCGAACGAAACCGGCTGGCTGGAAGCCGCCAAGCAGGCCATGGAGATCGAGGCCCAGGCCGTGGCTAGGGCGGCCCGGCGGCTGGACGGCAATCTGTCGTGTGCCGTGGACCTGCTGTTGGCTCATCCCGGCAAGCTGATCGTCACGGGACTTGGCAAGTCGGGCCATGTGGCGCGGAAGATTGTCGCCACGCTGTGCAGCACGGGGACGCCGGCCGTATTCCTGCATGCCGCCGAAGCGTCGCACGGCGATCTGGGCCTGTATTCGCCGGGCGATCCGACACTGATGGTCTCGAAAAGCGGGAATACGGCCGAGCTTCTGCAACTGATCCCGTTTCTGCGCGAGTTGCCGTCGCGGCGCATCGGCATTCTGGGAAATCCATCTTCGCCACTGGCTGCGGAGATGGATGTGGTGCTGGACGCTTCCGTGGAGCGTGAAGCCGATCCGGAGAACCTGGCGCCGACCGCGAGCGCGACCGTGGCGTTGGCGCTGGGACATGCGCTGGCCGTGGCCTTGATGCGTGCGCGCAACTTCAGCCTGGAGGATTTCGGCCGCTACCATCCCGGCGGACACCTGGGCCGCAGCTTGCGGGTCACCGTGCGCGAAGTGATGCACGCCGCGGACGAAGTAGCTTGGGCCCGGCCGGACGACTCGCTGAGGCAGGTGGTGATCGCCATGACGCATCACCCGCACGGCGCCGCTTGCGTGGTGGACTCCGCGCACAGACTGTCCGGCCTGATTACCGATGGCGACGTCCGGCGCGCGCTGCAGGCGCATGACGATATTCGCGATCTGCGCGCCGCGGACGTGATGACCGCCAACCCCGCAACGATCGCTCCGGAGGCGCGCCTGCAGAAAGCCTTGCGCATGATGGAGGACCGGCCGTCGCAGATTTCGGTGCTGCCGGTGGTGGAGAGCGTAACGGGTGTTTGCCTGGGCCTGCTCCGGCTGCATGACATTTACCGGGCGGGGCTGGAATAGGCGTTGCTCGAACTGATCCACGCCGGTGTTCGGGACGGCACGGCGGATTTGCGCCAGCGATTCACCACCGGCCAGCCGTTCCGGCACGTCGTCATCGACAAGTTTCTGGACGAAGTGTTTTGCCGTGATTTGATGGGCGAATTTCCGGTATTCGATCCGGGGCATGCCCTGAATGAGCGCGGCGAAGCGGGGCGTAAGTCGGCGATTCCCGACCTGGCTCGCCTCGGGCCAGCCTATCAACGCTTCGACAGGATGATGCGCAGCCACGAATTTTTGGACTGGACCAGCCGCGTCACCGGCATTGCCGGACTGCTCTACGATCCGGATTACGTCGGTGGAGGGACACACGAAAACCTGGATGGGCAGGAGTTGGATTCGCACGTCGACTTCAATTATCATCCCCGTTACCACTGGCACCGCAGGCTGAACCTGATTGTGTTCCTCAATCCGGAGTGGGAGGCGGCCTGGGGCGGCTGTCTGGAGTTGCTCCGGGATCCCTGGACGGCGAATGGCGCTCAGCCCAGCAAGGCCGTGGTTCCGCTGGCGAACCGAGCGGTCATTTTCGAAACCAACGAGGTTTCCTGGCACGGCTTCCGGCGGATTCAACTGCCGGCGGAAAAACAAGCCCTGTCGCGGCGTTCCATTGCCGTGTATTTTTACACCCGGGAGCGGCCGGCGGCGGAGACCGCGGAGTCGCACGGCACGTTCTATGTTCAGCGGCCTTTGAGCGACCACATCCGGGCCGGCTACACGCTGTGCGACCAGGATGTGGAGGAGATTCAGGCGCTTTTGGAACGGCGCGATACGCAGATCAAATTCTTATATGAGCGAGAACTCAAGTTTTCCCGGCTGTTCAACAGCATCACGCAGTCGCGGTCGTTCCGATTGGGCGCGATGCTGACCTGGCCGGCGCGGGCGGTGAAGCAAATGCTGCGCGGAAAGCGCTAGGGCGCGCTAAAATTGACCGAGTTCGCGGCCGTTCCGTACAATGGTAGGAGTAGGCGTCCGTCGCGCGTTCTTCTCTCAGCGGGAGTAACTCAATGGTAGAGTCACAGCCTTCCAAGCTGTTGGTTGCGGGTTCGATTCCCGTCTCCCGCTCCAAGCGAAGCACGCCGTTCCGGGTCAAGCTGGCGTAGCTCAGTTGGTAGAGCGGCAGTTTTGTAAACTGCGGGTCGGGGGTTCAAGTCCCTCCGCCAGCTCCAATCACACTTTTGTCCGGCCCGGAGACATGGGTAACAGAATGTACCTAAGACATAGGTAACACTTTTGGCCCGAAGGGGTTGGTTAAAAGGTCTCGCGGGGCCTCTCCGGCAAGGCCCGGCGCAGGTTCGCCGGAAGCCTGCGCGAATGCCTGCGCAGCCTGAATCCGCGGCGCGCGGGAGTAACCAGCCCGGAATTTGTTGAGAAGCCCGACAGATTGATTGTCGCCATCGCGTTCAGGGCCTCGATAGTCCCAAGATTTATCGTGACAGCACCGTTCATCAAGCCGCCAGTCGGCACCATGAAATTGACCTGGTACAGCCCTGCAAATCCGGGCGCCAGCCCGGCGAACGACACGTCAGCCGGCGAGAAGTTCACTCCGTCGGTGAGAAACACGGAGACGGCGGCTGCCTCCACGCTGGTACTGACGGGGCTGCTGGGCGCCGCGGCGCCATCAGCCACCTGTGGCGTCACGGGGCCGAGACCGTTCATGTACATCAGCACGGTTTCGCCGGGCATCGCGGGGTTGCTATCCGATACGGCGGAGTAATCGGAATGGAGGATTGCCCCGGCGCCAATGCCGTTCTGAGCGAGCGTGTAAATTCCGGGCGCGGAATTGCCGAGATAAACCGTTACGGAATTGGACTTCGCCTGGTTCACCACCACTTGGAACGTTGCAAACGATTGTCCCGCGGTCTCGTACGGGATCAGAGCGCTGATCTGATTCTGGCTCACCAGATAAACCGGAGCCGCCTGCCCATTGACGAGAACCTGGACGCCGCCGAGGGTCGTGGAAAGTGGAAAGCTATCGGCCGTCTGGGTGGACACACCGAAGGTTCCATATAGGCTCACCAACTCCCCGGGTGCGAAAGCGTTCGTGATCGGGGTGTAATTGGCGGCATCGGTGATGCCGACCGGATTGATCCAGACTGCCGAGGGCGGCTTAAACGAGGGAGCCTGAACACCAATAATGAGCGAATACTCCTGATCGGAGCCAATCAACATCAGGGCCGTGCCCTTGGCGCCGGCCAGATACGTGTAGGTGCTGCCGTCGTAATACGAGCCGTCTGCCCCAATGGTTACCGAAGTATTGAAGGTGTTGTCGTAAGTGTCGATATCGACCACGTCGTCGTAGCGTTGGTGCGAGATCAGGACTCCAGTTCCGTTGGCATTGACAGAGCCATAGAAGGCATCCAGAAAGTTAAGCGAGGCCGGAAAGGCGTCCTCCATTCCGGCCGTAAAGTACGTTCCATTCAGGAGCGCATTGGAACTCGTTCCGGAAGGCGCGCGAAACCCGAACAGCATGTCCGATCCGTCGATCGAACCTCCCACGAACCAGTTCCCGTCGGCCGATACGTACAGCGCCTTCGTGCCGCTGACGATATCGAGGTCGCTGCCGGCGCTTCCCGGAAAGGTCACTGTCCCACCCTCCGCGCTGGCGAGCGAGTAGGTGGAGGAGGCTACCTGCTGGGTTAAGGTTTTCCCAAAGCCCACATTTTGCATTGAGCCGGTCAGTGTGAAGGCCGCGATGTTCCCGTTTCCGTCGGCGCTCAAAGTGAAGTAGCCCTGGCGCGCCAGGGACGCCGAGGCGTTGAGGAAATCCAGCGTGCCTACCGTGTAGGAGCCGGAGAGAAGACTGTTGGAAGACGATCCCGACGGCGCCTGGACTGCAATGAAGAGATCGAAATAATCGTCTTCGGTGGAACTTGCGATCAGGACTGGCTGGCTGAAGGTTCCAAAGAGAGTCGCCGGGTAGAGAGGATTGTCCAACTGGGCGATGCCGTTCGACTGGACTCCATAGCTTCCGCCTTCCAGCGAAGCGCAGGAGCCGAGACCGGTTACCGAGGCCGTTTCGGCCAGGTGCGTATTGGAGAGTGTATATTTTCCCGCTCCGTCGAACGTGATGACGCCTGACAAGGTGCAGGACTCGGTCAGGTTCCCGTATTGATCGTTGAAGAAATTGACGTAACGGAACAAGTACTGACCGTTGAGGTTGGCCGTGCCGCTGGTATCGAAACTCTGTGCCTGGAGGCCTGCCGGCGCAAGCGCCGCTGCCAGAACGCTGGTAACCACGAGAATTGTTTGGTGGAGGCGCTTCATATTTATTGGCCTTTGCTCCAGTTCAGGATCAAGTTATTGGCATCCACGCTGCCCAACCCGGTGGCGAAACTCCAGCCGGCGGCTGCGGCAAATGCGGGGGCATAGTTTTGTTGACTCGTCGACAGGCCGCCGTTTCCGTCGAATGGGGTTTCGCCCGAACGGCCCCTTCCCACGAATCCGCCTCCGAAGCAATTGATCTCGCCGGAACAGTTGACCACGATGTCGCCGGTTGTGATGCTATGGAATACCGAGGAAGCCACGGAACTAGCCGCCAGCTTGTAGTAAACCGGGTTGGGATTACCCTGGGCTCCGCCCGATTTCTGATTCACCAGCGCCTGAATGCCGGCCATGATCGGAGCAGCGAAGGAAGTTCCGCCGGCGCCGGACCAATTGGAGGGAGCACCGTCGCACGATCTGCCCTCATTCAGCAGATCGGAAAAGCAAAACACGTAATAGTGGCCCCACAGTCCGTTGGAGGCAAACAGCGATACATCGGGAACATCCCGGACGCCGTCGTTTGCGATCCCGGGCACGCCGGTTTGCCAGGCTGGCTTCGAGTAACCCTTGCAAGTTCCTCCGACCACCGAAAATTCCGTAGGAGCGCCGGTTGCGCATCCACTGGGGCCTCCGCCGCCTGCGCCGGTGTTCAGGGCGAACTGTTGTGCCTCGGCGCTCCCACAAAAGCCGGACGGGCCATAACCGCTCGAAAAGCCAAAATAGCTCGCTAGAATCGACCCGGCGCACGAGTCGTTCCACGGGATCTCCGGTATATAGGAGAGCGCGGAACCGTAGGTGGAGCTGTTGGTGGATCCCCAATAGGTGCCGTTGGAGTGCTGAGACGAATCGGCGAAATCGGTACCTCCCACTGCGACGTTGTAGGGCGTGGAACTCGTGGAGCTGACACCAATACCGTGCGTGGCCGCGCTGTACCCCTGATCACAGCCAGCCGCCCCGGAGTCGCCCGCCGCGACAAAAACGGAGACGCCCTCGGTCACCGCCTGCTGGTAGGCCGAATTGTAGGCCGCATTCGCCGAGGCGCCATTGCTCGCTTCGCAAAAGCCATAACTCAAACTGAGAATCTCAGGCGGATGGCCGGCGTTGATGGTGTTCAGAGCGGCAATCAGGAACCCTGGCGTTGTGGTCGTGTTCGCGCACGTAGCCATCTGAATGGCTGCGTTCGGTGCAGCGGCGCTGGCCCATTCGGCGTCCAATGTGGCCTCGACGTCGTCTCCCGTGGCTCCTGGATCGGAACAATTGGAGGATCCGTGAGAGGGAGCGGGATTGACCGTGGTCAATGAACCGGAGGTGTAGCTCGACAATCCAAAGGTCTTCCGGAAAATTTCCCAATCCGCCGTGTCGTACAGGTTGCTGTCCTCCAGCAATGCAATGGTTTGGCCCTGCCCGGTGTATCCAGCCGCAAAAGCCGGATTCAAGTCGTAAATTGTGGCCAAGTCGGCCGGAACAACCAGATCGAATTCCAATCCGTACTGAGGTCTGGCGGGCATCCGCATCGACAGGGGCCAAAAGTCGTGCAAGGACACGACCCCGGCGACGACCGGCGCAAGCGCTTCGGGAATCCGGGGATCGCTGATGTTGGCGATGTGGTCCTTGCCTGCCACCGACAGTCTGTGAATTTCGGTGGCGAACGCGGAGGATACCTGGCCTGCCGTTCCAGAGAAATCAATCACCAGACCGCTGGGATATACCGTGTTCACCGTGAGGCCATTCGAACGCAACCAATCGACAACCCGGTCGATATCCGCCTGGGCCGGACCGTACATTTGGCCGAATTCATCCGCGGTGAGCCATCTGTGAAAATTGGGCGAGGCCGAATCGTGCAGCTGATCAATAAACTTCCGCAAGGCTTGTTCCCGCTCCGGGCTGCGGCGCAATTGCAGCAGCATATGGTCCATCGCCAAGCCATCGGGCACTCTTCCGCGATCGTTGCGGGCATTCGCTTCCGCGCGTGTGTTTCCCGGGAGCGTGTGCAGCCTGGATGCATCGATGGGGCCGGTGATCAGAACCCGCGCGAGAGGCTGGCTGGGCCCGCTCTGCGCCGTTAGTAAAACCGTCAAGCCAAGAAGTGACGCGCGGTAAGCCAGCGCACGCGTCAAGACAAGCCCAACCTGAAATGTCTTCACCATAGGGGAGCCTCCGAAATATGTTAATCGAAATGAAATCCAGTTTCTCGTCGATGCCGCCGGAGCGGATGAATACAAGCGTTTGAGCGTAACTCAATTTCGAGCTTGTGCCGGTCCGCATAACGATCGAACCAGTCTACCGCGGGCAGGTTCGCGAAGTGAAATCGTGCGGCGCACGAAAAAATCGATCGGCTTCGTACGTAAATCGGGCGTGCGAGCGTAGATTATTGCGGGG
>DATJNO010000031.1:0-19382 GCA_035508055.1 Bryobacteraceae bacterium | reverse complement strand
TTTTTACCCGGATAATACAATTACATCCGGGTACAATGAGGCGCTTCGTGACCGAGTCTCCCACTACATGCTGCACCGCATTTGTTGGGACCAAGCGTATCGCTTCCGGTGACCTGCTACGAGTTGCACTGAAGGCGAAGGCAGTCATGGATCGCGACAAGTGGGCGCAGATCCTGATTTTCGATGACGTGACCAGCAATTTGGTGGAGGTAGACTTTCGCGGGAGTCCGGAGGACGTCTTGCGACGAATCAAGGACCAAGGTGCCGGCTCCATGCAAAGCAGCGCACCACCGCAAGCTGAGGGAGAAACGCGGCGACCTGGCCGTCCAAGATTAGGAGTCGTGGCCCGGGAGGTTACGCTAATGCCGCGGCATTGGGAGTGGCTCGCGAGCCAACCAGGGGGCGCCTCGGTAGCGTTGCGCAAGCTTGTGGAGCAAGCCAGACGGGCAAACCAGGGAAGAGACCGCCAGCGACGCGCACAGGAATCGGCGTATCGATTCCTATCTGCCATGGCTGGAGACAGACCAGGTTTTGAGGAGGCCACGAGAGCCCTGTTCGCCGGCAAGCGGGAACAGTTCGACGAAATCGTCGAACCGTGGCCCATGGATGTCCGCAACCATGCGAAGAAATTGGCGGCCGTTGCATTCGACGGAGCCGGGCCGGCTGCATCCGGCCTGGCTAAGTGACGAACCGCGTTCGCCCTTAGTCCGGCAGCATAGCGTAGAAGCATTTCTCGCGTTCGCGTCGAATCGAGGGTATTTGGCTGGCATCGGACACAGGATTGCCGCTTTGGAAGATTCACGCCTTCTTCCGCTCGTTACGCGGTCTAGTCGCGCGTTTCCGATGACGGGCGAGAACGAAGCCGCTCTTTAGCGGAGACACGTCGACCATGTCCCGCGCGGATCACGGTAGGGACTTCCTGGTTCAACGAGCTGGCCGCAACTGCGCTCTTCAGGACGGAACGCAGCCAGACGGATCCAGGATCCCGATCTCGTGACCTGTGCCACTGCATAAACTGCTCGAACTTGGGGATCTCCAGAGGTGGCGGAATGATTCGTAAAGGCAAAAAACGCCGATAGAAGATCGCGAGCCTTCGGTGTACCGTCGCGATTCGCGAGGTGCCGATGAGCAACTGGGGCACGAGATTGAAAGCCGTGGTAACCACTTCGATTCTTCTCTCGTGGCCAAGATGACGCGTGAACCACTCGTCGAAAGTAGGCAGCTCCCTATGCTTTCCGAATCGCACCACGATATGTCCGAGTCTCAGGTAGGTTTCGAGCGAAAGGCTGCGCTCGACTCGCCTGTTCCCGGACCAGGCGAGACACACAAACTCGTCCTCATAGAGGCGCTCGGATGGATGCCCAGGCACCAGATACGTGGCCGGCCCGAACGATAAATCGATTTCTCCTCTTTCGAGTGCGCTAGCATGTTCGCCGACGATCGGAATGATTTCAATACCTACGTTTGGTGCGACCTTTTGCAGCCGCGGCAAAGCTTCGGTCATCACGACCGTCTGCGCGTAATCCGACATCAGCAACCGAAATTTCCGGGTGGAAGCGGCGGGGCCAAATGCCGGGCTGTTGTTGACGATCGCTTCGGCCCGGATGAGGAAGTCTCTCACCGGCTCGACGAGTCCTTCCGCTACCGGCGTAAGGCTCATCCGTCGTCCCACCTGTACCAGCAGCGGATCGTGGAAGGCCTCTCGCAACCGCGCCAGAGCTCCACTCGTAGCGGATTGGCTCAAATGCAGGCGCTCTCCGGCCCGGGACACACTCTTTTCCGCAAAGAGGGCGTCCAAGGCCACAAGCAAATTCAGATCTAAACCGTCGAAATCCATGAGTTGATGCATCGGCCTCATCAATGCATCCGGCCGACCGCATCCATGATACAGGATTCTTGCGGGCGAAGGAATATGGGGACGTGGCTGAGGATTTAACTGTATCGTGCGCCAACCCGAATGGGGCGGGTTGGCGCACGATATCAAACTACTGGCTGAACTCGAAAGCGGTCGCAGCTGGAGTCGATACGGCGATGCCGGTGCCCGACGACTGAACGTCTCCACTGACCGCGTAGAATCGATTGCCGATTACCGCGCCGGCGACTCCGTGGCGGGGTGTCGCCATGGGCGGGAGAGTCGACCAGGTGTTGGTGGCCGGATCGTAGGCTTCGAATACGCGGAATGCCGTCTGGACGACGGGATCCTGCCACTCGCCGCCGGCGACATAAATCTTGCCGTTATAGACGCCGGAGGCCACGGCGCTGCGTGCGGTCGGCATGCGCGCTCCCGGCGGTTCCCAGGTATCGGTGGCCGGGTTATAGACTTCGACCAGCGAAATGTCTGAAGCAATCGAAATGAAGGCGGCTCCCACCCGGCCGCCGATCACATAGATTTTCCCGTTTACGCTTCCCACACCCATGTGATTGCGTGGCGTCGGCATCGGCGTGCGCGTGCGCCAGGTGTTGGTTTGAGGATCGTATTCCTCCACCGTTCCCACCACGTACTGGCGTGTCGTGAAACTGATGTACGGCTCCTTTGCGCCCGGCGCGGTCGTCGCACCGCCGATGACGTAGATTTTTCCGTCTGCCTCCGCGGCCACCGCCGCGCCGCGCTTGGTGGGCATGGGGGCCAGTGCTGTCCAGGAATCATTCTGCGGATCGTATTCCCAAGCATTGTTGATCGGCACCCATCCCGCGGGGGCTGGAGGGTCAGGGTAGACGAATCCGCCGAAGGCATAGATCTTGCCGTCGTGCTCGCAGAAGGCAACGTGATGGGAAGGCAGAGCCATGGGCTTCTTCTTGGTCCATCGGTTGGTGGCCGGATCGTACTCATAAACCAGTCCGGCGGGGTGCCAAAACGGAATCAAGCCCGCGAAAACGTAGAGTTTGCCGTTGGCAGCTTCGCCCAGGACCTCCTCGTGCGGGTCCGGGAAGGAAGCGATATCCACCCACTTCCCCTGCGCATGAAGCAGTGGAGCACACAGCGTCAACAACACCAGGATGGTTTTCATACGACGGATCTCTCCGGATTGATCAAGAAGGTCCAAATCGCGGCGCCCAGCAGCATGACCACTGAAGTAATGAAGAAGGGGGTCATCCAGGCCCCCTTTCCGAAGTAGTAGCCAAAAACGAGCGGAGTGAACGAAGCCGCAAGCGCTCCAGCCATGTTCATGATCGCGGTGACGGTGCCGCTGAACTGGCCGCCCACATCCATCGGAACCGCCCAGGCCGGACCGATCACGAATTCCAAGAAGAAGAACGATGCGGCCAGGCACAGCACCGACGCCATGGCGCTCCCGGTTGCTGCGGCAGGTATCAGGAACACGCCCGAAAGCAGAAACCCCGGAGCAGCAATAATGCTGCGGGCGAACCGGGCCTTGCCCGTTTTCTTGAACACGAAATCGGACAACGATCCGCCCACAAGATCGCCGGCCATTCCCGCGAACAGCGGAATCGAGCCCAGGATGCCGAGGGCTTGAAGAGTCATGTGGCGGTGTTCGCGCAGGTAAGTCGGATACCAGGTCAAGTAGAAGTTGGTCCCGAAGAAGAAACAGCAATACCCGAGCGCGATGAACCACATATTGGGCGATCCTAATATCTGTCTCCAGGGAACCGATCGCTGCGCCGGCGTGGCGTCGGCTTGTCCCCGGATCTGGGCGAGTTCAGCAGGATTTACGCCCGAATGCTCTTCGGGGCGGTCCTTGTAATACAGCGCGAATGTGGCCGCCCAGATCAGGCCGAGCGATCCGAAGATATAGAAGATCGCCCGCCAGCCGAACGCGAGCAGGATGGTCGCGGCCACGAAGGGCGTCACTGCCACGGCAAAGCGGCTGAAGAAATGCGTTGTGCCTTGAATCCGGCCGCGCTCGGATCGCGGAAACCAGAGCTGCATGCCCCGGCTGGCCACGGGAAACGCTCCAGCCTCGCCCAGTCCCAGCAGGAATCTCGCGGAAAAGAGCGAGCCTAAGCCCAGCGCCGCGCCGGTCATCATGGCCGCGATTGACCACCAGGACATGATGGCGGTGAGGATTTTCTTGGGACCGAACCGATCTCCCAGCCAACCGGCTGGAATCTGTCCCAGCGCGTACGACCAGGTAAAGGCGCTCAGCACCAGCGCCATGCTGGTCTTGCTCAACCCGAACGCTTTCGCGATTTCCGGCTGGGCAACAGAAATGTTGCTACGGTCCATGTAACAGATCAGGTACATCAGACTGATCAGAAACAGGATCAGCCAGCGCGTCTTGGTAGCCTTGACCGCGCCGGTTTTGGTCTGTGAAGCGGGCGCTAACACTCTACCTCGGCGAGAACGTTCTCGCCGACGATATCCACCGGCAGCCCGGTCTCGGCCGATTGGTCGGCGGCTTGATAAACCTGCATGACCAGGCGTGCTTGTTCCGGCGTCACGATCGGTTGCCGGCCGGTAGCGACGCACTCCAAGAAGTGAATGGTCTCGGCCGCCATAGGGCCGGCGTACACGTGTCCCAGTCCCTCTCCGGGCATGGAAGACATGGGAAACTGGATGCCGCTTTGCATGGTGGTGACGTAAACGTCGCGATGCGTGTCGTCGGCCATCACCGCGCCTTCAGTGCCGATCATTTCAATCCAGGTGCTAGAAAAATTCGGATAGCCCGGTGGAAGCACCCAACCGGCGCCGATAGTGAACACTACGCCGTCGTCCATGGTGACGACGATCCACACGCAGTCCGGGACGTTGTATTGCTGCCCCATGATTTTACGGACCTCCTGCGCGTACACGCGGACGGGCCTCCGGGGCGCCAGGCACCACAGCACGAAGTCGATATCGTGTGTGGCCTCCATCGCGGCAGGCGACAGCTTGACACGGCCGCCGATCTTCTTGCCAAGATTGCGGGTGATGTGGCGGCTGACCAACGCGCTCACCGGCTGGCCGATGCTGCCGTCCTCGAGCGACCGTTTGACGTAGGCGAACTTCGGATTGAAGCGCTGCGAATAGCCGATGGTAAACAGCAAGTTCTTCGAACGCGCCAGCGCAATCAACTCGTCGGCCTCTCGAAGCTCGAGCGCAATCGGCTTTTCCAGGAAGACGTGCTTGCCGGCCTCGAGGCTCTCCTTGGCAATGGGATAATGCGTCGGTTCCGGAGTGGTCGAAATCATGACTGCATCGATCGTTTTCTTAGCGAGCAGCACGCGGTAATCCGCGGTCGCTGTAACCGGGCGGGTCAGCTCAGCAACCTCCTTCAGCCGCGCCTCTTTGATCTCCGCGATGTGCAGTTCTCCGACAAAAGGGCTCCTGGCGCAAGCCTCGGCGCGGATGCCGCCGCACCAGCCGGTTCCAATCACTCCAACGTTTATGGTTCGCATACTTACTTCAAATTAGCTGTTTTGGGTGGATTCTTCAGAGAGCTGTACACTGCCTCCACGAACCGGTCCGTAGTCCAGGCAGCGGACGTCGCGCCAAAGCGGTCGTCATAATCGGCTGTCAGGCGCGCCGCCTTCACCTGGTCCAGGCCGGCCCCGTTTTTGATGAGGTTCTCGACCCGGTCCCGGATGATCACCAGCATATCGCGATATTCGGCCACTTCCCACTCGTCGCACAAACGTCCGTGCCCGGGAATGATCAGCGTTCCGCCTTCTTCATCGTGCTGATAGACGGTGCGATCCAGAATGAAGTCGAGCGCCTTGATCTCTCCCTGGATGCTGCCGCCGTTTTTCACGTCGATCGCCGGGTATGAGGTTGTCGAGAAAATATCTCCGGTGACGATCACATCGGAGCGCCGGAAGTGGACAATGGTGTCCCCGTCGGTGGTCGCGTTCGGCTGGTAGAAGATCTCCACGGCTTCTCCGTTGTGAAATTTCCGTCTGCGGCCCTCGAAGAACGTGTCGACCGGGATGCCATCGGGCGGCGCCTTGACGGCGAGCAGGTGGTTCTGAACGTTTTGCTGGCTGATAATCGTGGCGCCGCTCCCGGCGTTGGCGAACTGCCCCGAAAAGAACGATCCTTCCACGCTGGGGTCGTGTCCGGCCGCGTGAAGCTTTTCGTTCCCACCGGTATAATCCGAGCCGAAATTTGTGTTGACGATGAACTGAATCGGTGTATTGCTCAGTTTGCGGATGGCTGCGATTACTTTGCCGGAAAGCTGGCCGGCGCCGGTGTTGACCACCAGCGGAGCTTGATCGCCGATCTGCACCGCAATGTTTCCGCCGTCGCCCACGAGCATGTAGAGGTTCCCCTGCACGGGGAGCACGTGAATCTCGCCGTCGTGCGGATCGGGGTCGGCCGCGCGGCTGGCGTGCTCCGGCCCAGGAGCAGGCGCCAGCTCCGTTTTGGCCGCTGCCTCCATCGCCCGCGGGTCACTATATTTCGCCTGAAAGTCCGAATACATCGTCTCCGGTCCGCCCAGCGTCCCGAGCAACGGGATGTGCTCCTTATTAGCGAACTCGCGCAGGAAGGGGTGTTGACCCCAGAAGTAGTTATCCACCTGGTCTTCGGGCCGGCCCAGAATCTGTTCGCCATCATCGCAAGCGTACAGCCAGGCGTCCGGTTCCTTCAGGTAGCGGCCCAGTGTGTACGTGCGGCTGAACGGCTCGGCCAGATAGACCGGATCGTTCACCACGGCCAGATACGTGATCCGGTCGCCGTGCCGGATAAAGTGCTCGGTGACGGTTGCCTCGTCGCTTTGGGGGACGCCATTCGCGCGAATCCATCCGCGCTTGAGATGCGTCGTGTAGACGGTCAGCATGTTGCCTTCATATTTTCCCGTCGAGAAGCCAGCCCAGGTATGTTGGGCGTAAGGTGGCGGGTGAGGACGATCGTCCATCCAAATCGTTCGATTGCCCTCGCTGATCTGCCAGTACTGTTTCTGCGAGATCAGGCGTTGCGTGTATGGGTCCCGCTCCTCCCAGAACCGCAGGTTGCCGGGCTGGTTGTAGGTGTAGGGAACCGTGTAGCCCATACACTGATGCTGACGCCCTTGAATGCGGGCCGCGCTCCAGGCTAAAGCGTACAAGCGCCCTGCCTCGTTCAGCGGGATTCCACCATATTCCACCAGCGAACCAGAAGCTGTAATCAGCCCCGAATCCTGACCCGGTTGCGGGTACCAGGTTCCTGAAATGTCGATGCCCGCCGGCAGGTTGGTGTGGCCGGAAAAATCGAGACCTTGTCCCCATGCCAGGGCGCTGATGAGAAAGAAACCGTGCGGGAAAAACTTCATTTCGCTATCCCCCGATCCGCTATCTTGCCGAACATGGCGTCGGATTCCAGCCTTTGGCGTCCGGTTGCTTCCGATAGTGCGACGCAGTCAGATATGGTTGCACGAGGTAGACGGGGTCCTCCACGGTAGTGGTCACCACCAGGTAAGCATCGCCGTTGCGCTCATGGACCAGGTCGAAGTACTCGGTCAGCGTCGTGTTCGCACTGTAGGGTACACCGTTCTTGCGCAGGTATCCAGGCCGCAGGTGCGTCGTGATGACTTTCAGCGACCCAACCGGAGGCCCGCCCCGGCCCACCGGCACCCTCTCCCACAGCGCTTTGGAGAAGCCCTGCCAGCTGGATCCCTGATCGTTGGCGGCCGCGAAGTGAAACCGGCGGATCTGCTGGCCGGCGTCTGATTCCATCTTGAGGGTCTGATCGTCCTGCCAAGTGATGTGCAATCGCCCAGGCACGCTCATGAGAATTGGAGCACCATAGCTCTTGCACTGCTCTCCCGCGGCCTCGTCTTTAGCCGGGTCCCAGGCGTCGGCCAGCTTGCGGCCCTGCGGATTCAGGAACACGCCGGTGTAATCGCCCTTGGGCGGCGTGACCATCCGAAAGCGCCAGTCTTCGGTGACGACGGCCACCCAGTATCCGGTGATATCGTAGAGCGCCGCTGCTTGCGCGGTCTTCGGCGGAGCCGGCGGGCCCCCTGGGAACTGAGCGCGGGCGCCGGCTAGAGCCAGCACTCCCAGAGCGAATGCAATTCTCCGCAGCGGTCGTGTGTGGAATGGTGAGGTGACCATGTTTCGCGAACTCAACCATCGTAATGCGCGGGAATCGAATTTGTACAATGGATTGTCCCGATTATAGCTATCCGCCATTCCGATAGTGACTGCATCGGCTCGGCGAATGCCAGGGATTCGAAGAAACGATTTTACAGCGGACCGGAAGCCGCATATAGTAAGTGCGAGCAAAGGATCTCCTATCCAGATTCATGCTGATTGAAAACCCGCTGAGCACTTCTCCAATAGCCTTCCCAGTCCTTGAATGCTTCCATATCGCCGGCTTCGCGCTGGCAATCGGAATGTCTACCCTGGTGGATCTGCGCCTTCTGGGCATCGGCCTAAACAAGCAGTCCCCCAGTCAAATCGCGCGCGCATTTGAATGGTGGACTCTAGGTGGGCTGGTCGTTGCAATCTTCTCCGGACTGCTCCTGTTTTCCACGGATCCCGACATGTACTTCTTGAATTGGTCGTTTCTGATCAAGATGGTCTGTCTCGTTTTGGCGGTTACATTCCATTACACGATTCGCCGGCGGGCCGTCTTTCGGGGCGTCTCGCGGCAGGCGGGTGGATTCGTGGCTTGTGCTTCCATAGCGCTTTGGATCTCCATCATTTTTGGAGGTATCTTCATCGCAGTCGTCCGTCCGGGCCTCAGCTGACATATGCTTGTTTCACTGTTGATCTGGTTGGAAAACCTCGCCCCTTTTTCGAGCCTGCGGAGTTCTGGATACGCTTACCCGATCGTGCTGGCGCTTCATGTTTCCGCGATCTCTCTGTTTGGCGCCCTGATCGTCGCGACGGATCTGCGATTGCTTGGGTGGGCGTTTGTAGATGGGCCAATCTCGGACCTCATCACTCAACTACGCTGGCCCAAACGGCTCGGCTTCCTCGCCGCGGCGACCTTTGGTTTCCTGCTCTTCGCATGCAAAGCCGAGGAGTACTACTACAATCCGTTCTTCCGGGCGAAGATTTTGCTGTTTCTGCTCATCGCAATTCATGCCGGCGCCTTTCGTCGAAGCATCTACTCCGCTCCCGCGATGTTGGACCATTCCTTGAAGCCTCCGGTGCGCGCGAAACTGGCTGGATCGCTGTCACTCTTCCTGTGGCTTGCCGTTCTCTGCGCGGGCAGAGGAATCGGCTACATTATGGGCCGCCCGGGCATGCACTACAAGTAACTGCTGAATCCGCGCGGCCGATTCCTGTGTTCCGCCGCGAAGCATCGTATTCATCCCGCCCATACTTGAAATCCAAACAATCGATTTTACTAATCGGGAGAACTGCCCTATGTTTACAGCTAGGCTGAGCTGTTTCGCAAAGTTAGCGGCGAATTGCGGAACCGCCTACGGGGTTGTTACGGCCGTTCCCAGAAGGGGTGAAGCATGAAGATCCGGATTCTCGGCACCGTGTTGTGTGCTCTGGGCGCAGGTTTTGCTTGGGGGCAAGCGACGGCACGGATTCACGGGGTGGTGCAAGATCAGAGCGGAGCGGTAGTGCCCAACGCCTCGGTCAAGGCCACGCAGACTGACACCGGCATTTCCCGCACCGCGACGACAGAGCCGGATGGCAGCTACGTATTCGCCAACCTGCCGCTGGGGCCTTATCGACTGGAGGTCCAACAGGCCGGCTTTGCAACAGCCGTCCAAGCAGGAATCGTGTTGCAAGTCGACAGCGACCCTGCCGTCCCAATCACGCTGCGGCCCGGCGGCACGAGCGAAACGGTCACCGTGGAAGCCGGCACCAATCAGGTGGAAACCAGTTCCGTGGGTGTCGGCAACGTGGTCGAGACCCAGCGAATCCTGGATTTGCCGCTAAACGGACGGCAACCGACGGATCTCATCACACTCAGCGGCCTGGCCGTGCAGACCGGTTCGTCCCCGACCTACACGATGGCGACCGGCGTCAACATCAGTGTGGCCGGCGGCACCAGCTATAGCGTCCAATACAACCTGGATGGCGCATCACACCTGGACACTTACGTAGGCACCAACATGCCGCTTCCTTTCCCGGAGGCACTTCAGGAATTCAAGCTGGTTACGAGCGCTCAGGGCGCTGCTTCGGGGGGCGGACACTCGGGCGCCACCGTGGATGGTGTCACCAAATCCGGCTCAAATAGCTTTCATGGCGACCTGTTCGAGTTCTTCCGGAATTACGACCTGAATGGGCGGGACTTTTTCTCGCCAGTGGCGGACGGGTTGAAACGCAATCAATTCGGCGGAGTGATCGGAGGCCCGATCAAGAAGGACAAGTTTTTCTTCTTTCTTGGCTATGAAGGTACGATGATCCGCCAGTACACGCAATCCACCATTCAATACGTTCCCACCGCGGCGGAACTGACCGGAAACTTTGCGCCGTACATAGCCGCCGGATGCCCGGGGGCGGCTGGCATCGCCGCGTCGCCGATCGTGCATGGCGGCCAGATCGTCATACCGTTGAGCCCCGCAGCATTGAAGATTTCTTCTTATCTTCCGCAGTCCAACAACGTGTGCGGTCAGGTCTTCAGCGGCATTCCGTTGCACCAGAACGAGTCGCAAGCGCCAGTGCGGCTGGATTACAACATCAGCTCGAAAAACATGCTCTTCGCGCGCTATCTCGTCACCAAAATCGACATCGCGCAGCCCTACAACCTCAGTAAGAACGTTCTGTCCACCGACGGGCAAGGGGCCAATGACGAATCGAACTCACTGGCTTTGGGCGATACCTATCTGTTCAGCTCCAGCGTTGTCAATTCCTTCCGTGTTTTCGGAAACCGGGTCGGGGCGACGACACCGGGTGCACAGACCTTCGGGCCTCAACAAGTGGGCATCAACAACTTCTACGATTACTACGGCAACTTCATTCCGATCTTTCTAGTCGCCAACGGATTCTCGACGAACTTCATCTCCAACTTCTCCATCGGCAGCGACACCACCACCAATTTCGGGCTGAACGACGATTTGAATGTGGTTCGCGGATCCCACCAGTTCAGCTTTGGCGTGAATACGATGCGCGCGCTGCTGAACGCTCACTCTTACGCCTGGTCGGAGGGCTTCTTCCTGTTTGCCGGGATCTTCGGCTCGCCGATGGTGGATTTCCTGACGGGCAACGCGGCACAGTTTCATCAAGCCAATCCGAATCCCGAAAATCTAACGCAGAATTTCGTAGGTCTCTATACGGCCGACACCTGGAAGGTCTCGCGCAACTTTACGCTGAATTACGGGCTCCGATGGAATCCGTTCATTCCCATGCAGTTCAAGCAATCCGATAGCTATACTTTCAGCCTGAGCAATTTCTATCACGACGTTCACAGCACGGTCATCCCCACCGCCCCTCCGGGTTTTCTCTATCCTGGCGACCCGGGCTTCAACGGCCGGGCGGGCATGGACAACGCCTGGAACCATTTTGAGCCGCGGCTTGGGTTGGCATGGGATCCGTTCGGCGATGGGAAAACGGCCATCCGCGCCGGCGCCGGTATTGCCTACGACTTTCTGCGGCAGGATATCAACGAGAACACCTCTTCGGTATTGCCATTCCGGACCAGTGTCGTTGAAAGCTTTCCGGTTAGCCTCGACAACCCCTACGCAACCGTCCCCGGCGGCAATCCGTTTCCCTATAACTACAATCCCAAGAATCCCGTCTTCCCGAATTTGCCGTATCAATCGTTCCTGCCGATTCCGGCCAATATTCAGACGCCAGTCCAATATTCCTGGAACTTCGGGATTCAGCGGCAGCTTACGAGGAGCGTCCTTGTATCGGCTACGTATGTGGGCTCGGAAATCGCGCACTTGTGGACTGGCGTGGATTTGAATCCGCCGCAATTGCTTCCGGGTGTGCCGAACTTCCTGGAGGCATTTGCTCCCGCTCAGATTGCGATGTGCGCGAACTTGAAGGCAAATTGCACGAGCAATGAGAACCAGAGGCGTCTGTTGGAGCTGACCAATCCGTCGGCGGGCGACGTATATGGGTCCTTGACGAGTCTGGACTCCAGCGGCACCCAGCATTATGACGGGCTTCTGGTCAACGCTCGCTGGCGCGTCGGCGACAACGTGAATCTGGGCGCCAATTGGACCTGGTCCCATTGCATCGGCCTTCCGGTGACGACCTTATCCAACTTAGAAGCTACTTATCTGAACACGCCTTATCAGAACAACGGTCCGGTAGATCGGCACCTGGATATGGGGCCTTGTGAAACCGGTTCCATCGATATCCGCCACATCGTCAACGTGACGCTGGTGGTGAACACGCCCAGATTTGAGAACAATTGGGCGCGCCGCCTGGGCACTGGCTGGACGTTGTCGACCATTTATACCGTGCACACCGGAGTTCCCTTCGATGCGGAGTTGGGTACCGACAACGCCTTGAATGGCTTCAACCCTTCCGGGAACAATCCGGTTCCTCAGCGGCCGACGCAGGTGCTACAGAACGTATACGCGAGTAACCAGGGACAGTCGTGCTCGCCCGCGCCGTGCGTCAGCTATCTGAATCCTGCCGCGTTCGTGGCCCCACCTGCTGGAGCGTATGGCGACATGGGCATCGGGGCTTTGCGCGGACCGGGCTTTTGGGAATGGGACCAGACCATTTCCAGAGCGTTCGCAATCACAGAACATAGTCACTTGGAGTTCCGCACGGAAGCGTTCAACGTCACCAACTCAGTACGACTCGGAATTCCCGTACAGACCTTGGGCGGAACGTTCGGTACGATTGTCAGCGATCAGTCAACCACCGGGTCCGCATCCCCAACCGGCGACGGCGGCAGGGTGATCCAATTCGCGTTGAAGTATGTCTTTTGACTCCTGAGCGACCAGCTTACAGGCCTTTCCTCCGGGCGATGTTTACTTCGGTGCACGCCGACATGACAGCCAGGAATCTCTGGTAACTCGCTTGGCCCACCACGAACGGATTGGGCTCGCCTTTCTTCCGGTCCTTCAACTTGTCCAGCTTCGTCTGAATCGGGTCCATAAGGGGATGGTTCTGCAGTTCCACGACCACCTTCGCCTTCTTCGTCTGTTCCTCGAAGTGAGCGACCGACTTTAGATAGGTATCTAATCCCGCGTCCGAGACAATTCCAGGCGTGAGGATCGTGCCGGCGTACATGGCAGCCATGTAGGTCCTGCCGTTATCCTTTACCGGAAAGATGAACCCCATAGATCCGGGTGTGTGTCCCGGTACGGCGACGGGCTTCAACTTAAACTCGCCGAGAACGATGGGCTGGCCTTCGGTGATCACCTGGTCATGTTTGGGTAAGACCGGTGGAGGCCCCTTGAACCCGCCTCTTCCGGCCGGAGGATGTTCCATCAGATCCCAATCCGCCGCCGAAATGTAGATCTTCGAGCCGTAGTGCTCTTGAAAATACGGCGTGCCCCCGTAATGATCCGCGTGACCGTGGCCCACCACGATCATCTTCACCATAGCCGGATCCAGTCCCAGCTTCTGAAATCCCGGCAGCAGCTGGGTCTCGGTCTGGTCGGCGGAGAGGGAATCAATCATCAACAGGCCAGCGGAGGTGCTAATGACGTACGCAACGGTTCCCTGATTCCCGATCGCGTAAACGTTGTCGAAAATCCTGGTGGGCTCGATCGGCGGGTCATCCGGGCGGTTGGGGCGCGGCGCCTCGCAGAAGAAATGCTCCTCACCCGCCCACTGCGGCCCGCCGGCCTTCTTCGCTTTCTCGATCAGAGCCTTTACGGCATCCGAATCCGGCTTGGCTGGAGCACGGGCCGGGGGCTGGGCGTAGATCAGGGCCGCAGCGTCCGCGTACAAAAAAAGAACTACAACCGCGTTTCTTAGCATATCGCCTCACTGGTCGTTCTTCGAGTGGATGACTCCGCCGGCGGGATCTCGTACACGCTTGTCGAAAAGCTCCACCTCATCCGCGGGAGCGCAAAGGTCTTCCATCAGTCCGGTCCATCCGTCCACGGTCTTGATCGCGTCCTGGGACAATTTGCGGAACTTCTTCGTTTCGCTAGTCCAGGGCTGAGTGTACACCTTCGGATCGGTGATGGTCATCGACAGCTCCACAACATCATACGCCGTCCGGCGGTATCGCTCCTCGAGAATCATATCCACGCTGTGCGGGTAACCGAACTGATCTACCCAGGTTCTCTCGTCCACACCCGTGGTGGTCACCACGAAGGTATCGCCGTCCCAATGGCCCGCGGAATATCCCCACCATCGGGGCTCATCGGGGTCCATGAGAGGCTTGCGCCCGTCGTTCCAGAGGGTGCGCATTCCATAGCCCCACTCGAATTGCTGAATGATCCTATCGGGCAAGGCAATCATTTCGAGCGGATCGGGATAAATCAGCGCGCGCGAGGGCCCCATGGGGTTGCAGTGTTGATAAGGATCGCTATCGTTGGCGGGCGGGACAGCGCGGCGGCGCCCGATGGGCTCCTCCGGATGCGCCGCGGCGTCGGCGCTTCCCAAGAGCCGGCCGTAGGAAGGTTTGTTCGCGTCGAACATCTTCTGGCCGAGCGGAGTAAGGGGCGGCACAGCGGTGCCAAATCCGCGATCGCCGCAGTCGCGGCAAGTACCTCCTCCGCCGTAGCCGCCGGGCGAGCCGTTGCGCGACCAGATGCCGGAGAGATCGTGCTTATCGTAGGGCTTGTCATCGTTGGCCGGATTGTGTGCCAGGATGCCGCGACGACCGGGTCCGGGGCCCTGCGCCGCTAGGAGCAGCGGCAGAAATAGCGCGGCCGGTAGAGCGATGCCTGCTCGCAGCAGGTTGATATTCATATGCGGCCTTACTCTTTCTTCTGGTCGGGTTTCTGTTCGGTGCCGCCCGTCGGTGGAGGGCCACCTGGCGGAGGCGCGCCCGGACCACCTCCCGCAACGCCGAGCAGTACTTCACCGTTTTCATTCAGGAGCTTCAGGATCGCACCGACTTTGGTGCCTGCTCTGGACGGGGCTACGGTAATGGTGACCTTTGTGCCCGGCGCTAAAGCAGCCTCCGAGCGCCGCTTGCCCCATCCCTCTTGCTGCAATTGCGACGGATTGGGATAAAACTCACCGGCCCAATGCGCCACCACGCCCTTGTCGTCCGTTACATCGAAGAACAGCTGGGGGTGCGGGTTCGCATAATGGAATTCGGTCACCGTCCCCTTCAAGGTGATCGGGTTCGACAAATCGTAAGACGCCCCAGTTCCATGGTGCGCCACCGCCGGGACCGCGATCGATAGCAGCGCGGCACTGGCAAGATACAATTTCGAAAGTTGCATAAATGTCCTTCCTAACGCGCCACGGTCTTGGCTGGAGCCAGCACTGCCGGGGCGGGCTTTGCAAATTTGCCGGAGTCGATGGCGACAGCGGACTGAAATTCGTTGACCTGGTATGTCGACTGGCCATTCGTCCAAGTCACGATCCAACGGTATGGGCGCTTGACGCCGTTCACATCGCGGTAATCCGCATAGTCGACCTGAACAGGATTCGTCCCGACTATGGTGCTGGAATATCGCAACTGCCGAAGCAAAAGGCCGGTCTTCTGATCGAAAAAGAGCTTCACCCGCGTTCCGCCGGCCCCCGTACCTTGAATCACCTGTACGTCCGTGTCGCCTATGCTCGTGATGGGAAATCCAGACCGCCATTGACCGAGCGCCTCTGCGATCCTCGCGGGAAAGAACAGCTGGGCATCGAGGTGCGCGCCGTCCAATTCCGCTCCCGGCGCCAGCGGAAGAAGCAGGACCGGATTGCTGGGCGAAGCCACCCAACCTTCGCTCCCGTTCAAGACCGTAGTCGCGTCGCCGTTTTGGGTGTGAATCACCGTGGCCATCTTCGCTGGAGCTTCGGCGTAAAGCTCGAACGGCACCTTCTCGTGGTAGCTGTCGTACCCCTCGTAGGTGCCCTGGGCAGTCAGACTGGTAAGGACAGTGAGCCGCGGTGAGCCCCCTAAGGCCACGACATACTTGTCGAGAATCTGTTCGGCCGAGGGGCCACCGACCGCCGGGGTAGGTATTTCGATTTCGTTCGGGTCTTCTTCCGGCGTACCGTACTGGATCGCCAGACTGGGAATGTTTTTCGGGCGCTCGTTGCCATGGTGGCAGGAGTAGCAAGTGACCATGCGCCGCCCGCCAAAGTTGTTCTTGTTGATCGTGTTCACCATCTGGATCATGGTTCGGGCAATGCGCTTTCGCGGCACGTCGTCGGCGAACTTGTTCCAGTCTTCCAAGCTCTCTGGCACATGGCAGTAGACGCAGTTCAACCCTAACGAAGCGGAAAAGAAGCCCATGGTCGCCATGAACTCGCTCACCGGAATCCCTCTGAGCACCTGCACGTTCTTGAACACGTCCTCCGCAAGCGGCTGTTTGTCGCTGGCGGGAGCCTGCCCGGCCACCAGGGGCCAGTTGCTCACCAGTAACGCCGCGACCATGAGTGATACTCTTCCGCGATCCATGGACGACATCTTCCGGGCGACGAACGCCAATGCCAGTATAAGATCGCGAACCATAGCTACAAAATCGATTGTGACGATAACTCCTATCTCCCCGGCAAATAGGACGCTCGTGTAGAATTGCAACCGATGAATCGAGGACTCAGTGACCGAAGTACTCTGGCTCCCTACCTGCTGAGCCTGGTACGGGTCATCGTTGGCCTTCTATTCCTGCAACACGGAGCTGAGAAACTGTGGGGATTTGCTGGTGGTCGAATCGACCATGACTTCGCCACCCTGCGTGGGTTTGCTGGTCCGTTGGAAGTAGCCGGAGGCACACTGATCGCTCTGGGATTGTTTACACGCTTCACAGCATTCATCTTGTGTGGCGAAATGGCCGTGGCTTACTTCAGGGCGTGGGCGCCCCGAGGGTTCTTTCCAATTCAAAACGGGGGCGAAGAGGCTGTGCTCTTCTGCTACATCTACCTGTGGCTTGTTACGGCCGGAGCGGGAAAGTGGAGCCTCGACTCTGTGATCGAAAAGCCCCGATCTGCTCATAACCGCGCGCTCAAGGAGACGCTGGCATCCTGGGAAGCATACGGCCGCTCTGTGGTTCGCATGATCTTCGCGTTCACGTTCTGTCTCCATGGATTCCGGCTTGCGTTCGGCGTGCTTCCGGCTGTGGCTGGCCGGCGAGCCGGCATGGCGATGGCACTCGATCTGCTGCCTCGGTTCATGGGGTATTGGGAGATCGCCGGCGGGATTCTGTTGTTCTTGGGGTTGTTTGCTCGTCTCAGCGCCTTGATCTCGGGTGTAGCCGCTATTGCTGCGTACTGCTACGTAGCCGCTCCTCGTGGATTGTGGCCGATTCGAAACGGCGGCAATGAGGCGTGGCTCTACGCGCTTCTGTTCGCATACGTTGCAGTTGACGGCCCAGGCGCATGGAGCCTCGACCAACTCAGTAAAGCTCTCCACGTCGGGCAGCGGCGACAAATCAGACCCGGCAGCGAGCGAGACTTTTCTCAGGTTTAGGTAGATGGCAGCGATGCGATCACTAGAACCGGTCGTCGGAGTTCCGGTTTCGGCGCAACATCTTCGTCAGCATTTGCCGAGTCTCTAAGCAAGCGAAGTCGTCAAAAGCCTCAAAAGCAGGATCTTGGCACAAAAAGTGTACAAAACTATTTTGCCGCTAACGCAAATGCAAAGCCCTTCTTGACGCGATACGCGCCGCTCTGTGTCATGGCAAGTCATGCCCAGATGATGTGGGCATGAATCGGCCATGCTTCGCGTTCTTCGTCGCGATGAGCGAGTCAGCCAGCTTTCGCACTGAAGCGGATTTCCCGCGCACGAGGATCACCTGCGCGTAACACCTTTTGAGGTTTAGTGCTACCATTTTAGACCAGTAGCACGGTTCTGAATTCTGTAGCACAGGATGAAAGGAGCCTATGTCCCGACGCCCAGTCGTCAGCACTTCAATCTTATTCACAACATTGTGGTGTGCTTGGGCCGCGGACTTTCCAGTGACGGGAACCGTCGATGACACGACCGGCGCGGCGATCGCCGGCGCGAGCGTTCAGCTTCAAAGCGCGAACCGTACCGTACTCAGAACGACTGAGTCCGATACGAACGGATCCTTCACGATCTCAAGACTTCCAGTCGGTAATTATCGCCTCGTGATATCTCACGCCGATTTTGAAACCAAAGAAATTCCCGTTTCGATAGGCGCGGAGGCGCCCGCCCCGTTTCGGATCTCGCTGGCGGTAAGAGCGGCAAGTACCACCGTGAATGTGCAGGGCCGCTCGGACGACCTTACCGGAATTGCCCAATCCGCCACCCAGGGAACGGTGGGCGCACAGGAACTTGAGGACCGTCCCATTCTTCGTTCGGGCGAGGTCTTGGAAACGGTTCCCGGCGTCATCATCACGCAACACGCCGGAGGCGGCA
Source organism: Bryobacteraceae bacterium (assembly GCA_035508055.1). GTDB lineage: Bacteria > Acidobacteriota > Terriglobia > Bryobacterales > Bryobacteraceae > Palsa-89. The sequence continues at coordinate 1,150 of DATJNO010000031.1, read as the reverse complement.
AGGCCAACCAATATTTCCTTCGAGGCTTCAATCTCGACCATGGCACGGACTTTGCCGTTTACCTCGACGATATGCCGCTCAATCTCCCGTCGCACGCGCACGGCGAAGGGTACGCGGACATGAACATCGTCATCCCAGAACTGCTGCAGCGAGTGAATTACGAGAAAGGCCCTTATTATGCCGATGTCGGTGACTTTGGCTCAGCCGGATCGGCCCATCTGGAATTCTACAAGACGCTGCCCGAGAACTTTTTCCAGGTCGAAGGCGGCATGTATGGCTATGAGCGGGCCGTGTTCGGCGTATCGGAGACGGTTGGCTCGGGCACTCTGCTCTTCGGCGGCGAGTTCTATCACGATGACGGCCCGTGGACGCACGCGGATAACTATTACAAATACAACGGCCTCCTTACGTACAGCCAGGGTGACGAAGCCAAAGGTTTCAGCATCACCGCCCACGCTTACCACGGAAATTGGTACTCAAGCGACCAGATCCCGATCACCGCCGTGCCCCTGGTTGGTTTCTTCGGCGAGCTGAACCCAACTGACGGCGGCAATTCGCAGCGTCATAGCGTGCAAGCTGAATGGCATCGCCAGAACGATCATTCGAGAACACAAATCATGGCATACGGGTTTTATTACTACCTCAACCTGTTTTCAGATTTCACCTACTACCTCGATGATCCGGTTAGGGGTGACCAGTTCGAACAGCAGGACAGCCGCTTCGTAGCCGGGATCGACGCACGGCACACGCTTTTCAACCATTGGTTCGGCCGCAAAGTGGAAAACACGTTCGGGCTGCAGGTTCGCAACGATTGGGTTCACAACGGGCTTTACCGGACCGAAAATCGCGCGCGCACCGACAAGAACGACATCAACGCCTGCAATGACGAACCCATCGACGCATGTAACAGCGATCCAAACCTGGTGGCAGTCTTGCCGGCGGACACGGATGTGAACAGATTTACCGAGACCATGTTCGGCTTTTATGTGGGAAACAAGATCCAGTGGGCGGAGCACTTCCGCACCGTTCTGGCCTTCCGTGGCGACGAAGTTTTTGATAACGTCACCAGCCTGACGCCCAGCTATACCGCCACCGAATTGCCGGGCGCTCCGGTAGTCAACTTTGCAGCCGCCAATTCCGGCTCAGTCAC
>DATJNO010000030.1:0-14741 GCA_035508055.1 Bryobacteraceae bacterium | reverse complement strand
CGGCCTTGCGGCCGCGCAGTCCAACACATACGTGCTGAAAGCGGCCCGGATGTTCGATGGCGTCAGGGACACGGTGGTGCAGCCTGGCACGATTGTCGTCTCCAGCGGGAAGATTCTGGCTGTAGGCGCTCAAGCCTCCACGCCGCCCGATGCAACCGTCATCGACCTGGGGGACGCCACGCTGCTGCCCGGTTTCATTGACGCGCACACGCATCTCTCCGACGAATTCAACCCCGACTACAACGGCAAGATGCTGCTGGACCTCCAGCGCACCATTCCGGAACGCGCCATTCGCGCGACGGTGAACGCGCGCAAAACGCTGCTCGCCGGATTCACCACGGTACGCGACCTGGGTTCCTCCAATTTCATCGACGTGGGCCTGCGCGACTCGATCAATGCCGGAGTCGTGCCGGGCCCGAGAATGCTGGTCTCCGTGCACGCGCTCGGCTCCACAGGCGGGCACTGCGACGACGGCGACGGATTCCGCTACGGCCTGCTGAATCACGAGAGCCGCCCGGAAGACGGCGTCATCAACTCACCCGACGAGGCGCGCTACGCGGTCCGTTTCAATATCAAGTATGGTGCGGACATCATCAAGACTTGCGCCAGCGGCGGCGTGCTCTCGCCCACCGACGATGTCGAAGCGCCGCAGTTGTCGCAAGCCGAACTCGATGCACTTGTCGCCGAAGCCCACTCCCTGCGCCGCAAAACGGCCGCGCACGTGCACGGCGCTGAAGCCGGCAAACGCGCCATCCGCGCCGGAATCGACTCCATCGAACACGGCACCTTCCTCGACGACGAGGCCCTCCGCATGATGCACGACCGCGGCGTCTTCCTGGTGCCCACCCTCACCACGCGCGTGGGTCTGGCGGAGTCGAAGTTCCCGCCGCTGGTCGAAGCCAAAGCCGAACGCGCCGTCAAGCAGCAGGACAACATGGTCAAGCGCGCTCTCGCGCTGGGGGTCAAGATCGCACTGGGCACCGACGCCGCCGTCTATCCGCACGGCAGCAACGCGCTTGAGTTTGCATTCATGGCCGCCGACGGGATGACGCCCGCGCAGTCGCTGCGCGCCGGCACCTCTTCGGCCGCCGAACTGCTCGGCCTGCCCGACCGGATCGGCGCGCTCAAGGCCGGCATGCTCGCCGACATCGTCGCCGTCCCCGGCAATCCACTGGACGACATCAAAGCCACGCAGAGCGTCTTTTTCGTCATGAAAGGCGGTGTCGTCTACCGCAATGACAGGGCGGGGAAATGAAGCCTGAGATTCGCCGCCTTCTCGCGGAACTGGAACAGTACGGCCAGGCCCACGACGCTCAGCAGCCGGATCATTCGCGCCGCATGCTAAACCTGGAGCCGGCCACCGCTGAACTAGTCAGCATCCTGGTCCAGAGTTCCCGCGCGCGGAACGTTCTCGAGATCGGGACATCCAACGGCTACAGCACCATCTGGCTGGCCGCTTCCATCGCACCGGCCGGCGGACGGGTCATCAGCATCGACCGCAACCCGGACAAGCATCGTATGGCCCGAGAGAATCTCACCCAAGCGGGGCTGCTCGAATTCGTGGATCTCCGAGCCGGCGATGCGACTGAGGTGATCGGCGCGCTTCCCGGCCCGTTCGATTTCGTCTTCTTCGACGCCGACCGGATCAGCGCGCCAAAACAACTGGATCTTCTTTTGCCGAAGCTCGCGCGGCCTGCCCTGATCCTGGCCGACAACGCGCTTTCGCATCCCGATCAAATCGCCGGTTACCTGGCGGCGGTCGAGAGCCTTGGCTTCCAGCACGTCCAGGTTCCCGTGGGCAAAGGCCTCAGTGTTGCATTGTATGGATAGAACAGGAGACAGACTTGGCTAAGAACGGTTCCGTGCAATCCCTCGCGCTCTCGCTCTTGCGCATCGTCGCCGGCTTCACCTTCACGCTGCATGGCCTGCAAAAGTTCGGCGCGCTCGGCGGTTTGCGCGGCCATGCCGCTGCAGCCTTCACGATGCTTTGGTTCGCCGGAGCGATCGAAAGCGTCGGCGGGCCACTCATTATCCTGGGCCTCTTCACGCGGCCCGTGGCCTTCATTTTGTGCGGCGAAATGGCCGTGGCCTATTTCATGGTGCACGTCCACATGGGGCCCTGGCTTTTTCCGCTGCTGAATATGGGCGAAATTACCGTGCTCTACTGCTTTTTCTTTTTGTACCTGGTGACGGCCGGTCCCGGCGGCTTCAGTCTGGATGGTGTGGTGCGAAAGAAGGCTTAGAGGCAGGCCGGTTCAGCCGCGCAGCATCCGCATCGCGTCGGAAACCACGTTGCGGTCCCCGGCCGCCATCGCGCCCGCCGGTCCCGCGGCTTCATCACCCGCGGGTTGATCCCCGCCTTCGCCCGGCGCCAGGAACAGATTGGCTTCGATGCCGTGCTGCTTGGTGTAGAGATCGTAGTAGCGTCCGCGCGCGGCGTACAGTTCCTCGTGCGTTCCGCGTTCCACGATGCGCCCTGCTTCCACCACCAGGATCTGATCGGCGCGCCGGATCGTCGAAAGCCGGTGCGCGATGACGAACGTCGTGCGCCCCTGCATCAGGTAGCGCAGGCCCTCCTGGATCATCGCTTCCGACTCGGAGTCCAGGCTGGAGGTGGCTTCATCCAGAATCAGGATGCGCGGATCGGCCAGCAGCGCCCGCGCGATGGAAACTCTCTGGCGCTGGCCGCCCGATAGCTTCACTCCCCGCTCGCCCACCACCGTGTCGTATTTCTTCTCGAAGCCTTCGGCGAACTCGTCCACGCGCGCGATGCGGCAGGCTTCCATGATCTGCTCTTCGGTCGCGAACGGCCTCGCAAACGCGACATTCTCGCGAATGGTTCCATCGAACAGGAACGTCTCCTGCAGCACCACGCCCAGCTGCGTGCGGTAGGAATCCAGCCGGACGGTCGAAAGATCGGTGCCATCCACCAGCACGGTTCCCAATTGTGGAGTGTGAAACGCCGCGATCAAACCAATGATGGTGGACTTGCCGGCTCCCGACGGACCGACCAGCGCTGTCACCGTGCCCGGCTCAGATTGGAACGAGATTTCGCGCAGCACTTCCCGGCCCGTGTCGTAGGCGAAGGTTACATTATCGAAAATCACCTGGCCCGTGACAGGTCCTAAAGCGGCTACCCGCCGCGGATCGGCATCCTCGGGACGCTCGCGCAGCACTTCGCGCGTGCGCTCCAACCCCGCCAGCGCGTCCGTCAGCTGCGTTCCGATGTTCGCGATCTGAATCACCGGAGCGATCAGAAAAGCCAGCAAGGCGGTGAAGGTGACAAAATCCCCCAGGGTCATCGCGTGCGACGTGATCTGGCGCGCTCCGATGTACATCACGATCGCGCCCACCACCCCCATCAGAACCGTGGCGGACAGGCTGATGACGGACGTGGCGGTCAGGCTCTTCATCACGTTCTTGAGCAGCCGCTCCACGCCGGCTTGAAACACCGCTTCTTCCCGCGCTTCGGCGTGGTAGCCCTTTACCACGCGCACGCCGCCGAGAGATTCGGTGAGCCGTCCGGTCACTTCCGCGTTGATCTTGCCGCGCTCGCGAAATATGGGGCGGATCGTGCGGAACGCCTTCGCCATGGCGGTGGCGAAACTGACGATAATCACCAGCGCGATGGCCGTCAACAACGGGCTGATGCGCAGCAGGAAGCCCAGCACGAGCACAGCCTGAAGGATTCCCCCCGTGAAGTCGATCAGGCCGGTGCCTAGAAGATTGCGGATGCCGTCGACATCCGTCATGATGCGGGCCACCAGCGTGCCGGTCTTGTTGGCATCGTAATAGGCCACCGGCAGACGTCCGACGTGCGCCTGCACCTTGGCACGCAGCTCGGCAATTAAGCGCTGCCCCGCTTTGGACACCAGTTGCGTGTTGGCGAAGGTGGTGATCCCCTGGATGGTGGTCGCCGCCAGCACCGCCAGCACCAGCGGAATCAGCAGCGAAAGTTGATGCTTGCCGATTACGTTGTCCACCAGATACTTCGAGGAAGTGGGCAACACCAGTCCGCACACGCGGCCGATCAACATCAGCACGAAGCCGCCGCAGAGCAGTTTCGTGCGCGGCCGCACCATTTCGCGAATGTCCGGCCAGAGCTCACGGAGCCGCTCCGACGAACGCTTTTGGGGAGCCTTTTGCGGAATCACAACCTTTTGAACTATTGTATGGGATGCGCTGCTTGCGCCGCCGGATGCCAGGATTCCTATGCCCAAACTCTACGCAGGAACTTCGGGCTTTGCCTATCCGAGCTGGAAGCCCCTGTTTTATCCGGAAAAGCTTCCGGCCAAGAAATTCCTCTCCTACTACGCCGAGCGTCTGAACGCGGTGGAGATCAATTACACTTTCCGCCGGCTTCCTTCCGCCGCGACGCTCGAGAACTGGGTGAAGGAAACGCGGCCGGGCTTCGTGTTTCCGCTGAAGGCGCACATGCGCATCACGCACATTTTGCGGTTGAAACCGTCGGATTTCAGCGAGGTGTTCTTTCGCGCCATCGATCCGCTGCGCACGGCGCGCCGTCTCGGCCCGGTGCTGTTCCAGCTTCCGCCCGCCATGAAGTGCGACGAGGCGCTGCTGGCTGATTTCCTGGCGACGCTCCCGCGCGAAATTCACTGCGCCTTCGAATTCCGCCATGCGTCCTGGCTGACCGATGCGGTTTACGCGCTGCTGGAGAAACACGGCGTCGCGCTCTGCCTCGCGGAATCCGAGAAAATTGTGATTCCGAAGGTGATCACAGCCGGCTTTATGTATTCGCGCCTGCGGATGCCCGAGTACTCGCCCGAAGATCGCCAGGAGATCGCGGGGCAAGTGGAACAGTTGCTCGGCCAGGGCCGCGACGTCTACGTCTTCTTCAAGCACGAAGAAACGCCGGCCGGCGCGCTCTACGCCGAGGAACTGCTCCAGCGGTTCCCCACCGCATCCGGCGCGGCTAGTCGCTGATTCCGTGCGCTTCCTTCAGCCGGCGCATATCTTCGCGCGCCTTGCGCTCCGCCAAGGAATAGAACCGGGCCTTCTCAAACTGGTGATGAGCGATGGCCTGAACCATCCCCTGGATGCTGGCATCGATGCATCGCTGAGCTTGGGCAACGTCTGCAGGCAAACCGCTTGCCTCGCTCGCCATTTCCAGCGGACGGATGGGTTGGCCTCCCAGCCAGGCGCCGGGAAGCGCGAGCAAAAGCCCGAGCGTTTCCCGTAGAGCGAAAGCCGCATAAGCCAGCGGCCCTCGCTTGCGCTGCTCCTCGGCCGCCTCCTGAAACACGCGCAGCATCTCTTCGCCAAACGTCTCGCGGAACTTTCGCGGATAGAGGTGCAAAAGAAATCTGTAGGTTCGTCCCATTTCACGCCTCGCTTGCCCTCAGGCGCGCCATCCCGGCGCGGGTCAATTGCTGCATGCGATCCAAATCCCGCGCCAGCTGCCTGCGCCCGGACGCCGTCAGACGGTAAGCCTGCTTGTCGCGCGAGGTGTCTTCCTGCTCGAAGCGTTCGATCCAACGGTCCTCCAGCAGCCGGCGCAGCGCGCCGTAGAGCGTGCCGGTGCTGAGCCGCGCGCGGCCCTGGCTCAGCCTTTCGATGTCCTTCAGCAGCGCGTAGCCATGCCGGGGTTGATCCGCCAGGCTCATCAGGATGAGCAGCACCGGTTCGCTGAGCGGTCCAGCGCCTTCGTTTCGTTCCGCGACATGTCGCACAACGACATGTTAGCCCTGCGGTGAGGCTGCTGTCAAGCCCCTTTATTGCGACACCGGCGCCTGCTCTACTTCCGGCCGTGGCAGCGGTTGCAGCATGGAAAGCCGCAGGGCGATCGCGAGCGCCACGCCGAGCAACGACCCGTTGAACGCCACCACGCCGCTCCATCCAGCCGCCGTCCAGAAGAAGCCGCCGGTAGATCCCACGATACTCGAACCTAGATAGTAGAAAAACAGGTACAGAGCCGCGGCCTGCGCCTTGGAATGCCGCGCGCGCAATCCGACCCAGCTGCTGGCCACCGAATGCGCGCCGAAAAATCCGGCCGTCAGTACCGCGATGCCCCCAACGATCCACGCTAGCGGCTTTGCCAGCGTCAGCAGCAGGCCCGACAGCATCAGCGCCGTCGCCGCCCAGAAGACTTTGCGGCGGCCCAGACGGCTGGCCAGATCGCCCATCCAGGCGGAACTCGCGATGCCAACCACATACACCGCGAAAATCGATCCCACCGCCGTTTGGCTCAGCCGGTAAGGGGCCGCGATCAACCGGTAGCTGATGTAGTTGTAAGTGGTCACGAAGGAGCCCATCAGAAGGAAGCCCTCGGCGAACAGCCACGGGAGCCCCGCGTCGCGCAGATGATCCCGGAACGAAGCGCGCAGCTCTCCCCGCGCGAGTTGCTTCCGTACGAAGTGGGCCGACGGCGGCAGCGTCCGCCAGAAAATCACGGCTGAGAGCACGCCAAAACCGCCAATCGCGCCCAAGGCAACGCGCCACGACGCAACATCGGTGAGGTAGCCGGTGACGAAGCGCCCGGCCATCCCGCCCACGCCCGCGCCGCCGATGTAGAGCCCCATCGCGAGGCCGACAGACTGGTAATCCATCTCCTCGCTCAGGTACGCCATCGCCACGGCCGGCAGCCCGCTGAATGCGATGCCTTCGAGCGCCCGCGTGGCGAGCAGTCCGTGCCAGTTCGGCGTGAGCGCGCCCAGAATCGTTAGCAGCGCCGCGGCGAACAGCGACACCACCATCACCGGCTTGCGCCCCCAAACCTCGGAAACCGATCCGGCGAACAACACCGAGGCCGCCAGCAAGACCGTGGTGGACGACAAAGCCAGGCTCGCCGCCGCCGCACTGACGCCGAACTCGCGCGAAAACACCGGCAGCAGCGGCTGCACGCAGTAGAGCAGCGCAAAGGTGGAAAAACCGGCGGAAAACAACGCCAGGTTGGTCCGGCGGAACTCCGGCGTACCTTTGACAATGTAGGGGGCGGGATTCAAGCTCCTCCCAAAATACTGCATCCCGGGTCACCTCCCGTTGCGATAGACTCGGTGGATCGAACAGGAGAAACCATCCATGACCCGATTCTGTTGCGCGCTTTCGCTGGCGTTATTCGCCGCGCCCGTTTTCGCCGCTCTTCCCGTAGTTCCCGCGCCCGATCAGGCCGCGCTGCTCAAGAGCAAGGATCCGAAGCTCGCCGCCAATAAGAAAGCCGCCTACGACTTCTTCCGCATCGTCCTGCGGGGCCGCCATCTGGATCAGGCCGAAAAGTACATGCGGGAGGATTACATCCAGCACAATCCCAACGCCGACACCGGCCTCCGGGGCTTCAAAGAATATTTCGAGAAGCTCGGCGGGCCGACCACCATTCCGGACGCTCTTCCGGGGCTGGTGGCGATTCAGGCCGAAGGCAACTACGTCACGCTATCCTTCGTGCGCGAGTACGACGATCCGTCGCACAAAGGACAGAAGTACACCACCACCTGGTTCGACATGTTCCGTTTCGAAAACGGCAAGATCGCCGAACACTGGGATTGCGCGCTGATGGCCCCGCCGCGCCCCGGCGCCGGCAGCAGGTAACGGTCTAGCCTCGCGCGCTGCGCTTCTTGACGGCGGCCTTCTTGGGCTCCTCGGCCGCGGCCTGGGTCTCCATCGACGGCGGCTTTTTGGCGGCTGCCAGGCTCTGCTTCAACGCCTGCATGATGTCGATCACCTTGGCCGGTTCGGCCGCCGGCGGCGTCACTACTTCCTGACCCTTGATTTTGGCGTCGATCAGCGTCTGCAAGTTGTCGCGATAGGTATCGTGATACTTCTCCGGCTGAAACGGCGCCGCCAGAGACTCCACCAGCATCTCGGCCAGCTTCAACTCCTGCTCTTTCACCAGGCCCGTGTCCGTGCGGAACTCTTCCACCCGGCGCACTTCGTCGGCGTAGTACATGGTGTGCATCAGCAAACCGTGCGGGCCCGGCCGGAAGATAACGATGTGCTCGCGATTGTGCATCGCGATCTTGGCCACGCCTACATAGCCGGTCTTCTTCAGCGTGTCGTATAGGAGCGCGTAAGGCTTCTGGCCCGCCTCGTCCGGCGCCATGTAGAAGGAGCTTTCGAAGTAGATCGGGTCCACTTCGGCCGCCTTGACGAACTCCAGGATCTCCATCACCTTGGCCGTCGACGGCGCCATCTTCTTGATCTCTTCGTCTTCCACCACCACGTAGCGGTCCTTCTCGTACTCGTAACCCTTGACGATCTCGCTGCGCGGGATGGCCTTGTCTTCGGCCTGGCAGTAGATCACCTGCTTGATCCGCGAATTGTCACTTTTATGAAGTTGATTGAAGCTGATGCTTTCGCTGCGCGCGGCAGTGAACAGCTTCACCGGAAACGAGACCAGGCCGAAAGTGAGATGCCCTTTCCAGACCGTTGAAGCCATGGCGACAACCTCCCACAGTAAGTATTGATAGCATGATTGTCAAACATTTTCAAGTCACAACGTTTAACGAGTCCCGCGGAGTCGCCACGCGGGTATGATAAAGGCAGTGCTGGCAAAGACGCAGATCGGCGTGGAGGAGTACCTCGGCCTGGTATTCGAAGACCGCCCGGAACCGGACTATGTGGACGGGGAGGTCGTGGAACGCGCCTTGCCAGCGCCGATTCATTCGGAGATCCAAGGACTGCTGATTCTGTTGCTCGCGCGATTGCTGAGTCGGGAGCGGCTCTTTTTGCTTCCCGAGCTCCGTGTCCGGATTGAGCCACGCAGATTTCGTGTCGCTGATTTGGCGGTTTATCGCGACAAGATGCCGGAGGGGCGATTTGCGGTTTCGCCGGCCTTTCTGATCGTTGAAATCGTGTCGCCTGACGACCGGCATAGCGAGTTGGCCCAGCGGCTGGACGACTATCGCGACTGGGGCGTGCAACATATTTGGCTGGTGGACCCCCAGGTCAGGCGCCTTTACGAGTATACGAACACGGGCCTCATCCAACTTCCCAGCCTGCGCCTCCCCGAATTCGATTTTGAAATCTCGGCGCGAGAGATTTTCAAAGACCTTGAACCCCGATAGCTGCGCTTTTCAAATTATTTCTCCTTGCGCTCGAGTCAGTTGAGCGCGGGACACGCTCCGATCGCAGCGCGCTGCTTCTACGCTTGGCTTGGGTGATGGCGGAAGCGCACGGGTTGCGGATTGCTCCTAAGGGGATGACGCCCCGGACCGTGGCCCGTGCGCTTTCTAAATCTCCGTCGCGAACGGCGTGAAGCGCGTGTGATAGTCGAATGTGTCGATGCCTTCGGTGCGCTTCAGGAACCCGACGATCAGGTACGTCAGCGGCGTCGCGATCACTTCGTAGGCTACCTTGAACAGATACGCCGACAGGATCAAGACCCAAATGCCGGAGCTGCTCAATTCGCCGGTGAACGCGATGAGCACCAGGATCACCGTATCCACGGCTTGGCCCACCACCGTTGATCCGACGGTGCGCGTCCAAAGATAGCGCCCCTGGGTGATCAGCTTCATTTTCGCCAGCGTGAATGAATTGGCGAACTCGCCGCACCAATACGCGACCAGGCTGGCCACCACCAGCCGGGGCACTTGATGAAATACGATGGCGAAGGCTTCCTGATTCCTCCAATCCGGCGCGGCCGGCAACGCGACAATCAGGTTGCCCAGACCGGCCATCAGCGCGTTGGCCAGAAAGCCGATCCAGATGATGCGCCGCGATCCGCCGTAGCCGTACACTTCGGTAAAGATGTCGCCAAAGATGTAAGTGATCGGAAACAGCAGTTGCGCTCCGCTGACGCGGAACGGGCCGAAGGCGCAGATTTTCTGGCCCAGCAGGTTGGAGATCAGCAGCACCACGATAAAGATGCTGGCCAGGAGGTCGTAGTATTTGAAGACACGCGTCTTTTCAGTCAAGCCCTAAGTATAGAGGACGCGGGGAAAGCGGCCATCGAACGGCCAATTTCACACCCACACGCTTGCGCGCCACGCGCGCGAACCACCGGCTAAATGCCTGATAAGGCCCTCCAAGCGCGCCTCCCGTTACGAGTGATACATTAATAGGCCATAGAGCGGACGGGAAAGGATTACACCCTCCATGAAAGCCATCGTAACGGCATTCATTTCTCTTTTTGGCATTTATATCGGACCTGCGCTCGCCGCCGACGATTTCACGGCTCGCGCCTGGCAAATGGAAAGCAAAGGCGAGGCTGCCGAAGCGCGCGATTACCTCCAGCGCGCGGCCCAAACGGGCGCGGTGGACGCACAACTTGCGTACGCGCAGTTTCTCGACCGGCATCGCGATCCCGAGGCGCGCGAGGTGTATCAAAAGGTCGCACAGTCGGCCCGGGGCGAGCAGCGTGAACTGGCGGCGCGCCGCCTGGTGGTGCTCGATCTGCTGGCGGGCGACCGCGTAGCCGCGCAGCGCCACATCGATGAATACCGCAGCGCCGGCGGCACCGACTTCAACCTCCCGGCAGCCGCTTCGATCGCACCCGAAAAGCGTCCGATGGTCGCCATCCCCGGCCCGCTGCGTTCCTTCTCGCGCATGGCCGCGCTCGCGCCCGAAACCAGCCCCGATGATGTGCTGCCGTCGCTCGCGCGCAACATCGTCACCAACGGCTATCAGGCCGCCGGCGGAAACAATATCCTCGAACAGACCGAATACCTGAAGCTGGTGGTGCGCTATCTCGCGCAAGCGCGCGAGCTCGAAAAACTAGCCGACTCGAGCGGCGTCATCAAAGTGGAAACCTGCGATTCCACGCAAACCGGCGACCTGCTGCGCGTGCTCGGATATCGCATGCGCGGCGGATGCGGCAGCGAGGTGGTGCTCGAGACCCTCAACGCTTCGCGCGCCTTCCTGACCATCGATTCCGGCTTTCCGCTGGCCGAGCTCGAGCAGGATCTGCGCACCAACCATCCGTTCGCGTACGATTTCAAGCCCACCCAGGTCCCGGTTCTTTACTCCGCCGATTATTGGATTTCGCCCAAGGACCGCCAGGGCGCCGAGTTCATCGACTCCATGATCGGCGATCCGTCCCTGTGCCGCCTGTATCTGGCCCTGTCGAAGCTGGATCCTTCGGCGTCGGAGGCGCTGCGCAAAGAAACCACGGTTCAAAGGATTCGCGCCTACGCCCACGTTCTGGATTTCTACGGAACGATGTTCCAGGTCCGCAACGGCCGGGCCGTGGTGCCGGGCGGCGCGCGCTCGGAAAAAGCCTGGGCCGAGCTGGCGGGAGCTTCGCCCGACAAACCCGGCGCGTTCTTCGAGCGCCTGGTGGTGCGCGATGACGGCTGGCTGGCCAGCTACTTCGATGCCCTGGCTCGCATCGGCAACAGCCCCGCGAATCTGCCGGTGCAGAACTACCTCACCGAGCCGGAGCGCATGAAGCGGTTTTACCTGGCCATTCGCGGCAAGGTCACCAGTCCCGGTCCGGCGCGTCCGGTATTCCGCTCCAATACCGACATGATGCTGCTCACCGCGCGTCTCCGCCTGGACTCGAACGGCAAGCCGCACATTCCCGGAAGCCTGGATGTGTGGCGCACTTTGTTCATCGAGCATCCGGCGGGAAGCGGCAAGTACGACATGAAGCTGAGCCACGACGCAGCGGGCTGGAAAGATCCCGATGACGTGATCGAAGCGCTGTTCGGCCTGTGCCGCAAGGCCGCCGAGAACGAGCCGCTGAAGATTTTCATGGCGCTCAGCGACATGGATCGGCACCGCCAAACGCCGCTCGACGGTAAAACCGCGGACCGGCTGGCGCGCGGGTACCGGACCTTCGGCGCGCAGTATCCGATCTTCGCCGAAATCTCCGAGGTCTCCAACGCCACCATCGGCCAGTTCCTCGACACCGGAGAGGCCATCGATCAGATTCACGATTCCGGGCTCAAATCGGACGCCGCGGGCACCCTGCAGGCTCTGGTGGGGCTGTGGCAAATCTTCTCGCGGCAGGGCTCCATCGCGTCCGCCGACCAGGATCGCACGCTCGCCGCGATCCTCACCCGCTTTACCAAGGTGAAAAACAACGGCGACGTTTTCGACGGAGGCCGCGCCGGCGTTCAAACACTGCTGGCCGCCACGCAATCCCCCGCCGGAATTTCCGCGCAGGACCGCATGGTGGATCTGCTGGCCGGAACCGCGCTGGCCGACACCTCCGATACGCATAATCAATTGGTCGAAGACATGATCCGGATCTTCGAGGCGCAGCGGCTCATCTCGCTTTCCTCGATCTTCGACCTGGTGGATCAATTGGAGAGCCTCGGCAAGGGAGAAAAGGTCAACAGCGCGCTCATCACCAAGACCGCGGCGCGCATCTCCGAGATCCAGCTTCCGCGCAGCGCGCTGAGCGGCACCGAGCGCAACGCGCTGAGCTTCGGTTACTGGCCCGAAAGACACATTGAGGCCGAGCGCAAGCTCAATCTCCGGATGTTCATCGAGCGGGCCGGAAGCGATCCCAAGAAATTGGAGGACATCCGCTCGCTGATGGCGCCGTTCCTGCGCGATACGCTGATCGGTCTGAATTACGTGCACTACGCACCGCCGGGCGCGCAGGTTCTCTACACCAATCCGCTCTTCGTGCGCAGCCACGATTTTATCGGCGTGCAAGGAACCAACAGCACCTGGAAAAGCACGGAGCTGGCCGGGACTGGGTGGCCCGCCAGTGCGGGCGGACGCCTGGTGGGTTCGCTCGCCAGCCTGCCCTACGCGCTGGCCGACGCCGAACAGAATTTCCTGATTCCCTCGCGCGAACAGGCGCTCATCTGGGGCGACCTGGTGCCCCAGCTCCTGCTGACCGCGACTGTTCCGCGCTGGTGGAACGTCACGCCCGGACAACTGCACTGGGTGGCGCTGCACATGGATTACGGCGAGACGCTGCTGGCCGAAGCCGCGATGAACCACGACCGCGAGCAGATCGTTCTGGATGCATTCAGCCAATACGCCATGCCCGCGCGGGTGGCGCGAGTGCGCGCGATGCTGGATCAGGCGCAGGTAACCGCCGCGCTCGAAAACGTGATGCCGTCGGAATTATTCGCCATGGCCCGGGACGTTCTATCGGCCGACAAAGGCGACGGCCCGCTGGCGGTGGAAATCCGGCGCGAAGCCGCCGAGTCGCCCGCGCAGCTCAACTATGAAGCAGTCTCCCGCGCCTTCGGCACCCCCAAGCCGACCCTGGCAAATTCTTACTCGCCCGAACTGCTCGGCCTGCGCACCTTCCCCACGCTGATGGGTTACTCCAGCCGCATCCTGGCCGAGAGTTGGGAATCGAACCTGCTTTACTACGGCGCTCTGGCGGACCAGTTATATGTTTCTCCCGCCGAGCTCAACGTCCTGGTGCCGGATTGGACGCGCCAGACCGTGGAGCGAATCTTCGCCACCAACCTGGAGGATTGGCCGGCTCTGCTGCGGTCGCTTCGCCTGGTGGGTCAGGAAGCGCGCGAAAAGTCGCGCAAGCGTGTGACAGCGTCGAGCGGTTTTTAGTCGTAATTTTTTTCGGAGGGCGTCTTGAAGTTCACTCATAAAGTATGGATCTGCGGCCTTGCAGGCTGCACGCTGGCGGCAGGCATCGCGCTGCTCACACCGCGCCTGGGCGCTCAGGAAGCCAATCGCCCGGAGGGGCGCGATCAACGTCCCACTTTCCGCGTGAAGGTGGACATGGTGGTGCTCAGCTTCACCGTCACCGATAGCAAGGGCCACTACATCAACGGGCTCAAGCCCAGTGATTTTCGTCTCACCGAAGACACCATCCCGCAAAAGATCAATACCTTTGGCGAAGGCAACAAGCCGCCGGTGCAGGTGCTCGAAAACGGAACCGTGCGGCCGCTGGTGGCATCGGTGGATGGCACGCTGAATCCGGCGGACGGCAGCGCGGTGACCGAAGTCCGCTCGGATTCCTTCGTCGGCACCAACGTGTTCGTGCTCTTCGATACCAGCAACTACATGTATCGCGGCTTTGTCTATGCCTCCGACGCAATCGCGGATTTCGTGCGCGGCCTGGACAAAACGGATTCCGTCGCGGTCTACACCTTCAGCCGCAATCTCTCGCGTCCGGCGCCGCTCACGCACGATCGCAACGACGCCATATTCGGTTTGCGCAAAGCCGTGGCGGGCGACGATGCCGCGCTGTATAATTGCCTGCTCCTCACCCTGCGCGACGCGTCCAAAATCCCCGGCCGCAAGGTGATCATCGTGTTTTCGAACGGCCCCGACAACGCCAGCCTGATCGCTCCCGACGATGTCCGCGCCGTGGCCGAGGACGACGGCATTCCGATCTACGTGATCTCGACCAACGACGTGGCCAAGGATCCGGTTTCGAGCAGCGTCTTCAAGCGCATCTCCACGCGCACCGGCGGCAAAGCCTATTTCGCCAAGACCTGGCAGAAGCAGGTGGAGGCTTTTGAATCCATCCGCGAGGATCTCGGCAACAGCTACACCATCACGTATTATCCGCAGCCCAACCCCAACGAGGGTTTTCGCAAGGTCAACGTCGAAATCGTCACCGACGTCGGCAAGAAGTACCGCGTGCGCGCACGCCCCGGGTATCGGCCGCAGGGCGGATTCTAGGCCTTATGGCCGCATGTCGTAGATCCACGCCTGGGCGAGCTTTGTAACGTTTTGTACGTGGATCCGATCGCGCGCGGTATAGCGCTTGTTTCCCAGGTCGCCGCCATAAGCCGCCGGTCAAAGCGCAAATCAAAATGAATTGCGGTCGTCGTATCAGCAATAAACTCTATCCTGCGCGCATCAGGCCCAGTAACCTGAAACGTCGATTTAACTGCTGCCGTCTACAGGGC
>DATJNO010000029.1:0-12085 GCA_035508055.1 Bryobacteraceae bacterium | reverse complement strand
CAATACACGCGCACGGTTTGGACTCAGGAAGAAGGTCTGCCGCAAGACACCGTTCGCGCCATCACTCAAACCCGGGACGGCTATCTGTGGCTGGGCACCGACGAAGGCCTGGCGCAGTTCGACGGCTACGATTTCACGGTCTTCAATCGCGAGAACGGCGCGCTGCCGGACAACAGCGTCGTGGCGTTGTGGGCGGCGACGGATGGCAGCCTGTGGATCGGCACGCCCGGCGGTTTAACGCGTTATCACAGCGGCAAATTCACGACCTTCACCAAGAAAGACGGACTGGGCGACACCTCGGTCAGTTCCATCACCGAAGACCAGAGCGGAGCGATCTGGGTAGCCGCCGGGAATTATGCCAGCCGCCTGCAGAACGGCGTGTTCACCAATTACGGGCCGCCCCAGGGCCTTCCGCTGGAAGCGCTGCGTGTGGTCTCCTGCGGGCCGGACGGCAACGTCTACGTGGCGGGATTTGGCGGAGTGGCCCGTTACAACGGTGAGCGCTTCGTTTCCGTGATCGGCCGGGACCAAATCAGCGACATCGCCGGCAGCTTTCTAGAAGACCGGCGCGGCGACCTCTGGGTGGGCGGCAGCTTCGGTTTGCTGATGCGCAGTCACACCGGCGCGCTGCAGCGTTACGGCCTGGCGGACGGATTACCGGACAATTACATCCGCTCGCTTTGGGAGGACAGGGACGGCAATCTCTGGGTGGGAACCGACGGCGGCCTGGCGCGGCTGGAGAATGGCCGCTTCGTCAGCAATCCGCTGGCGGGTCCGGACGAACGCCAGTGGGTGCGCTGCATTTACGAAGACACCGAAGGCAGCCTGTGGGTGGGCATGAATAGCGGCCTGAACCGGCTGCGCGACGACGTCTTCAGCGTATACGGGCAATCCGAAGGCCTGCCCAGCGACGAACCGACCACGGTGTACCAGGATCACCGCGGGCGCATCTGGGTGGGGTTCCACGGAGGGGGCCTGGTGCAGTTTGCGGGCGGACGTCCGGTGCGTGTTTACACCACCCGGGACGGCCTGCCCAGCAACGAAATCTTTTCCATTCGCGAGGATCACCAGGGCGATCTTCTGATCGCGGCGCGCGGCAGTCCCACGCGCATGCACGACGGCCATTTCGTCAACCAGCCCTTGAACGATCCGCTGAAGCGGCTGGTGGCGTTCGATTTCTTCGAGGACCGCGACCAGAATCTGTGGGTGGCTTCGCCGGCCGGCGTCAGCCAGTTGCGCGGCGGGCGCACGCACGTGGTGATTCCCGGCGGATCGCAGCTGAACAGCGATGCGGTGGTGCTCTGCCAAACGCGCGACGGCGGCCTGTGGGCGGGAACCTTGGGCGACGGGCTGTGGCGGCGGCAGAACGGCCAACAGCGCCTGTTCACTACCGCGGACGGGCTCTCGAGCAACCAGATTCGATCGCTGGTGGAGGACTCCGGCGGGACCTTGTGGATTGGCACTTTCGGCGGGGGACTGAATTTCTACCGCGGCGGCCGCTTCTTTCACGTCACCAGCAGCGAGGGTTTGCTGAGCGACAACGTCTGGCACGTCGAGGACGACGGACACGGCTTCCTGTGGCTGAGCACGACGCGCGGAATTTGCCGGGTGCGGAAACAGGAGATCTTGGATCTTGCGGCCGGAAAGACTCATTCCATCAGCGCCGTGAACTACGGGCTGGCGGACGGGCTGCGGAGCGCGCAGTGCGCGCCCGGTTACCCCACCAGCCGGGGCGGGACGCGCACCAGCGACGGACGCTTATGGTTTCCCACCAGCCGGGGCCTGGCGGTGCTGGATCCGAACGAACGCTCGCATCGCGTGGCGCCGCCGATCGTGCATCTACTGGAAGTCGCGGTGGACGGAAAGCCGATCGCGCTGCATGCGACGGCGATTCTTCCGCCGGGCGACGGCCGTATGCAGTTTCGCTACACGGCCATTCATTTGAGCGCTCCCGAGCGGGTGCGTTATTCGTACCGCCTGGAAGGACTGGATCAGGAGTGGATCAACTCGGCGGCGCGCCGGGTCACCAACTACAACAGCCTTCCGCACGGACAGTACCGCTTCGTGGTGCGGGCCACGGTTCCGGGCGCCGCGGCGAGCGAAGCTTCCTTCGCCTTCGAGTTGCAGCCGCACTTCTACGAAACGGCCTGGTTCCGCTACCTGTGCGTGCTTCTGGCCGCTGCCGCGATCTGGGGGATGTACCGGCAGCACATGCGCCAGATTCGCGAGCGGTTCGCGCTGGTGCTGGAGGAGCGCGCGCGGCTGGCGCGCGAAATCCACGACACGCTGGCGCAAGGGTTCGTGGGCATCTCTTCGCAACTGGACGCCGTTGCGCTCACGTTGAACGGCCATCTGGACCTGGCTCGCGAGCACCTGGAGCTGGCGCGCAAAATGGTGCGGCATAGCCTTACCGAAGCCCGCCGGTCCGTGATGGATCTGCGGTCGTCGGCTTTGGAAGGTCACGATCTGCCGGCGGCGCTATCGGAAGCGGCGCGGCTGTGGACCGCGGGATCGCCCGTGGAAGTGCACGTCGACGTGGAAGGCCAAAGCCCGAAGCTGCCGGAGGAAACCGAACAGCATCTGCTGCGGATCGCGCAGGAGGCCGTCACCAACGCGGTGAAACACTCGCGCGCCAGCGAGGTGCGCATTCAACTGGAGATGGAGCGGCGGAAGCTGAGCTTGCGTGTGGCCGACAACGGCCAGGGCTTCGAGCAGAAAGAAGCTTTCTCGGAAATGGACGGGCATTTCGGCCTGCTTGGCATGCGCGAACGCGCGGAGCGCCTGGGCGGCGAACTGCAGTTGCACAGCGCGCCCGGCCATGGAACGGAAGTGGAAGTGACGGTGCCGCTGTCGTGAGTGAGCGCCTCCGCATTCTCATTGCGGAAGATCATCTTATCGCTCGCGTCGGGGTGAAGACGATTCTGAACGCCCAGCCCGACATGCGCGTGGTGGCCGAGGCGGCCAATGGCACGCAGGCGGTGGAGCTGTACCGCAAGCACCGGCCCGATGTGGCGCTGATGGACGTCCGCATGCCCCTGCTGAACGGCGTGGAAGCGACCACCGCAATCCGGGCCGAGTTCCCGGACGCTCGCATCATCGCGCTCAGCACTTACGGCGGCGATGAAGACATCCGGCGCGCCTTACAGGCCGGCGCGCGCGCTTATCTGACCAAAGACGTGCTGCACGACGAACTGATCCGCGCGATTCGCGCCGTGCATGCCGGCGGGACGTACATGCCGCCGTCGGTGGCCGCCGCACTCCGGGCCAGCGCGCTTCCCGCGGGACTGAGCCATCGCGAGATGGAGGTGCTGTCGCTCATCGTCAAGGGATTCGGCAACAAGCAGATTGCCTATGAGCTCAGCATCGCCGAGCACACGGTGAAGAATCACGTGAAAAATATTCTGAGCAAGCTGGGCGTGGACGACCGGACGCAGGCGGCTACGGCCGCGATTCAGCGCGGCATCATTCACCTTTAGCGGCGCCTGCAGCGCGCGTCAACGTTCGATCGGCTCACCCGCCAGCCAGCGCTTCCCGCGCGCGTACAGCGCTTCGACAGCCGGCCCCTTCAGTCCCGGCATATCCGGCTTCACGGGGAAGCCGAGGTGGTGCTGCAGGTAAGCCAGATGCCGATAGCCTTCCGGAAAGCGCTTGAGAAGTTCGCCATCGAGCGCAAGGCGCTTCGAGGGATCCACCGGATCCATGCGGTCCTTCTCGTAAATCGGTTGCCGCAGCACGATGCCCCAGCGGCCGCCACGGTTTTCGAAGAAATCGTAAAAGCGGCCCATGCACACGACGTCGCACAACACGTCGTGGACCAGCGCGCGCTGATGAATGCTCATCTTGGTTTGCGAGATGGCGCGCGTTCCATTGATCTCCGCCGAGGCTGCGCCCTGAAAGTGAAGGATGTTGACGCCGCGCTCGAAGCCTTCCTTGCTGACCCGAATGAACTCATCGGCGGCGCCCTGAAACCACGTCGCCATCATGTAGCCATCGTCGTGCCAGACCGTGCGAAAGCGCTCCCAGTCTCCGGCGTCGCGCCATAGAACCCAGTTGTCCACCACCTCGCGAATCGCCAGCGCTTCCAGCATCCGTTCACTCATGATTGGTTCTCCTGTTGCGAACTGCCATTGTATATGATGAACCTTATGATCAGACTCGTTCTCGCGTTACTTGCACTCGTTTTTATTCCCGCGGCGTTCTCCCAGGATCTTCCGGAGGGCAAGGGCAAGCAACTGGTGTCGGATACGTGCTCGGCCTGCCACGGCACCGACCTGCTGTTCCAGTTCCGCGACGACAAAACCGACCGGGCGGCGTGGAAAGACGAAGTGGACAAGATGGTGGATCGCGGAGCCGACATCAAGGCCGATGACATGAAGGCGGTGCTGGACTATTTGGCCAAGTACATGGGTCCGGCGGTCAATATGAACCAGGCCACGGCCCTGGACCTGACCACGCAGCTTGACTTGACCGACGCCGAAGCGCAAGCTATTGTGCAATACCGCATGGCGAACGGGAACTTCAAGACCTTCGACGATCTGGCGAAGGTAACGGACGTAGACAGCAAGAAGCTGGAACCGTTCAAGGTTCGGATTACGTTCTGACCATCCGCACTCTTGCCACAGGCGCTCTGCTTGCACTCGCGCTGGTGATCGACGTGGTCGGCTTTAACGATAAAGCCTGGCTGGATCAGGCGGGGCATCGGCACACCGAGTCGCTGCATTTGATCGAGCGCTTCACGCGCACCGATGCGCTCACCCTCAAGTATCAGGTCACCATCGACGATCCGAAAACGTACACCCAGCCCTGGACCACCAGTCTGACATCCCTTATAGGCCCGGCGGCCGCTTAATGGAATACATTTGCGAGGAAGGCGAAGCCGACTCCCGGCACATGGTAGGTAAGTAAGCGGCGAAAAATACCGGATAAAAATTTGAAAAACGGTTGCCGCGGTCCCTCGAATTAACTTATACTAAGAAAAACCCGCCGCGTCGAGGTTGTCACGGGGAGCGGGTTCTCGCCGCGAAGTCCGCGACCCAAAAACTCCAAACAGGAATCCATCATGCGCGATGTTTTAGCCATCGTGTTGGCGGGCGGCGCCGGCGAGCGCCTCGCGCCTCTCACGCTGAACACGGCTAAGCCGGCAGTCCCCTTTGGGGGCTGCTACCGGATTATCGACTTCACTCTCTCCAATTGCATCAACTCCGACGTTCGCCGGATCTTCATTCTCACGCAGTACAAGGCCTTGGAACTGACCCGGCACGTCCGCGAAGGCTGGGATATCTTCTCGGGCGAACTGAACGAATTCATCGAGGTGATTCCGCCGATGAAACGCATTCACCAGAACTGGTATCTGGGCACGGCGGACGCGGTGTATCAGAACATCGAAAGCATCCTGGTGGAAAAGCCTGAGACCACACTGATTCTTTCAGGCGATCACATTTACAAAATGGACTATCAGGATATGCTGTCCTGGCATCAGCGCAACCAGGCGGACGCCACCATTGCGACCATTCAAGTGCCGCCGGAGCAGGCCTGCCGTTTCGGAATCGTGGAAACCGACGGCGATTATCGCATCACCGGCTTTGAGGAGAAGCCGCGGCACGGGCGTTCCGCGCGCTCTCCGGCCAACCCGGACATGGTGAACGCGTCCATGGGGGTCTACGCGATCGATACGCAGATTCTGCTGCGCAGCCTGATGGAAGACGCGGGCGACCCGCACTCCTCTCACGACTTCGGCAAGGATGTTCTTCCCAAGCTGGTCACGCGCGGCCGCGCCAAGGTGATGGCGTACGATTTTCGCGATTTGAACCGCAAGAAGGTGCGCTACTGGCGCGACGTCGGCACCATCGACGCGTATTATGAGGCCAACATGGACCTGGTGGCGATCGAGCCGGAGTTCAATCTCTATGACCGGCAGTGGCCCTTGCGCACGCGCCTGGAGCAGCAACCGCCGGCCAAGTTCGTTCTGGCGGAAGAGCGCAGCCGCATGGGCGTGGCGATCGATTCCATCGTTTCGGCGGGCTGCATCGTTTCCGGCGGGCGCGTCATGCGCTGCGTTCTATCGCCGGGCGTCCGCGTGAACAGCTACTCGGAAGTGGATAGCAGCATCATCATGGCGAACTCGCAAGTCGGCCGGCACAGCCGCATCCGGCGCGCGATCATCCCGCCGAACACGGTGATTCCCGAGTTCAGCATCATCGGGCATGACGTGGAACAGGATCGCGGCAAGGGCTATACGGTCACGGAATCGGGCGTGGTCGTGCTGCCCCCGACCGGCTCCGACGTCACGCGGACGGTGCGGGCGATGACGGCCTGAGAGGCAAAATCGGCGCTTCGAGAGCTATACTCTCGGAGAATGCCCAATCAATTACAGAGCGATGCGGAAGTGTCGGACGCCGCTACGGCTTCCTCTGCCCTGCTCGACTTCCGCCACGTCTCGGTCATGCTGGGCCAAAAACTCGTGCTGGACGACATTTCGTTGCGCATCGATGCCGGCGAACACGTGGCCATCATCGGGCCCAACGGGTGCGGCAAGTCGACTCTGATCAAGACCATGAACCGCGAATTGTATCCGCTGAACCGCGAGGGTTCTTCGCTCACGATCTTCGGCCGCGAGGTGTGGAACGTTTTCGAACTGCGCCCGCTGCTGGGGATCGTCTCGAACGACCTGATGCGCACCTGCACGCGCGAGATCACCGGCCGCGAGGTGGTGCTCTCCGGCTTTTTCAGCAGCATCGGCCTGCAGCCGTATCATCACGTGACGCCGGCGATGGAGAAAAAGGCGGACGAAGTGCTGGAGCTACTCGAAGTGCCGCATTTGGCCGCGCGCGAGATGACCGAGATGTCTTCCGGCGAAGGTCATCGTCTCATGATCGGCCGCGCCCTGGTGCACGATCCGCTGGCGCTGCTGCTGGACGAGCCGAGCAACTCGCTGGACTTTCGAGCGGCGCTGGAGCTGCGCGCCATCCTTCGCAAACTAGCGCAGGGCGGCACCGGAATTCTGATGGTCACGCATCATCTGCCGGACATCATTCCGGAGATCGATCGCGTGATCCTGCTGCGCGAGGGCCGCGTTTTCGCCGACGGCGCGAAAACCGGGCTGCTCACCGCCGAGCGGCTCAGCGAGCTGTTCGGGCTTCCGGTGGAGCTATCGCAGCGCGACGGCTACTATCACCTGATCGCTTAGAATTCCAGCTTCTCAATGGCGGCGTTCAGATTGGTTTGCTGCGCAGCCTTCTGCTTCTTGAGGTCGCTTTCGCGGTCGCGCAGAGCGGCGAGCTGGCCTTCCTGCGTGGCGAGCTGGCGGGCGTACTTTTGCACCTGATCCTGCTGCCCGCTCACCTGGTTCAGGCTGGAAATGTTTTTGCGAATCCGGTCCTCGTCCTGCACGAGGTTTCGGGTATCGCCGTCGGCCTGCTGAATCTGGCTGTCCAGATCGGCGATCTGGCGCTCCAAGCCGGCGATTTGCTGTAGCTGGCGGCGGCCCATATCGGAGATGGCTTTGTTTTGGACGTAAGCCAGCAGGGCGTCGGGCGTCAGGCTGGAAACTTCGGTTGTGGTGTTGTAGACGCGCTCGTCGATTATCGGAAACTTCTGCGTCGAATCCGGCGCGAGCTTCACTTCGAAGCGGTAGGCATTGGCGGTGGTTTCAACCGGCGTCTGGTTGAGCACTTTGTATTCGGGCCGCTGCGCGTATTCGATGATGAGCGTCTTGGGTTTCTGGTCGACGTTGCGAATGGTGTAGGTTCTGGTTTCGTCGGCGGCCGTGCGAGCGGTCAGGACGCCGCGGTTGACGTGGATTTCGCGCACGATTTCACGGCTGGAGTCAAACTGCGTGGTGATGCGCGTGCCGAGATCGACGGCGTAGCTGATCAGCCGCTTATCGCCTTCCTTCAGCGTGGTCATGAGCGCTTCGCCGGCATAACTGGCGGCGCTGAACACGGTGATCGGGCCCCCGTCCAGCGTCTTTCCGGTGGAATTGGTCAGCTCGGCGGCGTTCATGGGATGCTCGCCGTAATTGTCCGAATAGATCAGCAGCTTACGCGAGCCAATTTTCTGCTGCAGGAACGGAAGCATGGTGGATTCGTCCTTTTTCACCGTCACAGGCGTGTCGAAGCGGTATTCGAATAGTTCGCCCACGTCGCCGGCAGCGACGTTGACCGCGACGCTGCTGAGCGCTTCCTCACGAGCGGGGAAGCTACTGCGGGTTCTGAGCTGGGCTTTCGGCACCTCGAAAGCGAAAGGCACTGCTGGCGACGCACTAGCGACCCCGCCGACGACGCCATTCACGCCGAGCGAGCCTGAATAGACCACCGGACTCGCCGCCTGGTCCTCGGGCAACTCCACCGTCTGGCGCTGTACAAATTTCGGCTCATAGAGCTGGCTGATGAACGACACCGGGCGGCCAGAGACGACGGCCAGCCGCACGTTGGTCCAATCCTCGCCGGTGGTGTTGTCGATGATGGCCCAGCCTTCCAGCGTCGAGCCGGCCTTGTCGTCAAAAATCAGCCGGTAGCTGGACTTCCACACCGGCATCGGGATCGTGTAGCTGGCTTCGATCCGGCGTTCTTTTGCATCGGAGGAATCGATATAGACACTGCGCTTGTCGGTGGAACGCGACTGGTTCACCACGATCAGGTAGTCACGGAGCTGCTGCTGCAGTCTCGGATCGACGAAGCGAATCGCGCTGGCCGCGGCCAAATCGAACGTACGCAGGTCGCCGGAGTCGAGCAACACCACTAATTGCTCGCGCTCAGGCTGCTTGTCATCGGCTTTTACGACGCGTCCACTCACAATAGCGCCGCTGATGGTCTCGGCGCCATACTTCATCTCCACCTTGGCGCCCTTCATCTGATCCAGGAAGCTGGCAAGCGAGGCCTGGCCGGCGATCTTGAACGGATAATCGGCAAGTTTCTGGTCCAATGGCTCGCTGGAGTCGTAGTGCAGGCCCGTAACCTGGCCGCCGTTGCGGTCGTCGATGGTGAGCGACTTGAGCACGTCGTTCATGTCGGACGCCTTGAAGTCGAGGCGCGCGGATTCGCCCGGCTGCAGCGTGCCCGCACGCTCGAAATAGCCGACGCCGCTTTTGTAGAGAATCACCTGGCGGATCGGGATATCAGCCGCCGCCGCAGTCAAAGCCAGCGCACCAGCGAAGAGCAGAACTCGAGTCATAGCTCACCTCTTTAGACACGCGCCCGCACCCGCGGGTTCCCTCCCGGG
Source organism: Bryobacteraceae bacterium (assembly GCA_035508055.1). GTDB lineage: Bacteria > Acidobacteriota > Terriglobia > Bryobacterales > Bryobacteraceae > Palsa-89. The sequence continues at coordinate 2,866 of DATJNO010000029.1, read as the reverse complement.
TGTGCCGGCTTGGCATCTACTCGCCCATTACCTTAATAATGACGCGTTTGGGGCGCTGTCCGTCGAATTCGGCGTAATAAACCTGCTGCCAGGGACCAAAATCGAGCCGGCCGTCTGTAACCGGGACGACCACCTGATGATGCACCAGCAGGCTTTTCAGGTGCGAATCGCCGTTGGTTTCGCCGGTGCGGTGATGGCGGTAGTTTTCGCGGAAGGGCGCCAGCTTCTCGAGCCATTCGTCGATGTCGGCGAGCAGGCCGTCCTCGGCGTCGTTCACCCACACGCCCGCGGTGATGTGCATAGCCGAAACCAGGATCATGCCTTCGCGAATGCCGCTCTTGCGCAGCGCGCCGTTCACTTCCGGGGTGATATTGATGAATTGCCGGTGCTGCCGGGTGTTGAAGGTAAGGTACTCGGTGTGAAATTGCATATGTGCCGATGATAGCCATAGGTTAAGCACCGTAGGGCGGCCTAGGTTAAGAAACTACGAGCGACGCGGCTTGGCGTCGGATATTCTAAAGTTTGAGCAACCCAAGTAACGCCGCAAGAATACTGCTGGTCGAAGACGAGCAGCCGCTGTTGCAGCTGATTCAGAAATATCTGGTGCGGATGGGCTTCGAAGTGGAGATGTTCTCCAAGTCGCTGGAAGCGTTGCGCAGCTTCGAAGCTACGCCGGACCGCTATCAGATGGTCATCGCGGATCTGGGCATGCCCGATATGCCCGGAGACACGCTGCTGACGCGGATGCTGGAAATCCGGCCGGAGCTACGCATCCTGGTGTGCAGCGGCTCGCCGTTCTTCATCGAGAATCTGCCGGGCAAGCTGCAAAGGCAGGTGGCGTTCCTGCAAAAGCCCTTCGCGCCGAAGATGCTGGCCGAAGCGGTGGAAAAACTTTTCGCCCAGGACCCCCGGCAGCCGCGCTAAGTTTCCGCCAGCGCCTGCTGCAGCTTTGCGGAGAAATTCTCGCCGGATTCCGACCACAGGCGGCGCGTCTCCACCGGCAGGGCGTCGTCCAGATCGTGCACCAGTTTCAGCAGGCTCTTGATGTTGGATTGGATCATCCGCAGGCTGCCCTCAAGCTGCGGTTGCGGCAGAAAATTCGCGTCGATGCCGAATTCGATTCCCAGATGGCCCGGATCGTCTTCGCCGAATTCCGGGCCGAAGCAACATAGCGCCACGCGCGCCGGCCCCAGTTTCCAGTCCGTCTCGAACAGCCACAAGTCCCACCAGGTCTCCAGGCGGTAATGCGAGTCGGCGTTGACGAACTCTTTGGCGGCGGCCAGCACGCGGTCGATGGGCACCGGCGGAGGATAGGCCACTTCGAGCAACGCCGGCTGATCGTAATCCACCGCGATGATCCGGAGCGTGGAGGGCTGCCGCGCCAGGCGCGAATACGGGAAAATTCGCAGCAGCTTCTCGTAGTGGCGGAGCATGGTTTGCTCGGTGAAGTTGCGCAGCCAGTAGGACAGATACAGTTGGTCGGCCATCTGTTACCATCGTACTGTCTCTTGCGTAAATCGCCACTCGTTCCTATCTTTCTGATCGTCTCCGTCGACGTACTTGGCCTCACCATTATCCTGCCGCTGTTGCCGTTCTACGCCGAAAAATATGGGGCTTCGCCGGCCGTAGTGGGCTTGTTGGTCTCGCTATACGCGTTTTGCCAGTTGATCGCCGGGCCGATGCTGGGCCGCATGTCGGATCACATGGGGCGCAGGCCGCTGCTGCTGGTCAGCCAGCTGGGGACCTTCGTGGGCTTCTTGATCCTGGCTTACGCGCACATGCTGTGGTTGATCTTCGTCTCGCGCGCGATCGACGGATTAACTGCGGGTAACCTGTCGCTCGCGCAGGCGTACATATCCGATGTGACCAAACCGGAGGATCGCGCAAAATCGTTCGCGCTGATTGGTATCGCGTTCGGGATGGGTTTTCTGATTGGCCCCGGTTTATCGGGTTATTTGTCGAAGTTCAGTTATCAATACCCGATCTTCGTCGCCGCTGGGCTGTCGGCAACCAGCATCCTGTGCACTTACTTTATGCTGCCGTCGATCACGCCGGCCGCGGCCGATAGCGCGACGCCGCGCAAGTTCACTTTGCTCGACTGGGGCAATTACCTGCGCTTCTTCCGGCAGCCGGGCTTGTCGTCACTGCTGTGGCGGTTCTTTGCGTTCACGTTTGCGTTCTCGATGTTCATGACCGGCTTTCCGTTATTCGCCGAGCGGCAATATACGTGGCACGGGCAAGCATTCGGACCGCAGCAGGTGGGCTACGTTTACGCGTTTCTTGGATTCCTGGGCGTGATTCTGCAAGGCGGGCTGATTGGACGGCTGGTGAAGGCTTTCGGCGAAGTGGGGTTGTCGCGAGCCGGCTTTTTCTTCGGACTGGTTGGGCTGGCGGCGTTGGGCTTCACGCATTCGATTCCGTTGCTGTTGTTGACCACGGCTGTGGCGTCCTGCGGGACGGGTGTGATCCGGCCGACGCTCACCAGCCTGATCACGCAGGCGGCCGACCGCAGCGAGCAAGGCGTGATTCTAGGCTTGACGCAGTCGCTCAACTCGATTTCGTCGATCTGCGCTCCGGCGCTGGCGGGGTTCCTGATCGATCATCTACTGCTGGCGCACTGGGCGGTGACGGCGGGGGCGTTGTGCGGCGTCGCGCTGGTCTTGTAGCCTTCGCCTGCGCGATTCCGCTGCTGGGGCAGACGGCTCGCGTGCCGTTCGTCGGGTGCGCCGCGGACGGGCAAGCTGGTCCGGTGCAGGCACCGAAGGGTCATGACCGGGAAGTACGGATGGGCACAAGAACGGCCGAACGGCTCGCCTATTACAAAGACACAGGCCCTGGGGTTCTTGCGCCGCGCGGTTGGCATTGC
>DATJNO010000028.1:0-23296 GCA_035508055.1 Bryobacteraceae bacterium | reverse complement strand
GCCTCCCCGAGTTGTACACTTTCTTGATGGGAGGACGTTCCCGTGAGGTCCGCACCTATGCCGAAGTCGAGCATTTTCGTATTGCTTTGGATGAGCGCCGTTGTGGCGCCGGCCGCCGACAGATTCGCCACCTGGAGCCAGTACTTGGGCGGCGACGATTCGTCCCAATACTCCTCGCTCAAGCAGATCAATAAATCGAACGTCCGGCGACTGGAGGTGGCCTGGACTTATCCAACCGGACCAGGCATCTACATTTTTAATCCGATCGTCGTGGATGGCAGGATGTACGTCCTGGCGCACAACAACACGCTCGTTGCGCTGGACGCCGCTACCGGGAAGGAATTGTGGACGCACGCGAACGTCGGGCCGGTCGGCACGCGCGGAATCAACTATTGGCAGAGCAAGGACGGCTCGGACCGGCGCCTGTTCTATATCAATAGGGGCTTTCTGACGGCGATCGATGCGCGCACGGGAAAGACCATCGACAGCTTCGGCGACAATGGCCGCACCGATCTTCGCAATGGACTCGACCGCGAGCCGCCGCGTCCGCCTCAGACCAATAATCCGGGGCGCGTCATCGGAGACATCATTATTACGCCGCTGCCTGCCGGCGGCATCAGTTACGACTCCACGCCCGCCGATATCCATGCCTACGACGTCCGCACCGGAAAACTGCTGTGGATGTTTCATGTAATTCCGCACCCCGGCGAGTTTGGCTACGATACCTGGCCTCCCGATGCCTGGAAGAAGGTGGGTGGGGTTCACAATTGGAACGAAATGACCGTCGACGAGAAACGCGGCATCGCTTACATTCCTCTGGGCACCGCGCGCTACGACTTCTACGGTGCGAATCGCAAAGGCGACGACCTGTTCGGGAATTCCCTGCTGGCGCTGGACGTTCACACCGGAAAACGGCTGTGGCACTACCAGCTGGTGCACCACGATCTGTGGGACTACGATCTGCCCGTCGCGCCGAAGCTGCTCACCGTGAAGCACGACGGAGAGAATGTGGACGTAGTGGCGCAGGCCACGAAATTCGGATTTCTGTATGTGTTCAATCGCGTGACGGGCGAGCCGCTGTGGCCGATTGAGGAGCGCAAGGTTCCGCAATCCGACGTGCCCGGGGAGTGGAGTTCGGCCACTCAGCCTTTCCCCACGAAGCCGCCGCCGTTCGCGCGGCAGTCTTTCACCGAAAAAGACATCAACCCGTTCGCTACGGCGGAGGAACAGGCGGCCATCCGCGAACTGCTGAAAAACTCGCGCAACGAAGGGCTGTTCACGCCTCCCAGCTTGGTGGGCTCGATTTCCGCGCCGGGCCACAACGGCGGAGCAAATTGGGGAATGGTGGCGGTGGATCCGACCAAGGGATTTCTGTACGTGATTACCAAGGAGCAACCGACGTTGGACAAGCTGTTCCTGCCGGGGCAAGAACCCCGACGGCCGGGCGGTCCGAGAAATGGACCGCCGGAAGCTGCGCCCCAGGCCTCGGCAGCATCGACCGCAGGGGCAGCGAGTGAAGGCGGATTCATTCACTACAATTCGCCGGTGAACTTCCTGGCGCAAGCGGGCGGGCTTTCCGCCATGGGACCGCCTTGGTCGACGCTCACCGCTTACGATCTCAACACAGGCGCCATCCGATGGCAGGTGCCGAACGGCGGCGTTCTGGAGTTGGAGAAGGAGGGGCACACCGGCACCGGCGCCCGTGACCCTCGCGGCGGACCGGTTGTCACGGCCGGCGGGTTGATCTTCGCCGCGACCGCCTCCGATCACAAGATCCGCGCCTACGATGAAGACACCGGCAAGGTGCTCTGGGAATATGAGGCTCCGACGGGTTCGGACGGGGTTCCCGCCGTCTACGAAGTGGGAGGCCGCGAATACATCGCGTTTTGCGTGGCGGGCGGCGACGGATTGAACTTCGACTTCGCTCATCGCCGGAACAACCCGCAAAGCACTCCTCCGCCCAATGCGTATATGGTTTTCGCGCTGCCGAAGAAGTAGGAATCAACGGACGCCGCTCGCCCGACACCGGCGGCCTCACCAGTAGGGCCGGTGGATGTCCTGGTTCACCAGGAAGCGCGGTTGTGTGCCGAGATGTGCGGCCGGTGACGCGGCGTGCAGGAGCAACGAGTGCATGAGGATCACGTCCCCGGCCGAGGCGGTATTCTCGATGACCTGGAGCGGTATCCCATCAACCTCTTGGACACTTTCGTGAAACCGGGCGATCCGCGCTTCCGGATCGCCCGCGGTGTACAGATCCCGAAGGTACGGGTGCCGTTCCAGAGCTTTACGGAGCTGCGCACTTCGAGGCCTCGGCGGAGGTGGATGCTCAGAAAACCACCGATGCACCAGGCGATGTGATCCGCTTAAGATGTTCACGCCGCCACAACGAGGTTCGACATCGGTTAGCATCGCGTGCACTTTCACGCCGCAGGGCGGCGACAGCCGGCCGTTGTAATCGCCGTCAATGTGCCAGCCTGTGCTGGGTACGTCCCATTCCCGCCCCATCGGGAATTGCAGGAAGAAGGCGCCCCAATCAGATGGCTTGGGCCAAGGCTGGCCCTCCAGCACCTCATCGATCGCCTGGATCGTTCGCGCGCTCCCAATGGCGCGAAAAGCGGGATCGGCCTTCAGGTGTTGCAGGTGCGTTGGCCGCGGTGCGGTCCAGGTTGAAGGATCATTGCGATGGATTCCGTCCTTGGCCAAGGCCGCCCAAATGACATCGCACATTGCGGCCGCCTCTCCGGCGCCGAAGGCGGCGGGAATGCGGACCCACCCATATGTCCGAAAGTGTTCCAACGTCGATTGCAAGTGAGCGTGAGTCAGCGCCGGCTATTTTTCTTCGGATAGCTTGAAGGCGATCAATTCGGCCGGGAATCCGGGTCCGCCGATCGCCAGCGCGATGTATTGTTTGCCATTGAGCATGTAGGTCATCGGCGTGCCCGTCTGTCCGTCGGGCATGGCAACCGCGCCGACCTCTTTACCGGTCGCCTTGTCGTAGGCTCGCAGCATCGTTGGCGACTTGCCCGCACTTCGTTCGCCGCAAATCAGCAGAGTTTTGGTGACCAGAACTCCGAAGACGCCGGGCCTTCCGGTGCGCGGAATATCGACGCCCTTGAGCGCGGGATTGTTGCGGATGTCGTCGGGAGTGTCGGCGTTGGCGATGTGCCACAGAATCTCGCCCTGGTTCAAATCGATCGCGGTGATGCTTCCATACGGCGGCTTCGGGAGCGGGAGGCCATCCACGTTCAAACCGAACGGCCCTCGATTGGCGCCCCGCGGCGCGGCGCTGCCGGACATGTAGGCCATATCTGTTTTGGCGGGATCGCCAGGAATCAGCCCGATCGCAGTGACGCTGCGTTGCGATGGGATATAGGCGATGTGAGTTTCCGGATCGTAGGAACCGCCCGCCCAGTTCGTGCCCCCGCCCGCGGTCGCCAGGGCCAGCGTCGCGTAGGGACCGTCCGGTTGACTGAGCACGCCGGGAGTGAAGACGGGCCCGAGCTTGTATTTCGAAACCAGTTTCTCGGCGTCGGCGCGAAGCTGGGGCGTGAAATCGATCAGATCGTCAATCGAGAAACCTTGGAGATCATAAGCCGGCGGCTTGGTCGGAAACGGCTGCGTGGGACTGGTCTTTTCGCCGGGCACCGTCGACTGCTCGACGGGCCGCTCCACGATGGGCCAAATGGGCTCGCCGGTAATACGGTTGAAGACATAAAGGAACGCCTGTTTCGTGGGCTGCGCCACGGCCTTGACGGTCTGCCCGTTGATGGTGATGTCGACCAGCATCGGCGCGTCTGGAATGTCCATGTCCCAGATTCCGTGATGCACCAGCTGGTAGTGCCATTTGCGCTGTCCGGTTTTCAGGTCCACGGCGAGCACCGTCTCACCGAACAGACCGTTACCCGGACGATGGCCGCCATAGAAATCGCCCGTCGGCAGTTCCACCGGGATGAATGCCATTCCGAGTTGCTCATCCACGCTGATCTGTCCCCAAACCCCGGTGTTGCCGGTGTAGGATGCTGAATCTTTCTCCCAGGTGTCGTAGCCGAATTCATCCGATCGCGGGATGGTGTGAAAGATCCACAGCCGCTTGCCGGTGCGCACGTCAAAGCCGCGAACGAAGCCCTTGACGTTGGTCTTGCTCTTCGGAATGCCGCCAGGGTGATGCGCCGCGCCAACGATCACGGTGTCACCGGCGACCACGGGTGTCGCGTGCAAGCCGATATTTCCGTTGAGCGGATCGATCTCCTGGTCGTCGTTCATTTTCAGATCGACCACGCCGTTGACGCCGAACGAGGGCACCGGCTCGCCAGTCTTCGCATTGAGTGCAATCAGCCGATAGCCCGGCGTCACATACAAGATTCGCTCTTCGGCGCCGTCGGTCCAATACGCCAGACCCCGGCCGGAAAGCTGGCGCGGCGCGACCTTGCCGCGCTCGCCCTCATTTTCGCCATGGACCCATAAGAGCTCGCCGGTCGCCGCATCCAGCGCCACGACATCCCGGCGCGTTCCAGCAGTGGAATAAATCACGCCGTTGGCCATGAGCGGCGTTCCTTCGAGGTTGAACTCGGGGCGCGGGCCAAGATTTACCGTTTTGAATCGCCACGCCACTTCGAGCTTGCTGAAATTGGCTGCGTTGATTTGATCGAGTGGCGAGTAGTGGGTATTGCCGAGGTCTCCGCCGTAGGTGCGCCACTCGCCATTCGTGGCTCCCGCCTGTCCTCTGACAAGCGGCGGGCAAGCCAACGTACAGATGACTGCCAGCGCACCAAAAAAGATCGGCTTCATGATTTTCTCCTTACGGCAACCGGGAACCATTTCGGCTTGGTATTTTATCACTCTCATTCAAGTACAATTTCATCGGAGAAGGGGGAGAGGAAAATGACGCAAGCTGGCCGTGGGTTTCTCATTGCTGTGGTCGGGGCTTTGCTCGGTGCGGCCGCAGCTCTGGCTCAGGATGCTCCGGTGCCGGTACCGAAAATCACGGGACCCATCCCGGTGACCTCCGATTCCTACCCTTTTATGGGCGCTGGGCACACTTTCGATCCCATCGACTTCACAAAAGCCGGCTACGTGGAGGAAGAGTTCCTCATCAGCGGCAACGCCAACGTGTATGACTGGACGGCGGACGGCAGCCTGACCGTGAAGACACACAACGCTCCGTACACTACGCGCATCCTGGTGGTCCGCCCCGTCCAGGCTTCGCGTTTCAGCGGCAACGTGGTGGTTGAACCGTTCCTCGCCCCGCGGCGTTTTGACTGGGCCATTCTGTGGGGCTACATCCACGAGTCGCTCATGGAGCACGGCGACGCCTGGGTGGGCGTGACGGTGCCGGCTACCAGCAGCGCGCTCAAGAAATTCAACCCGGAACGGTACGCCGCCATTTCGTTCGCAAACCCGGAGCCCGCCGCTGCGTGTCCCGGCGCGGGCAAGAACGGGCCTGCCGACTTCGAAGACGGGCTCCGCTTCAACATGCTTAGCCAGGTGGGCGCAGCTCTCAAGAGCAACGGCGGCCCCATGGGCGGCTTGAAGGTGGAAGGCATCTACATGACCACACAAGGCGGCGACTTGCTCACTTATATGAACGCCATCCATCCGCACGCGAAGCTCGCCAATGGCAAATTTGTGTACGATGGCTACCTGTCGCGCAATCCGGGGAACATTCAGCGCATGAATGAATGTGCTCCTCGCCCGCAGGCGAACGATCCGCGCGGCGGCTTTCAGCACAAACTGGGCGTGCCGGTGATTGCAGTGGTGGCGCAGGGCGAAGTGCCGGCGACTCTCAGTCTGCGCCGCGCCGACAGCGACGACCCAGCCGACCGTTTTCGTCTGTACGAGGTCGCCGGCGTCAGCCATATCGACCGAGCCGCCTACTCCGAGTTCCCGACGGTTGCCGATCAAATCGCTGCCGTGGGCGCGGCGCAAGGCACCCCCGCGTGGCCGTTTAACATTACCTGCCAGCCGCCCGTTCCGCTCACAATCCAGCCGGCGCTGACCTACGTGTACGACGCCGCGTTCCAGGCGCTGTTCCAATGGGCACGCAAGGGAGTGGCGCCTCCCCGGGCTGCCCGCATCGAGATCAAAGAGGGTTCCAGCGAATCCGGGAGAGCAACAGTGGCGCTGGACGAGTACGGCAACGCGCTAGGCGGCGTGCGCACGCCTTATGTCGACGTTCCCGTGGCCACCTATTTCGTGAGCAGTCCCGGTCCGGGCGTGTGTGGCGAAATGGGCCACAAGGTGCTGTTGGAGCGCTCCCGTCTCACTCAGCTCTACCCGGATGCCAAGGCTTACCGGCGCAAAGTCGAGCAAGACACCGAACGGCTGGTCCGAGATGGATGGCTGACGAAATCGGATGGCCGCAAGATCCGATCTGAGCTAAGCGCAGTGCCGGCGCAGGAGCGGTCGCCCCAGACGGCGCGGAAATAGGCGAAATCCGCAGGAGAGATCAGCCTTCGTCCTGGTATTCCGGGGGTACGTCGTCCTGCGGGATCTCGCGCGTCCGTACCTCTTGCTCCGGATTGTTCTCGGCCTCTTCAACGCCTTCCACGATGCCCGCCTCGAAGGCATTCCCTTCCTCGATCAACTCGCTGACACTCTCTGGGCCGGCTCTTTCCGTGTCATGCAATCCCTGCAAGTCCCCGGACATGGCCCCGGAGCGCGATTTCAGTGCGCTGCGGTCCAGGCCGGCAGGTTCCCGCGGAATCCTCTTGCGACGCGGCCTCTTCGCCGCTTGCGCTTTCTTGCTGCGGACCTTCCGGGCGACGGCAGCTGTCTGTTTTGAAGCCGGCCTCTTTGTTCTGCGCTTCGCAGCCGCCGCTTTCTTTGCAGGGCGTCGTTTGGGTTTTGTCGAGGCTTTCTTTGCTGAGCCTTTCTTCTTCGTCGCCATGCAGGCAGTCTAACACTGCCTTGGACGTGCTCCCAGAGCGGGTACGTTCGTCCTGTTTTAGAAGCCGTCGCGAGCCGGGACGCTTGGGTGTAGAATGACTCGGTACGAAGCGTCAAAAAGGGTTACAGAACTGGGGGATCACCATGACCTTTCGACAAACGATGATTTGGACGCGGATCGCAATCGCGGCCGGGCTCGCCATCGGCGCAGTATCGACCGCCGATGCGCAGGGCTTTGGCGGCAAGGTTCCCGAACCCTACACGCCCGCACCGGACGCCAAGGACTTGAAATCCGTGCTCTTCAAGTGGGAGTGGGCCATGGGCATGCTAAGAGGCCACGATGAGCGCGACATGGTGGCGACGCTGGAGTATCAGGGCAAAGGCACGATTCAGGTGGACGGGCAACCTTGCACGCTGACGAAGTATCGTGCTAGCACCAACTACCAGACCTTCAGCCAACGGATTCAGTACACGTGCACACGGACGAATGGAGAGCCCTACTCGAACATCGAGGTGGTCAGCGGGCTGTACGCCTGGAATGAAGACACCCCCGGCGCGGAGATCGGTCCGACGAAGGGGAAGGTCGTTCCGATGGCGAAGGACGTCCAGGAGCGGCTGATCCGGATTTGGGCCAGTCCCCAAGGCGCACCCAAGGCCGCGATCGCCGGGACGACCGACACCTTCTGGTTGGGCGCCAATCCAGGCACACTGTTCGCGGACGGCGTGGACAAGGTGGGCCAGACGTCGGTCGCGTGGGAGGAGGGAAAGCCGGTGGTGACGTTCGCGATTCCGTGTGTGCCGGGGGCGATCGCGAAAGCCACCATTGATCCGGTGAAATTCACGGCCGACCGTGTGGTGGTGAAACAAGGCTCGACGACCATCGAGTTCACCTACGGCGATTACAAGGACTGGAACAATCCGTTGAACAGGATTGGGGGGCTGTACGCGGGAAAGCTGGTCGAAAGCCGGAACGGCGCGGTGGTCCGTGACCTGACTACGACGGTGACCGAGACGGGCAACGTTTATGTGGTTGCGCCTGTCCCGGCAACCGTAAAGGCGGCCATCCAGCCGACGGGGCAGATCCCGCAAGGCGTCATGGCGAAGAAGGAACCTCCGGTAGACAAGTCAGCGCCCACGCCGCGGTTGGGCGACCATCCGGACCTGTCGGGCAACTGGTCCTGGAACGACTGGATTGGGAATTACATGACGGGGGGAGGACGCCGGCGCAGCCCCTGGCAGTCTGCCGACAGTAATCGTACAACCAATCAGACTGAGGATTTTGAGCTGTACTCGCCTTCGCGGTTCGGCAATCTGGGCCGTCCCCTATATAAACCGGAGAACTGGGACAAAGTGCAAGAGCTCGATATGTGGACGAACAAGTATGACCCGGTCATGACGTGCCAGCCCCTGGGAATCCCACGAGAGGGCCCGCCGCGGCGCATCTACCAGACGGACCACGATGTAACCTTTCTCTATTATGGAGGCGATGCCGGAGGCGGATACGGCGAGTATCGCGTGATCCCGACCGATGGCCGGCAGCACGGCAAAGAAGCGCAGTTCGATATCACGTATATGGGGGACACGGTGGGACGCTGGGACGGCGACACGCTGGTCCTGGATTCCGTCGCGTTCACCGATCAGACCTGGTTTGGACGCGGCGGTTTTTTCCACTCCGATCAGATGCACGTCGTGGAGCGATTCAAGCGGGAAGGCGATGCAGTCCTGTACGACGTCACGGTGGAAGACCCCGAGGTGCTGGCCGCGCCGTATGTGTATCCGACACGAACGATGCGTCTCAACCGGAATCCCAATGCGGGCCTGGTCCGGGAGCGAGGCAACTGCGACGTTCCGGAGACCGGTCACGTCACATCGCAGATTCGGCATTAGGATAGCCCCGGAGGACGCCGATTATGGATTCGACCAGACGCACCATACTGGCGGCGGGAGCGGCGGCAGCGGCCACCACCGCCGTGCCGCGCCTATTTGCGCAGCAATCGGGCAAAGAGGAAACCGGCAAGTTCTACGAAAGAGGCCCTGTTCGCATCTATTATGAGGAGGCCGGGGCCGGCTTCCCGCTGTTGCTGATTCCGGGCGGCGGCTTGAACTCAACCATTGCCTTCTTCTCGGGGAACTCGCCCTTCAATGCGATCGAGGAGTTCAAGGGAGATTACCGTTGCATTACGGCAGACCTGCGCAACGCCCCCAGCGGCCGGTCCACCGGCCCGGTCGAGTTCGAGCGGCCCTGGGAATCCTACGCCGATGACCAGCTCGGCCTGATGGATCATCTGGGGATCGACAAGTTCGTGGTGATGGGCTTCTGCATCGGCGGCCCGTTCATCTGGAGTCTGTTGAAGCGCGCGCCCAATCGTATCGCCGCAGCCGTGCTGGCCCAGCCCGTGGGCTGGCGTCCGGAGATGCGCGACCCGAACTACCCGGGCAGATTTTGGAAGACCTGGGGTGCGACGCTGATTGCCAGGCGGCCCGAGATCACGCTGCAGGCGACCGACCAATTCGTGACCAACATGTTCGAAACCAACCCGGACTTCGTCTTCACCGTGACACGCGATTTCGTGCGTAGCTGCCAAAACCCGATCCTCGTGCTGCCCGACGAGGTTCCCGCACACCCCTACGCCGTCGCCATGGAGTGCGCGATGCTCGCGCCCAAGGCCGAAGTGAGCATATTTCCTTGGAAAGAGCCCAAGGAGCGAATTCCGCTGGCGGTGCGGCAGATTCATTCGTTCCTCAAGGCGCATCGGCCGGCTTAGGCGCGCTCGCGGATTACCTATTGATTCAGGTAGGACTCGAAGAACGCGACTTTTGCTGGATCGCCGGCCAGCGGGACGGGAGCAGTCCGATCGCCCAGTTCCATAACCTGAGGCTTCTCGTTCACGGCCGGCCAGTTCGGCAAACCTGCGCCATTCGGATCGCCGGTGGCCGCGAAATTCGCCCAGTACGACGACATCATCTCCGCGATTTTCCGGTCGGCCTCGTTGAACGGCCGGTCCGACATGTAGAGAGTGTCCATCGCGTAGGGGACTTCGGAGGTGTGGAATGCGCCCCATTTCGCTGCCTCCGGGCCTGGCAAAGCGTGGTCCCAGAGGTAGATGTAAGCCGGGGTCTTCATCGTGACGTCGCGCTTGCGCGCCCACAGATACATCCCCACAAGCGATTCGTCGCGGGAACTGAGGGAGCGGGCGTGCATCGCTTCGGCGTCCGTCGCGGCCGGATAGAGTTTCAGGAAGTCTCCGGCGTTGTCCCCGTACTTGCGGGCGGATTGCTTTTCGAATTGCTCCGGTTTAATGGGACCCAATGGACCGAGCAGCGATCCGGTGATTTCGCCCGCGTTACAGCCGGTCAACGTCGGCACGTCATTGAGCTTGCCCGCGAGCATCGCATCGAGCGGCGACTCGGGAGCGAAGTAGCGATCCACGATCGGCGTGAAGCGCAATGCCGCGCCGGCGCCTTGACCGCCTGCCGGCTTCGTCAGCTCCTGCCAGCTCATGGCGCGCAGTTCCTGGAGTGAATGTGCGCCTTTTTCGGCGGCGAACTTCGCGCCGTCGGCTTCGGCTTCGGCCAACGTCTTGGGGACCATCACCGGCAGCCCGGAGCGGGCAGTGAGACTGGAGCCGCCGCTCTCGGCGATGGCGCGTTGGAAGAGCCCCTTGGCGAGCGGTGAAGCGGTGAGGAAATGCACCGACATCGCTCCAGCGGACTGCCCGGCGATGGTGACACGTGAGGGGTCACCTCCAAAAGCAGCAATGTTCCTGCGGATCCATCGCAGGGCCGCGACCTGATCGAGCAGGCCGTAGTTACCGGAGGCATGGTGGCCGGATTCCTGGGTCAGTTCGGGATGGGCCAGGAATCCCAACACGCCCACGCGATAGTTGATGGTGACCACCACCAGACCCTTGCGGGCCAGGCCCTCGCCATCATAGACGGGCACTTCGGCCGACCCACTGGAGAAGCCGCCCCCGTAAATAAACAGGAACACGGGGTGCTTGTCGCCAGGCGATTTCGCCGGGGTCCAGACGTTCAGATAAAGGCAGTCCTCGCTGACGTCGTTCTGGGTCAGGAATTCCCAGGTCCAGGGGCCGAAGCCCGCGTGCCCGCGGGTCAAGGTTTGGACGCAACTGTCGCTAAACTTATCGGCCTTCTTGACCCCTTTCCAAGCGACGACCGGCTGCGGAGCGCGCCACCGAAGATTTCCCACGGGCGCCGCAGCGAACGGGACGCCCTGGAACACGGAAATCGACTTGTCCTGCTTGCCAGGCATGCCCGCCACCAGACCACCGTCGACTTTCACAGGCTTCTCGATTGCGGCGACAAGCGGGAGAGGACCCGCGACCGCGAGACAAAGGGGCAGGAAGACTCGGATCATGTGCGATGGTTCCTCAGCACTACTTCTTTGCCAGTGGCAGCAGCGGCTCGCGCCCTGGCGGAAGGTGCTGATCGGCGGCATCCATCATGATGCCTACCTTGAAGTATTCGCCCATGATCATCATGAGCTGAACGGTATGCTGACGGCCAAAATCGTTCACCATCTTGGCCCACAGTTCACTGCTGACGCGGTGTTCGCGCAACAGCGTGCGCCCGAAGGTGATCAGCGTCGCGTCCTTCTCGGGTAGCGACGAGGCATCCTTGTCGTATTTGATGACATCGATGACGGATTGCTCCAGGCCCTGCCGCCGCCCGGCGAGCTCGTGCATGGTCCATTCGAATTGCTGGTCGATCTCTCTCGCGGTGATCAGAACCGCGATCTGAAAGTATCGCGGACCGACCGGGCTCTTCGTACCCATGGGAATGCCCAGATCGATCTCTCTCGGGCTGTAGACCGTGATGTGCGCCGGTCCCGGCCCGGGCTTGTAGTTGGTCCGCGCGGCCAGAAGACGCTGTGCCTGTTCGTCCAGATCGGCCGCGGTAGCCGGGGGCAGCCGGGAGAGCGTCACCGGGTTAATATCGGGCGGCAAGGGGCTCTTATCCTGCGGGACCAACGGAAGCGCAGCCAGCAACAGAACACACAAGGGGACGATCTTCATACGTTACCTCCTCAGTCTGGTATTACGCATTCAACATCCGGGTGCTTTCCTAGCGTACCCGAATCGGGCGACTACCCCAGCGTAATCGTTAATTTCTTTGATCGCCGTCACAGAATCACTGTTCACAGGCCTTTGTGGGTTTAGGAGCTTTTCACTTCGCGGGAGCAAGGTTCCCGGCGAAGAACGGCAGCACCTTCGACGCAAAACGCTCCGTGATGCGGTTCCCGTGTGTGCCTTCGTAGGTTTCGAATTTGTGACTGACGCCCAGGCGAGTGAGTGCCTGGTCCAGTTGCGTGTTTGTGGTCAGGAACGGATCTTGCGTTCCGACATCAATGGCGATGGCGCGATAACTCTTCAGATTGGGCACGTACTGGTCAACCATGACCAAAGGCGAATTCGTGGTCCATTTGGCGGCGATCAAGGGCTGGATCGCTCCGTCTTTGGTGGGAAGATCGAAATACTTCGGAGGGTTTTGCGGATCCGGCGCCCATGCGGCCGCTTGTGCCGAGAGCGCATTCGCCAACGCTCCGGTGGGAGGCCGGTTGGCCGCGGCCCCAGGGAGCAACCGCTGAGGATCGTTCATCAGACAGCAGGAACTCATCGCATAGAGCACGGAAAATGCCTCGGGATGCTTCATACCGATCCGCATCGTTCCATATCCGCCCATGGAATGCCCAGCCAGTCCCCTCGCGCTGCGCTTCGCGATGGTGCGATAGTGGCCGTCGATATAGCCGACCAAGTCGTCCGCGATGAATGCTTCCCAATCGCCTGTCGTGGGCGAATTCGAGAACATACTGCCGCTATAGATCGTAAACGCGTCCGGAAGCACGATGATCATTTCGCGCGACGATTTGTCAGCGATATCGGCGTCAGCGGCCGCGGGAACCGAGAGCGAGTTCCAGTAGGTCTCCGCATGCGCAGCGTAGCCGTGCAGGAAATAAACCACCGGATACCGCCGGTTCGGGCTCGAGGCGTAACTCGGAGGAAGGTAAACGAACACGTCGCGATCGGGAGAGTCGCCTTCGAGGTTCCCTTCCAGGGACTTGCCGTGAACTTTGATTTTTGTCCACGAGCCTTTTTTCGGCTCCACCTGTGCTCTGCTCTGCGGGAGCAGCAAGGTGGCTGCTGATACCGCCGCAAGAGCGGCGACCACAATGTTCCTGAGCTTCATGTTCACTCCTATTTGCCCGTCGTCCGCAACCTGGCCGCGAGCGTGCAGTCCTCAACTACGGCGAAATAGCGCACGACGGCATCAGCGCCGACATCGAACGGATTCGGATCGCCGTTCCTGCGGTCGTCGGCAGCGTGAGCCTTAAAGACGGCGTTGTCGAACTCCGTATGATTGCTGAGCAGCACGGTAGCCCCATAATCGGCAGCGGCTTTCGCAATTTTCTTCGAAGAGGCGAGGTAACGGTCGTAATATTCCGCATCGGCATTAAACGGAATCGCCGTCCCGCCCACGTAGGCGACTCGGAGCGGCTTGCCCTGGTCGCGAATTTCGAACAGGTAGGAAAGCGTTCCCGGCGTGTGACCCGGCGTGGTGACAATGCGCAGGGAAGCATCGCCAACCGAGACCAGCATTCCGTCGGCGCCGGTGATATCGCGCTTCGGCTTGCCGCCCATGTGCGTGGGCGCCTTCTCGACCGCGTCCCAGTCCTCGGCGCCGTAGATGAGGTGCACGCCTGGAATCGAGTCCTGCAAAAGTTTGGCGCCGCCGTCATGGTCGCCGTGCGCATGCGAGAGGATCACGTACTTGACGTGGTTCTGATCCAGCCCCAGCTTCTTGAGTCCACCCAGGATCTCGTCTGGCGCCGCATAGTCGAACAACGCTTCGATGATGATAATGCCCTGGCTTCCGACCAGCGCCCAGGAGCTGTGAATCTTGGTGCCCAGGAAATAGAAATTGTCGGCGACTTTTGCCGGCTCCGCATACCATGCTTCGCGGGCTGGGATGGTGCGGCTTCGGGCAGGAGGTCCTCCGGCTCCGGGTGGCGGCGGAATGCACAGGCGCAGAAACGTTCCCGCCCATTCCGTTCCCGCGGCCACCTTGGCGGCAGTGATGTAGCCGTCCACCGTCGGCGGAGGCGTCTGCGCGCTAACGATCCCGACCATCGACACGGAGATCATTGCCGCCGTTGCGAACGTTTGTGATAAGAAATTCATGGAATGTTCTTCGTCCTTACGACCCATTTGGGATCCACGCACAAGCCGCAATCGGGTCCCTCAAACATCCTCGCCGCCCGCTGATCGCCTTTGAGTTGCCAATCCAGCCAGGCCACGCCAACGCCGCTGAATTCACCGCCGTTCGGCTCGCGGTAGGTGCCGCCGTGGCCCACCCCTCGTTCGTACGCTCGAAACGCCGGGATCTTTGTGAAATGCTCGAAATCCGAGTTCGCATTGTTGTACGCGATATCCTGCGCATCACCGCTGATGTAGGCGATGGGGACATGAATCAATTGGAGGTCGCTCTTGCTCAGAGTTTTCCCGCCTCCCATATTGCTGGGTTGAGCGAAGAGTCCGCTATTCCAGATCACGGCCGTAGTCACGCGAGGATCGGCGGCCACTTCAATCGCCTGGACCCCACCGCAGGATTGCCCCATCACCGCGATCTTACGGCTGTCCAGATGTTTGTAATATTTGCTCGCGGCGCGCTCGTTCTCGGCTGTCGCCCAGTTGATCGCGTCAATCATCTGGGATGGATGCGTTGCGGCCGGCGGTAAATTGCGAGGAAGCTGGGTTGTGTCAGTCCCCGGTGCCGGAGCGGTTGGAATCGCGGGAGGCGGTTGTGGAGCACGCGCATTGTCGCGCTCGACGATCGGGCCCAGCGCGATCACGAGATATCCGTAGGACGCTATGTCCGTGAGGATGTTCTGGAACGCGTTTCCGACGTTTACGCAGGCGCCATTGCCCCAAATGACGATGGGCAACTTCGTGCCGCCCATCGCTGAAAGGTCCTCGGGACGGTAGATGGTGTGGTCCGGCAAGCCCGAATCCATTTCCATGACGGCCTTATTGGGCCCCGATCCTTGGGTGGGGCTCGGCTGGCGAAAAGCCCCGGTATTTTGAGCCGCGCTCTGCCAACTAAAGGTCAGCAACGCGGCCAGAACAGAGCAAATCGCTCTGAAGCGGCACCAGGTAACTTTCATGAATGATCCTCCCTCGAAGGAATCAGCTATCAGAAGACTATATCGAAGTTTCGGAATTTGGGTGCATAATGACCTCACATGCGTCCATTCGTACTTTTCTTGCTCGCCCTGCCATTGCTGGCCCAGAACGATGCCGGGCGCTGCTCTGCTTTATCCCACATTTCGCTTCTGGACGTAGAGATCATATCCGCCACGTTTTCACCGGGAGGTCCCGCCCCCAGGGGTGGTGCGACGCTCCCAGCCCATTGCCAAGTCCGGGGCGCCATCGATAAACGCACCGGCTTCGAAGGGAAGACTTTTGCCATAGGATTCGAGCTTCGACTGCCCCAGAACTGGCAGGGGCGATTCCTGTTCCAGGGCGGTGGCGGCATGGATGGAACCGTGCGGCCGGCGTTGGGACCGGCGTCCGGCACAAACACCAATCCAGCACTCGCCCGCGGCTTCGCGGTGGTCTCCACCGACGCCGGTCACACTGGCGCGCCGCCGCTCGCGGAAGCGGATGCGTCGTTTGCCCGCGATCAGCAGGCGCGCATCGACAACGCGTATCGCTCCATCGATCGCGTCACCCAAGTGGCGAAGCAGATCATCAAGCAATACTACGGGGAGACCTGGCGCCATGCCTATTTCGACGGCTGTTCCAACGGCGGCCGGCAGGGGCTGATGGCCGCGCAACGGTTCCCGTTGTATTTCGACGGCATCGTCTCAGGCGCGCCGGCCTTTCGCGTGACGCACGCCGGCATCGGTTCGGCTTGGGAGACGCTGGCGTTTCTCAAGATCGCGCCGAAGGATGACGCCGGCCATCCGATTCTCAGCCGCGCGTTCTCCGACGCGGATCTGAAGCTGGTCGCAAACGGCGTGTTGAAAGCGTGTGACGCGCTGGACGGTTTGGCAGACGGCCTGGTGATGAACCCTCGCGCATGCAGCTTCAATGCTAAGTCGCTCACTTGCGCCGGGGCTAAACAGGCGAACTGCTTGAGCCGCGAGCAGGTCTCCGCGCTGGAGCGCGTGATGGGCGGGCCAAAGAACTCGCGCGGCGAGGCAATCTATTCCGACTGGCCGTGGGACCCGGGCATCGCATCCCCGGGCTGGCGGCAATTGAAGCTGGGCACATCGACCACGGCGCAGCCGAACTCCATCGACATCCTGTTGATGCTCCCCGGGCTGAAAGGCTACTTTATCTATCCTTACGATGCTTCCTTCGATCCGCTGAAGTTCGATTTCGACAAAGACACCTCGCGCGTCGACGATACGGCAGCCTTGCAGGATCCGACATCCACCGATGTGGGCACGTTCGTCCAACACGGCGGCAAGCTGCTGCTCTATCACGGCATGGCCGACCCGTTCTTCTCCGCGCTCGACACCCAGCGCTACTACGAGCGTCTGGCGCACGACAACGGAGGCCCGGACAAAACGATGAGTTTCGCTCGCTTCTTCCAAGTGCCCGGCATGAACCATTGCGGAGGGGGGCCGGCGCTCGACAACTTCGACGCACTTACTGCCATCACCGAGTGGGTGGAAAAAGGCAAGGCGCCGGACAGCCTGCTCGCTACCGGCGCCCAGTTCCCCAACGTATCGCGGCCACTCTGCGCCTATCCGAAGCATGCCCAGTATGCTGGCGCCGGCCCGCGCGACGACGCTGCCAGTTTTACGTGCCAAGAATAGCCGCTGGCGCTGCTGTTATTTCGCCGCGGGGAAATAGGCCTTGATCCGATCGTTCAGCGTGAATTCCATTCCCAGACCGGGATACTGAGCCAGGACCTTGGCTTTCATTTCCGCTGCATCCTTCGAAGCGGCTACGTCGGCATCCCAATCCGCGATGTATTTCTTCATGAATTGAATCGAGCGCATGTCCCGGGTCGCGCCTGGCCCTTCGTGTCCCGGCACGATCATGGCCGGATCCAGGGCTGTAATCTGATCGATAATCTTGCTCCACTCCTCACGCGCTTCGCCGCGGGGCACTCCGAAGTAAACGTGGTCGAACACGATGTCGCCCGTGATGACGGCCCTGAGCGAGGGAATATACACGAAGCTGTTACCGGGACCATCACTCCCTCGGACTGGACCCGTGATCGGAAACTGTTCCCCCTCCAACGTGAGAACCGGTGTAGTCAACGGTTCGACCTCGACGGGCTCGGGCCCGGGAATATTGTTTCCGTACGTGGAAACCCAGAACTTCTGGCGCGCCGGCCAGGCCGTCTTGATCGCATTCGCCGTGCCAGGCAACGCGACGGCTTTCGCCTTCGGAAACGCCTGCATGAGAACAGCCAGCCCGAAAAAGTGGTCCGGATGCGGGTGTGTGATGTAAATGGTGGTCAGGTTCTTCTTGGATTCCAGAATTTCCGCCGCCAAACGATGTGCCTCGCTCAGACTGAATTGCGCATCGATGACGATCATGTCCCGCTCACCGGAAATCAGGGTGGAGTTCACGTCGTAACCGTTGACGCCGTGGCCGGTGTGCACCTTGATCTGGAGGTGGGACTGCGCCAAAGCGCTGGCAGCGAAGAGGGCGACGCCAACTGCGGCGCCGGCAGACATGCGATACATTCTCATCGAATCTACACTGTCTGCATGCAGGACGTCAAAGGCTGGGCGAGCCGAGCATTGCATCCACGGGCGTCGATTGATATGATTCCTAAACAGTTGCGCTGCGTGCTCCGGGTCATAGCGACATCCATGAAGCATAAATCCGCTGGGTTCCTGATGGTCTGGTTCCTTTCGCCCATCCTCATGCCTGCCATCGCATCTGAGGGGCGGATTGCCGCTGCCGCGCGTGATGGCGAACGGTCCGTGGCCATCGCCCTGATCCGTTCGGGGTCAGAAGACCCGAACGCACGACTTTCTGATGGAACCGCCGCCCTGCACTGGGCCGTCAGATCCGACGATCTCGCAATCGTTTCGCTTCTGATCCAGGCCAAAGCGGACGTGAACGCCGCCGATCCCCACGGCGTCACTCCCCTCGCCCTGGCGTGCGCAAACGCCAATGTTGAGGTCGTTCGCAAGCTGATGGCTGCCGGAGCGAATCCGAATCTCCCCGACGCCGAGGGCGTGACGCCACTAATGGTCGCTGCGCGCCGCCCGCAACCGTTGATCATCCGCATCCTGCTCGACGCCGGCGCTCAGGTGGACGCCCGCGATAACGGACCGCAACAAACCGCTCTCATGATCGCTGTGCGAGAGAACAACGCCGCTGCCGTCCGCCTTCTCTTGGACCATGGCGCTGACGTGGATACCGCCACCCGAATTGGCAAAACGCCTGCGCGCCGTCCTCCGGGCGCGGGCGGTGGATCCCACGGCCTCGGCATCGTGCGCAGCGGCTGGCCCGAGCGCGGGTATCAGGAGGCCACGCCGGGAGGCATGACGCCCCTGCTTTTCGCCGCCAGAGATGGCCGAACCGAAATTGCTCAGATGCTCATCGCGGTCGGCGCAAAGGTGAACACGCCCGACGCCAACAAAATCACACCGCTGTTGATGGCGATCACGAATAATCAGCCGGATACGGCTGGCCTCCTGATCCAAAACGGCGCCGCGATCAATGCCACGGATTTCTGGGGCAGAACGCCTTTGTGGGCCGCGGTCGAGATGCGCGACATCGAGTACAGCCGCAACGGGGAGCACAACGTGGACCGGGAGCGGTTGCTGCAACTCATTCGGACGCTGCTCGATCATGGTGCGAATCCAAACGCCCGCACGACGGAAGTCCCGCCGACGCGAAGATTCCTGATGGGACTCGGGGATCTCTCCTGGGTCGACTTCACGGGACAGACGCCGTTTCTGCGCGCTGCGCTCTCAGGCGACCTCACGGTCATGAAGCTGCTGCTGGAAAAAGGCGCTGACCCGAACATTCCTACCTTCGCCGGCTCTACCGCGCTGATGGCCGCGGCCGGCATCAACTGGGCTGTGGGGCAGACGTTCACCGAAGATCTCGCAACACAGCTCGAAGCTGTAAAGTTGTGTCTTGTGAAAGGCGCGGACATAAACGCCGCGAACTCCATGGGCCTGACGGCGGTGTTCGGCGCAGCCAATCGCGGCGCCGACGACATCCTGGCGTTCCTGGTGGAACACGGCGCGCGGCTCGACGTCAAAGACAAACAAGGAAGAACGCCGATGGTCTGGGCCGAAGGCGTCTTTCTGGCGACGAATGCGCCCGAGCGCAAGCCTTCCACCATCGCTCTGATCGAGAAGCTCATGAAACAAGATGCTGCCGCGGCAGCGCCGGTGGCGAGTATCCAATGAGCCTGTCTCGTCTCATCCCCGCGGCGGCGCTGGCGCTGGCGCTGGGCGCATGTCTTCCGGTTACCGCGCAGCTCCCAGCATCCTCGGATCAGCACTTCGTGGCGCAGTACTGTCAGGTCTGCCACAACGACCGTCTGCGGACCGGCGGACTCTCTTTGCAACAGATGGATCCTGCGCAGGCCGGGCGAAGCCCTGAAACGTGGGAAAAGGTTGTCCGGAAGCTTCGTGCCGGCATGATGCCGCCTGCGGGTATGCCGCGGCCGGAACGCGCCGTCATCGATACATTCGTCAGCCATGTCGAGAGCGCGCTGGACAGATATGCCGCGCTCCATCCCAACGCAGGCACGGTGGGATTGCACCGCCTCAACCGCGCCGAATACGCCAATGCGATTCGCGACCTGCTCGCTCTGAAGATTGACGTTTCCACGCTCCTTCCTTCGGACGATTCGAGCGAAGGATTTGACAACATAGCCGACGCCCTCGAAGTGTCGCCGGCGCTGCTGGAAAGCTACGTCGGGGCAGCCACGAAGATCAGCCGCCTGGCGGTCGGTGATCCGTCGATCACTCCTTCCACGAATACCTGGCGCGCCCCAAGCGACCTTTCCCAGACCAAGCATATCGAGGGTCTGCCCATCGGTACGCGCGGCGGCATCCTGGTCGACTATACGTTTCCGCTCGATGCGGAATATTCGTTCCGGATTCGAACGCGCAGTTCGGGTTTCGGCGTGGGTTCCGGCGCGCTGCCGATACCGATCGAGATCACTCTCGATGGAGCGCGCATCGATCCCGGCAAGAGCGCCATTGATTTTCGTCTCAAGGTCACCGCGGGACCTCATACCATCGGCGTTGCCATGCCCGCCTACGACCCGGCCGGTGCCGACGACGTTTATGCCGTGTATCCCGATAATGCCGCAATTACGAGCGTAGTGATTACGGGTCCCACGACTCCCACGGGACCCGGTGATACTCCCAGCCGCCGGAGGATCTTCGTTTGCCATCCCGCTTCCGGTAACGAAACCGCCTGCGCCAAACAGATCCTGACTTCCCTCGCGACGCAAGCGTTCCGGCGTCCGGTCCGCGACGCCGATCTCGAAACGTTGCTCGGCTTTTATCAGCGAGGCAGGAACTCCGGCGGCGGATTCGAACAAGGAATAGAAGCGGCGCTGGCGCGCATTCTCGTCGATCCCTGGTTCATCTTCCGGTTCGAGAAAGAGCCGGCGGGCGCCCCGCCCGGTGGCATCTACGCGATCAGCGATCTCGAATTGGCCTCGCGGCTTTCGTTCTTCCTGTGGAGCAGCATTCCCGATGAAGAACTGTTGCGGCTGGCAGAGCAGAACAAGCTGCACGATCCACAGATTCTGGCGCATGAGACTCGCCGGATGTTGGCCGATCCAAAATCGGCGGCGCTGGCCGAGAATTTCGCCGGACAGTGGCTCTACCTTCGAGAACTGAAGAACTCCCGGCCGGAGACGCCCGATTTTAATGACAACCTGCGGGAATCCTTCCGGCGCGAAACCGAGTTGTTCTTCGACAGCATCGTTCGAGAGGACCAGAACGTGATTAATCTGTTAGACGCAGATTACACCTTCGTCGACGAACGCCTCGCACAACATTACGGGATACCCGGCGTCTACGGCAGCCGCTTTCGGCGCGTGAAACTGCCGGATGACAGGCGCCGCGGCTTGCTGGGCCAGGGCAGCGTTCTGCTGGTCACGTCGGTCGCAACCAGAACTTCCCCGGTGGCGCGAGGCAAGTGGGTTCTGGAAAATATCCTCGGTTCCTCGCCGCCCCTTCCTCCGCCGAACGTGCCGGCCTTGCCGGAAAATGCGTCCGCGGTGAAACTTGTTTCGGTGCGCGAGAAGATGGAGGCGCATCGAAAAAATCCCGTCTGCGCGTCGTGCCACAAGATCATGGATCCGATCGGGTTCTCACTCGAGAATTTCGATCTCACCGGCAAATGGCGCACTACCGACGGGGGCGTGCCGATTGATGCGTCCGGCCAAATGGTGGATGGCACGAAATTATCCGGACCCGCCAGCCTGCGCGAGGCGCTGTTGAGCCGCTCGGATGTTTTCGTTTCTACGCTGACCGAGAAACTGATGACCTACGCCCTCGGACGGGGCTTGAAATATTACGACATGCCGGCGATTCGCGCGATCACCCGCGACGCCGGCCGGAATGACGACCGTTTCTCGTCCATCGTGCTCGGGATCGTGAAGAGCGCGCCATTTCAGATGAAAATGAAGCCGGATAAGAGCCGGAGCGACGTGGAGGCAGCCGTGTTGCACTGACGCCGGCGCGTCGAACAGGACAGAGACCAGGAGAGAACACCAGCCATGAACTTCATCACCCGAAAGCATCTTCCACGCCGCACGTTCCTGCGCGGCGCCGGCGCTGCAATTGCGCTTCCGCTGCTGGATTCGATGATCCCGGCGCAAACTCTCTTGACCAAGACTGCCGCGAGCCCGCGCAGCCGCCTGGGATGCATTTACGTGCCCCACGGAGCCACCATGGACAAATGGACTCCAGCAAAGGAAGGCAGCGGATTCGACTTCACAGAGATTCTGCAGCCGCTCGAGAAGTACCGGGACCAGCTGGTCGTGGTGAGCAACCTGGCGCACAAGCAGGCTGCCGGCATCGGAAGCGATGCGGGCGCGGACCACGCCCGTTCTGCCGCCGTCTTCCTGAGCGGCGCTCATCCTGAAAAGGCGTCCATCCACGTTGGCGTGACCATCGATCAGGTCGTGGCGGAAAAGCTCGGGCAGGATACGCCGCTGCCGTCGCTGGAACTGGCCATCGAAGAGAATGGCCTCAACTGCGGGTCCGGTTATGGATGCGCGTACACAAACACGATTGCCTGGAAAACGCCCACCCTGCCGCTGCCCATGGAGCATAATCCGCAGGTGCTGTTTGAAAAATTGTTTGGAGAAGGCAGCACGCCGGAAGAACGTCTGGCGCGCAAGCAGCAATCCCGCAGCCTGCTTGATTCCGTAAAGAACGAAATCGCCTCGCTGAACCTCGAATTGCCCGCTTCCGACCGAGCCCGAATGGCCGATTACCTTGACGACGTTCGCGAGATCGAACGCCGCATTCAGAAAGCCGAGGAACAGACGCCCAAGGATTTGAAGGTTCCACCCGCTCCGGTCGGAATTCCCGAGGCGTTCGACGAGCACTTCAAGATCATGTTCGATCTGCAGACTCTCGCGTTTCAGGCGAACATCACGCGCGTCGCCACCATGATGTATGCCCGCGATACCAGCGGCGCCGTTTATCCGCAAAGCGGCGTCCGGGATGGTTTCCATGTGACCTCCCATCATTCCAACGTTCGTGCCAACATGGACAAGTTTGCGCTGATCAACCGTTACCACACCAAGCTCCTGGCGTATTTCCTCGAGAAGCTTCGTTCCACTCCCGACGGCGACGGCAGCCTGCTCGATCACTCGCTGATTCTCTATGGCAGCAGCATGAGTAACGGCAATCAGCATGATCACGATCCATTGCCGGTCGTCGTCGCCGGCGGCGCTTCGGGCAGGCTGAAAGGCGACCGTCACATCGTCGCGCCGCCGCACACGCCCATGTCCAATCTGCTGCTCGCGATACTGGACAAATTAGGCGTGGAGCAAGATTCGTTCGGCGACAGCACGGGCAAAATCGAGATCTGACGATGGCGATCCAAACGAACAAATGGAGCCGGCGGGAAGCGCTGGCCGCGGCAGCGACGTTGGCGGGCGTGTGGGCGGTGACGGGCCACGCGGAAGACACGGGCTCGGAGCCTTTGCCGCTCCACACCACGGGATTGGAACACATCGGTATGACCGTGCCTGACCAGAAGGCTTCGGCGGATTGGTACGGGCGGATTTTCGATCCTCAGCTGTTTCAGGAACGCGATCCCCCGCCGCGCTATTACGTGCGCATGGGCAGCGCGTACATTGCATTCGGCGGCACGCGAGGCGACGACAAGACTCCACAAATCGATCACTTCTGTGCGCTCGTAAA
>DATJNO010000027.1:0-14632 GCA_035508055.1 Bryobacteraceae bacterium | reverse complement strand
TGGAGCTGTTAGCTTCGGGCCTGACAACGGAACAGGTTCTACAGGAGTTGCCGTATCTGGAACCAGAGGATCTGCAGGCCTGTCTGCGGTATGCGGCACGAGAGATTGATCATCCGATTCTCTCGAATCCATGAAGTTCTGGCTGGATGCCCAGCTCTCGCCCGCCTTGGCCCCCTATATCTCGGAACGTTTCCTGGTTGAAGTAACGCACGTCGGATCGCTTGGATTGCTCCACGCCACCGATAAAGACATTTACAACTTGGCAAAAGAACAGCAGGTGGTCATCATAACGAAGGACCGAGATTTCCTAGATCTCTCGAGGCGGTTCGGACCGCCCCCTCAGGTAGTCTGGGTCCGATCCGGCAACACGTCGAACGCCATGATGAGATACACTCTCGACGGCAGGTTCGCCGATGTCCTGAGGCTGTTAAGTGATGGCGAAGCCGTAGTGGAACTGCGCGGACAAATCCCGCTGGAGCCGGAGCGAACCTAGCGCTGGTTGGCTTTCAGGATCTTCTTGCGCAGGCGGATGGACTGCGGCGTCACTTCGACGAATTCGTCCTCGCGGATGAACTCGATGGCCTGTTCGAGGTTCAAGATGCGCGGAGGAACCAGGCGGATGGCTTCATCGGCCGTGGAGGCGCGCATGTTAGTCAGTTTCTTTTCCTTGACGATGTTGACGTTCAAGTCGGCGTCGCGCGCGTTTTCGCCGACGATCATGCCTTCGTAGACCTCGGTGCCCGGCGTGATGAAGATCTCGCCGCGCTCTTGCAGGTTGAAGATGGCGTGGCCGGTGGCTTTCCCGGGACGATCGGCCACCAAAGATCCGGTGGGCCGCGTCGGAATATCGCCCTGCCATTCGATGTAGCCGTGGAAAAGCGTGTTCATGATGGCCGTGCCGCGCGTGTCGGTCAGCATCTCGCTGCGCAGCCCGATCAAGCCGCGCGAAGGCACGTGAAACTCCAGACGCACGCGGCCCGAGCCGTGGTTGACCATCTTGATCATCTTGCCTTTGCGTCCGCCCAGCTTCTCGATGACCACGCCGACGAACGACTCCGGGCAATCGACGACCAGCAGTTCCAGCGGCTCCTGTAGCTTGCCATCCATGGTCTTGGTCAGGATCTCGGGCTTGCCCACGGCCAGCTCAAAACCCTCGCGGCGCATCATCTCGATCAGGATGGCCAGTTGCAACTCGCCGCGTCCCATCACTTTGAACGCGTCCGGCCCGCCGGCTTCCTCCACGCGAATCGAAACGTTGGTGAGCAGTTCCTTATCCAGGCGGTCGCGCAGGTTGCGCGAAGTGACGAACTGGCCCTCGCGGCCCGAGAAGGGCGACGTGTTAATGGTGAAGGTCATCGCGATGGTCGGCTCGTCGATCTGGATGTGCGACCGCGGCCTCGGATTTTCCACGCTGGTAATGGTTTCGCCAATAGTGATGCCCTCGACACCCGCAATGGCCAGGATGTCTCCGGGCCGTCCGATGGTTTCGTCGACCCGCTTGAGGCCTTCGAACGAGTACAGCTTGGTGATGCGGGTGCTCTGCAACGTGTCGTCCAGCTTCGCGATCGCCACCTCGTCGCCGAACTTCAACACGCCCGAAAAAACGCGGCCGATGGCCAGGCGTCCCAGGTAATCGCTATAGTCCAGGTTCGCCACCAGAAGCTGTAGCGGACCGTCCGGATCGCCGGCCGGCGGCGGAATGTGCTTTAAAATCGCCTCGAAGAGCGGGCGCAGGTTGTTCGATTCGTCGGTTTCGGAAACCTTCGCGATCCCTGCTTTGGCATTGGTGTAGATCACCGGGAAGTCGAGCTGGTCTTCGGTGGCGTCCAGGTCGATGAACAGGTCGTAGACTTCGTTGAGCACTTCCTGGATGCGGGCGTCGGGGCGGTCAATTTTGTTGATCACCAGGATCGGCGGGAGCTTGGCTTCCAGCGCCTTCATGAGCACGTAGCGTGTCTGCGGCAGCGGGCCTTCGCTCGCGTCGACCAGCAGCATGACGCCGTCAACGATCATGAGCGCGCGCTCGACCTCGCCGCCGAAATCGCTGTGGCCGGGCGTGTCGACGATGTTGATCTTGACGTCTCCGTAGCGCACGCCAGTGGTCTTGGCGAGAATGGTAATGCCGCGCTCGCGCTCCAGCTCGTTGGAGTCCATCACGCGCTCGGCCACCTGCTCGTTCTCGCGGAAAATGCCGCTTTGCCGGAGCATGGCGTCGACTAGGGTGGTCTTGCCATGGTCGACGTGAGCGACGATGGCGATATTGCGCGTCAGCCGGTTGTGCGCCCGCGCTTCGCTATGATCGGAAGGGTGATTCAAAACTTCGGGTTGCATTCCTGACTTCTATGGTCGCACGCCCAGACTCTTTGACCGCGGCGGAGCTGCCGGTGGTGGTGATTGTCGGCCGGCCCAACGTCGGCAAGTCGACTCTTTTCAACGCCATCCTGGGCCAGCGGCGCTCCATTGTCGGCGATGAGCCGGGGATAACGCGTGACCGCATTCAAGGGGAAGCCTCGTACCTGGGGCGGCCGTTCGAGCTCATCGACACCGGCGGCATCATTCCTAACGATTCAGAGATGATCCCGAGCGAGATCCTGAAGCAGGCGCGGGTTGCGCTGGACCGGGCCGCGCACATCATCTTTCTGATTGACGGGCGAACCGAGATCACCGGGGCCGACCGTGACCTGGCGAAGATGCTGCGAAAGCTGGGCAAGCCCGTATCGCTGGCCGTCAACAAGATCGACGCGACTGTGCGCGAAGGTCTGGCGCATGAGTTTTACGCGCTGGGCTTCAGCGATTTGTTCCCCGTTTCGTCGGAGCACCGGCTTGGTCTGGACGAACTCTTGGATCACGTCACCGAAAGTTTTCCTGTACGCACCGAGACTGAGCGACCAGCGGCCGAAACGAAGCGCATCAAGGTGGCGATCATCGGGCGGCCGAACGTGGGCAAATCGACGCTGCTGAACGCGCTGGTGGGCGAAGAGCGGTCGATTGTTTCGCCGGTGGCGGGCACGACGCGCGACGCCGTGGATGAGAGCCTGCTGCACGAAGGCGTGGAGTACGTCTTTGTGGACACCGCGGGAATCCGGCGCAAGGGCAAAACGCGGCTGATGGCGGAGAAGCTGAGCGTGGTGATGGCGCGGCGGCACATCCGCATGGCCAACGTCGTGGTCCTGGTGCTGGATGCAAGCGAAGGCGTGCTCGGGTTAGATGCGACCATCGCTGGTTATGCGTATGAGGAAGGGCGCGCCCTGATACTGTGCGTGAACAAGTGGGATGTCAGCAAGGAGAAGAGCAAGAAGGCGTTCACCGAGAGCATTCGGGATGAGTTGAAGTTCCTGGAGTTCGCGCCGGTGGCGTTTGTTTCGGCGAAGTCGGGCGCGGGCGTCCAGGCGCTGTTCGGAATGATTCGGGAAGCTTATGAGTCGGCTTCCAAGCGCGTGACCACGGGTGAGCTGAACCGGTTCGTGCAGATGCTGGAGTTCGACCGCGATATCAAGGTGCACTACATGACGCAGGCTTCTGTGCGGCCGCCGCGGTTTGTCGTTTTCACGGATAAAGGGAAAGAACTGCACTTTTCGACCGAGCGGTTCTTGATCAATCAGCTGCGCAAGCGGTTCGGGTTTGCCGGCACGCCGATTGTGATCAAAGGCCGCCGGAGATAGCCCGATCAGCTTCCGCCGCTGGAGCAATTCAAGTCTCGCGCAGGTTGTCCAGAAATCGACAGATTCCGTACAGTATGATCGCGTTCAGTATCGCCCCCGGCAAAACCACCAAGGTCATCAGACCCCCATACAGCAACGGCGATCCGGTCAAACGGTCGTACAGATTCAGAATTCCCAGGGAGTGAGAGTAGGGGATTAGAATCAGTGACCACGGAAGTGCAACGATGCTTGGCGGATTGAATTCGCCCGGCGGCCGATGAAATAGGAGGAACAAAACGGAATAGATCCCCGACGCGGAATACAAGCCGAGATAGGACAGGGCGAAGATGCGGCCTGTCCTGGATGGAAACAACTTAGGAGGCACTGGTGCTCGCTCGTCGGCGAGTTAGAAAGCGTGGACGGAATCGATACCGTTGGCCTGCAGGACGACCTGCATCTTTTCGAGCGCCGATTTGTGGATCTGCGAAACGCGGCTCTCGTTGATGCCCAGGATGCCGCCGATTTCCTTCATGGTCATCTCGTTGGTGTAGTACAGGAAGACGACTTTCTGATAGCGCTCCGGCAGGGCTTTCATCGCGAGGCCGAGAACGGAGCGCATCTGCTCGCGGGAGCACATGTTGTCGGGCTGCGTTTCCGGCTTGCTGGGGAAATCCGGCGCGGGGAGGTCGTCGTGTTCGGCGGTGCGGGAAGAGGCCGAAATGAGGCCTACGCTGCGAAGGTCAACCATCATCTGGCGCCAGCGTTCCACATCGACGCCGAGTTTCTGGGCGATTTCAGCTTCTGTGGGAGTGCGCTGCAACGTAGCGGAGAGCTCGCGCGTGGCGGCTTCCACCTGCTTGTGACGGCGGCGCAGATCACGCGAGGCCCAATCCAACTGACGAAGGCTGTCCAGGATGGCGCCCTTGATGCGGTGCTTGGCGTAGCTGGAGAAAGCGACTTGCTTTTCGGGGTTGAACTTGCTGGCAGCGTCGAAGAGACCGAGAACACCGGCGTGAACCAGATCGTCGAGATCGACATGCACCGGGAGATTTTCGTGCACGCGAACCGCGATGGCCTTCACCAGCGGCAGATGTTCCAGGACAATGCGGTCGCGGCGGGCCATTCTTACGGCCTGATTGGTCTGTGTGATCCTGGTCTTGGTCTTCATCGGAATCCGTTTCCCTCTCGGTAATTTGGTCTTGCCGTCTGGGCTTGACGCCGGTTCTAAGTGCAAGCCGGTAGCCATAGGGACTAAGAGGAATTGACTTTGCCCGATACGTGAGTTCGTCTATGCACCCATACCATCTAACCGCCACGCGTCAATAACATGCCGACAAAGCGTGCTGGTCCGCGGAGGAAACCCAATCGAAAGTACTAGAACTAAAGCGACGCCAGTTTATGTCGTTCTGGGACGAATCGGCTAGAACTCCATCCCGAAATGGAACCGCCGTTCCAAAATGAAACACGCTCGAATCCGTTTCTGTCTTCCTTATGGTTATCGGCGGATTTCGGGCGGGCTTGATGGTCCTAAGGCTTTTGAAGAGTCGTTAGGTAAGTCTTTACTGCTAGCCCTGCGAGGAAGATCCAGACCACCCAGAGGAACTTGCCGTCGAGCGTGAGCGCGGCCAGAATGGCGATGGCAGCATAGCAAAACATGGCCCGGTAGAACCTTGGTCCTAACCGCGCAGGCGGCGTGTCGCCGGGGTTTTGTTCGTCTGGAAGCGAAAAAGGCAAGGGATTGCTGGAACTCACAGCATAGCGCAAACGGTATAATCTTCTGAAGCTCCAACGCGTCACGGAGGTGAACGTGGCACCACAGCAACAGCAGGCCGAGCAACCCGGGATCTCCAGCGGCATAGTGGGGATGCTCAGCGTGTTTATCGATCCGGGCCGGACGGCCAAAGGCGTCGCGGCCAAGTTCGCGTGGCTCTGGCCGCTGATCACGCTGGCGGTCGTTTATATGGTGTTCGGCTATCTGATGCTGCCCTACACGATTCAGGTAGTGAACGCCCGCATCGATCAAGCGCTGGCGCAGCAAGGCGCGCCGCCCGAGCGGGCAGAAACCGTCCGCAACATTACTCTCATGTTTACCCGGGCGGCGTTTCTGTTCACGCCGCTGATCATCATCGGGTTTCTCGCTTTGTTCGCCTGGCTGGTACTGGTGACCGGGTCCATGGTGGGATTGCGCGCGAAGTTCCGCGAGGTGTTCGCACTGATGTCGGCCTGCTCGCTGATTCCGGCGCTCCAGTACATTGCCGCCTATATCGTGGTGCGGGCCAAAGGCGACGAAATCACTTCGCAGGAGCAGCTCACGCCTCCGTTTGGCGCCGACATTTTCTTTCCGGACATCCATGGCGGGCTGCTGGCGCTGCT
Source organism: Bryobacteraceae bacterium (assembly GCA_035508055.1). Classification (GTDB taxonomy): domain Bacteria; phylum Acidobacteriota; class Terriglobia; order Bryobacterales; family Bryobacteraceae; genus Palsa-89. The sequence goes on along the minus strand of DATJNO010000027.1, from coordinate 8,618 downwards.
GAATTTCTTCTCGATCTTTGAGATCTGGTACCTGATTGTGTTCACGATTGGCCTGGCCGCGCTGGCCAAGACGTCCAAAGGGAAGGCCTTCGCGGCGATCACGCCGGCGTGGGTGTTGCCGCTGCTGCTGCGGGTGATTCAAGCCGCACTGCAGGGCACGAACTCCTAAGCTTAGTCGGGGATTTCTCCGGTTTCGAAGGGCTGCTTGTACTTGGGCTTCTTGCGCTTGCTCTTAGGCACGATGACCCTGGGCGCGGGGACAGCGCCGACGCGTTCGCGGGCGAGCCTGCGTACCTCCTTCTTCTGATCGAATTTGCTCTTCTTGGCCACTGCGTCTCATCATCGTATACCCTGACCGGAGTTCTCAGGCAAGCCGGAATTGGCACCTTGCTCGAACAACACCGAGGATGTAAACTGTCCTCTGCTTCGTTCAGGAGGAGGCCGCATTGACACAGCCCGCAGGCGCCGCGTCGCCGACTTTAACAGTAACCGCCGACCGCCGTCTGGTGGCGCACGGCGCCATCATGACGCTGCTCGGTTTGTTATCCGGATTCACTCCCCTGTTCGCGAAAGCGCGGGTCGCCGGACTGGAAGCGCATACCATTGGGGTGCTGCAAGGCGCGCTGCTGTTCGGGCTGGCGGCGGTTTGGCCCTCGCTCGGACGGGGCGGCGTAGTGACGGCGGCGCGGTACTGCGCGCTGATCGGGCTGTATGCGAACTGGCTGGGGGCGCTGCTTTCGGCGCTGTGGAGCGCGAAAGGGATGTTCCTGGTGAACGGGGCGTCGATGCCGGGCGGTGCAGCGCCGTGGATGGAAGGAACGGTGGCGGTGCTGTTGAATGTCTCCGTGCTGGTGATCGTGACGTGCGTGCTCATTTTGTGGGCTCTGCGGAAGAAGCCAGAGGCGTGAGAAGGCGGGGACGCCGCCCTTTGGTCAAGCGAAGTCCCCACGCACGAAAGCCTCGGCTGTTAGGGAAGAACCACGCCGCCCGAAGACAAGAAGACCTGGCCGACGTTCCGGTAGCTGGATAGATCCTGCTTCATCCCGCTGGGGTTGTTTGATTTCTTGGCTGCGTAGCCCATATTGTAGCCATCGAAAATCAGGGTGACGCCGGTACCGTTGGAATTCACGATCGCATTCGGTGCATAAACGCGGCCGGCAAACCACGCCTGAGTCGTGCCCACCACTGGCGGGGTAGCAGGGATGGTCAGCAAGCTACCAGTGGCTTGATCGGTGAATGTCGCGGTCGGGCGAGAGGCGATGGGATTGTTGATCCCGTTGTAAACGGTCCAGTGGATCAGGTCTCTGGATTCGGCATAGGCGATGGCATGGAAGGAATCGGAATCGGCGTCGATGCAGTTGCCGGCGCCGAAGAAGAGGCCCCACTTGCCGCCTGGCAGTGCAACCAGCCCACCGTTGGGCGAAACGTAGCGGATGCCCGTGTAGGAAACGGTGGTGGGATCGTTGAGTCCGGTGACCGGACCCAGATCGATGAAGTTGACACCGTCGAGCGTGATAGCCAGGCGCACGGTCGAGACGTCGTGGTTGGCGCTCAAGGTGTAGGGGTAGTTGGGCGGCACGACAGGCGGGTTGTTGCACTGTTGGGCCGCCGGGAAGCTGTAATCGCTCTCGAGCTGCTTCTGGACGTAAAGGACCTTGACGGGGTAAGTTCCGGGCACGACGGCGAGGATGCCATCCGGGTTCAAGAGGCCGGTCGTGCGGATCGGGGTTACGGTGGAGATCGGACTAATGAAGTCAAACGGCCACTTGTTGCCGAAGAAGTTCACTTCATCGAAACGCCAGTTGCCGGAATTGTCGTTGTAGACCGTGGGCTGGCCGTTGGTCAGCGAAGCACCGGTGTAGGTGGGTGCGCCGGGGCCGGTGTAAGTAGGATCGTATGCGCCGACCAGGCGGACGCCGAAATTGGGGTTGTTATCCGCGCCGAAGATGCCGTGCGCCCAAAAGTCGATGGTGATCTGGTTGACGAAGCCTCCGCCGTCAGGAGTGACCTGAATCGGGCCGACATTGGTCCATCCGTTGGGGTTATTGATATTTATGTTGTACTGCGCCTGCAGGTCGCGGAAGCCCTGCGCGGTGACGTACCAATCGTACTGCATCACCACGTGGTATTGGCCGGTGGTTGGCACGTCGAACTCGACGCCCTGGCTGTACTGGGGAGCGGCAGTATTCCAGCCATTGCCCGTTCCAGGGGGTCCAGAGGCGTTATTCAGCCCGCGGATGCGCCAGGAGTTGGAGGTGAAATCGCTATTGGGATCGGTACTTCCTTCGGTTGTGGTGATATCGGAGCCGGCGTTGCTGCCTACAACGGCTGTCGGGGTGTCGCTGTAGGTATAGTCGTTCGTCATCCCGAGCGGGGTGGCGGTGCCGGCGCCGATGGAGGGCGCGGGGCTGTTGTTGATCTTGAAACTAGGCGAGCCCGTTATGTTAGTGAAGGTAACCGAGGTGTTGCTGTCGTTGTTGAAATCCCAGCCCGTGAAGAGGGAGACGCTGGGCGGAAGCGACGTGGGAGGCGTGAAGGTGGTGGCGGCGGCAACGGGCTTCAGCGGCTGACCGCCAGGGATATTGGGAGTGAGGAGTTGGACGATGAGGCCGGCGTCATCGACATAGTTATTGCGGCGGTCGAGCAGGTACAACCAGTTAATGCCGAAGAAGGAGAGCGTATGAGGATGTCCTTCGCCAACGTCATTACCGGCGGCAGGGTTCGAAGTGGGGCAATCCTGGGAGAGGCTCGCCACCTCCTGTTGAAATGTCCACGTCAGCCCGCCATCGGTGGAATTGGCGGCGACGATGGCTTCATCGATGGAGTCGGGGCGGTAATCGAAGTAGCCCTGGAGATTGTTGCCGCGGCCGGTGACAAAGGGGAAGTAAAAGGGATTCATCGTATTGACCGTGGTTGACGGGTTGACGATCGGGACGCCGGTGCCTCCCATGGTGCAATAGGTTGTATCGGGGTTGGGGCCCTGAGAAAGAGTCCAGGGGCCGCCGGCCAGAGTGGATTGGACCGGTGAACTGGTAGCGGTCCAGGTGACGACTTGAGCGTTAACGGATGAAGGGGCGGCAGCGGACAAGGCGAGCGCCGCGAACAGGACGAGCGTCTTATTCATGTTCTTTGGTTCTCCTCGGTATTGAAGGGTTACTTGCGGCGCCCAACGCAAAGCAAGCGAGCAGAAGACACCGAAGTGGCTTTGTAGTCACGAATGCTCCTGGAAGAGTTGTTTTTTGCCCTGAGTCGTACAATCCCGGTCAGCGGCATTAGCATAGTAATTCCTCACTGCGAACGGCGCAAGACATCTAACGCGATTTTCACGCTTCTGTTACCGAATCGAAACCAATTTACGTACTGTGCGTTCTACCGCGTGCGCGAGTTTCGATGACGACGCAGTGCAGAAAGGAGTGCGTTGCACGCCGGGCGCACCGCGCGGCGTGACTTGTGGTGGTCCATGAGATAATTTCGTCAGCAGGCGCGCGAAACCGGATCAGATGCAGATTCATTTTTCATCCCTTCTTGTCTTCGCGATGGTCGGGCCCGCGCTGGGTCAATCGATTCCGATCACCGGTCAAGCGGTGCCGGACCTGGCGGCGTATGACAACGTCGTGACCAGCCTCATGCAGAAGTATCAGGTTCCCGGAGTGGCGCTGGCGGTAGCGCGCGATGGAAGGCTGGTGTTCGCGCGCGGTTATGGCTATGCGGACACCGACCTCCAATTGCCGGTTCAGCCGGATTCGCTGTTCCGTCTCGCGAGCGTCACCAAATCACACACGGCGGCGGCAATTTTCAAGTTGATCGAGCAGGGCAAACTCCGCTTGTCTGATAAGGCGTTCTCGATTCTGTCCAATCTCCAACCGCTTCCCGGCACTGTGGTGGATCCCCGCATCGCCACGATCACCATTCAGGAACTTCTGGAACATGAGAGCGGATGGTATGGGGAGGCGGACGGGACACATTATGATCCCATGTTCGATGTCGATCACATCGCCCAGGTGATGGGCACTCCACCTCCAGCCGATTGTCCGACGATTATCCGCTACGAGCTCGGCCGTCCGCTGGATACCGACCCGGGCACCTACTATTCGTATCTGAATTTTGGTTACTGCATTCTGGGCGAGGTGGTGCACCAAGTATCGGGCGTGCCTTACGACGTGTACCTGAAAGCCAACGTCACCGGGCCGATCGGAAATAGCCGCACCGCGTTGGGTGGCTCGTTGCAGACGGATCAACTGCCTGGCGAAGTGACCTATTATGACTTTCCCGGCGCACCGCTCGTGGCCTCCGTATTCCCGCCCTTTGGCATGGTCCCGCGGCCTTATGGTGGCTTCTCGATGTTGGCGAATGAGGCCGATGGCGGGCTGGTCAGCAGCACCATCGAGCTGTTGCGGTTCCTGACCTCCATCAACGGAGACGGCGCAGCGCAATTGTTGCAGACGGCGCCCGCTCCCGACGCTCCGCGCAACCTCGGCGTACCGCCGTCTGGCCAGGGATGGGTTTGGTTTTTCAACGGAGGCATATGGGGGACGAGCACGGGCTTGTTCCTGGATTCCGCCGCACCGCAAGGCCGCACGGACTTTGCTTTCCTAGCGAACACACGGCCAGCCAACAGCGCATGGTACACCGACATGAACAACCAGCTCCTCGATACCGGCCGCCAAATCACGAACTGGCCGACCAATGATCTGTTCCCTCAGTTCCAGACTTCGTTCACCGTAGTGCACGCAGCCAACTTCGTGGCGAAGGCACTAGCGCCGGATGAGTTGGCCACGATAGAGGGTGTCAACCTGGCCGGGTCGGCCGCGACGGCCCCCGGCACGCCTTTGCCCGTCAGCCTGGGGAGCGATACGGTCACCGTGGTGGACAGCTCAGGTGCGACCCTGGCTGCGCCTCTGGTCTACGTTTCGCCGCAACAAATCAATTTTCTGGTCCCGGCGCTGGCTCAACCGGGCCCGGCCAGCATTACGGTAGCGGGTTCCGTGGGCGGCCCGCTTTCGGCTAACGTTTGGATCGACCCGGTTTCTCCTGGGTTGTTTACGGCCAACTCGGACGGAGTGGGTGTGGCGGCCGCCTTGGCGACGCGCTACACCGCCGATGGCTCGCAGATTCAGGAACCGGTATTTCAGTGCACATCTGGCTACTGTACGGCGGTCCCGATTGACCTAGGCGTCTCAGGCGATCAGGTAATTCTGCAGCTATTCGGTACCGGCTTGCGCCACGTAAGCGGTTTATCCAACGTTTCTGCCACCATTGGCGGTCTGAACGCCACTGTCCTTTATGCCGGGGCACAGAGTACGTATACCGGTCTGGATCAGGTAAATGTCGCGATCCCGCCGAATCTGGCAGGAGCGGGTATCGTTGGCATCCTGCTGGAGGTGGATGGCCGTTTCACAAATGTCGTGGACATCCAGATCAACTAAGGGCTACCCGGGGAAACCGGCTGCTGTACGCGAGGTCGAACTGCTTTCGAAGCCAGCTTCAGGACGTTCAGCGAGAAGGGCTGCGCGGCGCCTGAAACCTTTGTATACCGTTGCGCGCGCTTGACTTTGCACGCCAAGTTTCGATAGCCTGACCATTTCCATGTCATCCGTTGATGTACCTTTGGAGCGCGGGCGCTTCGGGCGCACCGCGCGGCGTGACTTGTGGTGGGTCCAGCCGCTTCTGACGTTCCTGGGCCTGGGCGCTTTCCTGGTTTATGCGAACTGGGCGGCGTTTCAGGGCAATCATTACACCTTCGGGCCGTACCTTTCGCCGATGTATTCGCCGCTGATTTTTGGCCACCCAGGCGAGGATTCCTGGTTCGGCGCGATGCCGGCCTTCCTCCCCAGCTTCGTGACGGTGGCAATGATCATTCTGATCTTCCCGGGCGGGTTCCGCATCACCTGTTACTACTATCGCGGCGCTTACTACAAAGCGTTTTGGGCCGATCCGCCGTCGTGCACGGTGGGCGAGCCGCGCAAGACATACCTGGGCGAGCGCTACTTCCCGCTGATCCTGCAAAATATCCACCGCTACTTCCTGTACTTCGCGCTCCTGTTCCTGGTGTTTCTGGCGCACGACGCCTATAAGGCCACGCAGTTTCCCAACGGCTTTGGCATCGGCGTCGGCACGCTGGTGTTGACGCTGAATTTCCTTCTGCTCGCAAGCTACACCTTCGGTTGTCATTCCCTGCGCCACTTAGTGGGCGGGATGTTCGATGTGCTCTCGCGCCGGCCGGTTCGCAAGACGCTTTATAGTTGCGTGAGCTGCATGAACCGCCGCCACATGCTGTTTGCGTGGTTGAGCCTCTTCTGGGTCGCGTTCTCCGATCTGTACGTAAGGATGTGCTCGATGGGCATCTGGACGGATTGGAGAATTCTGTAAATGGCGGAATATCAAACTTTCGAACATGACGTGTTGGTGATCGGCGCGGGCGGCGCCGGTTTACGCGCGGCGATCGAGGCGTCGGCCGCGGGCGTGAACGTCGGGGTGGTGAGCAAATCGCTGCTGGGCAAAGCGCACACGGTAATGGCCGAAGGCGGGATGGCGGCGGCCATGGGCAACGTGGACGACCGCGACAACTGGCGCGTTCACTTCGCCGATACCATGCGCGGCGGCCAGTATCTGAACAACCCGCGAATGGCCGAGATTCACGCCAAAGAAGCGCCGGCGCGCGTGCGCGAGCTGGAAGCCTGGGGCGCGCTGTTCGACCGCACGGGTGACGGCCGCATTCTGCAGCGCAATTTCGGCGGGCACCGGTATCCGCGCCTGGCGCATGTGGGCGACCGTACCGGACTGGAGCTGATCCGCACGCTGCAGGATCACGGCATCCACCAGGGCATCCAGTTCCACATGGAGATGACCATCGTCACGCTGCTGGTGAACGCGGGCAGAGTGGTGGGCGCCTTTGGATACGACCGGGAGCGGGGCCGTTATGCGCTGTTTCACGCCAAGGCGGTGGTGCTGGCGACGGGCGGCATCGGGCGCGCGTATAAGATCACAAGCAACAGTTGGGAGTACACGGGCGACGGGCATTCCCTGGCGTATCACGCGGGCGCGACGCTGTTGGGCATGGAGTTCGTCCAGTTTCACCCCACGGGAATGATCTGGCCGCCCAGCGTCCGCGGCATCCTGGTGACGGAAGGCGTGCGCGGCGAAGGCGGGATCCTGAAAAACAATCAGGGCAAGCGGTTCATGTTCGACGATATTCCGGCGAATTACAAAAGCCAGACAGCGGACAATCCCGAAGAAGGCTGGCGCTATACGCAGGGCGACAAGAACGCGCGGCGTCCGCCGGAACTTCTGACGCGCGACCACGTGGCGCGCTGCATCAATCGCGAAGTCAAGGAAGGCCGGGGCAGCCCGCATGGCGGCGTGTATCTGGACATCGCCTGGATCAAGGAGAAGCTGCCCAACGCCGAAGAGCACATCAAGCGCAAGCTGCCCAGCATGTATCACCAGTTCAAGCAGCTCGGCGACATCGATATTACGAAGGACGCGATGGAGATCGGGCCGACCACGCACTACGTGATGGGCGGAATCAAAGTGGAGGCGGAATCGCAGATGACGGACGTTCCCGGACTGTTCGCCGCAGGCGAGTGCGGCGTGGGGCTGCATGGGGCGAACCGGTTGGGGGGCAATTCGCTTTCCGATTTGATCGTGTTCGGCAAACGGGCCGGTGAATACGCCGCGCAGTACGCCAAGGACAACACGGCCGCGTCGGTCGACAAGGCGCAGGTGGACGAAGTGGCGCAAAAGGCTCTGGAGCCATTCGGGCGCAGCGGCGAGAGCCCTTATCAGGTGCAGCACGATCTGCAGGACCTGATGCAAGACCTGGTGGGCATTGTCCGCCGGCAGGAGGAAATGGAGCGGGCGCTGGAGGGCATCCTGAAGCTGAAGGAGCGCGCCAGGCACGTGGGCGTGGGCGGGAATCGCGAGTACAATCCCGGCTGGCACACTTCGGTCGATTTGAATAACCTGCTGACGGTGTCGGAAGCCGTGACGCGAGCCGGCTTGGAACGTAAGGAGAGCCGCGGCGCGCATTTCCGCGAGGATTACCCGAGCAAAGACGAGACCTTCGGGACATTCAATCTTGCCATTCGCAAGGGACCGGACGGGTCCATGCAGGTGACGCACGATCCGCTGGTGCCGATGACGGAAGAGCAGAAGCAGATCATTGAGGAGATGAAGTAGCCGGGGGGAAGAAGGCAGAAGGCGGATAAGCAGAAATGGCGAACGCAACGTTTCGAATCTGGCGCGGGGACAGCTCGGGCGGGAAATATCAGGACTACACCACCGAGATCTCGGAAGGCATGGTGGTGCTGGACGCGGTCCATCACATCCAGGCCGAACAAGCCAACGATCTGGCGGTGCGCTGGAACTGCAAGGCGGGCAAGTGCGGGTCGTGCTCGGCCGAGATCAACGGCATGCCGAAGCTGATGTGCATGACGCGGCTGAACACGCTGCCGCTGGATCAGCCGATCACCATCCAACCGATGCAGACCTTCCCGCTGATTCGCGATCTGGTGACCGACGTTTCCTGGAACTACAAAGTGAAACAGGGCATCCGGAAGCTGAAACCGCGCAAGCCGGACGCGCCGGACGGGTCCTGGCGGATGCAGCAGTCGGACGTC
>DATJNO010000026.1:0-7104 GCA_035508055.1 Bryobacteraceae bacterium | reverse complement strand
TGTAACGGGTCGCAATTCTCCCCGGCGTAGCGAGCAGTTCTTCTCAGATTGATTCCCGCCGCGGTGGAGGGGATCGAGAAGCGGTACCGGGATCGAGCGTGCCAAACTCCGCGAGATTCGGATCGCCGATGCGTTATCCCTTCCCTTTTCGTGACTTTCTCAGATGTGTAGGATATCGAAGTGAAGCGGAAGAACTCCCTCGGACACCCATCCCAAAGAGCTCTCCCGCCTCGCAGAACGAACCTTGGGAGTTCGCATCTCCCAGAGGCAGATCCTATGCAGATCCTACACCCGTTCGCCGGCTCGGTACAGCAATATGCCGAGCGACTGGCTGACCCCGATTGTTACCGCCCCGGACACTGTCCGCAGTGCCATACCAAACATCCACTCACCGCCCATGGCTTCTACACGCGCACCCTCATCGACGCGGCCTTCGACGGCGTCATCCGCGTGCGCCGCTACTTGTGCCAGGCCTGCCAGCGCACCGTGTCCCTGCTGCCCGAGTTCGTCTTGCCCTATCTGCGCTCCAGCCTGACGGTGATCGCGTTGTTTCTCATCGCCCGTCTGCTCGGCGGACAAACGCTGCCAGCCGCAGCGAAAACCGCGCCGCCTCCCATGCCCTACCAGCGCGGCCAGTTCTGGATACGCCGCTTCCGCGCGCAGGCCCAAGCGCTGTGCGCCACGCTGGCCGCGCTGACCCAACCCGCTCCCGCGGCCAGCTTCGTCCACCGCGCCCTCGCGATGCTCCAAGCCATCGGCTGGATCGCCGCTCATCGCTTCCTGTTTGCCGGCGTGCGCTGCCATCTGCTGGGCTGGCCGCGCGGTCTGGCTCCCGACGGCCGCCGCGCCGCATTCTCCTCCGTCGCAGCGCCCGTCTGAGCCTCCCCACACACCATTTGCATGGAACCGCGAAGCCTTCCGCCGTAAGATGCCGTCCAGGAGAAAAAGCAACGTCATGGACGACAAGGCCGAAAAAGTCGCGCTCTTTCGCTACGGGCTGATTGCGCCCCTGGTGCTGGAGACGCTGCCCCGCGGCGAACTCACGCGGCGCGCGCAGCAGATCGCCGCCCGCCTCTACGACATCCCTCATTCCACTCGCCGCCAGGTGTCGGTGGACACGCTGCTGGATTGGTCGCTGCGCTATCGCCGCAACGGTCTGGCCGCGTTGTCTCCCCAACCGCGACAGGATCGTGGACAAGCCCGTGCCGTCGCGCCGGAAGTCGCTACCCTCATCGAACGGCTCAAACGCGAGAACCCGCATCGCACCGGCGCGGCTCTGCTGCGCGAACTGGCCACCGCCAATCGGGCCGGCCTGTCGGCTTCCACTCTCTATCGTTTCCTGCGCGCTCGCGGTCTCACCGAACGCCAACTGTTGCTTGAAAAAGCTACCGCGCATAAAAAGTACGAAGCGCAGTTTGCCAATCAGATCTGGCAGAGCGACATGTTGTTCGGACCCTGGGTCGGGCGGCCGGGCGGCGGCAAGCAGCAAGTCTTCCTTCAGGCCGCTCTCGACGATGCCAGCCGCCTCATCCCGCACGCCCAGTTCTATCCCAACCAGGGGCTGGACGCCTTTCTCGACTGCCTGCGCCAGGCCATCGCCGCCCGCGGCATCCCCACCCGCCTCTACATGGACAACGCCAAGATCTACCGCTCGCCGCAGTTGGCCCGCATCGCCGCCTCCATCGGCATTCTCATCGTGCACACCCCTCCCTATCAGCCCGAAGGCCGCGGCAAGATCGAACGCTTCTTCCGTTCCGTGCGCGAACAGTTTCTGGCCTCACTCGATCCCAAGGTCCTGCTGTCGATTGAGCAACTCAACGAGCGCTTGTGGCATTGGCTCGACACCGTCTATCATCGTCGCGAACATAGCTCCCTCCAGACCACACCGCTGCTGCGCTGGCAGCGCGATATCGAACAGGTCCGTCAGCTTCCGCCGGACACCGATTTACGGCGTCTGTTCTTTCATCGCGTGGACCGGTTGGTGCGCCGCGATTCCACCTTCCTGTTGAAGAATCGTTTCTTCGAAGCGCCCTCGCATCTGGCCGGCAAACGCATCGAAGTGCGTTTCGATCCGCTCGATCTCACCCAACTGGAGATTTACTCGGAGGGCAAGCCCGAAGGGGTAGCGCGGCTGGTCGATGCGGTCGTCAACGGGCTACTGCCGCCCTGGGAGACGGAGGAGAAGTAGCCATGTGGGAATCCTTCTTCGGCTTCAAGAAAACGCCTTTCTCCGACAGCCCGGACGCCAAACAACTGTTCGCCTCCCAGGCCTGGAACCAGGTCAAGACGCGGCTGGAGTTCCTCGCCCAACATCACGGCGTCGGACTGATCACCGGCGAAGTGGGCGCGGGTAAATCCACCGCCGCTCGCGTGTTTACCACGACCCTCAACACCAACCTATACAAGATCCTTTACGTGCACTTCTCCTCGGGCTCGGCGCTGGACCTGCTACGTCAGATCGCCTTGGAACTGGACCTGGAACCGGCGCACTTCCGCGGCGACCTCATGCGCCAGATTGCCGGCGCCATCGTGCGCCTGAACCAGAGTAAAAAGCAGCATCCCATTCTGATCTGCGATGAAGCCCACTTGCTGCCGCATCCCGCCCTGGAACAGCTCCCGCTGCTGTTGAACTTCGACATGGACTCCTCCCGCTATCTCACGCTGTTGCTGGTCGGACAGCCACTGCTGCGGCGCACGCTGTCCCTGCAGATGCACGAGGCCTTGCGACAACGCATCGGCGTGCAGTATCACCTGGAGGGACTCACGCGCGACGAACTCGACGCCTATCTGGCGCAACAACTCAAAGCCGCCGGTGTGTCGCAGATACTGTTTGACGAGACCGCCCGCCAGGGGATGTATCAGGCCACCAAGGGGATTCCGCGCAAAGTCAACAAGCTCGCTATGACGGCTTTGCGGCTGGCGGCGACGAGTAAGTCGCAGACGGTGAATGAAGCCATCCTGCTGGATGCCACGGCGGAGGCGATGCTGTGAAAGAGGCCGCCGCCAAGACTCTCCCGAAACCGGCCGTGTTATCGCTGGCGCAATTACTCACCGAACAACCGGCAGCGCCGCCGCCGGGCTGGATCGAGCCGGGACTGTTGCCGCCGCAAGGCATCCTGTTTGTGGGCGGCGAACCCAAGGTGGGCAAGAGCCTGCTGGTGGCCAATCTGGCGCTGGCGCTCGCCGCGGGCAAAGACCGCGCCGGTTTCCGCATACCGGCAGCGCGCCGCGTTCTGGTCTGTCAGTTCGAACTGCCCACGCCGCAGTTTGTGGGGCGCTTGGCATCGATGCGCCGATCCGTGGGAGCCGCCGCCGATCAAAACCTGCTGGTGGACACCCGCGCCGCGGGCCATCTGCTGAGCGCTCCGCAGGGCCTCTATCATTTTCTCGTGGCTGCACGCGAGGCCGCCGCCGAAGTAATCGTCTTGGACCCCTTGTACTCCACCCACGACCAGGATGAGAACGACACACGCTCCATGGCGGCATTGTGCCAGAGCTTGTTGCGGCTGCGCGATGCTTCCCAGGTAGCTCTGATTGTGGTGCACCACGTGCGCAAGTCCGTCGGCCGCGACGAGATCGGCCGCGCCTTCCGCGGCTCTTCGGCGCTGCACGCCGTCGGCGACTCCTACCTGTTGTTGACGCGCCCTTCCGCGCATCTGTCCGCCACCATCGAACTGCGCTTCCAGTTTCGCTACGCCGCTCCACCGGAGCCCCGTCTGCTCCAACTGGACCCGCAGACGTTGTGCTTTTCCGCTGCTGGTCTGGCGCCCTCCAAGGCTGCCGCCGCGCACAAGAAGGCCGAACCGGAGCATGTGACCAAGGCGCTGGCTGGCCTCGGGCAACAGGCGCGTTATAACCAACTGCGCGAGCAGGTGATGGATCTGACCGATTGTTCCCGGCGCACCGCGCAGCTGGCCATCGCCGAGGCTTGCCGGCAAGGCTCCATCGTGCGGGCCGACGGCCAGTATCGGCTGCCGTTCTGATTCTTGCGACTTTGCGCCGGGTCGCGCCGGCGCAAACCCTGCCCCGCGGGGAGTCGGGGCCCGAGGCTGGCGACGGATCTGCAGCCCAGACCTGTTCCTCAGTCCACCCCGCCGGAGCCGCCACCGGTTCCGGCGGCGTTTCCGTTTTCAAAAACAGAATACTGGGATCAGCTTCCGAGCTTGTCCTCGGAGTCAAAACGCGAAGATGCCACGGCGCGCTTTTTGCGCCGGGGCTTCCCTTATGGATTTCTCACGGGATACCCAATTCTTCCTACACAGCGAAGTATCCTATCCCGACTTCGCGCCCTGGCCGATTACGCAGTCAGACAACAACGTTGAGAAACACCGCGGAGAATGTCGAGAGAATCAAGCCGGAGTAGATTGCGAACCGTTACAGTTGTCGGCAATTTGGAATGGAGGGATCGGTGTTGTCCACGTGGGGTTTGTTTCCGCGTGCACGAGAATGGACGAGCAGAGGACAAGCGATAAACACGAAAGAAGAGAGCGCATTTCTCGATTGTAGACCGGTCCTTGTGAAACGACCGGCATCCCAACGCCGGCTTCGGGATGCCTCGCGATCCGTTCTCGTCGTAGATGGAGTCCTTTACAGTGGTGAGGATGGCTTTGTCTTTGGCTGCAATCTTCAGCGGTTGCAGGACAGCATACAGGAAGATGATTTCGCGCGACTTTCTGCTATCGCTCGGGATCAATCAAGAATGCTCGCGTTTCCCAACACCCGGTCCCACTCCTCGCGATCGTGGTGAGCAATGGGCCAGTAGCCGTCGCCCGGAAAACCATTTTTCTTGGAGACGATAAACGTGTCCAAGCGTACGAGGCCGAGGCCGTGGAGTTCGTGCGGGTGGGTGCGGCGCGCCAACTGAAGCGCTTTCTGCGCGTAGGCCATGGAGATCTTCTTGAAGGACGTCTCGAAGAGGGTTCGGTAGGCCCATCCGTAGGTGCAGATGTGAGGGTCGCCATCGACGGCCTTCGCAATGAAATCGGCCAACAGATGTTCCGCGCCGACCTACAGTGGCTCTGAAGCTGTCGCGATCACCCGAAGAGCGGTCGCATCGGAGACACGGTTTTCGCGAAGTGCATTCGCGATGAGGTCGGCCGCCGCCCTCGTGACCGGAATAGCCATCGGACCTTCGCGCAGGGTGCCGTCCCGATCGACTGAGAGCGGGGCGCCCGCCCTGGACGCACACCGATCCATAACGTTGAATCAACACTCCTAATCCGATCACTAGGACGAGCCAACAGCTCGCATACAGCGGCAGAGCCGGATACGCGGCGTCTCCTCAATAGTTCGCGGCGGCGTGGCACTGTTCATCCGCCAACCGCCGGATGGGGCGCGCCCCCTGGGACCGCCGTGTTTCAATTCCAAGCTTTCGCATTTTGTAAATCAGCGTAGTACGCGGCAGTCCAAGCCGATTGGCCGCTCCGTCCTGCCCTCCGATCAGCCAGTTGACCTGCTCCAATGTGTCCAGGATATGTTCCCGATCAGCGTCGGCAAGCGTGCGCGAAGCGCTCTCCGAACTCGGCTTCACCGTCTGCTTCAAGTCCAGCGGCAGACGCAGCACCGACCCGGGTGAAAACAGCACCGCGCGCTCGATGAAATTCTGTAGTTCGCGAATGTTGCCTGGCCAGTCGTGCGCTTGGAGGACCCCCATCACTCCATCAGGAATCAGATCGATCGGCTTGTTGAGGCAGGCGGCGAATTTTGCCACGAAGAACTCCGTCAGCAGCGGGATGTCCTGAACGCGTTCCACGCAGCGGAGGCAGGCAGATGGGGATTACGTTCAACCGGTAGAACAAATCTGCCCGAAACAGTTTCTTGGCCACCAGTTGCTCGAGATCCTGGTTGGTCGCCGCCACTACCCGCACGTTGACCCGGACGGTCTGCGCGCTACCCAAACGCTCGAACTCCCGCTCTTGCAGGGCGCGCAGGAGCTTGGGCTGAAGTTCCAACGGCAGGTCGCCAATCTCATCGAGAAAAAGCGTGCCCCCATCGGCCATCTGAAATCGACCCTTGGTTTGGGTGCACGCGCCCGTGAACGCGCCTCGATCGTGGCCGAACAGTTCGCTTTCGAGCAGCGCACTCGGAATCGCCGCACAATTAAAAGCCACAAAACGCTGGTTACGGCGAGGGCTAGCGTCATGAATCGCTCTCGCAATCACTTCTTTCCCGGTGCCTGTTTCGCCCTGGATCAGCACAGCGGAGTCCACCGGTGCGACCCGCGCCACTTCTGTCATCAATGCCCGGAATTTCGGACTTGACCCGATCAAATCTAAAGTAGTCATAGCGGTCTCCTTTATGAATGCGATCGTTCCGCGTTTTCTCTGATCAAGCCAACAGCGCTAGCTTTCATTGTTTTGTCCCGTGATCCACTCGCGGACGTATGGATCGCAATTCACCAGCGCAATGCCGGCCGCCTCGCACTGAGCGAGAAAAGTGATGCCGTCCTGACCGGTCAAAGTCATATCCTTGAGGTCAAGAATGATGCGGCGATCTTTTCCTTCCGCGGCGATAAGCGCTTCCAGCTCGGCAATGTTCTCTTTGTCGATCCGGCCGCTTAGGGTAAAGACCACGTCCCCGTTTTCCGTTCTGTGAATTCTTAGCAATTCCGTTCCTTGCCGTATGAAAGGCAAGTCGAGCACCAACGGAAATGACTGAAATGAAAGATCTTGACGATTGCTTTAATTGACGAACTTCGTCAAATTGACGACTACCGCACAATCAACGTGAGCCCGACTCCCTGCGATCGGCTAGTTATCCTTCAGTGGTCCCCTGAAGCGATTTTTGTTAATCTTCAGCGACTTGATCTTCGACTCCAGCGTGGTACGCGGCATGCCCAGCCTGGCTGCGGCGCCCGAGGGTCCGTACACGCGTCCTCCGCATGCGAGCAAGGCAGCCTCAATGGCAGCCTTCTCTTCAGCAGGGAGCCGGGTGAAGAGGCCCGGCTGGACAGCGACGTTACTACTCGAAGGCCGGCGGGAAAGCCAGCTTTCATCCACTGAAAATATCTGTGATTCACTGACCACCACGGATCGCTCGATCACGTTCTGCAATTCCCGAATATTACCGGGCCACGCGTACGATTGCAGCAGATCGAGACTCTGT
>DATJNO010000025.1:0-20874 GCA_035508055.1 Bryobacteraceae bacterium | reverse complement strand
CTTGATGAGAACAACTTGGGCCTGCAAACTGCGGACTTCATCGATTGCGCGGGCAACTACTTTCCACTCAAGGTTCGGATCCCCTTCGACATACACAGGCCAGGCGGGTGGACGCTGGCTGAGTTCCTTCTGCAGCACCGCGGTTAAGTTCTCCCAAGCAACCGGCTGCCAGTTCACGTACGGGCTCGGATGCCCATCCAATCCCGGCGCGACGCGAACGACGATCGGTTGGATGCCCGGCGCCGGCTGCGCGAATGCGTTCAGTCTGACAACGCGGAGCGGCAAGCCAACGATTGGGTATTCAAAAGATCGAATGAAGTACCATACGGCCCAAAGCAGTTGAAATGTGATCACCAAGACCAGTGCGGCGTGCGACAGGCTCGCCCGTTGCGGCTGGTTCGATCGCCGCTTCAGCACCGGATACTTGGGTCTGTGCAACACCACCCGTTGGGGACGCGGCGACGGCTCACCCGGCAGGGGTCCAGGCAAAGTCAGGGGAAAGCGCCTAAGAAGGGCTGCGCTCTTTCCTTGGCGGTGATTAATCCCCGAGATAACGAAGGCACAAATGCCGATCGGGACGAACAGCAGTAGTGCCACTAAACCGAGGGCGATCTGATCAGCCGTTTCTGACGAGGCGCCACCATTTTCGTAAACATCCAAATACGGCTGCTCCGAGTTGATGCGGCTCTCGTCTTGGAGAATCTCCACATCGAGAACATAAGATCCCTTGGTCGCGTGGAAACCGCCCAAATCTCGAACCGCCAGCGTATAGAGCGGCACTAACTTGTCGCTCTTGCCGGTCGCCACAACCTTTCCTGACCTGGATACTGACCATGACGCCTTCAGCAAAGCGACACTCCCCTGACACTGACCGGAGCCTTCCGGGCACGGAATATTCTCGAATTCCGGTCCCCTTGTTCCCATTACGATCGAGTAAAATCCAGCTACATTCACTCGAAATTCGGGTGTTCGGATGTGTCCCGCTGCGAGCGAGACTGGCATCGCAACTGGCATCCAGTTCCGCGTGAAATACCACCACGCCCACCCGCCCGCCCAGACGGCTGGGATCAGGATCATCGCCAGCCCGACTCGAACGGTCGTAAGACGGCCCATCTGGAATCTAGGCACCGCAAGCTCCAATCGAGTGCCAACTTAGGTAGATAAATCGGTCGTACTGCATCGTTCCAAGCGCGAACAAACAGGTTATGCAAATCCCTTCTCTACGGTCCCCATGGCAAGGAAGAGCTTCCGTGGGTGCTCGACAAGCGGGAGAAACTCATGGTGCAGGTAGAAAGCCACCGCAGCATCGTCATAAGCTTCTGCGACCACTCCAACGGAAGCCACTTGCGCTGAATTTCTCCAGCTACGGAACAAAGCGTCTATGAGCAGGAGGCTGCCTAGTTTTTGCCCCTGGTGGCCGCTGCTTATAGCCAAGCGGCCAAGCAACGTCGCCGGAATGAGCGGATACTTTGGCAGCTTCTTGGCGAAGCCCTGCGGCAACTCCGCCAAACGAATGGCGTAGGAGGATAACGTGTAGTATCCGACAATCCTGCGTGTCGGATCGATCATGACAAATGCCGCTGCGACCCGTCGCTTGGCGTCCTGGCCGGCCTGAAGATGAAGGTAGCGATCCAGTTCAGGAACGCCACAGGAGAACGCGGACCGGTCATGATCGCCGAGGGGCTCGACGGAAAAGCGAGGCGGTGCTGGCAGCTTCACCTACCGTCCAGCGTGCTCTTGTAACGCCGGATAGCACGGCGTAGAACGCGACCAGGTTCCGGTGGATTCAGAATCGCGTCCACAAAAGTCTCGGTTTCCCGTGCGCTCAGGATCAACATCACCCGCTCCTGGATGGTCCGCTCGGCCGCAGCCTCGGCGCTGTGCAGCACAAAGTCGGTTAGAGTCCGGCCCTCCAGATCGGCAGCTTTTTGGATCAGCGTCTTCTGATCCTCGCTGAGGCGCGCGTCGAAGCGATGCGCCTTCGTCCTGGGGGCGTTCTGGCGGAGCTTGACCTTTTCGATCGCCTGAGCCACGATTCTCCTCACGTTGTCATTGTACGGTAAATATCCGTACGAGTCAACCCCGGAAGGGGCTGAACTCCGCCGTTCGGAGTCTTCGGTCGTGTCGCTAGAATTAGGTATCCAGCATTTCGCCGGTGACTAACGAAAGGATCTGACCATGGCGTCCGACAAGGTGGCGGTTTTCGATACGACGCTGCGCGACGGCGAGCAGGCGGCCGGAACGCGCCTCGGCAGCAAAGAAAAGCTGACCATCGCGCGGCAGCTCGCGCAGTTGAAGGTGGACGTCATCGAGGCCGGCTACCCCAACTCCTCGCCCGAAGATTTCGAAGCCGTGCAGCGCATCGCGCAGGAGATTCACGGGCCAACCATCTGCGCCCTCTCGCGCGCCGTTCCCGAAGACATCCAGGCCTGCGGACGAGCGCTCGCGAAAGCCAAGCGGCCGCGCATCCACACCGGAATCGGCGCGTCGGACATCCACATCCTGGGCAAGTTCCGCGACGAGCGCTACGGGCGCTCGCTGGGCGAGAAGAAGGTCACCATTCTCAAAATGGCCGTTGACGCGGTGAAGCTGGCGAGGACGTTCGTGGATGACGTCGAGTTTTATGCCGAGGACTCCGGCCGATCCGACCCCGCTTACCTGTTTGAAATGCTGGAAGCAGTGATTGATGCGGGCGCCACGGTGCTGAATATCCCGGACACTACCGGCTACACGGTGCCGGAGCAATACGGCGCGCTGATCCGCAGCATCCAGACCAGGGTGCGCGGCATCGACCGCGTGACTATCAGCGTCCACACGCACGACGATCTCGGCCTGGCCGTTGCCAATGCGCTGGCCGGAATCCAGAACGGCGCGCGGCAGTTTGAAGGCACCATCAATGGCATCGGCGAGCGTGCTGGCAATGCGTCGCTCGAAGAGATCGTGATGGCCCTGCGCACTCGCGCCGATTATTTCGGAGTGCACACCGGCATCGACACGCGCGAGTTCTATCGCACCAGCACGATGGTGGCGGAGATGCTGGGAATCCCGGTGCCGCCGAATAAGGCGATCGTCGGGTCCAATGCGTTTTCGCACAGCTCCGGCATCCATGTCGACGGATTCCTGAAGGACCGGCAAACCTACGAGATCATGCTGCCCGAGGACGTTGGTCTCCGCGAGAGCCGTGTGGTCCTGACCGCGCGCACGGGCCGCGCCGGCCTGCGGGATCGGCTCGAAAAACTCGGCTTCACGCTCTCGCCCGAGGAGCTGAACCAGACCTACCAGCGTTTCCTGGCCGTGGCCGACAAGAAGCAGGAAGTTTTTGACGAAGATCTGCTGGCGATCGTGCACGACGAACTGCAATCGGTGCCGGAGAACTATCAACTGGACTACCTGCACATCTACAGCGGGACGGCAGCCATTCCGACCGCGACCGTGCGGCTGCGCGTGAACGGCGAGCCGCGGGAAGCCGCGTGCATCGGCGACGGCCCGATCGACGCGGTGTACAAGGCGCTGGCTGCGATCACGCACAGTTCGGCGCGGCTCGAGCGCTACGACATCCGGTCGGTCACCAGCGGCACCGAAGCCATGGGCGAGGCGATCGTGCATCTGGAGCAAGGCGGCGCAAAGGTGATTGGCCGCGGCCTGTCCACCGACATCATCGAAGCCAGCGCCAGAGCTTACGTGGATGGCCTGAACAAGCTGGCTAGCCGTGCGGGTTCGCTTGTGGTACAACCTCAAGAAACCGTGTGAGCTCTTTCCTCGAGATGCGCGACCTGCTGTTGCGCGCGCGGACCGACTATGCGGCCGCACGCCGCGACTTCGTTTGGCCTCGCGCCGAGCATTTCAATTGGGCGCTCGACTATTTCGATCGGATGGCGTCGGGCAATTGCGGCAGTGCGCTTTGGGTGGTGGAGGAAGATGGCGCCGGGCGCGAGGTCACGTTCGACGAGATGGCGGCGCGGTCGAACCAGGTGGCCAACTTTTTGCGCGGCCTGGGAGTGCGGCGGGGCGACCGCGTTCTGCTGATGCTGGGCAATGAGGTCGCGCTGTGGGAAATCCTGCTGGGAGCCTTCAAGATCGGAGCTGTCGTGGTCCCCTGCACCATGCTGCTGACCGAAGATGATCTGAGCGACCGGATCGACCGCGGCGAAGTGAAGCACGTCATCGCATCGGCCTCTCAGGCAGACAAGTTCTCAGGAATTAACGCTACGCGCATCGCCGTGGGCGGCGATGTGGATGGCTGGCTCTCGTATGAGCGCGCCGCCGCTGAATCCAACCAGTTCACCCCCGATGGCCCGACTCACGCCGCCGATCCACTGCTGCTGTATTTCACCTCCGGCACAACCGGGAAGCCGAAGATGGTGCTGCATTCCCACCAGAGCTATCCGGTCGGGCACCTGTCCACCATGTACTGGATCGGGCTGCGGCCGGGCGACGTGCACTGGAACATCAGCTCGCCGGGATGGGCGAAGCATGCCTATAGCTGTGTGTTTGCGCCCTGGAACGCGGGCGCGACGGTTTTCGTATACAACTACGCGCGGTTCGCGGCCCCTGCCGTGCTCGACGTACTGCACCGTCATCCGGTGACCACGTTGTGCGCGCCGCCTACCGTCTGGCGCATGCTGATTCAGGAGGATCTCGCCAAATGCCGCGTGAGGCTGCGCGAAGCGGTCAGCGCCGGCGAGCCGCTCAATCCCGAAGTCATCGAGCAGGTGCGGACCGCTTGGAGAATCACGGTTCGCGACGCCTATGGTCAAACCGAAACCACGGTCCTGGTGGCGAACTTTCCCGGCCAGAGGGTAAAACCAGGTTCGATGGGCCGGCCGGCGCCGGGATACGGGATCGAGCTGTTGGATCTCGACGGCCATCCGGCCGACGAGGGCGAGATTTGCGTGGACCTGTCAAATCGTCCCATCGGACTGATGCAGGGCGTTGGCGTTGACGGCTTCCATCGCACGGGCGACATCGCGCGCCGCGATGCAAACGGCTACCTCTTCTATGTGGGCCGCGCCGACGACGTCTTCAAGGCATCCGACTACCGCATCAGCCCGTTCGAATTGGAAAGCATCCTGGTGGAGCATCCGGCGGTGGCTGAAGCGGCGGTGGTGCCATGTCCCGATCCCGTCCGGACCGCGGTTCCGAAGGCGTTTATCACCGTGGGCGCGGGCTTCGAGCCGTGCGCGGATCTGGCTCGGGATATCTTTGTGTTCTTCCGCCGCAAGGCCGCTCCATATAAGCGCGTCCGGCGGCTCGAATTTTGCGAGCTGCCAAAAACCATTTCGGGCAAAATCCGGCGTGTCGAGTTGCGCCAGTTCGAACAAGATCGAAGCGGCGCGCGGCGTACGCTGGAGTTCTTCGAGGAGGATTTTTCCTATGACCAGTAACCGCGGCGTGCTTTTCGCCGCAGTGGCGATTGCGCCGATGCTCAGCGCGCAGCAGCCTTGCGAAAAGCTGGCTGGTTTGCAGCTGCCGCACACTTCCATCACCTCCGCGAAGCAGGTGGCCGAGGGGCCGCTGTCCGTTCCGGGTCCGTTTGGCGGCGCGACCACGTTCCCCGTCGCGGCCCGGTGCGTTGTCGACGGCGTCGCGAAGCCGACCAGCGATTCGGAGATCCGCTTCGAACTTTGGCTGCCGGCCTCGGGCTGGAACGGCAAGTACGAACAGGCGGGCAATGGCGGCTGGGCCGGCGCCATTCCCACGCAATCGTTGATCGAGCCGCTGCGCCGCGGTTACGCCGTCGCGGCGACCGACGACGGGCACCAAGCCGGCGGCACGGACGCCGCTTGGGCCATGGGGCATCCGCAGAGGCTCATCGATTTCGGATACCGCGCGGTGCACGAAACGCGATTGCAGGCCGAGGCGATCATCCGCGCGTTCTACGGCAAAAATCCCGCCCGGAATTACTTCGTCGGCTGTTCAGACGGCGGCCGGGAAGCGCTCATGGAGGCGCAGCGCTATCCGGCGGACTTCGACGGCATCGTGGCGGGCGCGCCGGCCAACAATTGGTCGCACTTGTTCGCCGGCTTCATTTGGAACGAAAAGGCGCTGCTGAACGACGCCGAGGGAAGTCTCACCCCCGCCAAGCTGGAGGTGCTTCAGAACGCGGTGCTCGCCAGGTGCGACGCGCTCGACGGAGTGAAGGACGGCCTGATCGAAGATCCGCGCCTGTGCCATTTCGATCCGAGCGTGGTGGCGTGTAAGAACGGCGATGGCCCGGACTGCCTGACCGCGCCGCAGGTGGAGGCCGTCCGCAAGATTTACGCCGGTCCCAAGAATCCGCGCACGGGTACGCAGATTTTCCCCGGATATCCGCCCGGGACCGAAGCCGTAGCCGGGACCTGGAGTCTGTGGATCGCGCCGCAGCAGGCGCAGAGAGCCATTCAGTTTTTCTTCGGCAACTCGTATTTCGGCCAGGTGGTGTTCGACAATCCCAAGTGGGATTTCCGGACCTTCGACTTCGACCAAGACGTCGCCACAGCGGACAAGAAGACAGCCGCGATTCTCAACTCCACCAATCCGGACCTGCGTGCCTTTGAAAAGCGCGGCGGCAAGCTGATCCAGTATCACGGCTGGGGCGACGCGGCCATCTCGCCGCTCAACTCGATTCGATACTACGGTAGCGTGGAAAAGTTCTTCGCGAAGAACGACGCGCGCGTCGACGTCGGCGACTTCTACCGTTTGTTTCTAGTGCCTGGCATGGCGCATTGCAGCGGAGGCGCAGGCCCGAACAGCTTCGGCAACGGAGGCGCGCAGGCGAACGTCGACGCCGAACACGACATCGTCACCGCGCTCGACCGCTGGGTGGAGCAGAAAACCGCTCCCGCGGAGTTGATCGGAACCGGCAAAGGTCTTACGCGCCCACTCTGCCCCTACCCGCAAGTCGCGCGCTACCAAGGAGCGGGCGACACCAACGCCGCGGCGAATTTCACGTGCGCCGTAGCACCCGGCTCAGGCCAATTCTAGGCGCACACCTCAGGCTATTACTGGATTGCCGGTAGTACCAGCGCGCTCTATTCTGGGTGCGGAGAATCGCACTCGTGAAATACGTCGCAGGTTTTGCATCTTTCCTTGCACTGGCGGGGCTCGCCGCCGCTCAAGCGCCGGCCATCGGCAGCAATTGCACGGTTTTCCCCGCCGACAACATCTGGAACACGCGGATCGACCAACTGCCGGTCAGCCCAAGTTCGTCCACCTGGGTGAATACGATCGGCCCCGCTAATCCGCTGCATCCGGACTTCGGTTCGGGGCTTTATGACGGCGAGCCCATGGGAATTCCGTACGTGACGGTCCCCGGCACGCAAACCAAATATCCGGCCACGTTCACCTATCAGAGTGAGAGCGATCCCGGCCCTTATGCGATTCCGCTCAACGCGCCGATCGAAGGCGGCAGCGCGAGCACGGGCGACCGCCACGTGATATCCGTCGACACCGACAACTGCATCCTTTATGAGATGTGGGATTCTTACCCGCAGACCGCGAGCTGGCAGGCGGGTTCCGGAGCAATCTTCAATCTTTCATCTGACGCGCTGCGCCCGGCCACCTGGACCTCGGCCGACGCCGCGGGCCTGCCGATCTTTCCGGGGCTGGTGAAATACGACGAGATTGTCGCGGGCGCGATCCAGCATGCGATCCGTTTCACCGCGCCCCAAACCCAGAAGGCTTACGTGTGGCCGGCGCGGCATTATGCTTCCTCCCTCACCGGCTCCCAGTATCCGCCCATGGGCGCTCGCTTCCGCCTGAAGGCCAGCTTCGACATTTCCGGGTTTTCGGCGACGAACCAGATCATTCTCACGGCGCTGAAGCGGTACGGCATGATGCTGGCCGATAACGGCTCGTCCTGGTTTATCTCCGGGGCGACGGATTCGCGCTGGAACAACGACGATCTACACGCGCTCACGACGCTGACCGGCGCCGACTTCGAGGCGGTGGACGTTTCGCCGCTCATGGTGGATCCCAATTCGGGCCAGGCGCTGCAAAATTCCGTATCGGTAAGCGTATCTCCATCCACTGCCAGTGTGGCAGTGGACGCCGCGAAGCAATTCACGGCCACCGTGACGGGTAGCACGAATACCTCCGTCACGTGGGATGTAAACGGAACCGTGGGCGGCAACAGTACGGTTGGCTTCGTCGACTCCGTCAGCGGACTTTACACCGCGCCGGCGACGGTCCCGTCACCGGCCACCGTCACGGTTCACGCCACCAGCCAAGCCGCAACCGCCGCTGTAGGCAGCGCGACGGTCACCATCACCAGCGCGCCCGCGCCTTCGACGAAGCCGGTTAGCGTGACCATCTGGCCGGTCAAGGCCACGGTTCGAGTGGATCGTACCAAGCAGTTCACAGCCACGGTGAAGAACAGCTCCAACACCGCCGTCACCTGGGTGGTGAATGGCGTCGCAGGCGGCAACAGCACGGTGGGCAAAATCAGCGCCGCCGGCCTCTATACCGCGCCCGGCGTGGTTCCTTCAGCCGGCCTGGTGACCGTGACCGCCGTCAGCGCGGCGGACAAGACGAAATCCGCGGCGGCCACCGTGCGGTTGTCGGAATAAAGCCACCGTCAGCGAGTCAGCGACTTCAGGTATGCCAGGACCGCCTCGGCATCCGGGCGCGTCATGCGGAACGGGGGCATGGGCGGATTGGGCGGTTTGCCGGTGCGCGAGATGCCCGTGGTCAGCAGGCGGATGAACTCGTCGTCGGTTCCGGGAGGGTCGCCGGCGATGCGAGGCTCGACCACCGCCCAGGTCGGCGCAGGATAGGCGGGACGCAACTGCGCCGGTCCGCCCATCAGCCAATGATCATGGTCGGGAAGGCCCTGCGCATTGCGTGGAGTGTGGCAGAGTTCGCACATGGCGACGTTTTCCACGATGTACCGGCCGCGCTCGACCAGCGACTGGTCGCCTGCTTTCGCGGCGGCTGGTTTTCCCTGGGCGTTCGCCGAGAACGCACCGGCGGTCAGGGCCAAGGTAGAGATCAATGAGATTCGGCTCAGTTTGTTCATAAGTTCCGGGGGCAACCTTACAGCGTACCCAATTTTTGCGGCGCCGGAGGACCCTGCCCCGGCCAGTGTGGCGCGACGCGGCTGCGGATATAATCGGAGAGTGAAATTTCCCAGGGTGATCGCCGTTGCCGTGTGCGCCTGTTTCGTGCTCGCGGCCGGCTGCAAGAAAAACATAGAGAACCAGGATGCGATCCGGCAGGGGATTATGAACTATCTCTCCAAGCGCTCGGATCTGCTGGCGATGGACGTATCGGTGGGGGCGGTGGAGTTTCGGGGACAGGATGAAGCCACGGCCACGGTGCATTTTCAGGCCAAGGGAAACCCCTCGCCGGCCGCGGGGATGAACATGCAATACGTCCTGGAGCGCAAAGGCAATGAGTGGGTAGTGAAGGGACGGACCGGTCAAAACGCGGAGCATGGAGGAAACGGAGCGCAAGGCGGTTCCGCGCCCGGCTCGCTGAGCGGGATGCCGAATCTGCCGGGCCAGAGCGGAGGCGGAGCGGGTGCGGGCAGCTTGCCGCCGGGACATCCGGGCATCGGCTCCGGAAGCGGCCAGGCGTTGCCGCCCGGTCATCCAGCCGTTTCACCGGGCCAGGTACAGCAAAAGTGAGGCGCGCCGAATGAAGCGGATTGCCGTCCTTGGCGGCGGCCCGGCGGGAGCCTTCGCGGCGGAGCGCCTGGCGCGAGCGGGTCTGGACACCGTGCTGTTGGATGAGAAGCTGGCTTGGGAGAAGCCCTGCGGCGGGGGACTTACTTACAAGGCTTATCACCGCTATCCGTTTCTGATCGACAACGACACTCCGAAGAAGATTGTCAATGAGACCTTTCTGGCTGCGCCCAAAGCCGGCGCGGTGAAGCTGGATCTCAGCCGGCCGCTGGTGATTTACTCCCGCATGGATTTGAACCGGATGCTGCTGGGGCGCGCCGAAGAGGCCGGTGTACAACTGGAGCGCACGCGCGTGCTGGGAATCGAGCGCGGCGGTGACGGTTGGCGGCTCAAGACGCAGCACGGGACTCTCGAAGCCGACTTTTGCATCGTGGCCACAGGCGCGCGTAATTCCCTGCGGCATGTCGGCACCGAGTGGACCGCGGCCGACACGATGTTCGCGCTCGGCTATTACGTGCCTTCCGGACAAAATCACATCGACATCCAGTTCCTGCCGAATCTGGAGGGTTATATCTGGGTGTTCCCGCGCTGCGGGCACCTTTCGGTGGGAATTTGCGGCAAGGGCGAGCCTGCACAGTCTCTGCGCGCCCGCCTGGAGCGCTACATGAATGAGAAGGGCATCGTCTACCGGGGCGCTCGGTTCTACGGCCATATGCTGCCGTCGCTGGAGCACGCCGGCTGGAGGAAGAACCGGCTGGCGGGCGAAGGCTGGCTGGCGGTGGGCGACGCCGCGGGCCTGGTGGATCCGATCACGGGCGAAGGAATTTACTACGCGATGCGCTCGGGGGACCTGGCCAGCCAGGTGGTCCTGGATGAATGCCAATCGCCGGCCGAGAAAGCGCAGGCGTACCACAATCTGCTGCGCCGTGACTTCGCCGCCGATCTGGAGTTCGGAGCGACGCTCGCCAAGCGCGTATTCCTGGGCCGGTTCCTGTTCAGCACGGTGCCCGCGCGGATGGTGGATTTCATCCGGCGCAGCCCCCGCTTCCGCGCGTTGATCGAGGATCTGTTCGACGGAACACAGCCTTATCTGGATCTGAAGAGCCGCCTGTTCAAGAATCTCAACGGCACATTGCAGGAGGTGTTGTTGAATGCCTTCCTGCACCGGGTGATCCCGGAAAAGACCTGATCCGGCGCCCGGGCCATGAAGCATTCCCGATCTGAAGACTTGTTCGCCCGGGCGCAGCGCCTGATCCCGGGCGGGGTGAATTCGCCGGTGCGGGCGTTTCGCGGCGTGGGGGGCACGCCGCCGTTCATCGTCCGCGGCGAAGGCTCGCGGATCTTCGACGCCGACGGCAACGAGTACATCGACTATGTCGGCTCCTGGGGGCCGCTGATTCTGGGGCACTGCTTTCCGCCCGTGATCGAGGCGCTGCGCGAAGTCCTGGCGGTTGGGACCAGTTTTGGCGCGCCCACGGAGCGCGAGGTGGAACTGGCCGAGCTGATCCGCGAGTGCGTTCCATCCGTCGAGATGGTGCGGCTGGTGAACTCCGGCACCGAAGCCACCATGAGCGCATTGCGCGTCGCGCGCGGGTTCACGGGCCGCGACCTGACCGTGAAATTTGAAGGCTGCTATCACGGCCACGTCGATTCGCTGCTGGTGAAAGCCGGTTCGGGCATGGCGACGCTCGGCATCGCCGACACCGCGGGCGTGCCGGAGGCCTTCGCCGCCACTACCATCGCGCTGCCGTTCAACTCGGCGGAAGCGGTGGAAACGGCGTTCCGCGAGCGTGGCAGCCAGATCGCGGCGGTGATTGTCGAGCCGGTAGTGGGCAATATGGGCTGCGTGCCGCCGGCGCCGGGATTTCTGGAGGCTTTGCGGGACATTACCGCCCGGCATGGCGCCCTGCTGATTTTCGACGAGGTCATGACCGGATTCCGGCTGGCGCTGGGTGGCGCACAGGAGCGCTTCGGCATCCGGCCGGACCTCACCACGCTGGGCAAGATCGTGGGCGGCGGGCTGCCGCTGGCGGCTTACGGCGGCCGGGCCGAGATCATGGCCAAGGTGGCTCCCACCGGACCGATCTATCAGGCCGGCACGCTCTCCGGGAACCCCCTGGCGGTCAGCGCCGGAATCGCGATGCTGCGGTATCTGAAGGCGCACCTGCAGGTTTACCAGATCCTCGAGCAACGCACCGCCCAACTGACGGCCACCGTCCCCGCGGGGATCACCGTAAACCGCGTGGGCTCGATGTTTACGCTGTTCTTCACGCCCGGCCCGGTGACCGGCTGGGAATCGGCCAAACGGTCCGATACAGGCCGTTTTCGCCAATTCTTCCACTGGATGCTGGAGCATGGCATTTACCTCGCGCCCTCGCAATTCGAGGCCGGGTTCGTTTCGGCCGCCCATAGCGAGCAGGATATTGCCCGAACAACGGAAGCGGCGCGGCAATTCTTTGCATCCGGCGCCATCGCCGTGGGCTAGCTCCGGATTGGCTAAAATAAGGCGTATGTCTGAAAGCACAGCAAACCCAGCCGATTTAGGGCTGAACCTGGTCGGTGTGGACCTGCCCGCGTGGAAGAAGGCGATCAGCGCCGCGGCGGCCCTGTTGCTGGCCATTGTGTTTGTCACCTCCGGCGCCTGGAAACTGGCCGACCCGTTCCAATGGGCGCAGGCGCTCACTGAGTTCCACGTGCCCGCGGTTTTTTCGCTGCCATTTACGGTGGCTCTGGGAATCGGCGAGATGTTCGGGGCCGTGCTGATCATCGTGCCACGGTTCCGGCGCTGGGGCGCATGGCTGATCGCGTTGCTTTTGACCGCGTTTATCATCTACATCGGCGCCAACTACGCCACCTTGGTCGGCAAGGATTGCACTTGCTTCCCGCTGGTCAAGCGCACGGTCGGTCCCGGATTCTTCGTCGGTGACGGCGCCATGCTGCTGATGGCCGTCGCAGCCGGCTGGTGGGCGCGGCATGCGGAGAATCTTCGCGCCGCGGCGGTGATCCTGGGGGCCGTGGTGGTGTTCGCGGGCGTTTCGCTCGGCGTGAATGCGGCCCGGGAGAGCGGGCTGAAAGCGCCGGACTCCATCACCGTGGATGGAAAGCCGTTCTCGCTCCAGCAGGGCGACATCTTCCTGTTTTTCTACGATCCCACCTGCCCGGTGTGTGAGGGCGCGGCCCGCAAGATGGCGAAGCTGAACTGGAAGGACACGCAGATTGTCGCGATTCCCACGGATACACCGCAGTTCGCGGCCTCCTTCCTGCATGACACGGGCCTGCACGCGGGAACTTCGAACGATCTGGAATTGCTGAGTAAGACGTTCAAGTTCGTGAGATTTCCGTATGGCGTCGCGCTGGTGCGCGGCCACCAAAAGGCCACCATCAGCTCCTTCGAGGACAGCGAGCCGCAGGCGACGCTGCGCCGGCTGGGCTTTATCGAGTAACTTCATACGCCCGTCTCCGCGCGACCGGAGCTGGCCGTTTCGGTAGGCTGACGCTGCGCTGCCAACAGAGCTTGCGTAGCGGACTCCAACAATTCCGGAGCCAGCCAGGTGAAATCCGTGCCGGGATACAGGCGGCGAAGCTGGAAGCGCCACTTCTTTTCCAAGGCGGCCTTCCGGCGCGCCCGCAGCTTGGGCGCCAGTTTCCCAAGCCCTCCCAGTTCGACCACGCTATTGACCAACACACTTTCGCCGCGAATCAAGAGATACAGGCACTTCCTGCTTTTATTCCACTTTTGCAGCGCCTGAAACACGCCGTTCAGCTTGCGCTGGTCGTAATCGGCGGCCAGCGAGTCCAACCCGGCCCCGCGCAGGCGTGCCTCCGAGGCCGCCATCCGTGCGGCCAGATTCGGTTTCGCGCTCCGGAAAAATTTCGCCAGTGTTTGAGGATTTAACACGTCGTAGGTGAGTTCGGAGCGCATTTTCCCCCGGAAAGGCAGGCTGGCCTGATAGACGAGCATCGGGTAGGCCGCCTTCGGGTTGCGGAAGTTGGACAAGTTTTCAAAGTAGGCGGCCGGAACACGGGCTCGAAGCATGGTCTGGATCGCGGCCGAGATTTCAACAAAGGTGTTCAGAAAGCCGGGCGTGCGTTCGTCCGGCGCGCCCAGCCAACAGGCGTCGAGCGCCGGAAAGGAAATTTCGGACCTAAGTTCCTGCATCCCTCGGAATAACCACTCGAATTCTGGCTTGGATTTTACAAAACCACAGCAAGTAAAATTAGAAAACGGACAATATGTTGCCGGAGCCCGCCGGCACAAATAGCACGAACAACGGGAAATCGCGGGACCGCAAGATTTTCCGGAAGACTTGTGACTGGCTTACCGGGAGAGCAAGGATTGGTGACCGGCGAAGGGTAGCGTCGCCGCTTTCGCCGTCTCCTGTGCCGGGAGGCCGAAAGTAGCCGTGAAGTGAAAAGTACTGCCCCGGCCCGGTTCGCTCAACAACCACATCCCGCCATCCATCAGCTCCACCAGACGCTGGGAGATGCTCAGACCGAGGCCCGTTCCACCGTATCTTCGGGTCATGGATACGTCGGCTTGCGCGAACGGCTGGAAGATGGCTGCCTGTTTGTCCGGGGGCACGCCGATGCCGGTGTCGCTGACGGAGAAGTGCAACTCGATGGCTTCTGTGGTGACGGAGTCCACCCCGACGTGAATGGCCACACTTCCCGCGGGAGTAAACTTCATGGCGTTGCCCAGTAAATTCACCAGAATCTGCCGCAGCCGCGCGGGATCGCCGACGAGTTCATCGGGAATTCCGGCGGAAAGCTCCACGTTCAGCCTCAAGCCTTTTTCCCGGGCCTGAATGTCGAATGCACGGGCTGTTTCGGTGACCAACTTATGCACATCGAAGGAGACGTTTTCCAGCTCCAGCCCCTTGGCTTCGATTTTGGAAAAGTCCAGCACGTCGTTCAGCAGATTTAGCAGGGAAACGGCCGAATCGCGCGCGGTCTCCAGCAGGTCGCGTTGTTCGGCGGTCAGTCCGGTTTCGAGCGCCAGTTCGGTCATGGCCAGGACTCCGTTCATCGGCGTCCGCAACTCATGGCTCATGTTGGCGAGGAATCTGCTTTTCGCTTCGTTGGCGGCTTCGGCCAGCCTCTTCGAGGATTCCAGAAGCTGCTGGTCCTGCGCGGCCCGCCGGTAAGCGGCGTTCCAGTGCTTGCCCTGGATCAGGAGAAAGGCCAGGCAGATGGCATGCAGCAAGGCGATCTCATATCCCCTGGCGCCCAGGCAAAGCTCCACCGCGAGGGGCGGGATGAGGAGCGGGAGCACATGGCACAGTAGAAAAGACAGACGCGGCGTCAGGGAGACCAAGGCTCCGAACGCGAGTGCCAGGCTGCACATCGTCAACAGCAGCGAGTTCCAATGGAATAAGCCGTAGGTGGCGTAGCTATAACCGGCGAGCAGTCCCCAGGCGCTGGAAAAGGTGAACAGACTCGCGCAGGATTTGGCACGCCAGCGGGCCGGCGATATCGCGTAAATCCGCTCTTTGCGGAGAAACAGGAACAGTTGGCACAGGTATGCCGCCGTGGTCAGAATCGAGAACGGCACGATCGCCTTGGAGGAGTACGCGCCGGCCAGCAACACAAATTGCACCAAGCCCAGGCCACACCAGATGGAGGGCAGGGAACGCCGGGCTATGTCGGCATCTTGTTGATAGCTGAGCAGCACGCGAAAGTCTATCGGCCAGAGCGGGCAAAAGGTTGAGGCGGTCGGGGTGCGCCAAGCACTACTGCGCGGTGGTGCGTGTCCGCGATCTAACAAAACTGTGCCAGATTGTTCCGGCTACCGCGCGGTCACCTGAACGGTTTCCTGCCCGTCTTCGGTGAGGGTCACCGGGGAGCCTTGTGCGCGGCAGGTGGCCAGATCGTCGGGATTGTAGACCTGGCAGGGCGGCTGATCGAACCAGGCCACGACGAGGTACATTCCGGGCGCGATGCCCTGGAGAAAGAAGTTGCCCTGCTCATCGGCGTAGAAGGCCTTGTAGGCTTGCACGCGGCCCTGCGGCGGGTCGGGGATCAGCAAAACGTTCGCGCCGCTGGCGACGATCTGCGAATCCGTGGTCACCACGCGGCCCACCAATTGGCCGCCATGGATGCTCAGAAGCACGTCCAGGGGCGCCGGGACAGCGCCGGGCGACGCTTCCAGGCCGAGCGCCAGGCGTTCCGCGCCGGCCACCTGCACCGACTTCAGATAGACGTCGTTCGGCGCATTCAACACGTACAGGTCATAGACTTCGTTGGGCACAAACGCGACGGAGAAATCGCCCTCGGGCGAGACGTCGGCGCGGGCGGGCGAGGCCGTGGGACGCCGCGGCTCCAGGGCGACGGCAAGCCCCTTGGGCAGGGTAGCGTCCTCGCCATCCATGCGGATCTTCCCTTTCCAAATGCTCTCCGGGCTGACGACCACGTCCAGGCCGCTGAGGTCGGAATCACCCACATTGATGGGAACGCGGGCGGTCAGCGTCTTGCCGGCTTCTTCGGCGGTGGCCACGACGAGATAGGGGCCGGGCGTCACGCCCTCGATCTCGAAATTCTGATTGGCGTCCGTGGTGACATTGACCGGCGCGCTGACCGACGCGGTGTTGTACGGATCATTCCAGCGCAGCGTGATCAAGGCGCCGGGGAGGACTTTGCCGGTGAGCGAGCTGAGAACGCGGCCGTGAATGCGAACCGTATGCACCAACCCCAGGAAAATGTCGTTACCCGCGACTTCCTGGCCGGCGGTGACGTGAACCGCGACGGCATCGGCCATGCGATGCGCGTCCGGGAAGAAGGTGACCGCATAGTTCATCTCGGGCAAGGACGCCCCGGTGGCGTCGGTGCGGATTTGCTCCTGAGCGCCGGCGGGCCGCGGAGGCGACTGGTACAGCGCGGCGATATAGTAGGAGCCGGCCTCCAAGCCGTGGACGCGGTACTCGCCGCGGTCGTCGGTGCGCGCGCTGGCGGCGGCCACGTAACCATGCTGGCCGCGATCGTAGAACTCGCGGTACAACTGCACCACCACGTTCACCGCCGGCTCGGCATCGTTGAATTTCACGCGCCCGCTGACGATGCCCCAGGGCGTCATGCGAAACACGAACGAGTCGATGGTCTGGCCGGGCTGGACAGTGAAGACCGGCGGCATTTTGTAAGCGCCGATGCGGCCGGCCGAGAGCGTCAGGTATCCTTCGCGCTGCACGGTGATGGAGTAGCGGCCGGGCGCAACTTTGGGGAACGAGAAGCTGCCCGTTTCGTCCGTGGTTTCGTAGGAGCCGCCGGTCTTGGCGTCCGCGCCACGCAGCAGTACCTGCGCGCGGCGAAGCGGCTCGCTGGTAGCGTCGCTTAGGACCGTTCCCTGGATCGCGCCGGGCTGATTGGTGTCGCTCAGATCAGAAGGGGAGGGGGCGGACGGCTGGTCCTGCGCCAGCGCTGGCGCGAGCAGGAACGGGAGCAGCAGACAGAATTTCAGGAGACGCACCGGCGGACCCGCTTTTAGTATGACGCGTGAATCGGGTGCGCCGTGGGCGGGGCGTTAGTCCTGGCGGAGCGCTTCCAGGGGATCGATTTCCGTCGCCCGCCAGGCCGGCGACCACAGAGCGGCGGCCGCAACAGCGATGAGTAACAACGGGCCGCCGACGAAAGTAATCGGGTCCAGCGGCGTGACGCCGAACAGCAGCGTGGCGATGAAACGGGACAGCACAGCCGCGGCGGCCAGCCCGGCAAGCGTGCCGGCGGCTGTCATGAGAGCGCCTTCGCGGAAAATCTGGCCGAAAATGCGGGAGGGCGTCGCGCCCAGCGCCGCTCGCAAGCCGATTTCGCGCGTGCGCAGCGAGACCAGAAAGCTAGTGACGCCGTAAAGTCCGATGGCGGCCAGCAGGAGCGAGGTAGCGGCGAAGGAGCCGAGCAGCGCCATCTGGAAGCGGCGCTCCGCGAGCGTGGAAGAGACCGAATCGCTCAGGCGTTCGACATCATAAACCGCGCGAAGCGGATCAATGCCGTGGATGGTCTGGCGGACCGCTCGAGAAAGAAGCAGGGGATCGCCCGCGGACTTCAGCAGGACCTCCGGAAAAGGGTTGGACGGCAGCCCGCACCAGTAGACCGTCGGCACAGGATCATGCGCGTAACCATGCTGACGAATATCGCTGACGACGCCAGAGATTCGAAGCGGCGCGGGAAAACCGGCCAGGCTCACAAAATGTCCGATAGGATCCTGTCCCGCAAAGTAGCGATCCGCGAACGAGCGGCTGATGAGCGCCACGGGCTGCGCGTTAGGATCGGGATGGATGCGGCACGTTTCGCCCGAGAGAATCGGGATTCCAAGCAACTGGAAGAAATCGGGCGACACCAGGTTTTCGTCCGCGAAGATCTTCTGCCCTTCCTGTTCCGTGTCCTGCCCGGGGATGTCAAACTGCACAGGGGAGGCCTCGCCGGTGCCGGGAAGCGTCATGGAGAGCGCGGCCGACTGAATGCCCGGAATCGCTCGCAGGGCCTCCAGAGTGCGATTGAGACGCTGCCTGAGCCCGCTGTAGTCGTTGGTCTCGCCAAAGCTGCCGCTGACGCGAAACGCGAGCACGTGGGCGGGGTTGAAACCCAGCGAGACTTGCCCGAGTT
Organism: Bryobacteraceae bacterium; assembly: GCA_035508055.1. Classification (GTDB taxonomy): domain Bacteria; phylum Acidobacteriota; class Terriglobia; order Bryobacterales; family Bryobacteraceae; genus Palsa-89. Next base: position 2,680 of record DATJNO010000025.1, on the reverse strand, counting down.
TCGCGAGGCTGCGGAGGAGCAGGCCGGAGCCCGTAAGTAGAACGATGGCCAGTGCGATCTGGAAGCTCACTAGCGTTCGTTGCATACGATGGCTTCGGCCCAGCTGTCCTCGCGACGCCCAGCTCAACATCCCGGAAACTTCGCGTTGCGCCGGGCGTAAGGCCGGAATTAAGCCGAAAAGGAGCGCGGTGATCAGGCCGAGCAAAAGTGTGAAGCCGACGATGCGCCAATCCAGGCGTATTTCATCGGTACGCGGAAGAAGCGTGGCGGCGCGGCGAAAGATCCCGGTCCCGGCGATCGACAACGCCAGCCCGAGAAGGCAGCCGGGAACGGCCAGGCAGACGGCTTCGAACAGCTGCTCCCGGATGAGGCGCCCGCGCGCGGCGCCCAAAGAAAAACGAACGGCGATTTCGCGCTCGCGGCGATGTGCGCGCGCCAGCATCAGGCACGCGACGTTGGCGCAGGCGATCAGAAGCACGAAGCCCACCGAGCCAAACAGGATCCAGAGCGACCGCCGCACCCCGCCGACCGTTTCTTCTTTCAGCGGTTCGACCACGGGCGACCAGCCGGCGTCCGTGCCGGGGAATTGTTGCGCCAGCCGCGCCTGAACCGCGGTCAGGTCGGCCCACGCGGACGCGAGAGTGGTACCTTCCTTCAGGCGTCCGATGGCGCTTTCCCAGCGTGCCTCGCGGGCGCGCATGACCCCGGGCGGCAGCTTGGCGGGAACCCAGATATCGACCGCGGGTGAAGGGAAGGTCACGGAGTCCGGCATCACGCCGACGATGGGGTAGCTGTGACCGTTGGCCCGGAGCGCTTTGCCGAGCACCGCTGGATCGCCGCCGAAACGGCGGCGCCAAAGCTTTTCGCTGATGATGCCCGCGCTTGGTCCGTTGAACAGGTCTTCTTCCGGGCTGAACGTGCGGCCGACAACAGGAAGCGTGCCCAATAAGGAGAAGAACCGCGGCGAGACGCGCGCGCTCACCAGCATTTCCGGTAATTCTCCCGAGGTTTCGGCGATGTTCTCCGTGTAAGCGCCCGCGATTGCGGTGAAGCTCCGGCTGGCGCGGTTCCACTCTTCGATGCGCACCGGAGCGACGCCTTCGTGGGACAGTTTCTTGTGCGGGTTGGACTCGAACAGCGCCACCAGCCGGTCGGCGGCGGGGTAGGGCAGCGGCTTGAGCAGCACCGCGTCAATCACCGAAAAGATCGCGCTGTTGGCGCCGATGCCCAAGGCCAAAGTGAGGACAACGGCGCAGAAGAAGCCCGGCCGTTTGAGCAGACCGCGGTAGGTGATGGCCGCCGCTCGCATGTGCCCTTAGACGCGCGAGCCCGGCCCGGGGTTAGGACAGAATTTCCGCGAGCACTTCGACGGCGCGGGCGCAGTCCTGGCGCGACACATCCAGGTGAGTGACGGCGCGCATTTGCCGGGAATTCACGCCATTCATCAGGACGCCGCGAGCCTTCAGCCTGGCGCTCAGGTCGGGCGGGGTGAGGCCTGTGGCGGTGATATCGAAGATGACGATGTTGGTCTGGACACGCGATGCATCCAGCCGAATGCCGGGCAGTTTCGCGATCTCGCCCGCCAGGAAGCGCGCGTTTCGGTGATCCTCGCCCAACCGGTGCGGCATTTCTTCGAGCGCGATGAGTCCGGCGGCCGCCAGCACGCCGGCCTGGCGCATGGCGCCGCCCAGCCGCTTGCGATAGCCGCGGCCGCGCGCGATGGCTTCGGCGGTCCCCACCAGCATGGACCCGACCGGCGCGCCGAGTCCTTTCGACAGGCAGAACATCACCGAATCGGCGGGCGCGGCCAGCTCGCGCACCGGCCGGTTGAGATGGCAGGCGGCGTTGAAGATGCGCGCGCCGTCCAGATGAACCTTCAGCCCGGCGTCATGCGCGTTGCCGCAGATTTCTTCGAAAACATCCATCGGGTAGACCGCTCCGCCCGCCATGTTGTGCGTGTTCTCGATCTCGACGACGCGCGTGGGCGCGCAGTGCGCGCTGTGAGGGCGAATCGCAGCGCGAATATCGCCCCAGCGCAGAATGCCATCTTCGGTCACCACCGGCCGGATCAGGCAGCCCGAGAACCAGGCCAGCATCGAAAGTTCCCAATCCAGCAGGTGCGCGCGCGATTCGCAGATCACCTCCTGGCCGTGCTCGGTATGGATCTTGATGCCGATGGTGTTGCCCATCGTTCCGCTGGGCACGAACAGGCCCGCCTCTTTGCCCATAATTTCGGCGGCGCGCTGCTCCAGGCGATTGACGGTCGGGTCCTCGCCGTAGACGTCGTCGCCCACCTCGGCAGCTGCCATGGCGGCACGCATCGCGGCAGAGGGCCTGGTGACGGTGTCTGAGCGGAGGTCGATGGTGTCGGGCAATGGCAACAGTTCCCTGCCTTACTGCGGTATCTGCGTCATGGGCAGTTCCATCACCGGCGTGCGCTGGCCGTTCCTCACGGCGACGGCCCAAAGGCCGTGGAAGTTCGCGCGGATGCCGGGCTGTGCTTTGAGAAATGCGCTCAGCACGGAAGTTGCCTCGGTGCGCTCTGCGGCTGGATCGGTCACGCCGGTCGACTCGTAGACGACGGCAAGGTCGGGCTCGCGGAGCGAGGTGTCGAGGACTACGGAGTCTATCTTCCAGGTGCGATCACCCTGCGGAAGTGTGAGCGGAAAGGCCGTGTGTG
>DATJNO010000024.1:0-3432 GCA_035508055.1 Bryobacteraceae bacterium | reverse complement strand
ATTTGAGCGCGTACGCCACTATGCCACGCAGTTCGGATTGGGCGAGTTGGCCGGCTACAACATCCAGGGCGAGCAACTAGGCGAGTATCCCGATCAGCCGATTCCCGAATCGGAAGGCGGCGTGGGCCGCATGTGCAGCTTTGGCCAGGGTGTTTCATTAACGCCGCTTCAGCTTGGCGCTTTTGTGGCTGCCATCGCCAACGGCGGAACGCTCTACTATCTGCAGCACCCGACGACTCCGGAAGAAGTTGCTACATTCCAGCCGCGGATCAAGCGCACGCTCGACATCGCGAAGTACGTTCCAAGCCTCGAAGACGGCATGGCTGGTGCGGTGGAATATGGAACAGCACGCAGCCTGCGCACCAACTTCCGCGAGCTGCCTGTTTTTGGCAAAACAGGAACCTGCTCCGACAACGGAACGCGTTTTGGCTGGTTCGCTTCCTACTCTGAATCGCCGCAGGGCAGCCTGGTTACGGTCTTCTTTCTTGAAGGCGGCCGGCCTACCTTCGGACCACGAGCGGCCGAGCTGACCGGCGAGTTCTACCGGAATCTTTGGGATCACGATTTCTTTGCGGAGAAGAATCAAGAGGCTGTCTCCGCACCCTCAGCCGCCCCGAACGCTCCATCGCAGCCCGTGCAGTAGCTGGCGCATCAGAGACAATAACTCAATCGGAAGAAGCCGCCTTCGGGCGGCTTTTTCGTCTCTGGCCGTCGCAACAGCGCCGCAAAGGGGCATCCCCATCCGCGAACTGGGCAAGTTCAAACGCTTTGGGAGCGGCACGTCACTAAAGCCCGCGCAAGCCCAGTTTGAGGCCGTCTGGCCCCCAGGGCCCGCCAAAATGATTAACTAGCGTTCATTATGATCAAAATGGTATGCTTTTCGCGCATTTTGTGATCATTTTTGGGGCCGCTGGAACGAACAGCAGCCCACCCGACGCATCTTCCCTCGGAAACTCAAGCTGCAAAAGGAGACTCATATGCCAGTGTCACGGCGTTCCTTCCCCATGCCGGTGAGATGGATTGCTCCGGCTATTGTGCTGCTGATCGCATCGGCGGCGACGACGCATTCGCAGGTTGTTCTCGTTCCTCCCACGCCGCAGGTCGGCTCATCGAATCCCGCCACCGCCGAACCGGCGGTCCCTCGACCCAGCACGAAACCCTGTGTGGTGCAACTGTTCCAGAATCTGGCGTTCGACAATTTCACGCCGGCGACCTTCGATTACAGTCCGCCGTCGTCGTGCCCGGGCCCCTGGGCCAAGGTCGTGTTCACGGCAGATTTCACGGTGACATCCGGAACGCAGTTTGACCGTACCGCCTCGTTTTATCTGGGCCACGCCAATATCTACTACGGCACCACAGCAGAGCCGCGAAGCGCGCTGAGCCCCTCGTGGCATGTGGAGCGCGACGTCACAGACCTGTCCGCAGTTTTTGCCTCGTCGCAGACCGGCGAAGCCAACCTGGGCAACTTTGTGGGCGAGTCTGGCGGCGTCGACTACAACGGGATCATCTATGCGAATGCGGCGCTCGAATTCTATCCCGCGAACTTTCGCAATCCCGCACCACGCGTTCCCGACATTGTGATTCCGGTAAACGGTTCCGGAGGTGACGCAGGCACGCTGAACACCGGGAGCGATCAGATCACGCAGGCGCTGAACCTGCCGGAAAACGTGGAGAGCGCCTATCTCGACGTGATTACGCAGAACCAGATTGGTGACGAATTCTGGTATTTCTGCGTGCCCAACAATGAAACAGGGCCGCTGGAGAGTTGCGGGAATACCGCGTTTCGCGAGGGTGAGATCTCACTTGACGGAAATCCCGCAGGCGTGTCGCCGGTGTACCCGTGGATCTTCACGGGCGGCATCGACCCCTTTCTGTGGGAGCCAATCACCGGGGTGCAGACGCTGGACTTCGTGCCCTATCGTGTGAATCTCACTCCCTTCGCCGGCGTGTTGAGCGATGGCGCAACGCACACTGTGGCCGTGAGCGTCTACAACGCCAACGGCTACTTTCTGGCGACGGCCAATCTGCTGGTGTATCTTGACCATGGTTCGAAGAAGACCACAGGCGCCCTGATCAGCAACTCCCTGGCTGCTGCGCCGAGCCCGGAAATCCAGAACAACATCGCGACTGACGCCAGCGGCAACTCGACGGGAAACATCCTGACCACATCGAAGCGGAACTTTACCATCGCCGGTTGGTTGAATACTTCGCATGGGCGCGTGGTGACGACCCTGACCCAGAGCGTGGATTTCAGCAACAACCAGCAGTTCGTGGTGAATGCCACGACCGACGAGCAAAACGCGCAACAGCTGACCACTGTGCATTCGATCACGACAACACAGCAGGGGCCTTTCGCCACAACAAACGAGGAGGATTTTGAATACCCGCTCAATATTGCGTATCTGTTCGTAGAAAACGCCGATGGTTCCTTCACACAGACCAGCACCGTCCATCAAGGTGACCAGAAAAATGAGAACACGAGCCTCAACCGCTTCCCGCTCTATAGCAGCAGCCTCAGCAACCAAGTGGATTCGACGGATGTCCTCGATATCAGTTCTGGATTTTCAATCACCGGCAACAGCGGCAGCCAGTCGTCAGGAACCTACACCTGGAGGGATTCTCGCGGCGGGTGCTACAGCCGCACGATTGCGTCGAAATCGCAGGCGCTTACGTCAGTGAAGACCGATCCGGGGTGCTTCGCGCGGAATCCGTTCTGATTACGGCGGCCGCCTTCGCATGGAGGCGGCCGCCCAATATCCCGGTTGGCTTTTCCGCATGATCCGACGCCGGCACACGGTATCCTTGCGGTGACATGAGCAAAGTGAATTGGGTTGTCGCCGGCATCGGTGATATCGCACGCAAGCGGGTGATTCCCGCCATCCAATCCGAGCCGCGCAGCACGCTGTTTGGGTTCGTTACGCGCAACCCGGCCAAAGCGGCGGTGTATCCCGGTGCGCGAACCTGGCCGTCAATCGAAGAGGCCATTGCCGACTCTGCGGTACAGGCAGTTTACGTCGCGCTGCCGGTGGCTTTGCACGCGGAAGTGGCCATCAAGGCCCTCCGCGGCGGCAAACACGTCCTCTGCGAAAAGCCGATGGCCATGAACTTTGCGCAGGCCGTCGATATGGTGGGCGAAGCAAACGCGGCCGGTCGCCTGCTCGGCGTTTCGTATCACCGAAGACTCTATCCCAAGCTGATCCGCGCCAAAGAACTGATTGCCGAAGGCTCCATCGGCAAGCCGGTTCTGGCCGAGGCCAACTGCCACGGCTGGCTTGAGACACTCGAAGGCCGCGAATGGCTGAAGGATCCGGCGCTCTCTGGCGGCGGCCCTCTTTTCGATATTGCCTCACATCGCATCGACGCCATGAATTTTCTTTTCGGCCAGCCAAAGCGCGCAACCGGAGTGCTGTCGAATGCAGTGCACCAGATGCC
>DATJNO010000023.1:0-84517 GCA_035508055.1 Bryobacteraceae bacterium | reverse complement strand
ATAACAAGTTTGCCGGAGCGTAAACATACAGGCGGGCATTCTCGCCCTGAAATGGTTCCAGAACCTTCGCGAGTTCGTCGGCGGTAACGTATTTGAGGAAAACCAAATTCAGCATGGTTTGATCGTCTTCGGGGATGCTGTTGGGATCGGTCTTCACTTCTGGGGGCAAAGGCAGGTGCGAGATATCAGTCAAAGGCACGATGCGGTAGAGATCGCCCTGCTTCACCATGCCGAAGCCGTTGATGCGCAGAATGGTTTCCAGCAGCGAGCGCGTATCGATGTCCTTGGTTTCGCCGTAGGTGTTGAGGATGACGCCGCCCTTGACGCGGGGATCGAGGATGTAATTGATGTGCAGCTGGCGGGCCAGCAGGTCGATAACTTCGGTCAGCGAGACGTTATTGAGAGACAGACCGCCAAACACCGTGGGTGGGCCGGCGGGAGTAGCGGGCGCGGTGGAGGAGGGAGTTTGGGGCGAGGCCGGCGCCTGGGCCGCCGGTTGGGGAGCCTGCGGGGAGCGCGGCATGCCTGGAAGTGAAGTGGGCTGCTGTCCCTGCTGTCCCGGTCCCTGGTCCGGCTGCTCCAGCGGACGGGCCAGTTGCTGCTGGCGTTGTTGTTGCTGCTGCTGGCGGCGCTGCTGCTGCGTCCCGGGCCCCTGCTGGGCGAAACTCGGGCCCAGCAGCAGTGCGGCGATTCCAATGGTTCGCAACAGACGGTTCATGCCCACTATTGCTGCTCCGCCTTCTTGTCCTGGGATTGCGGAGAAGACTTCGGGGCGGCGGGAGCGCTCTTCCCGGCGTCCGCCGCGGTTTTCTTTTGCGTCCACTTCATGGAGCCGAACGGCGTCTGGCGTTCGTATTGAAGTTTTTCGCCGAGATCGGTTTTTGTAATCGGAGTCTCCTGCTTGGCGGCAGGCGGCGGGGCGGAGGTTTTCGAAGCGGGCGAGTCCTCCCACCTGGACACTCCCAGGGGCGTACGGCCGTAAAACCACGTTTTGCCGTCCGCATCCGTGTGGCGATAGAGATTGGGCCCCACCTGTACGGCATCCGGCGGGATGGAGACCGTGGGAGCAGCTTTTTTAGCGGATTGAGCCGCAGCCTGCTTCACCAGCCGCTGGCGGGCGGCGGCGGCTTCAGCTCTTTGTTCAGCCAAAGTTTTGGGTTTCTGGGGCGGCGTCTGGGCCGGCTGGCTTTCGGCGGCCCACAAGGCCGCTCCCGCAAGCATCAGTGCAATCGTCTTCATGATTCCTCTCTTTCGACTACTTGGCTTGCTCCCAATGGCAGGACGAACCAAAAGGCGTCGCCACGACGATCTTCTTCATGCCGTCGACTACGGTTCCATTTGGAGAGCTGTCGCCCGCCACGCAACCCTTCATCCCGCCACCCTGGTCCGCTCCCGGGCCCGCCTTTATGTCGGAGGTGGGCTGAGCTTTCGGCGGAGGCGGCCTGGGGCTGCCTCTGACCGGCGGCGGCGCTTCGGCCACGACCGGGGCCCGATCGAGCAGCTCGTCAATGCGCTTCTTGAATTCCTTGCCTTCCCACTGCAGATCGATGTAGCGGTTGTCAATGGAAACGACGGTCCAAGGGCCGACCTTTTCGCCGGGATGATACCCGTGCTGCGCGCCGCCGGACTTTTCACTCAACACCACGGTGGGCGGAACTCCTTCCCATAACATGACGCCGTGAGCCACTGGAAAAGGCGGAGGCGGTTTTTCGGGAGCCGGCTTGGGAGGATCGACGATGACGTTGGGGTTGCGGTCGGCGGAGAAAAGATCCTGAGTGGCGATGTCGGCATAAGCAGCGGGAGTGACCGGCTCGACCTTCGGCAGAGGAGGCAATCCGGGCACGCCGGTGGGCGGCGGCGCGCTGTCGAGCAGGGCTTGTTGACGGGCCGCCGTTTGAACGCGCTCGTGCTGGAGCTGCCAGCCGAGCAACACCAGCACCACCAACAGCGCGAGGTCGAGGATCCGCAGCTTCCCGCTCACAGTTGCGGCAGTCCTTTCTGCACCGGGATCAGACGCCGGGCCACCACACCGGAAACGGTCAACCGCACCGGCATGGTTTTCTGCCTGGCATTCGACAGGCCAAAGCGAATGTCTTCGGTGGCGGCGAGTTCGGGTTGCGCGCTCAGGGCGGTCAAAAAATTGACCAGTTCCTCGATGTGGCAGGTGACGGTGACCGAAACGGTGACCAGCCCGTAGGCGGCGCCGTAGGTTCGAGGCCGGGCAAAATCGATTTGGCTGATTTCGAGCGGCGGAGTTTGCGCCCCGGCCACCCGCTTCAGCACCTGCAGAAGCTGGGCCTGCGCCTGTTCGGCGGTGTCACCGGCGATGAGTCCCTTTTCACGGGCGGCGAGTTCGAGCGAGACCTGTTTTAAGAGAGCTTCTTTGGCGTCCCCGGTGGCAGCCGCGCGGCGCAGATTCGCCAAGCGTTGTTCGGCGCGCGGAACGCTCTCGACCGGAGCGGCCGCGGGAGAGCCGCTCCCGGTGGATGGGGAGCCGGAGGTGAAATACAGCACCGCGCCCACAAGCAGCGAGACGCTGAGAATCGCCAGCGCTCTTTTGTCCCGGTCCTGCAGGGTCACGGTATAACTCCCTTGCGCGCAGAGTGGACGTTGAAAACTTCGCCGTTCTGGCCGCGCTGGATGGGCAGCGCAAAGGCGGAATTCTGGAAATTCGGCGAGCCGTCGAGCAGCTTGATCAGCCCGGCGGCCTGGTCGGTCTGGCCGGCAATGCTGATGGAATCCCGAGTCATTTGAAGCGACGTGAGCCAGGCGGGCGCCGCCAGCAGATGCGTCAACGAGTTCAACGCCTCCAGGTCCTCGCGCGTATGACCGCGGAAGTTGTCGAGACTCTGGGCGCGATTGCGCGCTGCCGCGATCTCGCGGTCCAAGTCCGCGGACCTGCGGGCCCGGGGCTGCACCAGGCGAATCTGCTGGTCGAGCAAAGCCAGATATTCGCGATCGGCGTAACGGGGATAGGCCAGGGTGGCCACCAGCATCAGCAACACCAGCGTTGCCAGCACGGCGGTGGGCACATAGCGCAGCCGCGAAGTCGCCTGGCGCTGCTCGGGGGGAAGCAAATTGAGAGCGAGAACCGGCAGCGGGCATGCGGAGGCCATTGCGGCGGCGTACACCAAGGCGGAGCGCGAGGGATCGTAATCCGGCGGTGCGGCAACCGGACGCGGGAGCGCATCGGCCAGCAACGCGGGTTGGGTTTCGGGCGGCAGCCGCAATTCGGCGACAGCCAGCGAGGCGGCCCTCTCGGCGGGCTGACTAAGCCGCGCCGAAAATAAAGGCCGCGCCGGACCTTCCCCATAGATTTCGATTTCCCCGCCCGATTCGGCCAGCGCGACGAAGCCGTCCGGAGGCGGAACGGAAAGCACGCGCAAGGCCGCATAGAGGGCAGCGGCGGAGAAAGTCAACGACGCGACTTTCACGCCGGCCTGCGACAAAAGGGCGCTATAGCGCTCTACCGTCGCCCGCCGCGTCATGCCGATCAGGATGTTGACGCTCTTCGCCACGCGCGCCCAATCATACGCGGCGTCCTCTTCGGCGTAGGGATTGAGCGAATCGAGCTCGAACCGGACGGCCGAGGGCAGGTCTTTATCGACCACGCCCGGCAGCGAAATGTGCCGCACGGTGACCTCGTCGCGGGGCAACAACACGGTGGCGGCCAAGTGACGCACGCCCAGCTTTTGAAGGAACCCGGCATAGCTGGCGCCCCACTCGTCGGCGGCCTGCCCGCGAAAGCCGGGGATGGCCAGTTCGCCCAGAACCCGTGCGCCGGAAGGGCGCAGCCGGACCACGCTGACGTTCAGATCGTCGCGGCCGATCTCGATCGCGACGCCTGTTCCGAAAGCGAGCCACTTCCTGAAGCCGGCGCCCATCATTGCACAGCAACCGCGTCGTCGTACCAGCGCAGGATCTGGTAGGGCTGCGCGCCGGGCTGGTACAGCGGCGACTCCGGCGTCAGGAATTCCACCAGGGCGGACACGCTGCGACGCACGTCGGAAAGCTGGCCATTGGGGAGACGAAGCTGCGCGGTTGCCCGTAAGGTGGCGGCGGTTCCCCGTTCGAAGCCCAGCCGCCCGAAGCCCGCACTTCCGTCCCGGAACGGGGACAGCTGGCCCAGGTTGCGAATCGGTGCGACCCGGCGCAAGGCGGCAATCGCGGCGGCGGCGCTTGGGCTGATCCCCACGGCCATCATGACCGCGGGCTCCACGGTGTTTACATCCAGCTGGCTGGCCGTGCCATAAACGGAGAGGCAATCGCGCAAGCCGGCATGCGGCACGAGCTCTCCCAGCGCGCCCCGCGTGTAGCTTCCATAAAACAAATCCGGCGTCACGCCATCCACGGCCAGTAACTCCTCAATCTCCTGAAAAGACGCATGCCGCGCTCGAAAAGACGGAGTGAGCGACAGGTAAAGTTGGTCGAACCGGGAGAAGGATCCGCCGGGGGCCGCACGCCTCCAGTCCAGGATGGCGGCCGTGATCAATGCGGCTCGAGCCGGATCCACTCCCAAGGCAAGCAAAAGGTTGGTCAGTTCGCGCGGCGAAGCGGTGTTCACGTTCAGTTTGGAGGCTTCGGGAATGATTTCGCCGAGAACGAAGCCGGTGGGGAAATTGAGGGGGAGAAAGCGGATGTTGTCTTCGAGGATGGGTTTGCCGTTGGATCCGGGGAAAGCAGGGCCCCACTCATCGTAGAGCAGCATGCGGTCGATAGCGCCGCAAGCCAGGTAGTAGGCCTGCATGCCGTCGGAATCCGTGGAGCTCCGTTCCGTCTCGCTGCGAACCGTGCTGGCCACCGAAAAGGCGATGGCGGACAAGGCCGCCGTAAGCCAGAGAACGGCAAGCAGAGCGGCGCCTTCGCGGCGGTGGGCGTTAAGGTTGCGCAATCAAAGACTCCAGGGGCGGGCGCGTGACGCGAATCGGAATGGTCAGCGTCACCGGTTGCAAGCGACCGGCGTCCGGCGCCAGCGGCGCCATTTCGATCCGGATGGCGTTCGGAAGGACTTTGCCGGTCCACAACAGGACCCAACGCGGCGCGAGCGGCGGATTGCGCAGCTCCCGGTAGCTGAAACGGCAGTAAGCCAGCTTGTCGGCCAACACAAACGAGTCCGGGCCGATCTGGATGGGCGCGAAGCGCGGCATTTGGACGCCTGTAGCGGGATCATGGCCCATACCGAGGCAGAAGAATCCGGCTCCGCGCGGTCCCGTATACCAGTGCTCGTTGACGACCAGGCGCACGCCTTCATCGTTCTCACCCGGAATGACCTGATACTCGAGCATCATGGGCAAACCGCGGGCGCCCTGGTGGAGGGAATAGCTGGAAGCGAGCCGCATGGATTGCGCCTCGCCTTCAAAGAATGGAACCGGAATGCCTCCCGCCGCGGAGCCGCAATTCGCGGTGACCGGCATGATACCGCCGATCTCCTCTTCCAGAACGTGCTCGATGCTCACGACCCGGCGGTTTGCCATCAGGCGGGAGTCCGTTTTGCCCATGGCGCTCAACGCGACGCGCATGGTGATCGCGATTCCCAAAGCGAGCAGGCTGAACAATGTAACCGCGATCAGCAGCTCCATAAGCGTGACGCCCGCCGATTTGTGAAGGCGTGGGTTCATTGCGCCTTCACCGCCGCCAGGTCCGCCCGGGTGAGCACGGCGCGGCGGAAGCCCTCCAGGGCAAACGTCCGGCGCTGTTGGCCGTTCAGCCACCAGATTTCCAGCTCGATGCGCTCCAAAAACGGCGTTCCCGCCGAGGCGTGGCGCGGCACTTCGAAGGGCGTCAGGCGTGCAATCCATCCCATGGGGACGCCGCCGGTGACTTCCGGACCCCAGGCGCCCTCGAACGGAATGATTTTCTGCAGGCCGTCGGCGACCAGCAGCTCGTCCATCTTCTGGCGTGCGAGCAGGGCGGCGCGGTCATGGTCCGTCAGCCGGGCGGCGTTTCGCACGGAAGTGGTGATGGCCGACATGAGGGCTGCCACCGCGATGGCCATAATCACGGTGGCCACCAGGCATTCGAGCAGCGTGAATCCGCGCCGTGTCATGGCGCCGCCTCTGGTGGCGCCTCCACTTGCGGGACTCCCGTGATGGGGTCCACGCGCACCACGCGCTCCACGTTGCGGCGATTCATCACCTGCACGCCCAGGGGCGGAGCCGTGCCGCCCGGATAGAGCAGGAAGGTTCGCGTGGGCACGGGATCGCCGGGCAGCTCGGGCAGGATGTGGGTGATCGTAATTCCCTCCGGCAACTGCATCTTGCGGAAGAAACCGGGCACGACCGATTGCATTTCGAGGGAATTGTCCTGCTTGGAAATCGTGACCTCCACCACTTGCTGGCGCCGTTCGGCGCGGCTCAAACCGGCATTGATGAAGCTGACCAGGCCATTGGTGGCGCCCTTCAGCCGCAGCGAATCGATGCCGGACGTGATGGCCGGATAGCTGATGCCGACCATGAGCGAGATCAGCGCCACCACCACCAGCATTTCGATGAGCGTGACGCCTCGCAGCGAAACAGAGCCGCGCGCGGGAGCGAGCGGAGGCGCGCATGCCGGGGCGCTAGTTGTTTTTCCAGCTGACGATGTCGGCATTGTACCCGTCTCCACCGGGCTGGCCGTCGTTGCCGTAGCTGATGATGTCCGGTTCGTCTCCGTGCTCGCCGGGATAACGGTAGACGTAGGGATGCCCCCAGGGATCGTTGCTGATTTCTTTGTCGGTATAGGGGCCTTGCCAGTTTTCGACATTCTCGGGCTTGGCGCGCAGCGACTGCAAGCCCTGATCGCTGGTGGGGTATGAGCCGGTGTCCAGCTTGTAGGCTCCGAGTGCGGTCATGTAGGCATTGATCTGGGACCGCGCGGCGGCCATGCGGGCCCGGTCCGCCTGATGCATCATGCGGGGCAACACCAGCGCGGCGAACAGCGCGATGATGGTGACCACTACCATCATTTCGATTAGCGTCACACCGGCTTGCCGTTTCGATCTTGGGTTCATTGGGTTACCTCACCACTTCGTTACATTGCCACGTCGTTCATTCCGACGATGGCCAGCAGCATGCTCAATATCAGCGTTCCGACCACGATGCCCATCACCAGAATCACCAGCGGTTCAAATAAGGACGTGAAGCGCCGGATGGACTGACGGGTATCGGCGTCGTAGATGTCGGCCATCCTTTCGAACATGGTATCCAGATGACCGGTCTCCTCGCCCACGCTCAACAGGTGCGCGGCCAGGGGCGGAAACTGTCCGGCCTTTTTGAGCGGCGCCGCGATGCCCTCGCCGCGTTTGACGCCCATGGAGACCCCTTCGAGCGAGCCAGAGATCCGGCGGTTATTCAGCGTCGCGCCGGCGATGGCGATGGACTGCACCAGCGGGACGCTGTTGGAGACGAGGGTGCCCATCGCGCGCGCGAATCGCGCCGTTTCCATTTTGCGCAGGGCGTCTCCCAGCACGGGGACTTTCAGCCGCAGCGTATCCCACCACAGCCGGCCGGCCGCCGTGCGCACATACGTATACATGCCGACGACGAAAACCACCAGCGCGGTGACGAGCATCCAGCCGTAGGACTGCAGAAAGTTGCTGCCCACCAGCATCATTTTGGTGGGCAGCGGGATCTCCATATGCGATTCCTGGAACACGGAAGCAAACCGGGGCACGACGAAATTCATCAGCACCAGGATGGAGCCGATGCCCACCAGCGAAAGCAGGCAGGGATACGCCATGGAGGACAGAATGTAGGCGCGCAGATCGTCGCGCGTGCGTTCGAACTCGGACAGCCGCTCGAAGACCACGGCCAGCGATCCGCTGGCCTCGCCGGCGCGGGTCATATTGATGTACAAGTCGGAGAAATATTCCGGATGCGTGGCCAGGCTGTCGGCGAGCGTCCGGCCGCCCTTGAGGACGCGCAGAACGTCCTGCACCAGCGCGCGGAACGAAGCACGCTCGGTCAGCTCGCTGGTGATGGACAGCGCGCGGTCGAGCGGCACGCCGGCGTTCAGCAGCGTAGAGAGTTCCTGGGTGAAGAACAGAACGTCCTTGCGCCTGGCGCCGGTAAAGGCCGGGAGCTTGATCTCGAGCGACTTTTTCGGTTCCCTGCCAACATAAACGGGCGTCAAGCCCTGCCGGCGGAGTTCCTGCGCCACGCGGCGTTCGGTTTCGGCGTGAATGGCGCCGGTCCGGAGCTGGCCATTGGAAGCGACGGCTTTGAAGTAGAAGTTGGTCATCTTCTTTGGCGGCTAGAACTCCTGCGTGACACGCATGACCTCGTCGGGCGTGGTGACGCCCAGGCCCACCTTGAGCCAACCATCCTCGCGCAAATTGCGCATTCCGTTGCGGCGCGCCGCGTTGGTAATCTCCGCCGCGTCGGCGGCGCGCATGATCAGCTTGCGGATGTCGTCGTTGAGCTCCATCATTTCAAAAATGCCGACGCGGCCGGTGTATCCGGAGCCAAAGCATTCCTCGCAGCCGCGCCCGCGAAAGCACGGCACCGTCTCGCCGTCCGGCCCGATGCGCTCGCCGTCCGGCTCCTTGCAGTTGGGGCAGATCACGCGCACCAGCCGCTGCGCCAGCACGGCCACCAGCGACGACGTGATCAGGTAATTCTCCACGCCCATGTCCGTGAGCCGCGAGATCGCGCTGGGCGCGTCGTTAGTATGCAGCGTGGAGAAGACGAAGTGGCCGGTGAGCGAGGCCCGGATCGCGATGTCGGCCGTCTCGCGGTCGCGAATCTCGCCCACCATGATCACGTCCGGGTCCTGGCGGACGATGTGCCGCAGGCCGGAGGCAAACGTCAGCCCGATCTGCGGATTCACGTGGATCTGGTTGATCCCGTCCATCTGATACTCCACCGGGTCTTCAATGGTAATGATTTTCTTGTCGCTCTGATTGATGCGCTTGAGCGCCGAGTAGAGCGTAGTGGACTTACCGCTGCCGGTCGGCCCGGTGACCAGGAAAATTCCGTGCGGCAGCGAGGTGTAATGCTCCATGCGGTTGAGCATGTGCTGGTCGAAGCCCAGCCGGCCGAGATCGTAGAAATCGCCCGCGGAACGGTCCAGCAGGCGCATCACGACGCTTTCGCCGTACAGCGTGGGCAGCGTCGAAACGCGCAAGTCCACCTCGCGGCCCAGCGTCTTGATCTTGATGCGGCCGTCCTGCGGAAGCCGGCGCTCGGCGATGTTGAGCTTGGCCATCAGCTTCACGCGCGAGATCATGGCGGCCTTCATCTCGCGCGGCGGCGCGTCCTGGTTGTACAAGACGCCATCCACGCGGTAGCGGATGCGGAACTCCTTCTCGAACGGCTCCAGATGAATGTCGCTGGCGCGCTTTTCCACCGCCTGCGCGATGATGGCGTTCACCTGGCGGATCACCGGCGCTTCGCTGGCCATGTCGCGCAGATGCTCCAGATCCTCGGACATTTCGCCGCCCGCCAGATCGAATTCGAAGTCGCCGCGCCCCGCCGCCGACTCGCCGTAATATTTGTCGATGGCGTCCAGGATCTCCTGCTCGGCCGCCAGCACCGCGTTGACGCTCAGGCCGGTGCAGCCGCGCACGGTGGCGATGGTCTCCACGTCCAACGGATCGGCCATGGCCAGAGTCACCGTGTGATCGTCACGGCTCAGCGGCAGGCAGCGGAATTGCCGCAGGAACCGCGGCGAAAGCGATTCGGTCTCCGAAGAAACCACGGGAGGGCCGTCGATGGCGACCAGGGGGACGCCCAACTGATCCGACAGCGCGGCCAGCACATCGCGCATCGCGATGAAGCCCATGTCGACCAGGGTCTTGCCGAGCTTGTCGCCGCGCTCCTTTTGCAGCTCCAGCGCCCGCTCCAGATCTTCCGCGGTAATGAGCTTGCGCTCGATCAACATCTCGCCGAGACGCATGGATCAGAACTCTTGAGACTCGATGGGCGCCTGCGCGGCGTTGGCCGATTCCAACAGCGCCTTGCGCGGCGCGTGCATCACGATCTGCGCCGGGAGACCCTCGCGGTTCTCCCATTTCCAATAAAACAGCGAAATTCCCACCGCCACTTGCTCGCTGGGAGGAACGGCGTCCAGCGAGCGGGCCGAATCCACCAGCATTTCGCGCATCGCCGTCTTCAGTTGGGCCATGCGCTGCAGCTTCTTTTCGCGTGTACGCTTGATTTCGTCCGGCGTGGCCAGCGGATGAAACGGCGTGATGCCTGCCGCCGGCGCCACGTTCACTTCTCCAATGAAGACCGCGCCAACGCCATCGACATAAGCGCCTTGCGTCAGGCCCAGCACTTCCACTGGATCTGCCGGCCACAGGCTGGACAGCTTCCGGTCCAAGCTGCGTTCCATGGCCTCGATCATGGCGCGATTCACCCGCGGCTTGTCGGCCATGGAGCCGGCCGGCAGCGCACAGAGGGCGAGGGCCACCACAGCCGCGATTCTCATCGGCCGGACCCCTCATTGCTGGCGACTTCGAAGCGCGCCATCAGCTTCTGGTAATAATCCGCAGCCTGCTGGAACGTTTCCAGGTCCGATTCGCGCTGGCGCTTCATGTCGTCCACCACCTTGGAGAACTCGGCGGCTTGCCGGGCCTGAGCCTCGCTCACGGCTTTCGTAACCGCCGCGCTGATCCGCGCGCTCACTTCCGTTTCCACGCGCTGCTCGATCTGCGCGGTATCCACGCCGGGTTGCCCGGAAGCAGCGGGGCGCAGCGTAAAGCCGTGCACGACGATGGCCCCCGCCAACAGCGCCGCCGAAGCGAAGCCCATGGCCGGCCCCGAGCGCCACATGGTCCGCCACCAGCGCGGCTCGAAAACCCCGTCGGAGACGAACGCAATCCGTTGCGGGATCTCTTCGGCTTCGAGCGCCGCGAGCGCCGTTTGCGTCAGGCGCAATCGTTCCAGTTCGTCGCGGCAACTTTCGCAAACCCGCACGTGGTCCTCGACCACTGCTTTCTCCCGCTGCGACCCCTCGCCAAGCACGTAGGCCTTCAAATCCACCCCTGAGCAACTCATTGCGCGCCTCCCGTATTCACTGGAGCCAAGGTTTCCTTCAACAGATCGAGCGCCGTGTACAGCCGGGATTTCACGGTCGAGACCGGGCAGGACAGAATCTCCGCCATTTCCTCGAACTTGAACCCCTGGTAGATCTTCAACAGCACGGCTTCGCGCTGGTCGGCCGACAGCCTCTCCAAGGCGCCGCGCACCGCCAGGGTCAGCTCCATGGGGAACATCCCCGCGCTGGCGTCGCCGGTTTGCGGTTCGGCCACCAGCTCGCCATCCGGCCGGTTCTTGCGCAGCAGCGAGTAGGCCTCGTTGTGCGCAATGCGGAACAGCCACGGCGCGAATTTCGCCGGGTCGTCCAGTTTGCGGAGATTCTGATAGGCCTTCAAAAACACGTCCTGGCTGAGGTCGAGCGCATCTTCGCGATGCCTCACTAACCTGAGGAGGTAATTAAAGACGCGCTTCTCCCAACGCGACACGAGCACGTTGTAGGCTTCCACGTGCCCCCGACGCGCTTTGGCGATCAGGTCGCGGTCCTCAACCTCCCGAAAGATCAAACTTCGGCTCCATTCCCAGAGACGCGCCCCGGGCCGAAAAAGACGGAGGCCAAGCCGGAGCGGCTAGTTCTCGCCCCTATATTTTCGCATTAAGCCGCGCAGGACCCGCTCGGTGCCCGTGCCGAATGGCTGGTCGGTGGTCAGGTAGGTCCAGGTTGCGCCGCGTTGCGTAGGATCGATATGGACTTCCCGGGCCTCGGCCAAGCGCCTGGGGATCTCTTCGTCGATGAGGGCCTCCAGCTCCTGAAACAGCGAGTGAACGCTGGTCAGATACTCGTAGAGCGGATCCCGGCCGCCCCAAGACAGCCACTGGACGCCTTCGCGCAGATCGGTGATGTCGGCCAGGTACTCCGACCACAGTTCGTCAATGGTCGCCAACGTCACCAGCCTCTCCAGCTCCGAATCAGGCGGCATCGCACCGGTCAGGACGTCCTGCCGCCGCCGCTGAATCTTCAACCGCTGACCTTCGATGACGCTTTCGTACTTGTGCAGAAAGCGGCGGATCTCCAGGTTCTGGCCTTCCGCCACGCGCTGGATATGGTCGACGTCGGGATCGGTTTGGAGCAGGTCCATGCCAATCTTCGTAAGCAATCCGTCTTCCAGAGACACCAGGAACTGTGAACTGCCGGGGTCGCCCTGCCGCCCGGCGCGGCCACGCAGTTGATTGTCGATGCGCCGGCTCTCATGCCGGTTTGCGCCGATCACATGCAAACCGCCCAATTCGGCCACGCCGGGTCCCAGCCGGATGTCGGTGCCACGGCCGGCCATGTTAGTGGAAATCGTCACCGCGCCCAGCTGGCCCGCCTGCGCGATCATGAGCGCTTCCCGCTCCTCGTGCCGCGCGTTTAACACCTGATGCGGGACGTCCGCCAGCCGCGCGCTGAGCCATTCCGATTCGGCGACGCTCCGGGTACCCACCAGCACAGGCCGCCCGGCCGCGTGCACTTTGCGGATTTCACCCGCCAGAGCCTCGGCCTTCGCGGACCAGCGGCGGAACACCATGTCGGGATGATCCACGCGGATCACCGGCCGGTGGGTCGGGATCACTTCGACGTCCAGGCCGTATATCAGCTTGAATTCGTCGGCCTGCGTGGCGGCGGTGCCGGTCATCCCGCAAACTTTCGGGTACAGACCGATCAAGTTCTGGAGCGTGATCGATCCCAGAATGCGGCCCTGTGCCTTGAGCGCGACGCCTTCCTTGGCTTCGATGGCGGTCTGCAGGCCGGCGGGCCAGCGGCGGTTCAGCGCGATGCGGCCCTTGAATTCATCCACCGATTCGATGGCGCCGTCCTTGACGATGTAGTCGAAGTCGCGCCGCAGCAGGGCGTGCGCGTGTAGCGAGTCCTGCACTGCGGTGAGCAAGTCGAGGTTTTCTTCGGCGTAGAGATTGCCACAGCCGAAGGAGGTCTCGACAGCGCGGATTCCGGCATCGGTTAGCGCCACGTTCCGGCCGTGCTCATCGAGCGTGTAGTGGCGCCGTGCGCGGAGGTGGCTGACGAGACGATCCACCCGCCGCGCCAGGGGTTCCGGTCCGGCGTCGCCGCCCGCGATCACCAGCGGAATGCGGGCCTCGTCAATGAGAATCGAGTCGGCTTCGTCGATCAGCGCGGCGGCAAACGGACGATGCACCTGCTCGTGCGGATACATGGCCAGGCCGTCGCGCAGGTAGTCGAAGCCAATCTCGTTTGCGGTGGCATAAGCGATGTCGCAGGCGTAGCCCTGGCGGCGCTGTTCCGCCGTCATGCCTTGCTGGATGTGTCCCACCGAAAGCCCCAGAAACTCGTAGATCCCGCCCATCCAGTGCGCGTCGCGTCGCGCCAGATAATCGTTCACGGTCATCACATGAACGCCCCGGCCTTCCCTGGCGAGCCACACGACGGCGGGAACGGCGGCCAGCGTCTTCCCTTCGCCAGTCTGCATCTCCGCGATCTTGCCGTTTGCGAGTGCGAGCGCGCCCTGAAGCTGCACGTCGAACATGCTCAAGCCGAGCAGGCGCGATGCGATGACAGCAGTCAAAGCGAAGACGTGCGGCATGTCCATCTTTCGCCATTCGAGCGATTTCAGATCAGCGTTACTCTGCTGCTCGAATTTTGCCCGGTTGCTGTTGATAAGACCAATGATTGACTCGGCGGGGACCGAGCCATGAAATAGACTTCGCAAGAAACGGCGCAGCATGACGCCCTCCTTTCTCTTCTTCCGCCTGAACTAGGGGAGAGAGAACGGAGGCGGACGCTGATAGAGGGAGGCTGCGAAGAACCGGCCGCGGGCGGCTATTTCGGAAGGCGGAAAAGCGGCTGGCAGAACGCGGAAGGGCTTGGGCCGTGGAACGAGTATGCGTTGTTCGGCGCGTTGATGCGCGATCCAAACGATCGCCGAACCACCGGCAGGCGACTGGGTGCGCGCCACGGGCGCCGCGGCGCCGGCTGAAATCGCCAGAAGCGCTGCCAGAAGCCAAGTGGCTGCCCGCCGGTTCACTGCCTCGATTATAAGCCAGCCGCAGGGGCGTTAAACTGGAACCCTCCCATGATTCTCAAACAGTACTACCTGGGCTGTCTGGCGCACGCATCCTACCTAATCGGAGACGAGGCTAGTTCCACCGCTCTCATCGTCGACCCGCAGCGCGACATCCAGGCTTATCTCGCCGACGCCGAAAAGCACGGCCTGCAGATCCGCCACGTTTTCCTCAGCCACTTCCACGCCGACTTCGTAGCCGGACATCTGGAACTGCGGGATCGCTGCGGAGCGGCCATCCATCTCGGCTCGCACGCCCAGGCGGAGTACGCCTTCGTCGCAATGCAGGACGGCGCTGCCCTCGAATTTCCCGGCCTGCGTGTTCAAGTTCTGGAAACCCCCGGCCACACCATTGAGTCCATCTCCATCCTGGTCTTTGATCTCCAAAAGGACGCGGCCAAGCCCCACGCCGTCCTCACCGGAGATACGCTGTTCATCGGAGACGTCGGCCGCCCGGACTTGCGCGCTTCCCTCGGTTGGAGCGCGGGCGACCTTGGCGCGCACCTTTACGACTCGCTCCACGAAAAGCTCCTGAAGCTTCCCGACGAAACGCTGGTCTACCCGGCGCACGGCTCCGGCTCCCTGTGCGGCAAGAATCTCTCCTCCGACACCGTCTCCACGCTCGGCGAGCAACGCAAGATGAACTACGCGCTGCAGCCGATGACCAAGCAAGAATTCATCCGCCTGGTCACCGCCGACCAGCCGGACGCTCCGCCCTACTTCACTTACGACGCGATCCTCAACACGCGCGAACGAGCCACACTCGACAAGAATCTCGAGCAGGTTCAACGGCCGATCCAGCTCGACGAAGTTTTGCAACTGGGCGATGCCGGCGCGCAGATTCTCGACGCCCGCGACCCCGCCGAGTATGCCAAGGGTCACCTGGCCGGCAGCATCAACATCGGACTGGGCGGTCAGTATGCCACCTGGGCGGGCACGGTCCTCGACCGCTCCAAGCCCATCGTCATCATCGCCGAACCGGGCCGGGATCAGGAAGCCGCGCTGCGCCTGGGCCGGATCGGCTTCGATCACGTCAAAGGCTATCTCGCCGAAGGCATGGCCGCGCTGGCCGGGCGTGAGGATCTGGTCTGGCCCACCGAGCGCGTCAGCGCGCCGATGGTCGCCGAAGAGTTGGCGGCCGCGGATCCGCCGCTGCCTCTCGACATTCGGAATCCACGCGAGTGGGCGACAAAGCATATCCACGGCAGCCGGAACATCCCGCTCAATCATCTGCAGGAACGCATCGCGGAGGTCCCGCGAAACCGCCGCATTGCCGTACACTGCGCGGGCGGCTATCGTTCATCCATCGCCGTGAGCATTCTGCACCAGCACGGCATCACCAACTTAATCGAGATGGCCGGGGGTCTGGCCGCCTGGGAGGCCGCGAAACTGCCCGTCGTCTCGGAAGCCTAGCGCACGGCTTTCTTTAACAACCGCCCCGTCATCGACCGGTGCTTGGGCGAAAACTGCACGGCGGCGGCGTGCAGGTAGGGCCGGAACTCCTCGGCCCAATACGCCGCATAGCCGCGCTCGTGAATGTCGCGGACGGTTTGGCTGTAATGCAGCAGCACGCTGGCGCCCAGTGTCTGGCCGGTTCGCCAGACCGCCCGGTTCGCGGCGCGAGTAATCTTTACCAAAGTAACCGGCGCGCGCGCAATCGCCGCGATCGCCATGATCGACGAAAGCTCGAACACGGGCCTCTTCTGTGCGGCTGCCTCGGCACGCAATTCCTCCCAGTGCCGTCTCAACAGCAACGCCGAAGGGAGATGACGGGGCGGAATTTTCGAAGCGCTCTCGCGAAACGCCTCCCACTCCTTGCGCAACCCGGCGACGTCAAGCGGCGGCGCATTGCACAGGTCCGCCACCTGCGCGGATGTCTGCTCCAGACCCTGCAGCAATTGATCGATGGTTTCGAACCTAGATTCGCGCGCCAGCACGCCTTCCTCCTGCAGCGCTTCGGCGATCTCGCGCACCATCTGGCGGCCGGCGCCGGAAACATCGGCCAGCGCCGCCATGATCCACACCGGCGAAGCGCTGAAAGCCAGGAATCCGGCCAACTCGATCCCGTGACCGGCGGTGCGCCGCAGCAGGAAGTTGCTGGCCAGTTCGCCGCCGGACGGATACACGCCGCGCACCTGGCCCACCTGCTCGATTACGAACCGCAGGGCGACATCCACCATCATTTGGTAGCTTTTGGTACGCCGGACCGCGGCCGGAACCGAGACTTCGCCAATCTCACGAATCAGCCCGCCCGCCAGCGCCGCCGCGGAACGCACCACCCGCTCCGGCAGCGAGATCACATAGCTTGCCACTCTCGTGCCCGTCTTGCCCGGCTTCGTTTTGCGAATCAATCTCACTTGCGTTCCTACGATTGTGACCGATGGCGCGATCCGGCGCGGTACAATTTCTCCACGGTCATGGCCGATATCGTGATTCGCCCCAGCTTGAAGTTCGTCAAGGCGGGCTATCTCGCCGTGCTGCTGATTATCGTGGCCGTGACTTTCTTGTACTTCCACTATCGCAAGGAGAGCTATCCGTCGTGGCCGCCCGCCGTGTCCGTTCTCCTGCTCCTATGGCCGCTCAAACGCCACCTGGAACGGCAGACCGTCAAGCTCACGATCGCCGGCGAGAAACTGCGCTACGAGACCGGCCTGGCAACCAGGTCCACGCGAATTATCCAGCTTCCGAAGGTCCAGGACGTGCGCGTCATCCAGTCGCTGACCCAAAGAATGTTCGACGTGGGCCATGTTTCCATCGAGACCGCCGGGGAGAGTTCGCGGCTACTTGTGGAAAACCTCGACCGGCCGCAACAGCTCGCCGAACAGATTACCGACGCGTCCGCAAACGCCTCCCCGGGCGGCGGCGTTCATTAAGCTAAGCTTAAGGACCAATGTTTCAATAACTTCCCGTCACCACGGGATACCCAGTGCTAAGGTTTCCTGTTATGGTAGTACGTAAGTGCAACTTCGAAAGCAGGGGATGCAGCCGGCCCTAAGTCTTGCATGGCTTCTGGTTGCCGCGCTGCCTGCCGTAGGCAGTTGGAGGTTAGCAGGTCCATACGGAGGTAGCGCGAGATCGGTCGCGATCGATCCGCAGCAGCGCAATCTGCTGCTGGCGGGTTCCCGCGATTCGCTGTTATATCGCTCCGATGACGCGGGCGTGTCCTGGCGGCTGTTGCCGTTCCCGGCAGGCGCTCCTGGCGTCTTCAACTCGCTTATTATCAATCCCAAAGAGTCCGGCCATTTTTATGCCGGTTTGGACGCCGGCGATTCGCCGGCATCCGGTGTTTACGAAAGCAAAGACGGCGGCGAGCATTGGCAACTGCTGGCCGGCCTGCGGGGTGCGCGCATCGAGTCGCTCGCGATGTGGCCGGGCGATCCCAGGGTTTTGGCCGCCGGCACCTCCAAAGGCGTTTTCCTGACCAACGATGGCGGCGAAACCTGGCGCCGCATCTCGAGCATCCAAGACCCTGAGATGCAGGAAATTACGGCCTTAACCTTCGACCCGGCCGATTCGAAGATTCTTTACGCCGGAACGCCGCATCTGCCCTGGAAAACGTTGGATGGCGGCGCCACCTGGCATTCGATCCATACCGGCCTCATCGACGACTCGGATATCTTTTCGATCCGCGTCGACCCCGCCCGGCCGCAGCTGGTTCTGGCCAGCGCCTGCAGCGGCATTTATCGCAGCGATAGCGCCGGCGAAAGCTGGAAGAAGATCCAGGGCATTCCCGGAACTCATCGCCGCACCCACGTGATAGCCCAGGACCCCCGCTCCCCGGAAACCATCTTCGCGGGCACGACATTGGGATTGTTCAAGTCGCCGGACGGCGGCAAGACCTGGCGCCACCTGACCTTCGAGCAAGTCAACTGGATGGTGTTCGATCCTGTTGACCCGCGCATTCTCTATCTGGCCACCGAGCATGCCGGGATCTGGAAAAGCACCGACTCGGGCGAAGACTTCCGGCCGGTGAATGAGGGCTTCGCCAACCATCGGCTGTCGCAGATCACCAGTGACGGACGGCGTCTCTACGCCAGCAGCGCCTACGAAGGCGAGTACGGCGGAATTTTTGTCAGCGCCGACAGTGGCGCCACCTGGTCGCTGCAAGCCAACGAGGACGCGCTCGCCGGGCGGAACCTGAACAGCTTGACGGCCGCGCCCGGATCCAACGGCGCCCTGTTTGCCGCCAGTGAGGACGCCGTGTTGAAATCCAGCGATGCCGGAAGAACCTGGTCTCCCTTGCCGGTCCAGCCCCGCCCCATCGCCCGGGTCCATGGCCAGCTTCGCATCCACGCGCTGCGAGCGGTGCAAGCGGGGAAGGTCCTGTTGTTCGCGGGTACCCAGAATGGCCTGTTTCGCAGCGCCAACGCGGGGATGACTTGGGAGGCCGTGAAGGGCGCCGGAATCACGGGCGTCCCGATTCTAGCTATCTATGCTCCTCCGCGCGGCGTTTCGCGTTTGGCCGTCCAGACCGCAAGCGCGCTGTTTATCTCCGAAGACGTGGGAAAGACCTGGCAGCCTGCTTTCCTGCCCGACAGCAGCTATTACCTGTACGATCTGGCGCTTCCGCTCGACGCCGGAGCACCGGTGCTGGCCGCCACTTCGCGCGGCCTGCTGCGCTCCGCGGACGGAGGCGTTCACTGGGCGCGCGTCACCGACGGCCTCCCCGCCGCCACCGTCGACTCGGTTCGATTCCATCCCACCGAAAAGCAGGAGGCGTTTCTGGTTGAGTTCGGCAACGTCTACCGGTCCACCGACGGCGGGGCTTCCTGGACCCCGTTCCCCAGCGAAGGACTGGAGCACTCTTCGATTCGAATGCTGTGGTTCGCACCCGATCTACCCGGGCGGATTTTTGCAGTCAGCGCCGCCCGTAGCGCTTTGGTTTTCGACCTGTCGCAGCCTGCTCTTGCGCGGCAGAATGATCATGTTGTCTCAAGCAGTCAATGAATCCCGATGGAAAGGTGAAAATCATGCGAGCAGTTTGGCGGTTTCCGGTTTTGGCTTTGGCCGTGGCGGGATGTCTGAGCATTCCCCGTCCGGCCCGTGCGCAGAACGCGACTTCACACTCAGACGACTACTTCAACTTCATCGAGCTCAACGGCTACGGCGGATGGCGGGACTTCGAGGAGATCGAACACGGCCTCGGCACCAAGCTCCAAAGTGGGGCTGTTTTGGGGGGTCGAGTGACGGAGAACTTTTGGAACTACGTCGGCATTGAGGAAAGCTACGGCGCTTACTCCTGGAGCTTTCTGAAGTTCCTCAGCACCACGCCGAATGGACAGATTTTGCCGAAGTTCCCGGTCCGGATCTTCAATCCGCAAGCCAACGGAGTCGTTTACTTCACCCCCCGCAACCGCAGGATCCGGCCCTTTATCACGGCCGGCCTGGGGGCGGGTTATTACAAGCTTCACAGGAACGCGACCGGCGCGGCGGAAATGCTTCCGCCCTCGGCGGGATTCGAAAATTTCAACTCGGTGTGGGGATTTCTCGCAAACTACGGCGCCGGCCTCAAGTACCAATCTGCTCCTTGGTTTGGGGTCCGCGTGGACGTGCGCGGATACGCCGGGCAGCAGCCGCGCTTCAACTTACCGGGCGCTTCGGTAAACGGCGGCGTGTTCATTCCGTCGGGTTATCCGCTCAACGGGCTCGAGCTGACCGGCGGGATCACCTTCTATTTGGGTCACCGTGGCGAGAAAGTGGCGCCGGCTCCCGCTCCGACTCCCGCGCCACCTCCACCGCCGCGTCAGGTGGGAGCCTTGAATCCCGGCACCATTTCCGCCAGCAACACCTCGGTGTGCCCGGGCGATGCGGTGCAGCTCAGCTCCAACGCCTCGGATCCGGAAGGGCATTCCTTGACCTACCAGTGGTCGGTTAACGGCAGCAATGAGGGCGGCAATAGCTCCAACTACACCTTCACGCCGAATGCCGCCGGTGATTACCGGATCGGCGTGCACATCGCCGACTCGACCAACGCCAGCCGCGCGGCGGACGCCAGCCCGGTCTCCATTCACACTGGCGTTTACAATGCTCCGCAAGTCAGCGGCGCGAATGCCACTCCGGGCGAATTGGAACGCGGCCAGATGGCCATGGTCCACGTGAGCGCGATGGGCTCGGAATGCAGCGGCACATTGACTTATCGCTGGTCCGCAACCGAGGGTACCGTCACCGGGACGGGCCCGGATGCCCAGTTCGATTCCAGCTCGGTGGCCTTCAACGAGGGCGATCGCAGCCGTCCGCAGTCCAAACAGGTGACCGTGACGGCGATGGTGACGGATAGCAAAGGCGGATCCGGCAGCGCTTCGGCCAGCATTACCGTCAACCTTCCCGCGCAGGTTCGCCACTACGGCGATATCTTGTTCCCCAAGGACAGCGCGCGTGTCAACAATTGCGGCAAGCGCGTTCTGATCGAGCAACTTTATCCGTTGCTTACCGCCAACCCCAATTACGACGTGGTGCTGGTAGGCCACATCGATTCGAGTGAAGCGCCTCGCGGCCGCTCGCGCCGCGGACGCAACCTGGATCGCGAGCGTGTGATGCAGACGGCCGCCGTGTTGAGCGGTGGGACCGGAACCTGTACGGCGCTCGATCGCTCCCGTATCCGTGGATCGTGGGTCGGCGC
Organism: Bryobacteraceae bacterium; assembly: GCA_035508055.1. Classification (GTDB taxonomy): domain Bacteria; phylum Acidobacteriota; class Terriglobia; order Bryobacterales; family Bryobacteraceae; genus Palsa-89. The sequence continues at coordinate 63,866 of DATJNO010000023.1, read as the reverse complement.
CACGCAGCAGACCGAGTCGCTTCCGACTTCCTGCGCCGTGTCGACTTCCGCGCCCAAGGAGCGCAGGGGCGCTGCGATCGAAGACACCAACGAAGCCAAGAACCGCCGCGTCGAAATCTGGCTGGTTCCGAAAGGCATGCCTCTGCCGGCAGCGGCCAGCGGCGCCCAGGAACTGCCGACCACCGAACTGCAGCGGATCGGCTGCCCGAAGTAGAAAATCAGGCAGTATAGCTTTGGCGCCGGGCGCATCACGCGTCCGGCGCTTTTTCTTTTCTATTCAGGCCAGATGTCCGCGATCTCGATGGATGCTTTCGGAAACTGCGCAGGCTACTTGCGGCAGCTTGAGCCACTCTTCGTGCGTCAGTAAACTCGTGGCTTGTCGCCATGCCTGCTGCTTCCATGGTGTACGATGAGCCTGGATATGCAGCACCGCGTGGAACCTCCCCGTCATGGTTGAAAACGCTCCCGCTTTACGGCGGGAACTGCGTCTCTGGCACCTGGTGCTGTTCAACATTTCCGCCGTCGCGGGAATTCGTTGGCTCGCGGCCGCGGCGCATGCCGGACCCGGTTCCCTCACCCTGTGGCTGCTGGCCGTGCTGGCCTTTCTGATCCCATCCGCTCTGGTTGTGTCATCGCTCGCCGAGCGTTTCCCCGAGGAAGGTGGACTCTACATTTGGACCAAGCGCGCCTTTGGCGAATGGCACGGCTTCCAGTGCGCGTGGTTGTACGTTCTGAGCAACGTCATTTACTTCCCCACGCTGCTGCTCTCCGGCGTTGCGATGGCCGGCTACATGTTCGGCACAAGCGGAGCCCGGTATTCGGAAAGCGCGTTGTTCGCCATTCCCGCCACGTTCCTGGCGCTCTGGCTCTCGTTCCTGGCGCATTTGGTCGGGCTGCGCGTGGGCAAGTGGACCAGCATCCTGGGCGGCGGTTCCACGTATCTGATCGCGGCCCTGCTGGTTGCCTTCGCGCTGCTCGTCTTCGGGCGTTATGGTTCCGCGACGCACTTCCAGCTGATCCCCCAGCCGAGCTTCGAGAACTTGAACTTGTGGTCGCAAGTCGCGTTTGCCATGGTTGGCCTGGAAGTCGCGCCGATTCTGGGCGGAGAGATTTACAGCCCGCGCCAAACGGTCCCCCGCGCGGCGTGGATCAGCGGCGCGGCCAGCGCGGTCTTCTATATCGCCGGCACGGCGGCCCTGCTGGTGCTGATGCCCGCGGCCGGCATCAACATCATGACCGGCCTGGCGCAGGCGGGCCAGATCGCGAGCGCCCGCTTCGGCAGTGTTTGGCTGGCGCCGTGCTTCGCCTTGCTGATCACCGTGGGAGTGGTCGGGCAGCTCAGCGTTTTTGTCGCGGGCAACACGCGCGTGCCGTTCGCGCTCGGCCTGGATCGCTATTTGCCCGCAGCGCTGGCGAATCTGCATCCGCGCTGGCGCACTCCCTATGTTTCGATCCTCGCGCAGGGCGTGCTGTCCAGCGTCTTTCTCCTGCTGATGCAGCTTGGGGAGAATCTGCGCGCCACCTATCAGATCCTGGTGGACATGACGGTGATCGCCACGCTGATCCCGTTCGTATACATCTTTGCGAGCGGATTCCGCTTCGGCCAGCGCTGGGCCGGCGCCTCGGGAGCTCTGGTTTCGGTCTTGGCGATTCTGATCTCCATGAGTCCTCCTTCGGGCATCGCATCCGTCTGGCTGTTCGAGTTGAAAGTGGTGGGCGGCACGCTAGCATTGGTGCTCGCCGGCTGGCTGATCTTCGCGCGGAGCAAAGCGCGCGCAGTATGAACTACGCCGATTCCGTCAAATTCCTGTATTCGCTGGGAAACGAAGTCCAGACTGCCAAGCTCGGCCTGGAGCGCATCACGCGGCTGCTCGACGCGCTCGGTAATCCCCAGAACGCGTTTCGCTCGGTTCACGTCGCCGGAACCAATGGCAAAGGTTCCACCTGCGCGATGATCGAAGCCGGCCTGCGGGTGGCTGGAGTCCGTACCGGCCTGTACATTTCGCCGCACCTGGTGGAACCGACCGAGCGCATCCAGGCCGGCGGCCAGCCCATCAGCCAACAGCGGTTCGCCGACGCGTTCCAACAAGTTCATGAAGCCGCTGAGGGTCTCCTGGCGGCACGCGAAATTGATTTCCACCCCACGTATTTCGAAACCGTAACCGCGATGGCGTTTCTTGTGTTCGCGCAGGAGCGAGTGGACACGGCCGTCGTGGAAGTGGGTCTGGGCGGGCGCCTGGACGCCACCAACGTCGTGCAGCCAGCGCTCTGCGTCATCACCCGCATCGATTACGATCACCAGAACTTCCTGGGCGATACGCTCACTCAGATCGCCGGAGAAAAGGCGGGAATCTTGAAGCCTGGCGTTTCGGCCGTTTTTTCCGAACAGGAGCCGGAAGCCGAGGCGGTGTTGCGCGCTCAGGTAAAGGGCCCGTACACATTCACGCGAGACTGTCCGATTTCCAATCTGACCATCGATGCCCGTGGCAGCCGCTTCTCACTGGGCGATCTCAACATCACCTGCCCGCTCGCCGGCGAACACCAGGTGGAGAACGCGCGCACGGCGGCCATTGCACTCGGTCATTTGGGCGTCTCTCCAGCGGGCATTGCTTCGGCCCGCTGGCCCGGCAGGCTGGAGCGCGTTTCCGAAGCGCCCGAAATTATACTCGACGGAGCGCACAATCCCGGAGGTGTCGCTGCGCTGGTTCGTTACATCCGCCGCTTTTATTCCGGCCGCCGCATCTGGATTGTCTATGGCGCGATGCGCGACAAGGCCATTACCGAAATGACTCCGCTGTTGTTCCCGCTGGCCGATCGGATTATCCTCACCGCGGCCACGAATTCGCGGGCCCTCGCTCCGGAGGACATTCCCGCGCCAGGAGCCACGATCACACACTCCCTGGCCGAAGCACTGGGGCTGGTTCGCCAGGCCGATCCCGCCGACGCCATCTTCATCACCGGCTCGCTGTTCGTCGTCGGCGAAGCCCGCGCCCTGCTCGTAAAATAGGACCAGTGCAAGTCGTCCGCGCCTACGTCATCACCGCTCCAGCCATCATCCTTGCCACGATTGGATTCGGGCTGGTGAGCCTGGTTATTTCGCTGTTCGAAACGAGCGGACGCCGGCAGATCGCGGTGGCGCGGTCCTGGGCGCGCTTTCTGCTGTGGGTGAGCGGCGTCCAAGTAAAAGTGGAAGGCCTGGAAAAGATCTCGCCCGAAGGAAGCTACGTCTTCGTGGCGAATCATTTGAGCTACATGGATACGCCGGTGGTCCTGGCGAACATCCCGGTGCAGTTCCGTTTTATGGCCAAGCGGGGCTTGTTTCAGATCCCGTTCCTTGGAACGCATCTGGGACGTGCCGGCCACATCCCGGTCCCGCGCGACGACCCTCGCGGCGCGGTGAAAGCCATGGCTACCGCCGCCCAAATTGTCCGGGAGCGAGGCATCTCACTGCTGATCTTCCCCGAAGGCGGGCGCTCTCACGACGGCCAACTGCAACCTTTCAAAGAAGGCGCCGCGCACATCGCAATTCGCGCCGGAGTTTCCGTGGTTCCCGTGGCTGTGCAGGGCACGCGTGAAATCCTGCCCTATGGTTCCGCGTGCGTGCGTAGCGGCCGCGTCACCATGCGCATCGGCGAACTGATCGCGACTGCCGGGGCGCAGCCGCGCGACCGCGAACGTCTGACCAACGAACTACACAACCGGATCGCGGCGCTGATCGAAGAACATCCGATTCCGGCCTAGCCGTTTACTTCCGCTGTTCGATCCATTCGATCGCGGCGTCCAACGGCGGATCCTTGCCTTCAAGCAGCGCCTCGCGCGTGACCGGCGTCTCCACATCCGGCGTTACGCCCCTTCCCTCCAAGGGCTGGCCGCCCTCGGAGATGTAGTTGGCAATGGCGTATTGAAAGCCGTCGCCGTTCGGAAGCTTCTCGAATACCGAAGGCAGCGCCGCGGCCGCGGTTCGCGTGCCGAAGACGCGCGCCCGCCCCAGGTCCTTCAAGCCCTCCGCCAGGATCTCCGACGTAGACGCGGAAGCGCCGTCCACCAGGATGGCCAGCGGCCCGGGAAACGCGTGCAGCCGCGGGTTGACGACAAACTTGAGCGTGCTCTCGCGGAGATAGAGCGTGCCGAGCCGCTCACCCGGCTTATCGATGAACCAGCCCGCGATGCCCATCGCCATGACGCCGATACCGCCCGGATTCCCGCGCAGATCGATGATGAATCCATCGCAGTTGCGGCACGATTCCACGGCCTCTCCAAACTTCTTCATGATGTGCTCCGCGTCGAGGAACAGGTTGAAGCGCACCAAGCCGATATTCCCGTTGCCGACCCGCGAAGATTCGATCCAGACGTAGCCCGGATCCAGGTAACCGAATTGCACCCGAGCGCCCTTGGGCGTGCCGCTCGCCAGCGCTTTAGTAACATGCAGGCCGGCATCGGAAAGCTGCAGCGCAACGGGACCGCCGAGCCTGGCGAGAATCGCCCGCCGCGAGATCAGCTCACGCAACGTCGAGTGGGCGTAGATTGTGTCGAGCTTCTCGATTACCGGCGCAAGATCTACGCCGTTGATCGTCAGGATCTGCCATCCGGGCCGGATGCCTTGTGCCTCCGCGGGCGAACCAGGGTCCACGGAAGTGACCAGCACCTGGGAATGAATGACACGGACATCCAGACCTGTACCGTTGTATCCGTTGGGCGTGCTTCCCAGGTCTGAATAGAGTTCGCTGGGAACGATGGCGAAGTGAGTCTGGTGCAAGCGACCCAGCATCTCGTTCAGAACCGCACGAGCCGCGTCCATGCTGTCGGCCTTTTCCATCTTCGGCCGGAACTCGGCATGAATCGCCTGCCAGTCCAAGCCGCCGGGCCGGACCTGCCAGTGCTTATCGCGAATGGTTTTCCAGACGTATTCGAACGAGTCAATGTTGAGCTGCCGCTGCTGCGGGGTGAGCGCGGCGCACAACGGATTCGCCGCCAGCAAGGCGGCCGCGACCAGCACCGCAGAGCGGATCATTCCTTGGTGAGAACTTTGGCGCCCAGCGCTCCGCCGATGATCGGCAATGCCGTCAGCACAATAAACATCAGAATCAGCGACAACAGCACCATCGCGGCGAGATTGGAGGGATCGTTCAGGATCTGGGCCAGCATCTGGCTGCGCGCGTCGTCGGGCGGTAGCTGGCTCTGAATGGATTTCGCCAGCCCGCCCCCGTTCGACAAGACTACGATGTCCACGGTGGAAAGCGCGATAAACATGGCGAAAGAAAAGATGCCGGTGATCCATCCCAGGCGCGCGCCGCCGCGAATGCTCAAAGGCTGGCCGGTGCGGTGGCTGTAAAGAAACGCGGCCAGGAATCCCGCGGCGATGAATGCAATCACCAGCCGGAGGAAGGGCAAAGGCAGCGGAACCAGAAAGACAAATATTCCCGCCAGCGCCGTGATGAATCCGATTCGAACCGCCAGCCGGTTGTGAAAACCGATTTCCGGCGCCATCTGCAGCGGAGCGCTCTCCGGTAACGGCGGCGGCTGGGGCTCCGGCTCCTCGACAAACCCGGGATAGTCATATTGCGGCTTTCCGCATTTATGACAGAAGCGGGCGTCCGGCGGCAATTGAACGCCGCAGGTGCAAAACTCAGGCACGATTTCAGTTTGACACACGCGCGAATGGATTTCCTGCAGTTTCCCGGCCGCTACCGGCACTCCCGATGCACAGCCTGGACGGCCCGCTCCAGCCCGTCTCGCCGGACCACGATGCTGATAGTCAGCTCGCTGGAGCCTTGCGCAATCGCAATAATGTTGACGTTTTGCTCGGAAATCGCCTGGAACAGGCGGCCCGCGAGCCCCGGCGTCCCGCGCATGCCCTCGCCTACGATCGCCAGCAAACCCACGTTTTCGTCGACGGAGATCGGCTTCAGATAGCCATGCGTCAGTTCCAGGGCGAGGTCGGATTCGAGCGACTTCATCGCCGCGGCCACTTCTTCTTTGCGAACCAGGAAACAGAAGCTCTGGCGGTAGCTGGAGCTGGAAAGCGCCAGCACTTCGGCGTTGGCGTCGGCCATGGCTTCCATGGCACGCGCCATCAATCGCGTTCCACTGACCGCCGCGCTGGCCGGCTCAATCGAAATCAGAGCCACGTTGGACATCGAGGTCACGGCTCGCGGACCGGCGGGCGCCGGGAGTGTGGGAACAATCCGCGTGCCCGGATGCTCGCGATGAAAGCTGTTCTTGCTCCACACCGGGATCTGGCGCTCGATGAGCGGCGCGAGCGTTCGCGGATGCAGGACTTTAGCGCCGTTGTAGGCCAGTTCGGCCGCTTCGTTGTAGGTCAACGCGTCCAGCACGCGCGCCTCCGGCACGGAACGCGGATCCGCGCTCATGATGCCGTCGACGTCGGTCCAGATCCACAATTCGGACGCATCCAGCACAGCCGCGAGAATCGAAGCCGAAAAATCCGATCCGCCGCGGCCCAGTGTTGTCGGCCGGCCATCGGCGGTGGCGCCGTTGAAGCCGGTCATCACAGGAAGAATGCCGCCGGCCAGCAACGGGCGCAGCAGTTCATCCGCCTTCCTGCGGGTCGCGTCCATGATGGGCGTCGCGCCGCCGAAGACTGCATCGGTGACGATCACATCCGCGCCATTGATCGCCCGCGCCGGGATGCCCGCCCCTTCCAGATACTCCGTCATCAACAGAGCCGAAAGCCGTTCGCCGATCGCGATGGCTTCATCCACCGAGCGCGGTGGCCGCTCGCCCAGCATGAGCATGCCGTGCGCGATGCGTTGGAAGTCGCCCACCAATTCGTGAATGCCTTCCAGCGCCCGGCCACACCGTTCGCCCGCCAGCAAATCACGGCAAGCGTCTTCGTGCCGCCCGGCCAGCGCCTTTACATTGGACTCGATGCCGGATTCGTCGCCGGCTTCGGCGTGCCGTAGGGTGCTAAGCAGCAGGTCCGTTACGCCCGACATGGCCGACACAACCGCCGCCACGGGCCTGTGCTGCTTCTGTTCGGTGCAGATTTCCGCCGCCACTCGAATCCGTTCGGCTGAGCCCATACTGGTCCCGCCAAATTTCATTACAAGAAGGGGTTGATTCATTTCAGTGCGTTCGTTCTTGGCCGTTGGACGTGCGGTCGCGAATGATTTTGAGCAGCGCCGTTTCCACTTCCTCGATCGTGCGTCCCGTGGTGTCCACATACACCGCGTCCGGGGCCTGGACCAGCGGAGATTGCGCGCGCGTGCGATCGCGCTGGTCGCGCTCTTGCAATTGTTGCCCCACGACATCCGTGGGCAGAGATGTTTCTTTGGAGCGGCGGGCCGCGCGCTCCTCGGGTTGCGCATCCAGGAAGATTTTCACCGTCGCGTCCGGAAACACGACCGAGCCGATGTCGCGGCCTTCCATCACCACGGAAGCTTTCTGGCCGAGTTCGCGCTGCTTCTCGACCAAAGCGCGGCGCACGGCCGGAACAAGGGACACCTCCGAGGCCGCCTGACTGATTTCCGGGCGCCGGATGGCCTCCGAGACATCCTCGCCGTTCAGCAGGACCGAGCCGTCTCCCGGAACGAATTCGATGTTCGCGGCGGTGGCCAGTTGTTCCAAACGGTGCATGTCGGACAACGCGACCTTGGCGCGCAACGCCCATAAGGCGACGGCACGGTACATGGCCCCCGAGTCGATGTAGACATAACCCAACTTCGCCGCGATGCGGCGCGCAAGCGTACTTTTGCCCGCGCCCGCCGGACCGTCGATCGCCACTGTGATTCGCTTGCTCAAATTATCATGAAAACACATGCTCGAGGAGATTTTCCGCGCGATTCAGGACGGCGCCACGCTGATGACGGGCAGCCGCCGGTTGGCGCGGGTGCTCTCGCGCGATTTTCACGCGCGGCAGCGGGAGCAGGGCCGCTCCGTCTGGGAGCATCCGGATATTCTGCCCTTCGACGCGTTTCTGGACCGTGCGTGGCGCGAATGGTTGGTGCGCGCCTCGGGCGACACTCCGGTTCTGCTCAATTCAGTTCAGGAGCAGGTCGTATGGGAGCAGGTGATCCGCGAATCGCCCGAAGGCGAGTCGCTGTTGCGGATTCCCGAGACCGCGCGCGAGGCAATGGAAGCCTGGCGACTCATCCAGGCTTACCGGTTGCCGCTGGATGGCCGCTTCGAAGCGACCGAAGATTGGGCAGCGTATGCGGATTGGTCGCGCCGCTTCAAGCGCCGCTTAGAGGCGAATGGATGGCTGGAGCGCGCGCGGCTCAGCGATTTCCTGCGCGGGGGCATCGCGCCTGGAGGCACGTTTTTCCTGGCAGGCTTCGACGATCTTACACCGCAGCAAGTCGAATTTCTAAATGCGCTGGGCAAGGTTCAGAGATTGGAACCTCCCGCTTATCGCTCGACGCAGGAGCGCCGCAGGGTGCGTGACTCAATGGGCGAGATCCGTGCGGCGGCTCACTGGGCGCGGCGCCAAATAGAACAGAATCCGGAAGCGCGGATCGGAATTATCGTCCCGGACCTGGCGCGGCGCCGGCCGGCGGTGGAGCGCATCTTTCAGGAAGGGTTGGACCCGGGCGGCGAGCAGGGTGATCAAAAACGGTGCTTTCATGTGTCGCTGGGGCCTCCGCTCGGCGACTATCCACTGATCCGCGCCGCGCTGCTCGCGCTCGAGTTCGGACTCGGATCCATGTCACTGCCGCAAGCCGGATTGCTGCTGCGATCCCCTTTTCTGGGCGGCGCCGAGAGCGAGTGGACCGGGCGGGCGGTACTGGATGCCAAGCTGCGGCGGAGAGGCCGGTGGGATATTCCGATTGACGCGTTGTGTGAGGCGGCAGCCAGTTGCGCGCAACTCCAGCGCGTCTTGGGACGTTTTGAAAGGGAGTTGCAGGACCTGCCGAACGCGCAGCGGGCCGGCGACTGGAGCCGGGATTTCGCGCGGCTTTTGGAAGCCTTAGGCTGGCCCGGCGACCGGCCTTTGAGCAGTCGCGAATTTCAAACGCGCGAGGCCTGGCACGGCATGCTCTCCCAGTTCGCGGCGTTGGACCTTGCCACGCCGCTGCTCAGCTACGGCCAGGCGCTCGGCCGCCTTCAGGAATTGGCGTCCACGACGATTTTCCAGGTGGAGAACGAGGGCGCGCCCGTTCAGGTCATGGGCCTACTGGAAGCGTCGGGCTTGCGCTTCGATCACCTTTGGATCATGGGCCTCCACGACGACGCCTTGCCCGCACCGCCGAGCCCGAATCCGTTCCTGCCGATTTCCCTGCAACGCGAGTTCGGGTTGCCGCATTCCTCAGCCGGGCGCGAGTTGGAGTTCAGCACCAAGCTGCTCGGCCGTCTGCTCGCCAGCGCGCCGGATGTCGTGGTCAGCTACCCGGAAATGGAAGGCGACCGAGCGCTTGCGCCGAGTCCCCTGGTGGCTGGTGGCTTGTGGTTGCTGGAGAAGGAGCAGCCGCCGAGGACCGGATGGATCGCGCGGATGAGAGCAGCCGCGAGCCTGGAACAACTCGCCGACGAAACTGCGCCGCCCATCGCCGGCGAGAGCGAGCAGTCCGGTGGCGTGCGTTTGTTCCGGGATATGGCGGCCTGCCCGTTTCGCGCTTTCGCGGTGCATCGCCTGGGCGCGAAACCCCTCGAAGATGGCGATCTCGGTTTGAGCTACAGGGACCGGGGCGCGACGGTACACAAGGCGCTGGAATCCATCTGGACGGAACTAGGGTCGCAGGCGCGCTTGATGGCGCTGAGCGCGGAGGAATTACAGGGGTTGATTCGACGTTCGGTCGATCACGCCGTCGATACGCTGGGCCCAGGCATCGGGCGGAATCTGGAGCGGCGGCGACTAGAGAGGCTGCTGAGCGAGTGGCTGCAGGTTGAGAAATCGCGCGCCGGGTTTCGCATCTATCAATCCGAAAAGGATCGTGCGGTAAGCGTCGGCGGATTGCAGATCCGCGTTCGGGCCGATCGCATTGATGAACTGCCTGACGGCCGCCAAATCGTTCTGGATTATAAGACTGGGAAGGTGAGCCCTAGCGCTTGGATGGGCGACCGTCTGGATGAGCCGCAGGTTCCTCTGTATTGCGCCACCAGCGAGCTGCCGGTGGCCGGAGCCGCGTTTGCACAAATTCGCACCGGCGAGTCTGGTTTTCTCGGGCTGACAGAGCCGGGTGTCTCTCTGCCCGGCATGAAAGCCATGCGGCTTGAACAGGCCGCTCCTTTCTATCAGCAAGTGGCGGGATGGAGAAGCGTGCTGGAGCGGTTGGCGCTGGACTTTCGCGCCGGGAAAGCCGCAGTGGACCCGAAGCGCGGCGCTTGCGATCACTGCGGGCTGCGCGCGCTTTGCCGCATCCGGGAGTTTGAGAATGATCGCGGATAGCGCGGCGCGCGAGCGGGCGCTGGACACGTCGACGTCCTTCATTGTGCAAGCGCCGGCGGGCTCGGGCAAGACGGAGCTGCTGATCCAGCGCCATCTGAAGCTCCTGCAAACGGTGGAGTCGCCGGACGCGGTGATAGCGATCACGTTCACGCGAAAAGCCGCGGGCGAGATGCGATCGCGCGTGGTGGATGCACTGCGGGCAGCCGCGAGCGGCGAGGAACCAGAGGCCGAGCACCAGCGTACTACGTACTGCATCGCACAAAACGTGCTGGCTCGCGACCACCAGCTCGGCTGGAACCTCGTCCAAAACCCCGCTCAGCTCCGCATCGAGACCATCGACGCGCTGTGCGCCGCGGTCACCCGGCGGATGCCTTGGCTGGCGCGCTTCGGCGCCATGCCGGAGATCACCGAGAAGGCGGAAGACCTGTACCGCGAAGCAGCTCGAAACACCTTTCGGCATATAGAGCAGGGCCACGAAGGGCTGGCTTATCTGCTGTTGCATCTGGATAACGATTTCCAGAGAGCCGAGCAGCTCATCCGGCAGATGCTGGAGAAGCGCGATCAATGGTTGCGTCTGACCGGAACCAGCATCGACTTCGGGACCGTGCGCACGACGCTGGAAGAGTCGCTCCAGCGGTTGATCCAGGATGAGCTGGCGACGCTGCACGCTGGTTTTGACGATGCGTCAATCGCGGACATCGCTGCATTGCTCGAATTGGCGTCGTTCCCCGAAGCGCGGCCGGAGGATCTTCCCCGATGGACGCCTCTCGCCGAATTGCTGCTCACCAAGACCGGGGACTGGCGCAGACAGCTAAATCGCGAGCTTAGGTTTCACAAAGGTCATCCTCTCCGGACGCGCTACGAGGCCCTGCTAGCCCGGCTGCGGAGCAACGATGCGTTGCTCGAGTCGCTGAAGCGTCTCCGCAAGCTGCCGGCGCCGCGCTTCACGGAGGCTCAGTGGGAAGCGATGAAGGCGGCCGTGTCCGTCCTGACTCTGGCGGTCGGCGAACTGCAACTGGTTTTTCGCGAGCGCGGGCGCGTGGACTTCGCGGAGCTGGCCATTCGCGCCTCGGATGCGTTGGGCCAAAGCGGCGCACCCGCCGACCTTGCCCTGGCGCTCGGGCACAAGATCCAGCATATTCTGGTGGACGAATTTCAGGACACCTCCTTCACGCAGTTCGAGCTGCTGGAGAAGCTGACCGCGGGATGGGAGGCCGGCGACGGCCGGACATTATTTCTGGTGGGGGATCCGATGCAGTCGATCTATCGCTTCCGCCAGGCGGATGTGAGTTTGTTTTTGAAAGCGCGTGAGCAGGGATTGGGCGCGATTCGTTTCGAGCCGCTCACGCTGAGCGTGAACTTCCGCGCGCGTCCCGCGCTGGTGGATTGGGTGAATCGAACGTTTACGCCCATTCTGGCCGGCATGGACGACATCGAGTCCGGCGCGGTCGCGTATTCGCCCAGCGTGCCGGGAGCAGCGGCGGGCCAAGCCATTATCGAAATGCACGCGTTCCTGAATTCGAAAGATGAAGCGAAGCGTGTCCTTGAGCTGGTGAACGCCGCGACGGGCGGCACGGTCGCGGTTCTGGTCCGAGCACGTTCCCATCTGGTCCAGATTGTCGGAGCCCTGAAGGAACAAGACATCTCCTATCAGGCCATCGAAATCGATCAACTTGGCGAGCGCCCAGTGGTGGAAGACCTGATGGCGTTGACCTTCGCGCTGCTGCATGCGGCCGACCGCGTTTCGTGGCTGGCCATTCTGCGCGCGCCCTGGTGCGGTCTGACTCTTAGTGATTTGCGCGCTCTCGCGAACAGCGAGTCCGCCGCGACCATCTGGGACGCCCTGCAACGGCCGGACCTGGCGCTGAGCGAGGACGGCCGCGCGCGTGTACAGCGCATACTGCCTGTCCTGGAACGTGCCCTCGACGATCGCGGGCGAGTGCCTTTGCGCCGTTGGGTGGAGAGCGCGTGGTTGCGCTTGGGCGGTCCCGCCTGCGTCGAGGATGAAACGGCGCTGGAAGATGCCGCGGCGTATTTCGATCTTCTGGAGGGCCTCACCGACGGCGCCGATCACGCCGATTTTAACTGGTTTCGCGAGCAAGTGAGCGCGCTCTTTGCCCACGCGGACACCCAGGCCGGACCAGGACTTCAGCTGATGACCATTTTCAAGGCCAAGGGCCTGGAGTTCGATACCGTGATCCTGCCCGGCCTGGGAACGCCGCCGCGGCAGGACGATCCGCCGTTACTGTTGTGGCTGGAACAGCGCGGCCAGTTGTTGCTGGCGCCCATCGCGGAGGCCGGCAGCGCGGACACGATCTACGATTATCTGAGTCATCTGGAGCGCCGTAAGGCGGAACATGAGACCGCTCGCCTGCTGTACGTTGCGGCCACCCGAGCGCGAGAGCAGCTGCATTTGCTTAGTTGCGTGAAGACGAAGGCGGATGGTTCGGTGAGCGAGCCTTCGGCCAATTCGTTCTTGAAGCTGCTCTGGCCCGCTTACGCAGGAGCGTTTTCCAACTTCACGCACTCCGATGGCGCCGAGGCGCCGAGCCCGGCCAGGGCGATCCGCCGCCTTCCGCTAAATTGGAAAGTTCCCGATCCGCCGCCGTCCGTCACCGCGAGCCGGCTCGAAACCGCCGCGACACTGGCGGAGCCGCCAACCTTCGAATGGGTAAGCGATCGCCGGCGTTACATCGGCACCGCGCTGCACGCATTCCTGCAAAAGATCGCGCGTGAAGGCCTGGAAGTCTGGAAGGAAGCCCGCGTGCGCTCCGAGCAGGGAGCCTATCGCGCCGTGCTGGCGAACCTGGGAGTTTCCCCGGCTGAGTTGAACGAAGCTGCCAACCAGGTGGAAGCGGGCTTACTGCGGACCCTCCGCGATCCGCGCGGCCGCTGGATTCTTGCAGAGCACGAGGACGCTCACAGTGAGTTGTCGATCGCCGGATTCGTCGACGGCGCGCTTCACGAGGCCGTGATCGACCGGACCTTCATCGACGAAAACGGCGTCCGCTGGATCATCGACTACAAGACGGGCCAACACCAGGGCGGCGCTTTGGAGAATTTCCTGGAGACCGAAAAGCGCCGCTACCAGGATCAACTGGAGCGTTACGCGCGCCTGATGGTCCAGCGCGACGATCGTCCCATCCGGCTGGGCCTGTATTTCCCGCTGCTCGGCGAATGGCGCGAATGGCCTGCCCCGGTGGTTCTGCGCAAACAAGCGCAACTGTTCGAGCTGTAACGCGGCGGTATGTTAACATGAGGTTGCCGACGTATTACACACCCTGGGGGACGTAGTTCAGCTGGTTAGAACGCCGGCCTGTCACGTCGGAGGTCGCGGGTTCGAGCCCCGTCGTCCCCGCCATTTTCTCCATGAACGTCAGCGTCGCCGCAGCCAAGGCGGGAACCGCTCCGCGAGTTTACGCGTTTCTCGTTCTGTTTATCGCGCTTCGGGCGGCGGGAAATCTGCTGCTGGCCTGGGGCATGAAACATGTCCCGCAGGTGATGCCGGCAAATCCAGTCTCATATCTCCGGGCAATATTTGATCCGGTTGTCGGGGTCGGTGTGGTGGCTCTCGTGCTGGCTCTGCTCACACGTCTGGCGCTGTTGAGCCTCGCGGATTTAAGCTATGTGCTTCCCGTCACGGCCATCGGCTACGTCATCGCGGCGTTTCTGGGAAAGACCGTTCTGCATGAAAACGTGTCGAGCGAGCGCTGGCTCGGAACAGCTCTGATCTTCGTGGGCGCAGTCCTGGTGGGCTCGACGGCGCACTATACCACCGGCGGGAAAGCGCGATGAGATGGGTTCTGGTTGCGGTGATGGTGGTCGCCACGGTGCTAAGCGATCTGCTGCAAAGCCACGAAATGAAGCGTGCCGGCGGGCAATCCGTGGAGCCGCGGGGCCTGATGCGCCTGCTTCGCTTGATCGCGCAGCGCCGCTTCCTGATCCTGGCGATCGCGTGCATGGCTGTTTCGTTCTTCTCGTTCCTGGCGCTGGTACAGAGGGAGCCTTTGAGTTTCGCCGTTCCAGCTTCGGCCGCAAGCTTCGTGCTGGAAACCGTGCTGGCGAAACTGGTCCTGCGGGAGCACATCGGCGTGCGCCGGGCAGCGGGAGCGCTGATCGTTCTTTGCGGCGTAGTGCTGGTGGGAGGCTGATCAATCCTTGGCCGGATTCAACACCGGCACCAGCTTGCCTTCGCGGATGTAGTAATCGGCGCCGCGCCAGCGAATGCTGCGGCGCAGAAAACTGGCCAGCCAAATGACGAACGCCAGCGCGTCCCACAGCGGGATCAGCGGCATTTGCGCCCAAAAACGCGGCTGCTTCATTCCATGGATACCGATCATCCACGTCATGGCCACTCGCAGGCCAAAGTAAGCGCCGAGATACCCGAGTGCGACGGCAGCCGCAGGGTGCACGAGCGCCGCTGCGATCGACCACGGCAGTCCTTGCGTGAGCAGCAATCCGAGATGCCCGGAAGGACGCATGTGCCGCATCACAACGAGCCAGCGCAGCCGCTTATGAAACAGCGCGCGCATCGACGCGTAATCCGGCACGGTCTCGATTACGTAAGGGAGCAGGACCACCTCGTAGCCTTGTTCCGCGATCAGCCGCCCGACGAGAAGATCGTCGGCGGGCTGGTTCTCGATGGAAGCATAGCCGCCAAATCCCGCCAGGTGCGTGCGCGTCGTGGCGATGGTGGTACCGAGAGCGAACTTGATGCCGTCCAGTTGCCAGGCGACCAGTACGCCGGCATAAAAGTCGGACGTCATCCCGACCGTCTGGAGATGGTCCGTGAAAGTCTTAATCTCGGTGGGCGCGTAAAAGCAGGTCACCGCTCCGACGCGCGAGTCGCGCAGCGGCGCAGTCACTTGCCGCAGGTAATCCGGCGTTACGCGCACATCGCTGTCGCTGATCACTACCACCTCGTGATTGGCTTCATTTACCAGACGCGCCAGTTTCGCGACCTTGTCGTTGGTGGCGACGCGCCCGGAACCGTACAGCACACGGATCTGGCGCTCCGGAAAATCCGCCTTTAACCGGTCGATGACCCCCAGCACCGCTTCATCGTCAGGATCGACGCAGAACACGATTTCATAATCGGGATAATCCTGGCGGCAGAAACTCGCCAGGTTCTCATAAGCCTCCGGGTCGAGTCCGCGGATCGGTTTCAGGTTGCTGACCGGGGGCGTGAATCCTGGATCCGGCGGCTTCGCCGGCTGATGAAAATAGCGCCACGAGCTGTAAATCGCGATGAGGTAGTAGAGGAACGGAATCGCCGCGATTCCCAGGAGCAGGGTGGCGATCATTTCTTCAGGTTATCCGACGGTAAGGGCTGATTGGTAAGAACGAGCTTGCCGCCGCTCTCGGCCACGACGTTCAGAGCCTCGCGTCCCACCAGATTTTCCAGGCGTGGCACGGCGGATTGGCTCGCGACCAGATAGCAACGGCCGGAGCCGCTCCACAGCTGCTTCCATTGCTGATCGTCGATGAACACGTTGGGTGCGCCCGGAGCGTAAGAGCCATACACCAGATTGTTGATCCGGCCGTTCAGCAGCAAAGCATCGCGGTTGGTATAGAAGAAAATGGAAGAAAACGTGTAGTAGTGATGGTCCACGATGAGCTTGCCTTGGGGCGACCGCAGCAGTGCTTCGGCCAATGGCCGCGACGACATGTAGGGATCAAACACGATGAGCGCCATTCTCGCCGCTTGAAAGAATAGAACCGACATGATGGCCGCGGCTAAAAAGGCCCGGCCGCCGTGGGCACGCAGCGTCCCAAGAGCGCCAAGCAGACACGCCAACGCGGCCAGCAGCAACGGAAGACGGAGGTAAGCAAAGGAACTCAGCGTCAGGTCCTCGATATGTCCGAGCGAAAGCGTATACGCAGCGGGATGAAGGCTCAAGGCAGTGGAAATATCTCCGGGCGCCGGAACATTCCTCACCAGAAACCAGAGCGTCCCCGTCGCCACGGCAGCGCAGAGCAGCACGCCGCACAGTACCCGGGTGCCTCGCCGGATCCAAGCGCCGCCCGCCGCCATCGCCGCTCCGGTCAATAGAGCGAACGCGGGATAGGCCGGCATCGAATAGTATTCCTGGGTCGTCGAGAACGTGAAGAAGACCAGAATGAACCCAAGCCAGCAGAGCGCGAGCAGGCGGGCGCGCCCGGCGCGATCCAGCGGCCGGAACGAGAGTTGGGCGATGGCCGGAAAATAGACGCTCCAGGGAAACAGCCAGATCAAATGGAACAGCCAGAAGTAGATGCGCGGCACCGTATTGTAATCGCGCGGATAACGCAGATTCAGGAATCGCAAAACCTGCTCATTCATGAAGAAAAACCACAAAAAGCCGTGATATTCTCCGGGAGCGCTCCGAAAAGACAAGGAGAAATACGGTGGATTTCGTAGCGTCGCCAGGATGTGCCACGGCGCGGCAATCACGAGGATGATGAGGATGCCGCTCAGGGGGCGCAGACGTTTCCAAACCTTCGCCTGCAGTAACTGCCGGGTCAGCGCCAGATAAATAACGCCGGCTGCCACGGGAAACACGACGCCAATCAGGCTTTTGAGCAACAGGCCGACACCCAGGCTTGCCGCCAGCAGGAAGGCCCACAGTCCACGGCGGCGCTCCTCTTCATCCAGCACGCGCAGGAACGCCCACATGGAAAGCGTGATGTCCGCCGTGAGCATCACGTCGGGAATCAAAATTCGAGTGAATAAAAACAGGCCGAAACAGGTGGCGATGCACAATCCGGCGTAAAATCCGGCGCGTTTTCCGAAGGCCCACATGCCGAATGCGGCGGTGAGCCCCGCGAGCGCCAAAGCCGAGAGCACCACCGGAATTCGCGCCGCCCAGTCCCACGGTCCGAAGACCTTGAACGAAAGGGCCATCAGCCAGTAGATCAGAGGCGCCTTTTCCAGATAGGCGATGCCGTCCAGGCGCGCCGTCACCCAATCGCCTGACGCCAGCATGTTGCGCGAAATCTGCGCCTGCACGGCGTCGACGTCATCCATCAGCGAGGGCGGGGAAGTCATGCTGCCGGCGTAAACCGCGGCGGCGAAGAGCAGGACGATCAGGAGGAGCTGAAGACTTGTTCCGGAATCCGCGCCGGTTCTTCCCGCGGGACCACTTGAATTGTCCATCTCTTCATCCATAGAAACAAGGTCAGCAGGCCCCACAGATGGTACCCGACATTCGCCCGCCGCTGCCAGTGGGCTTGCGCCAAAGCGTCGATCTCACCGAATCGGAAAATCCCGGAATAGGAGGCCGCCGCACCGGCAAGCGTCGCTTCCAGCAAGGGGCGCAGCGGACCCCGGAACCACTCGTGCGCCGGCACGTCGAAGCCGACTTTCTTTCGCGACAGAACCGCGGGCGGAAGTTTTCCGCGCATCAATTCCTTCAAGATCCACTTCTGCCGCGACCCGCGGATCCGCAGGTTCGCCGGAAGGCTCGAGGCAAACTCCACGATCCGGTGATCGAGAAAAGGCGGGCGCACCTCGATGGAGTGCGCCATACTGATCCGGTCGACTTTGGTCAGAATATCGTCGGGCAGGTAGTACGCCTGATCGAACCACAGATAGGCGGGGAGGCTGTCGCCGGCGGCCGCCAGTCCGCCGAGCATCGCGTCGAGCGATCCCGGCAAAGGCCCGTACAACAGGCTGCGCTTTTCGGCGCTTGAGAAAGTTCCGTTCCAATAGACGTGGGCCCGTTCAGGCCGCATGCGGCAGCCTGCAAGAAATCGCTTGGCTTTATACTCGAAGCCGATTTTCTCATCGGAAACCGGCAGGCGCCGGGCGACGGCTTCCGCTAAATGGAGCACTTTCCCGGGCAGGCGGCGCAGCGTGTGCGCGAGCATGCTGGCGCGGTGCGTCAGATATCCGCCGAACAGCTCGTCGGCGCCTTCTCCGCTGAGCGCAACGGTGGCATGCCGCTTCGTCAATTTGGAAAGCAGCCACACGGGAACCGCGCCGGCGTCGGCATTCGGCTCGTCGGAATAGTAAGCGAACGATTCAATCACGCCCGCCAGGTCCTGCTCGCTGCTCATGTCCAGTTCGTGATGCTGGGAGCTGTAGCGCTCAGCGACGGACCGGATGAACGGCGTTTCATCGAAGCTGCGGCCGCGGAACGAAATGGAGAAGGTTTGAATGGGCGATGACGACGCCTCCGCGGCATAATGCAGCAGCGTCGAGGAATCGACTCCACCGCTGAGCCACACGCCCAACGGCACGTCGGAAAGCAGATGCTCGGCCACCGACTGCCGGAGCAACCGGTCCAACTCCTCCTGCGCGGCGCGCGGGTCCCAGCGGCGTTCCTCGGGACGCGGCAGCCGCCAGTAGCATTCCGTGCGAACGGCGCCGTCCCGCCACTCCAGCCAATGGCCCGGCAACAACTTCCGGATCCCCTCCACCAACGTCCAGGGCGCGGGAACATAGTTGAGCGAGAGATAACAATCCAGCCCGTCCAGACTCAGCGTGCGGCCGATCTCCCGATGGACCAGGATGGTCTTCAGTTCGGAACCAAAATAGAGGTCCTCGCCGCGCTGCGCGAAATAGAGCGGTTTGATCCCCATCCGGTCGCGAGCCAGCACCAGCCGCCGCTTGGGCTCGCTCCAGAGCGCCACGGCAAACATTCCCCGCATCCGCGCGAAACACTCCGTGTCCCACTCCAGAAAGGCTTGGAGAACGGTTTCCGTGTCGCTGTGGGAGTGGAAGCAGCGGCCCAGGCGCTCCAGCTCCCGGCGCAATTCCAAATGGTTGTAGATCTCGCCGTTGAAGACGATCACCGTCCCGGTTTGGGGATCCTGGATGGGCTGGTCGCCGCCCTGAAGGTCGACGATCTTCAGGCGCGCGGCACCCAGCGAAACCGTAGCGGATTGATAAACGCCCTGCTGGTCCGGTCCGCGGTGCCGGATCGACTCCACGGCGTCCTGAATCCTGCCGGGAGGTGCAGTCCGCTGCCGGGTAGTAAACCCGGCGATCCCGCACACGTCACCCACCCCCGCGGCGGAAAGGTGAGCAGAAACCGGTCAAGACTCGGTCTCCGACGCGGCTACCGCTCGAGCCGTCAGCGGCCGGCAGCGCCGGTTCTGGGTGTTCTTCCAGTTGACCTGCGGAAGGAACAAAGAGATGTCCACGCGGTCCTGATACTTCACGGCGGTATTCATGAGCGAGTCTAGCAGAGAATCACTCAGATAGTGCGGCCGCAGGCCGAGATCGATGAGCTTGGAATGCTTCGCGTTGTAGTAATGCTGCTCGGCCTCCACGCGGGGAGTCGCCATGTGATCGATCTCCACCTGCAACCCCATCTTCCCCGCCGCAGTCTGAACCATCTGCGCCAGTTCCAGGACTGAAAATTGTTCGGTGAACTGATTGTACACCCGGCACTCGCCCGGCTCAGCCGGGTTCAGGCAAGCCAATTCGATGCACCGCACGGTGTCGCGGATATCCAGGAAACCGCGGGTTTGTCCCCCTTTGCCATACACCGTCAGAGGATGCCCGGTGGCGGCCTGCACGCAAAACCGGTTCAGAACCGTGCCGAAAACGTCATCGTAGTCAAAGCGGTTGATCAGCGCTTCATCCAGCGCCGTTTCGTCGGTCACTGTGCCGTACACCACGCCTTGATTCAGATCGGTGGCGCGCAGTCCCCAGATCTTGCACGCGAACATCATGTTGTGGCTGTCATGCACCTTCGAAAGATGATAGAAGGATCCGGGCTGCTTGGGAAAGGGCAGAACGTCCGACCGCCCATTGTGTTCGATGCGGATGTAACCCTCTTCGATGTCGATGTTCGGCGTGCCGTATTCGCCCATGGTGCCGAGCTTGATCAGGTGGCAATCGGGCCGGAGCTCCTGGATCGCGAACAGCACGTTGAGCGTGCCAGCCACATTGTTCACCTGGGTGAACACGGCGTGCTTGCGATCGATCATGGAATAGGGCGCGGAGCGTTGTTCGGCAAAATGGACAACCGCTTCCGGTTGGAAGTCCTCGAAGACCGTAGACAGGAAACTGTAGTCGTTGACGTCGCCGACAAACATCTCGATCGACTTTCCGGTGAGCTCTTGCCAGACTCGTAGGCGTTCGGTTAGCGGCAGGATGGGGGTCAGGGTCAGCGCTCCGAGCTCGAAATCCCATTGACGCCGGAGAAAGTTGTCCACGATGGCGACCTCATGCCCTCGTCGCGAAAGATACAGCGCCGTGGCCCAACCGCAGTAACCATCACCACCCAACACACAAATTCGCATGCCGACTCACCTCTGCTTTCTTCTCTGATCTACTTTCAGCGGGACGGCCAGAAAGTTGATAGCTTACAACACTTGGGACGAATGTCCTCTACGGGTTCGCATTGCGAACGCGCACCGACCCCTGGATTCTCACATACAGATGTGCCCTTAGCTATTGGGGTTACAAACGTTTTATGGATTTCCTACCTATGCCAGCGTCTCTTTTCGCCTCTTCTTCGCCCCGGGAGCATTCTTTAGCGGAGCGCCTCACTTTCCCGTCTTCTCCCAGCCAGTTTTGGAATTGTAAGGAAGCATGAAGCCCATGGCCTCAATCTCGTGGATCTTTCCCGCGCGGATCTTGAAAATGTGCGCGGCGGGCAGATCGAAAGCCTTGAACGGCATGTCGACTTTTTCCACTCCGGGCACGCCGACGATCTTAACAAAGTTTTGCTTCATGGGCTGCCGGAACTGCGACAGGCCGAACACCAGCCCGTCCTCCACGTCGGCAATTTCCACGCGCCGGGGCTCGATCCGCGTGATGTAGTCGAAAATGTGCGTGTTGAGCTGATCGTGGCAACCCATGGCGCCCACGGTTCCAAAGCCCGGCGTCTTGGGCGGGGGATTGCCGGTGGTTTGCATGCCGTTCTCGTGCCGTACACAGTCATCCGCGAAGGGCGCGGCGTCGCCGTTGCCCGTCACCAGAGCCGTGTAATAGGAATAGGCGATCTTCAGCATTTTGTCCCTGGGCGTGCGTTCGGCGGGCGGTACGGCCGCCAGCAGTCCCGGCCGCGGAGTCTCGAGATTCTTCAAGCTATTGGGCTGCAGGCCGCGCGCGATCAGGTGCTCCGCCTCGGTGATCTTGCCGTTCTTCAGCTTCAGGCGCAGGGCGAACTGGATTGGTTTGCCGTCTTCCTGCATGACGCACATAAAGCCGACCTGCTGCGCCACCGGGTCGGGCACGTAGATCTTGAACGTGGTCGGCCCCGCGGAAGCGGTTTTCCACAACCCCTCGCCAGGCTTCATCGGCAGGGTATTCTCGACGAACTTTACCTGGGCGGCAAAGGGAACCCCGGACGGATTATGCGTCACCAGCGCTGAGATATAGGTATCCACCAGTTTGTCCAGGCAGGCGCGGTCGCATGGCGCGGCATTGGCGGTCCAACTCATCGCTGCCAGGACAAAGGCCGTGGTGAAGGTTTTCATGAGGGCCAGTATATACCTCAGTTGCCGATGGCAGAACCGTCGCTATGCTACTGCACAACTTCGCGTTTGCGCCGCGTGGTCTTGCGCTTGTTAGCCACCGCCTTGATCTCACTGGCGAAGGCCATGTCGATGAACTCGGTCTGCTCCTGCTGGTGGCGCTTGAGCGATCCGGCGGCGGGGCTTGCGCTCGCGGGCCGTCCGGCATAGCGGACCATGCGGTGCGAGGACTCCAGGAGCGGCTGCAATTGCTCCTGCACGAAACGCCACGCGCCCATGTTGCGCGCCTCTTCCTGCACCCAGACGACATCCGCCGTCTCGGGATAACGCGCCAGGATATCGCGCAGCTGGCCCGCGGGGAACGGGTACATCTGCTCCAGCCGCAGGATGGCGACGTTGTGAATCTTACGCTCGTCCCGCGCCGCCAACAGGTCGTAGTACACCTGGCCGGAGCACAGCAGCACGCGCCGGACGCGCGACAGTTCGATGCCCGTGGTATCGTCCATCACCTCGCGGAACGTTCCGGCCGTCAGCTCCTGGATCGTCGAAATCGCTTTGGGGTGCCGGAGCATCCGCTTCGGCGTGAAGACCACCAGGGGCTTGCGCACGCCGCGCCGGTCCGGTCCGCCGCGCATCTGGCGGCGCAGCAGGTGGAAATACTGGGCCGGCGTGCTGGCGTTGACAATTTGGAGATTGTCCTCGGCGCACAGCGTCAGGAACCGTTCGATGCGCGCGCTGGAATGCTCCGGGCCCTGCCCTTCGTAGCCATGCGGCAATAACAGCACCAGGCCGCTCGGCTGGCTCCACTTCGACTCGGCGCTGGCGATGAACTGGTCGATCATGATCTGCGCGCCGTTGGCGAAGTCGCCGAATTGGGCCTCCCACAGCACCAGCGTCAGCGGATCGGCCACGCTATAGCCGAACTCGAAGCCCATGACGGCGTATTCGCTCAGCGAGCTGTCGAAAACGTCGAAGCGCGCCTGGTCCGGCGCCAGATGCTGCAAGGGGATGTAGCGCTCGCCGGTTTCGCTGTCATAAAGCTCGAGATGCCTTTGACTAAATGTTCCGCGCCCGCTGTCCTGGCCGCTGAGCCGCACCGGCGTCCGCTCCAGCACCAGAGTGCCGAAGGCCAGCGTCTCGGCGGTGGCCCAATCCATGGGATGGCCCGCCAGCACTTCCTGACGCTTCTTCAAGAAGCCTTCCAGCTTGGGATGCACGTGGAAATCGTCGGGGAATGTGGTGATGCCGGCGACCACGCGTTCCAGCGTCGCGCGGTCCACCGCGGTGTTGGCGCTGGGCAGCAGGATGTCCTCGCCTTCAATCGCGCTCAGCTCCTGCACCTCGAACTGTTCCTGGTTCTTCTTGGAAGCGTCGTAGACCTCATTGAGGCGCTGGCTGATGCTCTTGCGGATCTGCTCCACCTGTTCCGGCTTCAACAAGCCCTCGCGTGCCGCGGTCTCCGAATATTGCACGGCAACGGAAGGATGATTGCGAATCTTGCGATACAGGATGGGTTGCGTGTAGCTGGGGTCGTCGGCCTCGTTGTGCCCGTGGCGCCGGTAGCAGAACATGTCGATGACCACGTCGCGCTTGAACGTCTGGCGGTAATCGTAGGCCATTTGCGCCACGCGGATGCACGCCTCCGGGTCGTCGCCGTTGACGTGAAAAATCGGCGCCTGCACCATGCGCGCCACGTCGGTGGAATACGGGGTGGAGCGCGCTTCGTTGGGATTGGTGGTGAACCCGATCTGATTGTTGATCACCAGGTGAATGGTGCCGCCCGTGGTGTAGCCTTCCAGCTGCGACAGGTTCAGTGTCTCGGCCACCACGCCCTGGCCGGCGAAAGCCGCGTCGCCGTGAATCAGGATCGGGATCACGCGCTCGCGGTTCTTGTCGCCCAGCCGGTCCTGCTTCGGGCGCACGATGCCTTCCACCACGGGATCCACCGCTTCCAAATGACTCGGGTTGAAGGCCACCGAAACCACGATCTCCCGCCCCGAGGACGCCTTGCGCACGCCGCTCGCGCCCAGATGATATTTCACGTCGCCGGAACCCTGCGTGCTGTCCGGGTCCATGCCCTCGAATTCGGAGAACAATTGGACCAGCGACTTGCCCACTACATTGGCCAGCACATTGAGACGGCCGCGATGCGCCATGCCGATCACGGCCTCGTGCACATTGGAATTGGCCGCGCGCTCCAGGATTTCATCCAGAATCGCGATGGCCGATTCGCCGCCTTCGAGCGAAAACCGTTTGTGGCCGATGAAGCGCGTGTGCAGGAAGCGCTCGAATTCCTCAGCCTCGATCACGCGCTCGAGCGCTCGCATTCGCGTAGCCGGCTCCAGCGGCCAGCGGTTGCCCGTCGGTTCCATCCGCAGTTGCAGCCAGCGCTTCTGCTCGGGAATCTGGATATTCATGTACTCGCAGCCGATTTTGCCGCAGTATGTCTGGCGCAAGGTCTCCAGAATCTCGCGCAGCGTGGCGATCTTCTGCGGCTCGTCGTCGTCCGACATTAACGTGCCGGTGAGAAATTCGCGGTCCAGGTCCCAGATCGTCAGCCCATACGTCGCCGGATCCAGCTCCGAATGATACACCGGCTCCGAGCCCAGCGGATCGAAATCCGCGATCAGATGACCGCGCACGCGATACGCGTTGATGAGCTGCAGAACCGCGGCCTCCTTGGCCACTTCGTCGCGTGGCGCGCCGCCGCGCAGGCCCGGAATCGACACCGGGCGGTCCGGCTCCCAGCGCACCGGTTTGTGCGGCATCTTGAGGTCGGCGAAAATCTCCTCGTAGAACCCTTCTTCGCCCTCCAGCAAGGCCTGCAGCCGGCCCAGGAACATTCCCGATTCGGCTCCCTGCACCACGCGGTGATCGTAGGTGCACGTCACCGTCATCACCTTGCTGATCCCAAGCAAGGCGCGCAGCTGCTCGGTGACGCCGTGATATTCGGCCGGAAAGTCGATAGCGCCGGTGGCGATGATCGCGCCCTGTCCGGGCATCAGACGGGGCACCGAGCCGAGCGTGCCAACCGTCCCCGGATTGGTCAGCGAAATGGTGGTGGCTTCGAAATCCTGAACCGTGAGCTTGTTGGCGCGCGCGCGCGCCACGACATCGTCGAACGCGGCGACGTACTGCGCGAAGTCGAGCGAACCGGCGTCCTTGATGTTGGGCACTTTGAGCGACCGCGCACCGTCCTTGCCCGCGACATCCACGGCGACGCCGAGGTTGATGCGGTCGCGGATCGCGCGAAACGCCTCGCCGTTGGTTTCCGCATAGGCGTGATTCAACGTCGGATTGCTCCGGATCGCCTTGACGATCGCCCAACCAATGATGTGCGTGTAGGAGATTTTGCTCTTGCCGGTCAGCGTGCGATGTTCGTTGATGATCCGGCGGTTCTCATCGATGACCTTGACGGGGATCACGCGCTGCGAAGTCGCCAGCGGAATGCTCAAGCTGGCGTTCATATTCTCGGCGATGCGCGCCGCAGCGCCCCGCAACGGTACCAACGTCTCGCCGGCCACCGGCTGATGCTCGGGCGTAGCCACGGCGTTGGGCGCCTGCGCGCCACTTGGCTGCAGCGCAACCGCCTGGGGAGAGTGCGTGCCATTCCCCGGCACCGGCGCCTCGCCGCCATTGGTCTCGAATACGTCTTTCCAACTCGGATCAATCGTCTTGCGATCGTTTAAGTATTGCTGGTACAGCTCATCCTCGAGCCAGCTATTAATTCCAAACTCGGCGGAGTGTGAATCGGACATGGAGGTTGTAAAAGGGCGTTCACTTCTTATCATAGCGTGACCGGAAAGCCCGTTTCGTTACGGGCGGGGATTCAACTTTTTTCGCTGTAAATCTATGTAATCGCAGCAACCTGCGGCAGGGCGTCTGCATCGGTTTGGGTAGACGGAGGACAAGGTAATGAACAAGATGATTCGCAGGTTTTCACAAGTAGCCGCTTTGGCGGCCATGGCTGTCACCGCGTTCCCAGTGTTTGCCAGGAGCGCGCCGGAACAGGACTTGAGCGCTCAGGTTCGCCATCAACTGGTAATGCTGCCGTTCTTCAACGTGTTCGATGATTTGAATTACAGCGTCAATGATGGCGTGGTGACGCTCTCGGGCGCCGTGACGCAGCCCGTGGTAAAGGAGGACGCCGGGCGCGTCGTGAAGCGCATCCCCGGTGTGCTTCAGGTGGTGAACAATATTCGGGTTCTGCCCCTGTCGTCGCTGGATAACCGCATCCGCTTCGCGGAGTATCGCGCAATCTTCGGCTACAGCGATCTGTACCGCTACGCGATGGGCGCGAATCCGTCCATCCACATCATCGTGGAGAACGGTCATGTAACCCTGACTGGCGTGGTGTCCAGCCAGGCCGACAAGCAGGTGGCCTATCTTCGCGCCAATGGTGTTCCGGGAGTCTTCTCGGTCACGAACGACCTGCGAGTGGCGGAAAGAAGCTAAGGCAACTCGCCGCAAGTAGGTTCCGAATGGCCGCCGCAGACCGACCGGCGGCCATTCGTGTTTTCGTTAGCGCTTGGCGCGGGGCGGCACGTAGTGAAACCGGACCAGATAGATGTTCGTTCCTCTGCCGTGCTTGGCAACCTTCAGTAGATCGAGCACACCCAGGAAACCGGATTCGCGCGCCAGCTGCCCGGTGATGTCGGGCAAGCCGATGGGCTCAATCGAATCCACCACAATTTCGCCCTCCTCCATCGGATACCGGCCGCCCACTTTGACGTGTGGACGCATCCAGATCCGGACGCTGCAGGTAATCTCCCCCCGCCGCACTCCGTCGCGCAGGCGCTTGGTGAAGGTCATGCGCTGAGTCTACTCCGCGCGCGCATGATACACTGACCGCACCCTCGTGAAGCCGCCGGATCTCCCTACTGAGCCGTCCGAACGCGTGGGCTTGATCGCACGGACCGCGCTCGCGCTCACCAGTTTCACCGAGCGCTGGCTTCCGGACGCATTCATCTTCGCGCTGCTCGCGACGCTCGCGGTCGTGGTCGCCGCCAGGGTGGCGACCTCTTCGCCCATCACACAGGTAGTCGACGCCTGGGGCCGCGGCTTCTGGGAACTGATCCCCTTCACCATGCAGATGGCGCTGATCATCATTACCGGCCACGTGCTGGCGACGTCGCCTCCTGTGGGCCACCTGATTCGCGCCGTCGCCGGTTGGCCGCGCTCACCCCGCGCTGCTGTCGCCACTGTTGCACTATTCGCCCTGGCCAGCGCCTGGATCAACTGGGGCTTTAGCACGATTTTCAGCGCCGTGCTGGGACGCGAGATGGCGCGGCGTGTTCCGGGCGTCGATTACCGCGCGCTGGCCGCCGCCAGCGTGCTGGGTGCGGGCAGCATCTGGGCGCAGGGCTTGAGCGGGTCCGCCGCGCTACAAATGGCGACGCCCGGCGCGGTGCAGCCCCAGATTCGCGACATCGTGGCGCACGGCGGCCTCGTCCCCGGCGGCCTCATCCCTTTCAGTCACACGATTTTCCTGTGGCAAAGCTTCGTGTCGGTCGCCCTCGAGATTGTCGTTGTGACCACCGTGATGTGGCTGGCGGCTCCGCCCGCGGGCCGGGGACGCACCGCGCGCGACATGGGGATCGACCTCGGCGACAGCGAGCTGAACGCGACCGCCGCGAAACATCGCACGCCCGGTACGTGGCTGGAGCAATCGCCGATTCTGACCTGGCTGATCGTCGGCGCCGGCGCGGCCTACCTGATTCGCTACTTCCTCCAGGCCGGCGAGCCGCTGAACGCCATCAATCTCAACATCTTGAATTTCGCTTTCCTCATGCTGGGCTTCCTGTTGCATGGAACGCCGGCCCGCCTGATGAACGCCGTGCAGGCCGCCACACCCGCCGTCTGGGCCGTGCTGCTCCAATTCCCCTTCTACGCGGGGATCGCAGGCATCATCACAGCCACGCACTTGAACGCGTTGCTCGCCGAGGCTTTCGTCCGCGTCTCAACACACGCTACATTCCCTCCGCTGGTCGCCATGTATTCGGCGGTCCTCGGCGTCTTCGTTCCATCCGGCGGCTCGAAATGGGTCATCATCGCGCCCTATGTCATGTCGGCGGCGCATTCGCTGCGCGTCCACCTGGGGTGGGTGGTCTCCAGCTATGACCTGGGTGAGGCGCTGGCCAATCTGGTGCAGCCGTTCTGGATGCTCCCGGTGCTCGGCCTGTTCCGCCTGAGCGCGCGCGACATCATGGGCTACACCTTCGTCGTCTTTCTTGTGCTGACCCCCGTGGTCTTGATCCTGCTCACCCTGCTTGGCCGGACGCTTTCCTATCCATTCTGAGCTACACTAAACAAAAACCGGTGGGAATGTATTGCCGGAAGCATTGCGATGAAACTGGCACTCTTCGGCGGTACATTCGACCCTATTCATAACGCGCATCTGATCGTAGCCCGTGAGGCCGCCGACCAGTTTCAGCTCGACCAGGTCTGGTTCATCCCCGCCGCTCATCCGCCGCACAAGGCCGATCACACCGGCGCGAGTTACGAGGACCGCTTCCGCATGACCGAACTCGCCTGCCAGACCGATCCGCGCTTCCTCGCCTCCCGCCTGGAGGCCGGCGAGCGCAAGAGCTACTCCATCGAGACCATCGAAAAAGTGCGCGCGATGGGCGAGCAGCCGTATTTCATCATCGGCGCCGACGCCTTCGCCGAAATCACTACCTGGCACCGCTGGCAGGACCTCGTGAAGCTCACCCAGTTTATCGTGGTCACCCGCCCCGGCCATCAGTATGCGACGCCGCCCGGCGCGCGCGTCCATCGGCTCGAAACGGTCGCCCTGCCGGTCTCGTCTTCAGAGATGCGGCGGCGTTTGGCGGCAGGGGAAATCCCGCCGGAATTGCCGCCCGCTGTAGCGCGCTATATCGCCGAACACGGCCTGTATCAGTTCCCCCGCACCCGACGCTAGCGGAAAAAGTTTCCAAAAATCAACGACATCAGGAACGTCAACCAGCCCGTCACGAGATCGTAATGCATTTGTAACTTGATTCGGGTTACCTTCAAGAAAAGGGCCCATGAAGAAAATAGTTCTTATCGAAGACGATACGGACCTCTTCGCTCTCCTGAAGTACAATCTCGAAAAAGAGGGGTTCGTGGTGGCTGGTTCGCAGACCGGCCGCGGCGCTATTGAGCTCTGCCGCCGCGAACGGCCGGACCTGGTGATTCTGGACATCATGCTGCCGGACTCCGACGGTCTGGAGATCTGCAAGGGCCTGCGCAATCACACGGAACTGGCGCGCGTGCCCATCATCTTCCTGACCGCCCGAGTGTCGGAGACCGACCGTATCCTCGGCCTGGAACTGGGCGCGAACGACTACATCGTGAAGCCGTTCTTCGTGCGTGAGCTGGTGGCGCGCGTCAAGAATCAGTTCCGCACCCAGTCGTCGCCCGCGCGCACGGTGCGTTCCGGCGATCTCGAGCTGGATCGCGCCAGTTGCCGCGTAACGCTGCGCAACGCCGAAGTCTCGCTGACCGCCACCGAGTTCCGTCTGCTGGAGTTTCTGATGAGCCGCCCTGGCGTGGTTTACAGCCGGGAACAGCTTCTGGACGCCGTCTGGGGCCATGACCGCGCGGTCACCGATCGTACCGTGGACGTGTACATCCTGCGGCTGCGGCAAAAGATCGAGCCCGATCCCACCAATCCGTCGTTCATCCGCGCCGTGCGTGGTTTCGGCTACAGTTTCAACGAACACACCGTCGAATCGCCCGCTAAAACGGTCAGCGCCTGACACCAGCCCCCGGTGTTAGACAGATGCTAACATCGGTGTGCGTGGCTTACTCCGAAATCACGCCGCAAGCCCCCCTCGCCCGCTGGATTGAGTGCGCTTGGTCTATCGAGAGCGGGCCTGTCACGGGGCATCGTGTTCCGCCGGACGGCTGTGTGGACATCATTTACCAACGCGGCCAGGGACTGCGCGCCGTGGGCGCAATGACGGTGGAGCAGCGTTTCGACTATCCGGGTGGCGTCTGGACCACGGGCGTCCGATTCCGGCCGGGGATGGCAGCTCCGTTCCTGGGCGCATCGCCGGCGGAACTGACCGACCAATCGGTCGCGTTGGAGGGTTTGCTGTCTCGGCGCGCGCGCGAGTTGGCGCGACGGTTGGATGACGCCAGATCGGTCCGCGACGCGATGCGAATCATGCTCGGCAGCATGCCCGCGCCAGCTTCCCAGCCGAATCCCGTGCAGCAGGCCATCGAAGCTCTGACCGCTGCCAACGGAAATGCGGATCTGGAAAACACGGCGCGCCAGGCAACGATTAGCCCCCGCCAATTTCGCCGCCGCTGCCTGGAAGAAAGCGGTCTCACCCCGAAGCATCTTTGCCGCGTGTTGCGGTTCCGGCATGCGTGCCGTGTGGCGCGCGCAGCCGGACAGCCGAATTGGTCCGACGTGGCGCTCGCAGCCAACTACTTCGACCAGGCCCACTTCATTCGCGATTTCCGCGAGTTCACCGGTCTCACCCCCATGGCCGTTTTTTCCAATACCCGGGCGCCACTTCCGGATTAACATCGGTGCATGAAAATCACAGCCGTTCTCATCGTCGAATCAATCGAAAAGTCGCTGCCGTTCTGGATCGACCGCATGGGCTTCACCAAAACCGTCGAGGTGCCCGAGGAGGGCCGGCTCGGCTTTGCGATTCTGGTCTGCGGCGGCGCGGAGCTGATGCTACAAACCATCGAAAGCGTGCGCAAAGACGCGCCCCAGTTTGTGCCGAAAGCCCCGTCCAACAATGTCGGCCTGTTTATCGAAGTCGACGATTTTGCCGGCACTCTGAAACGCCTGGAAGGCTACCCCATCGCCCTGCCCGAGCGCACCACGTTCTATGGCATGCGCGAAATCGGTGTTTTCGAACCCAGCGGCCACACCGTCGTCTTCGCCGCCCCTGCAGCGATGCCGGCTGGT
Source organism: Bryobacteraceae bacterium (assembly GCA_035508055.1). Classification (GTDB taxonomy): domain Bacteria; phylum Acidobacteriota; class Terriglobia; order Bryobacterales; family Bryobacteraceae; genus Palsa-89. The sequence goes on along the minus strand of DATJNO010000023.1, from coordinate 33,195 downwards.
GGCTCAGTTTGAAATGAGCGCTCAGGCCGACATGAGATCGAGCCTTTACGCCATTCCCGGCCCGACCTAGCCTTCAGCGCCACAAGGATCGCGAGCGTGCCGGCGATTAGCGCCAGCTGCGACGGCTCCGGCACAGTTCCCGTGTTGGAGGGAAGCGACGTCGCCGGTGGTGTCGTAGAACGTGGCGTTCGTCGCAACGGCATCTGGCGGAGCCGCAGCATCATAGCTAAACGAGCCGGTAAAGGGCGTTCCCAGCGGCACACTAGGGTCGTCGGAGAACGTAAACGTACCGCTGAAATCGTAAGTCAAAATTGACGCGGACGCTGAAACACCAATGCATCCGAACCCAACTGCAAGAGCGGCCGCGCGCATGGTTAGTCCGAATCTCGACATGAGACACACCTCCAGGAAGTGGCGTGGAAGGCCCTCCGAGCTGCCTTCTTGCGTAGCTTTGCCTTCCCTAACTTTTGAACCGCAAAAATTCCGCGAAAATGGTCAGGGCTTCAGAAATCTTTTTTGTCGCCGCGAAAAGGGAACATCCCGCAACAAGAGTGCTAGCCCTTCCATCCATGGATCGCAAGGCTGACCAGGCAACGCACCTGTCGGACTTAGGGAAAGCGGGGATCCGAAGCGTCCACGTAGCACAACACTACCCATCGCGCTCGCCGAGCGCACCACCTTCTACGGCATGCGCGAAATCGGCGTCTTCGAACCCCGGGGGGCACACCGTCGTCTTCGCCGCCCAGTCAATGTCGGTGTGGTGGATCAGCTTGAAATGGAAGATCAGACCTATTGTCCGCGAGAAAACTGCAGCCAGACGCCTGCGGCGCTTTCCGGCGAAACCAATACCGATTGATCGCTAGACGAGACGTTCCGGTTTCCGACCGAACTGCGAGCCTTATCGAGATCCGTCACGCCGATTCTGACGCCCAGCACGCCCTCGCCGCGCTGTTTCAGCCGTCGAGCCGTCGGGCCACTGGGATCGGTAGCGCGCAGCAGGAAAATGCTTCCGCTCTTAAGCGCGATCTGTTTCGCAGCCGCCCCAAACTCGGGCATGGCGAACTCACGATCGCCCACCTGACCTATGTTTCCATATGCGGCAGCGGCTTTCTCTATATCGCTGACTGCGACTAGCACGCCGGCCAATGTTGAAGCGGAGTTTGCGTGCTCGGGCGCGGGTCGAGGACGCGCACTCGGATTCCGGACGTATTGAAGCAGGAACACCGGACGCGCGGCGACTTCGTCTTCGAATTCCACGTCCCACCATCGCGGCGGTGCTTGGGTCTCTCCCGGTCTCAGGATCGTACCGGCCGTGGGTCCCCGAACCTTGAGCCCGGCCGCACGCAGTTCGCGCGCCGCGTTCTCTGCCGAACCAATCTCAAGGCCCGCGGCGACGGCGCCCTCGCCTTTCTCAACGAACTCGGCCACCTCTTTGCCGCCCGCCAGACTCGCATCGTAGGCCGAGATCAATTCCAGGTATGTGCGGTCGCTAAAGCGTACCACCGCATTCTGCGTGCCGGTTGGGTGACGCCCTCCTGGAAGCACCGCAAGTCCTAGCGCCGAATAAACCTTTCCCGAAGTGTCGAGATCGTGTACGGCGATCATGACATGGTTGAGCGTCGCTTCAACCGTTTGTCCGAGCGCTTCGACGAACCCGAGCAAAACGGCGAGTGCGAGTAGCAAAGCCCTGTTCATTGCTGACTTCCTGCGCTTCCGTGAGTTCCTGGACGAGCCGCCGCTCCCGTTCGCGTTTTTCCCACAAATCCATCCGGGGGGGTAGCCACGTCTCTTACCGGTTAGTATTCTCTCACAGCGATAAACTGAAGGTCAGGGCACCAGTGCGCTCTCACCTTTATGGACTCCGCTGCAGCTTCGGGCGCTGGGTCAGTTTGAGGCTTCGACGCTCTTTGGCGACTTGGGCGTTATTTACTCTCCAGAACGCCGTGCTTGCTGTCCAAGAGGAGCAGCGCCTGCTACGGACCGAAGCCGCGGTTCATGTCCCATAGCGGGTAATGCGGCAGAGCGCCAGCCGGATCGCGCACGAATGCTTCCGTCTGAATTACCAAATCCCGCTTGCGCTGGCGCGCGGCAGGTCCAATGTCGAAGCGGCCTAAAGCCGGTGTCTGAGCGCCGGCGCGCGTCGTGCCGGGAGGCGCTTTCAAACCTTCAGAAAGTTCGCCTCGTTTCAGCAGAGCCGTCAGCGATCCGCGAATTTCTTTCGTGGCGGTGCGAAAGCGTTCCTTCCACTTTTCCTCAATCTCGTGCGCGATGCTGTGGTACTCTGTCTGCGCCTTGATGCCGGCTTCGGACAGGCGCACGAACTTGCCGCTTCCGCGGGCAGGGTCTCTTTCAACGATGATATACGGCTTGTGCTGCCAGCCAAGGCCTGCGGTCTCCGCGGAACAGCCCGTTCGTTTGGGAATCTCTGCCTCAGGGATCGGCTCGTCGCTGAGAACGCGAATCGTGTTGGCGCATAGCGAAATGGGCGTTTGCGACACGCGTTCGAAATCGAGCGCGAAGGCGAGCAGAACGCGGGAAAGCAGCACCGCTAGCGGCAGGCCGTCTTCCGCAGCCGATTTTCGGGGCGCGAACTGCGGCAGTTTCAGAATCGCACCGGGCAAGCCCTGCGGCAACTCGAGGTCAATCTGGTGCTCGATTGCTTCCAACGAGCGGCGCAACCTCGTCGCATCGTCGCCGAAGCGTTTCGACCAGCGAGCGTCGATTTGCGGGATCAGCTCCGGCCAGATGCTAATTGCTGCTTCGCCGCTGGGCGTGAGCCGAACCGGCCAATCGGCGCGGATGCCTCGGCCGCTGCCGAAACCCTCGCGTTTTCCGGGCTGCAGCTGAATAAAACCCCATCGCTCCAGACAGCCAAGCGGGGCCTTGCCCTCCTCCCCGGCGGCGAGCGCGCGCGAAGCCAGCGTTCGAACGGAAACCGGTCCATCGGCCAAAAACTGCAGCACGTTAAGCCAAATTACCAGCGAGAGGCGCGCCGTACGGCTCTGCGTTTCGAGCATACGGCGCTCGAATTCGGAATCGAGTTCCACCGTGTAGGCGACCAAAATTTGAGAGAGAAGGGCCGAGAGGGGCTTGTGCGGCGCCGAGCGCATCCTACGGGCAAGTGTAGCGCCCGTTCCGTGCGAGTGACGGCCGAAATATCCATCATGCCGGCTGTCTTATGCCCCCCTGGCCTCCCAACCAACCACTTCCGAACGTTTTCGTCGCGCGGCGCCCACATCGCGACTCGCTCCTGATTCCGTTGTGATATCGTCAGTCACTAACGGGGGTGATATGCGCGTTTCGTGTCTAACCGGTCTTCTTTTCGCCACTCCATTTCTCAGCTTGCTGGCTCAGTCGCCGGCGCTCGAAATGAACGTGGTCTACGTCTGCACCGACGGCCAGAGCTTCAAGGTGTTTTCGTGCACGGGGCCGGGGAGCAACGCCGCCTGCGATTTTCAGAATTACAGGAACGGGCAGGCGTTCCAGCGCGGGCAGGCCTTGCGCGTGCAACTGAGCAGTTTGATCCCATCCAAGTGCCATGCACAGACGGCAGCCGAGGCGCAGAAGGACCCGCATCGCGGCGAGATTCCCGCTCCCCCGCGTCCTCCGGCACAGCGCACTGCGCCTGCGGGCGTCCAAGGCAGCAACGGCCAAGGCGGCAACGGACCGGGAGTGGGCGGATTCAAAGTCGGTGATACCGTCCAAATCAACACCGCATTCGGCTGGATGAACGCCAAGGTGATGCAAGTGAACGGCGCCAACTACTTCGTGCACGCCGACAGCGGCGCGGACGTCTGGAAGCCGTATCCTTCCGAGGTCCGGCGAATCGGCCCGCTCAACGCCGAGGATCATGCGCATGGGCTCTACGCCCTGCATGACCGCGTGCAGGTGCTCTTTCAGGGCAAATGGGTGGACAGCGAGGTGGTCACAACCTTCGCTCTGGGTGACCGGTACGAGGTCACTCTGCCCGGCAATCAAACGGGTTATGCGACGCCGCGCGAGATGCGCTTTGTATCGGTTGCCCCGCCCAAGCCGACGACCAAGGCCGGCGTGCCTCCCAAGCCGGGATTCACAAGTTGCGGAACACGATTCGACGGACGCTGGGGAGCGGCGAATGGCGGGCCGGGACCGAGGATCGTGTTTCAAGCGGGCAAAGCCAACGTCGATGACGGCATTACTCCGCAAACCCTGGAATGCTGGGTGAACGGCGACCAGATGATCTTGCGGCTGGTCAACGATCCGCTGAACGGCGGCTCGGATATCACGTTCGACGTCAACAAAGACGGGACCATTGAATCGACGTACTTCGGACAGTTGAAGAAGCGCTAGGGTTAGACTGAAGGTCAGGGCACCAGTGCGCTCTGACCTCTATGGACTCGCGCAAGCAGGCGCTTACGAGCGCGCTCGAGAACCGCATTCTTATCCTCGACGGCGCGATGGGGACGATGATCCACCAGGCGCCGCTCTCGCTCGAAGCGGATTTCCACGGGCACGAAAACTGCCCGGAGATTCTGGTCCTCACGCGGCCTGACGTCATCGGCGGCATTCACCGCGAGTATCTCCAGGCCGGCGCCGACATCATCGAGACGGACACCTTCGGCGGAACATCCCTGGTGCTGGCGGAATTCGCCCTGGCCGGCCGGGCGTACGAACTGAACCACGCCGCCGCCAAGCTGGCGCGCAAAATCGCCGATGAGTATTCCACGCCCGGGAAACCGCGCTTCGTGGCGGGGTCGATGGGGCCGACCACGAAGGACCTGAACATCACCGGAACCACCACGTTTGAGCGGCTTCGCGACTCCTACTACGAACAAGCGAAAGCGCTCGTGGACGGCGGCGTGGACATGCTGCTGCTGGAAACCTGCTTCGACACGGGCAATCTGAAAGCCGGTATGTTGGCGATTGACCGGCTGCGGCGCGAAGTGGGCGAGCCCATCCCGGTGATCGCCTCCATCACCATCGAGCGCAACGGAACCATGCTTGGCGGCCAGCCGATCGACGCGCTGTATGCCTCCATCGCCAACCACAATTTGCTCGCGATCGGTTTGAATTGCGCGACGGGTCCCGATTTGATGACCGATCACATCCGCACGCTGCACGAGCTGTCGCGGTTCCCCATCTCCTGCTTCCCCAACGCTGGCCTGCCGAACGCCGAGGGCCAATTCGGCGAAACGGCCGAGTCGCTGGCCGCGCAGTTGGAGAAGTTCGTGAACCTCGGATGGCTGAATATCGTCGGCGGCTGTTGCGGCACCACTGCCGAGCACATCCGCGCCATCGCGCGCATGGCCGCCGGCAAGAAGCCCCGCGTCGTCCCGCCTCCCTCGCACCGCGCTTATTACTCGAACAAGGAACTGGTCGAGGCCGAAGAGAGCACCCGCCCGCTGATCGTCGGCGAACGCACCAACCTCATCGGCTCGCGGCTGTTCAAGGACTTGGTTGCCGACCAAAAGTGGGAGGAGGCCAGCGAGATCGCACGCTGGCAGATCCGCAACGGCGCGGACATCGTCGACGTCTGCCTGCAATCGAGCGACGGCGACGAATCGCACGACATCCCGCCCTTCTACGCCAAACTCACGCGCAAAATCAAAGCGCCCATCATGATCGACACCACCGACCCGAAGGCCGCCGAGCTGGCGCTAACGCACTGCCAGGGCAAGTCGATCATCAATTCCATCAACCTGGAGGACGGCGAGGAAAAATTCGAACGCATCTGCCCGCTCGCCAAAGCGTACGGAGCCGCGGTGATCTGCGGAACGATCGACGAGGACCCCGTGCAGGCGCAGGCGTTCACACGGGAGCGCAAGCTGGCCGTGGCCGAGCGGTCGGTCGGATTGCTCACCGGAAAGTACGGCCTCGCACCCGAGGACATCCTCATCGATCCGCTGGTATTCCCCTGCGCGACCGGCGACGAGGCCTACATCGGAGGCGCGGTGGAGACCATCGAGGCCGTTCGCCTCATCAAAGAGAAACTCCCCTACGTGAAGACCATTCTCGGCGTGTCGAACATCTCCTTTGGCCTGCCTCCGGTAGCGCGTGAAGTGGTGAACTCGGTGTTTTTATACCACTGCACCAAGGCCGGCCTGGATCTCGCCATCGTCAACGCCGAACGCCTGGAGCGCTTTCCGTCCCTTTCGGCCGAAGAGCGCGGCCTCGCCGAAAATCTGTTGTTCAACGTGCCCGCCCAGCAGGGTGCAGCGCCCGAGGACTGGCGCCGGCAATCGCGCGAGCAACGCCTCGCCATCAACCAGGCTCACATCGCGGCCATCACGGAGCACTTCCGAAAGGCCGGCAAGAAGACCAAGACCACTGCCGACCGGCTGCCCCTGGACGAGCGTCTGGCCCGGTACATCATCGAAGGCACGAAAGACGGCCTCGCCGCTGACCTGGACCGCAAGCTGGCCGAAGGCGCCGCGCCGCTCGAGATCATTAACGGCGCGCTCATGGCAGGCATGGCCGAGGTCGGCCGTCTGTTCAACAACAACGAGCTCATTGTCGCCGAAGTGCTGCAATCCGCGGAAGCCATGAAGGCCGGTGTCAGCCACCTGGAGCGCTTCATGGAAAAGACCGGCGGCGCCAGGCGCGGCAAAGTGGTACTGGCCACGGTGAAAGGCGACGTTCACGACATCGGCAAGAACCTGGTCGAGATTATTTTCAGCAACAACGGCTACCAGGTCATCAACCTCGGCATCAAGGTCCCGCCGGAGGATCTGATCAAGGCCTGCGAAGAGCATCAGCCCGACGCCATCGGCCTGTCGGGCCTGCTGGTGAAAAGCGCGCAACAAATGGTCGTCACCGGCGGCGACCTGAAGGACCGCGGCGTGCGCGTACCGCTGCTGGTGGGCGGCGCCGCGCTCTCGGAGAAATTCACCCGCACGAAAATCGCTCCCAGCTACTCCGGCCCGACGTTCTATGCCAAAGACGCCATGACCGGCCTGCGCCTGCTGAACGAAATCATGGATCCGAGCACGCGCGACCAGGTCCTGGCGTCCCACGTCTTCTCTGCTGCCGAGCCGGCCCCCGCCAGCCACCCGCCACCCGCCACCAGCGGCCAGGCCCGCAGCGCCAAGGTCCGCATCGATATCCCGGTGCCGGCCGCCGCCTACCTGGACCGCCGCGTCCGCGACGTCCCCAACCTGGCAGAAGTCTGGAGCTACATCAACCCCTACATGCTCTACGGCCGCCATCTAGGATTCAAAGGCAACTTCGAAAAGCTGCTGGCCGAGCGCGATCCCAAAGCGCTCAAGCTGTTCGAGGACGTCGAGCGAGTGAAAGCAAAAGCCGCAGGCTTCATGAAGGTGAAAGCCGTCTGGCAGTTCTTCGAAGCCGAGCGCGATGGCAACGCCATTCACTTGTTCGCGCCGGCCGGCGCAAACCCGATCCACACGTTCCACTTCGGCCGCCAGTCGCGCGCGGACGGCCTGTGCCTCAGCGATTACATCCTGGACCCCGCCGATGGCCGCCGCGATCATGTCGTCTTGTTCGCCGTCACTGCCGGGGCCGGCATTCGTGAAGCCGCAGAGCACGCCAAACAGACCGGCGAATTCTTCGAGGCCCACGCGCTGCAGGCGCTGGCCATCGAAACCGCCGAAGGCTGCGCCGAATGGCTGCACCGCCGCATCCGCGAAGATTGGGGCTTCCCCGACCCTCCCGCGATGACCATGCAGGAGCGCTTTACCTCGCGCTACCGCGGCAAGCGCTACAGCTTCGGCTATCCCGCCTGCCCGAATCTCGACGACCAGCAGGGCCTCTTCCAGCTGCTGCGTCCCGAGGAAATCGGCGTCACGCTCACCGAAGGCATGATGATGGAGCCGGAAGCCAGCGTCAGCGCGCTCGTGTTTCACCATCCTGATTGCGCCTATTTCAGCGTCAGCGAAGCAACCGAGCCAAATGTGGTTTAATTGACGCTAATCTCTTCGGCCCAGGGGCAACAGATGAATTACGGGGACATCACCGAATAGGAGTGTGTTCGGATGAATGCGGTCCTCGAATTGGTCGAGTTGATCTATGACGCCGTGGCCGACGGCTCGCGCTGGCCGGCCTTTCTGGAAGCTTGCGTTCAAGCGATTGGGGCGCGACGCGCCACGTTAGTGCTTTTGGATCCCCATGGCGATGGCGTAAACGTGGCTTGTTGGCACGGTTGGCTGGACGAAGAGATGGAGTTGTACGGGGAACAGTACGCGGCATCCGACCCTTGGCGCGTCCATGGCGTCCAGTGGCCGGAGGGAGCCGTGGGTACCGACCGGGATCTCTGCCCGCGTGAGGAAATGGAGGCCAGCATCGCGTTTCGCGAGTTCTATGCTCCCAGGGATGCCATCCACGGGATGGGAGGCGGCATTCTCTGGACCAAAACGGGCCAGTCGCTGATCGCCGCCGTCCGCGGCGCCGCAGACGGCCCATTCACGGAATCGGAAAAGGCGGTGTTGCGCCCACTGATGCCGCATCTGAAGCGCGCTGCTCTCCTGCATGGCGAGCTTGGTTCCGCGCGCCGCCAACTGGCTACGTTCACCGGTCACCTGGATCGATATGCGCATGCCTTCCTTCTCACGGATGCCGAGCGCCGGGTGCTCTACGCTAACGCTTCGGCTCGCGAGATCATCGGTTCGCGCGACGGGCTCATGGTCGAAGACGGGCGCATCTGCGTGACCGCGTCTAAGCTGGATGTGACTTTCCGTGAAATGTTGGGTCACGTCCTCGCCAACCGCAAGGGCGGGCCAAGCCGGCTGGCGGTTCCCAGGCCCTCCGGAAAGAGGGCCTACCGGATCGTGGCTCTGCGCGTTCCCGATTCCGGTGTCATGCCACTCGGCGTCGCTCAACCCGCGGTTGCCATCCTGATCGTCGACAGCGACGCTGCTGCGCAGCCCGACCAGGCTGTCTTATCGGAATTCTTCTCGCTGACTCCTGCCGAAGCCCGCATCGCTTCTCGATTAGTCCAGGGGCGAAGCGTGGATGAAATCGCCGCGGAGACTTCGACCTCGGTCGAGACAGTGCGCACCCACGTCCGCCACATCCTCTCCAAAACCGGGACGGGCCGTCAAGCCGAACTCATCTCGCTGGTGTTACGCACAGTACTATTTCGCCTCTAGAAAGGCGCCGCATACTCCATTTTGGGGACGACTTTCCATCCGCCATACCCCTATCATCTGGTTCTCAGTATTGAATCGAAATGAAGAGGAAGCCTCATGCGGATACTGGTTTGTTCTTGCGCTTGCCTTGTTTGGGCTGGGCTTTGACGCTGAACGGCAGCGCCGAGCAAGGCATTTTCATTTCCGAGTTGCAATACGGCCCCGCGGCAGCAACAACCACCGCAACCCCAGAACCCGGGACGCTCGGCAGCATTTTGCTGATGGCGGGCATCCTCTCGCCTTTCGTGCGACGGCTCCGTAAGTACGCCGCTTAGGAACACACCCCTGGAGGAGGAACACAGTAATGCATAGATTAAGCTTGGACTTCCGTGGTTTGTTGGTGGCCCTGTCGCTTGCCGTCGTCGGCGCCGGACTGGCGCGGGCGGACGTCATCGCAGGTCCGTCTTTAACCGCGAGCGATGTCGGTTGGCAGTTCTCGGGAGTCGGATTCACGGCTAACGTGGATTCGTATCTCACGTCGTTTACGTTTCAGAATCAGGGGCAGGCCGACACCATCGAACTCGTGAACTCTGCGGGTTCAGTCCTCGATTCCGTGACTACGGCCGCCAGCACCCCGTCGGATGCGGTGTCGGTGAACTGGCAACTGACGGCCGGTGACCAGTACTTCCTGCTACAGAGCACCGATTCCAATTCCTTGTTCGCAACTTATGGAGGAGCTCTGCCTTCGGATGCCCAAATCACGATGACCGACACCGGAATTTTCTCGTCTTCCGCTGTGAGCACGTCCTTCAACATTCGAGGCAATGAGGAATGGGCGGATTTTAACAACATCACCACGGTTTCCGCCGCGTCCCCGGTTCCGGAGCCGAGCCTCGGTGTGCCCCTGGCCCTGGGCCTGGTTGGTCTGTTTGCCCTAAAGCGCAAGGCTTGGTGGTCGCCCTGGCGCTGTGGGCAGACTAAGCTTTATTTGCGGATTGGTATGATCTGCCACAAACTGTTCTTTCTCGGAGCGTTCGCGCTAACTGCGGCCATGATCCCCGCGTTGGGCGACACTCTCGACGCGAATTACGTTCCCACCACGTCGGGCGGCGTTGTCGTAAGGAGCGACCTGGATGATGCCCAGACTTTCACGGTCCTGAACACTGGTGTACTGGACAGCATCTCGGTCGATCTATACAACATAGACGGAACCGGTCCGATCTCGATGTACGTTGTCACAACCTCCGGCGGGCTGCCTTCAGAAGCCACCTCAGGCCCATCCGTTTTGGCATCGGCGACCATCCTCTCTTCGCAGGTGTCATCAACTCCAGGTTTTGTGCCTGTTTCCCTCAGCGGTGTCGACGTGACCGCGGGAGAGGAATTGGCGATTGTGCTGGAGACGACCGACGGCAATGGCTACGTTTGGGTGGGCGACCTGGATTGGCCGTATTTCGGAGAGAATGAGGGCACGTACAGCGGGGGATTGGCATATGACCAAAGTACGGGCGCGGGAGCAACCTGGAGCACTCTGCATTTCTGCAACTCGCCTACTAATTGCAGCGGCCCGCAGGCCGACTTCGGGTTTGAAACGTATGTCTCCCCTGTCTCCAGCGTGCCCGAACCGTCGGCGGCTTGGCTCGATTTGGCGGGACTGCTCCTTGTGGCGGTTCGCCTGAGCCGGCGCGCGCGCCGGTTGGGCATTTGAAGATTTGCGATATTGTCCTTTTCGTCGTTCCCGACCAAGGAATTGCAGGCTGGCTCACCCGCCGCAAACGATGTATGATGATCGCCGCAAAGGAGGGTTCCATGCCAAAGTTTCTGATTGAAGCATCCTACACGGCCGAGGGTCTGCGCGGGCTTGCGAAAGACAAGGCCTCGGGACGGCAAACCGTAGTTCGCGACGCCTTAGCAGCCTTGGGCGGCAAACTCGAAGCCGCGTATTTCGCCTTGGGCGATTCCGACGTGTACGTCCTATGCGACTGCCCGGATCACGTGAGCGCGGCGGCATTGTCTCTGGCGGTTTCGGCCACCGGCCTGGTCCGCACCAAGACCATCCCCTTGCTGACGGTGGAAGAAACCGACCGCGCGCTGAGTATGAAGACCAGCTACCGCGCGCCGGGAACGGCCAAAGCCGCCAAAGCTTAGATCTTTGCCTTCGGATTCTTCTTCCGCATCCACTCGACAAACGCTTCCGGCGCCTGCATCGTGGATAACCGGCCCTGACGCACCAGCGCCCAATCGTCGAACAGCTTGGACTGCTTGATCTCGCCCAACGTCACCGGCGGATCGATGCGGCCCAAAAATTCGAAATCGGCCACCGCGGATTTGGGGTTCTTCGGATCCGGCCGCCCCTCGGAAACCACGCGCGCCAGGCCCACCACCGCCGATAGCCCGCCGCTGTGATAAATGAACACCTTGTCGCCGGGCCGCATTTCCCGGATCGCACGCACCGCTTGCGGATTGGTCACCCCGTCCCACACCGTCTTGCCGTCCTTCGCCAACTGGTCGATGGAATAAGTCTCGGGATCGGTTTTCGCAAGAAAGTATTTCATGGCGCAACATCTACTCTATGAGACCTTCCGAGTTCGGGGCAAGAGGCCGCCAGGCCTGTGCAAAACCCGCCCGCTGTGTCGTTTGCGGCACAGTGGTTGAACGGGCCGGGTTCAGCTAGAATAGGACATTCGCGTCCGGCCTACTCGGAAACCAGACCGGGAATCGCGACGTCTCGACCGGGTATGCGCAGAGTGGAAAGGAACGCTCATAGATGATGTTTTACAGGCTTGGCCGCCTGGTAGCTGTCCTATTTTGCTCCGCCATCTTCTGCTGCACGAGTTCGCTCAAGGCCGCGCCGCAGGTTCCCGCTCAGCAGCAGCAACAGCAACCAGCGCCTCCGAAACCGCCCAATCCATTTGAGAACGTTCCTACGAGTCCGGCGCCCGCTCAAGCTCCCAAGCCGGAACAGGTTCCGCCCGCCGCGCCGCCCCCTTCGTCCACGCCGCGGCAAACCATACCCGGCCAGCCGCCGCAGAACATCATCGAAGCCATTGAGTTTCGCGGCGCCCGGCGCGTTCGCCAGGATACTCTGCAAGCCTTGATCTTCACCAAGCGGGGCGACCGCTACGACGAGGAGAGCCTGCACCGCGACTTCATGGCCTTGTGGAACAGCGGCCGTTTCGACGACATCACCATGGAGCGCGAGCCCGGCAAAGAGGGCTGGATCATTCGCTACATCCTGGTGGAACGTCCGGTGATCCGCACCATCAAGTACGAAGGCAACAAGTCGGTTTCCGTCTCCGACATTCTGGACCGTTATAAGGACCGCAAGGTCGGCTTGGTGGTCGAGTCGCAATACGACCCGAACCGAATCCAGCGAGCCAAGAACGTCTTGCTGGAGCTGCTGGCCGAGCACGGGCATCAATACGCCAAGGTGAATGTGGAGATCCGCCGCGTGCCGCCTTCCGCCCTGGAAGTGACGTTCAAGATCGACGAAGGCCCGAAGGTGAAGGTCGGCACAATCACGATCCAAGGGAATACCGCCTTCAGCGACCGTGACGTCATCCGGGCCATGAAGAACCTGCATCCCATCGGCATTCCGCACTCTATCCTCTTCGAAAACCTATTCGCCAAGACCTACGATCCGGGCAAGCTGGACGAAGACAAGAGCCGCGTACAGGTCTTCTATCAGGAGCATGGCTATTTCACCGCCCGCGTGACCGACTCCAATGTGATGATGCGCCAGGGTGGCGGCGAAGGTTACCACATCTTCCTCTTCCATCCCAATCACATTGGGACCGTGGCCGACGTCACGCTCTCAGTCGAAGAAGGCCGCCTGTATCACTTGAATAACATTACGTTCACCGGCGTAAAATTCTTCCGCACTCCGGAAGCCCTGATGACGCCCTTGTTCGGCATGTCCAAAGGCGATATCTTTTCCACCGCCAAACTGCGCAAGGGCCTGGAGAACATGCGCAAACTGTACGGAGACTTCGGCTACATCGATTTCGTCGCCGAGCCATCCTTTGATCCGCAAGCCGACACCGGACTGATCGATCTGTCCCTGGACGTCGACGAAGGCAAGCAGTTCTTTGTCCGGCGCATCGATTTCTCAGGCAACACCACCACGCGCGACAAAGTGATCCGCCGCCAGCTGCTCATCGACGAAGGCCAGATCTTCAACCAGCACCTCTGGGAACTCAGCATTCTGCGGCTGAATCAGTTGGGGTATTTCGAACCTCTGAAGGCCGACGAAGCCGCCGACATCAAGCGCGACACCAAAACCGATACCGTCGACATTACGCTCAAAGTGAAGGAGCGCGGCAAGAACTCGATTCAGTTGAATGGCGGTGTTTCGGCCATCGCGGGCAGCTTCATCGGCGCCTCCTATTCCACGAACAACTTCCTGGGCCTGGGCGAGACGCTCAGCCTCAGCTCGCAGCTCGGCACGCAAATCACATCCGCGCAGTTCGGTTTCACCGAACCGTACCTGTTCGATAAGCCCCTGCAGTCCGGATTTACTCTGTACGTCCAGCGCTTCAACTACAATCAGGCCCGCCAGGCTTCCATTTTTGCCGGCTACAACCTGACTTCGTTCTACAACGAGCTTGGCCCCCAGAATCTGCTGAACTACGTCACCAACAGCTACGGGTCCACCGTTTTCATCTCCTACCCCCTGCGCCGCAGTTTCGCCCGCGTGGGTCTGACCTACGGATACGACATCTCCCACGTCAAACCCCTGACCAACGCCGCGGACAATTATTTCGACTATATTGACTTTGAAGGCGTCGGCGGTCCGAACTCGCTCAGCGGCATCCATACCGCGAAGTTGACTCCCTCTTACACTTACAACAGCATCAATAATCCCTTGACGCCCAGCGCGGGAAAGTCGATCTTCTTTTCGGCTGGGTTTGCGAGCACCTTCCTGGGCGGCAACGTAAACACCATCGAGCCCACGGCCAATTTCACCTATTACCACCATGGCTTCAAGAAGGGGAATGTCGTCGCCGTGCATTTTTTGGGACGCTTCATTGGCGGTTACGGAGGAAGGGTGCCTCCGCCTTTCGCCCGCTACTACACCGGCGGCGAGAACGATATCCGTGGATTCTATGACTGGGGTGTCAGTCCGGTGGTGTTCCTGCCCACCGAGGGCACGGTCGACGTGTACAACACGGATGGCACGCAGCGGCTGCAAAAGCAAACCGTCAATGGCGTCGCCACCTGGGTCCCAGTGACCATGACCGTACCGGCCTATCAGGTGGAATTCCCCGGCGGCGACACCAATCTCGTGGGCAACTTCGAGTACCGCATTCCGATCATGGGGCCGGTTACCCTGGCGTTGTTCTTCGACGCTGGCGTCGACAAGCTGCTTCTGCCGGGCCAGCTGAAGATGAATCCCGGGCGCATCGAGCAATTGAACGAGGAGTACCCGCAAGCCGGCTTCACGGGCGAGGCCTATATCGCGCCCGGAACCCAGAAGCTGCGCGCCTCCACCGGTCTCGAACTGCAGGTCGTGATGCCCGTCGTGAATGCGCCGTTCCGCGTTTACTGGGCGTACAATCCAAGCTGCTTCCGCGGCTACCTACAGCCGCCCATCGTGACCGACAAATCGTATTTCCCCAACGACGCGACTTATCAGAACGCGGTGGCCACCATCGGCCAGTCGTATCCGTTCTTCGAGCAGCGCTCCATGTTCCGTTTCACCGTCGGGCGAACCTTCTGACGCTGTAGCGCCGAGTAATGTTCACCCATGATTTGGATAAAATAGAATGATTTCCAAGGTTAGGAGTTTCACCGTGAAAAGTACCTTCCTCCTGTGTCCGGCGCTCGTCCTGGCAGCCGCCACCAGCGCGCAGGCCCAAATGAAAGTAGCCGTCATCAACATCCAGGGCGCTATTGTCAGCACCAAGGATGGCCAAAAGGCGGCCGCCGAGCTCAACCAGAAGACGGCTCCCAAGAAGAAAGAACTCGATCAAAAGCAAAGCGACATCAATGCCCTGCAGGACCAGCTCAACAAAGGCCAGAACACCTTGAGCGATGCCGCTAAGAATAAGATCTACAAGGACATCGAGGAAAAGAAGAAATTGCTGCAGCGCGACGTCGAGGACGCCCAGTCCGACCTCGAGCAAGAGCAGCAGCGCATCCTGCAGCAGTTGGGGCAAAAGATGCTGGCCGTGATCGAGCGCTACGCCAGGGACAACGGTTACTCCATGGTGGTGGACGTGAGTTCGCCCCAGACGCCGGTGCTGTACGCGTCGCCTACCATCGACATCACCAAGGACATCATCGCGCTGTACGACAAGAGCACCGCTGCTTTGGAGGCTCCCAAGCCCTCCGCGACGCCCTCGACAACGCCGAAACCGGCCGCCAGGCCGCCGGCTGCTAAGCCCTAGCAGTAACCGCCGTGAAGGTAGAGCTGGCCAGCAGCCGCAAGCTGCGTGATCGCAATAAGACCGCCTACCGGCTGGCGCACTGGCCGATCTGGATCTTTGTCTTTTTCATCGCCCCCGGCCCTTCCACCTTCACCCTGTTCGAGCATGGTTTCGACCGCCGCGAGCTGCTCTGGCTTGGCGCGGTGCTGCTTGCCACGGGCATCGCGGCGCTGCGCGGCCGTTTGCCGGGCGTCGAGCCGCGGCCCTATATCATCCGCTTCGTCGAAGATAAACCGAACCCGCTTTACCGCCGCGTCTGCTACACGTTCGCCTGGAGCATTGTCATTACCTTCGCGGTCTTGAACTTCACCGGCCTGGTGGTCGCCGTCGCCACGGGAGCGTGGCGGCTGAAACAGATCTACGAATATGCGTATTTTCCGCTGGCGGGCGCTTTGTGGGTCCTGGGAGCGTTGGGCATGCTACCGCGCGTCAAGCCGTCGACCAAAGGCGAAGGGCACGAGCGCCGCTACTTCTACGGCGCGGTTTGGGCCTCGTGCATCGCCCAACCCGTACTCGGCCTGTTGTGGAAGACGCTGCCGCGCTCCCGCCCGAGCGACGCGGTCAAGCTGGTTGTCTTCACCGGGCTGCTGGCGCTGTTCGGATGGCTGGCCTATCGCGGGGTGCTTCCGAGGACGCGCCCCATCGTCCCCGGCGAGCTGGCTATTTCGGACTGATTCGCCGGCTTCTGCCGTCTAAGCAGGCCCGCGCCGGATCAGAAATCCCGTTAGTGCGAACGTGAAGCCGAATTTCTGCTCCCGCGCGAGATCGGGCGAATAGTCGTCCGGATAACGCGCTTTATATTCCTCTAACGCTTCGGAAGGCCCTTCGCACCATCCTCGCCAGACGGGATGTCCATTGATATTTCCATCCTCCACGACAACATAATCTCCTGCCCTGGTGACCGACCGGACCAGCATCAGTTCAGCTAGCACGTGGTTCTTGGCGTGATTGCTGTCCAGGATGCAGAAGATGTTTCCGGGATACTTGCGGCGCAGGGAAATGATCCGGGTCGCGACCGCCGGCAACGTAGTATCGCACTGCATGAGTTCGACCCGCCGGTGCCGCCGCACGCGCTGATCCACCTTGCCGTGCTCAATATCCACCGAAAGCACCTTCGAGCGCTGCGACACCAGTCCCAGTATCGTCGCGAAGAACAGCGTGGAACCGCCATACAACGTCCCGAATTCGACGACCAGCGAAGGCTTCATTTCGGTGAGAATTTCCTGATAGTTCCACAAGTCAGAAACCGATTTCTGGGCCGGAACGCCCAGAAAGTTCGTGGAGAACCACACCCTCGTTTCGTAGTACCAGATATGGTAAGCCTCGCAGGGGTCGGTCATTGCCGCTATCCTAACATCCCGCCGAGTCAACGCTCGCGGCTCGAAATGCGTCAAAATGGTTGAGTGGTTGTGCGTTCAGTGAAACTGCTTCTTTCTTTTCTTCTAGTTACGTCTCTCGCCCAGGCCGGCGAGTATGTCGTACTGGAAAACGGCTTCCGTATCCACGCCGATAGCCACACCGCCGACGGCTCTTTGCTGCGGCTTCAGACCGACCAGGGCGTCATTGAAATTCAAGCCAGTCTGGTTGCCGGGTTTGAGGAAGAAGACTACGTGCCTCCACCCCCTGCTCCCAGGCCCGCGAAGCCCATTGCAGACACGGCAACCCCGCAAGAGTTAGTCCAGCGCGCCGCGGTTCATGCCGGCCTTCCTCCGGCCATCGTCGAGAGCGTCGCCAAAGCGGAGTCGGCCTACCGGCAGGATGCCGTTTCTCCCAAGGGCGCGGTGGGGCTGATGCAGCTGATGCCCGCCACGGCCGCGGCTCTGAACGCCAACCCTTACGATGCCGCTCAGAACGCGGAAGCTGGGGCACAGTATCTGCACGATCTACTGCTGAAATACGAAAGCGACCCGCATCAGGTCTCCAAGGCCGTCGCCGCTTACAATGCGGGGCCCGCCGCGGTCGACAAATACAACGGCGTGCCGCCCTATCCTGAGACCATCCAGTACGTCAATCGCGTGCTCACCCTGTACGAAAAAGAGCAAAAGAAGAACAGCGAGACGCCCCTGCCCGTCGAAGACGCCAAGTAAGCGGCCGGCTGTTACTCTTGTGAATGATGCCGTTCGATGGCTTGCGCGTCGTGTCTTTCGAGAGCCGGCGCGCGAACGAAATCGCCGAGCTGATCCGCCGCCAGGGGGGCGATCCGTTTGTGGCGCCGTCCATGCGTGAGGCCCCAATCGAGAACAACACGGAAGCCTTTGCTTTCGCCGAGCGCCTGTTTCGCGGCGAGTTCGACATGGTCATCTTCCTGACCGGCGTGGGCGCGCGCGCCTTGGCCAAAGTCCTGGCAACGCGCTATCCCGGCGAGCAGTTCGCCGAAGCCCTGCGCAAGCTCACCGTGGTGGCCCGCGGCCCCAAGCCGCTGGCTGTGCTGCGCGAAATGAAGGTTCCTGTAGCTGCGACGGCGCCGGAGCCGAACACCTGGCGCGAGCTTCTGGCCGCCATCGAAGGACGGCCGGAACGGCGCATCGCAGTCCAGGAATACGGCAAGTCCAACGCGGATTTGCTGGACGCTCTGCGCGCCCGCGGCGCAGAAGTCACCGCCGTGCCGGTCTATCAGTGGGACCTGCCGGAAGACACGGGGCCATTGCGCGAAGCCGTCCGGCGAATCGCCGCCGGTGAAGCCGATGTCGCGATCTTCACTACTTCCATCCAGATCGCACATCTGTTTCGCATTACCGCCGAAAAAGGCCTGGAAGGCCCCGTGCGGTCAGCACTCCGCCGCATGGTGATCGCGTCGATCGGGCCAACCACCAGCGAAGCTCTCGAAGAATCCGGTCTGGAGCCCGACATCACTCCCAGCCATCCCAAGATGGGCTTTCTGGTGAAGGAGACCGCCGAACAGGCAGGTGCGATACTGGAACGCAAGCGCGCCGCGTATGCCTAAGAAGGACGACATCCTGGTTCAGTTCGGCAAGTATTCCGGCCTTGCCTTTCTGCTTCCCGTATCCATCCTGGTCGGCTATGTGATCGGTTACTTCCTGGATAAGGCCTTCGGCACCACGTTTCTGAAGATCGTCTTCCTCTTCCTGGGAATCGCCTCGGGCATGATTGAACTGATTCGCGAGTTGAATAAGGATGATGCCGCAAAGTGACCAGGCCTTCTTCCAGCAGGTCACGCGCCGCCTCACGTGGCTGATCCTGGTTTTGGGCGTGCTGGGCGCGGCCGGCGTGGCTTTCGCCAAGGGAATCCGCGACGGCCTGGCATTCCTGATCGGCGCGTCGGTCTCGTATGCGAGCTTTTGGGCGTGGCAGCGAGTCATCGATGCGCTGACGCCCGGCGTGAAGCCCAAATCCTCTCGTTTCTATATCTTGCGCATCCTGCTGCTGGGGGGCGCCGCATACGTTATAATCAGATTTCTCGGTCTGAACGTGGCGGTAGCCGTGACGGGGCTGCTGGTCTCCGCCGCCGCGGTGATCCTGGAACTCATCTACGAGTTAATTTATGCCCGAACGTGAAGTAGAACTCTGGACGACTGCCTTGTTCAACCGCTTCCTGGCGGCGCCGCTGGACGCGCTGCTGACGGCGATCGGCCGACCGCCGGCTGATCCCGCGCATCCGTGGGAGAACTGGCTGGTGATGGAGATCGTGGTGGTGGCCGTCATCGTGGTGCTGTTTGCCTACTTGCGTTCCCGCCTCTCGGTGGACAAGCCCGGTAAGATGCAGCTCACGTTTGAGGCCGTTTACAAATTTATCGCCGGACAAGCCGCCGAATCGGTGGAGCATCACTCCGGCAAGTACATCTCGTTCTTTGGCACCGTTTTCATCTTTATTTTGTTCATGAACCTGATCGGGATCGTCCCCGGTTTCGACTCTCCCACCGGCACTCCTGCCGTTCCGCTGGCATTTGCGGTCGCCGTGTTCCTTTATTACCACTGGATGGGCCTTCGCGAGCATGGCGTGGGAAAGTACCTGGCGCACTTCGCCGGACCGGTGTTGTGGTTGGCGCCCATCATGATCCCCATCGAACTCATCAGCCATTTCGCGCGGCCGCTCTCGCTCACGGTTCGTTTGTTTGCGAACATGTTCGCTGGCGAGCGTGTGGTGCTCACCTTTCTTTCGCTGACGTATTTGGTGCTGCCCGCGGTGTTCATGGGCCTGCACGTTTTTGTGGCTTTCTTACAAGCGTATATTTTCATGCTGCTCGCGATGGTCTATGTCGGTAATGCGACGGCGCACGAGCATTAACGGCTTTATCGCTCCGAGCGTGAGCCCGCCGTCCCCCAGGGCGGAGTGGGAACCACCTCCTCGGAACAAAATTCGTACAAGGAGAACTTGAATGAAACGTAAATTGATGTATGCGGCGGGCGCGTTATTGCTTGCCGGCAGTCCCATTTTCGCGCAGACGCCCGGCGGCAGCGGTGGTGGCGATCTGCATTTGCCTTTCGCTTATCTCGCCATGGGCATAGCTTCCGGCCTGTGCGGCCTGGGACAGGGCAAGGCGGTTGCTTCTTCCGCTGAGGCCATGGCTCGCAACCCGGGAGCCGTGGCGGCCATCCGCGGCGCACTCATCTTAGGCCTGGTGCTGATCGAATCGCTGGCGCTATACACGCTGGTCATCACCTTCGTCGCGCGTTAATCAAACTTGGGGCGGCGCACTGCCGCCCCATCCCCCTTTCATGAAGCTGCAAGGAATCTTCCCGCCGATTGCCACGCCTTTCAACCACGAAGGCGACATCTGGAAAATCAAGGTTCAGTACAACGTCGAAAAGTGGAACCTCACCGGCCTGGCCGGTTACGTAGTCTGCGGGTCCACCGGCGAAAGCGTCATGCTGACCAGCAGCGAAAAGGTGCAGCTCTGGGAATGGGTGGCGCAATATGCCGCGCCGGAGAAGCTGCTCATCGCGGGAACCGGTGTGGAGAGCGTGCGCGAGACGGTGGCGCTCACCAACCGCGCGGCCGAGATCGGTTACAAAGCCGCGATGGTGCGCACCCCGCACTACTACCGAAACCTGCTGAACAACGGCGCGGCGCAAAAAGTATACTTCGGCGCGGTGGCCGATCAGGCCAAAATCCCGGTCATCATTTACAACTGGCCGCAGGCTACCAACCTCGACATTCCGGCCGAAGCCGTGGCCGAGTTGTCGAATCACCCCAATATCATCGGCATCAAGGAGAGCTCCGGGAATCTGGAAAAAGTGATGCAGATGATCCGCGAAGTGAAGAAAGGTTTCCACGTGCTGACCGGATCGGCACCGACGCTGGCGCCGTCGCTCGCCGTGGGATGTTCCGGTGCCGTGCTGGCCTTCGCCAACGCCGCGCCGTATGCCTGCATTTCCATCTGGGAAGCGCACCGCACCCGCGAGCCGGAAGCCGCGATGGACTGGCAGAACCGCATCGCGCACGCGGCGCATCTGGTAACGGCGAAGTACGGCGTTCCGGGCTTGAAATACGCGATGGATCTGGCCGGATACTACGGCGGCCCGCCCCGGCTCCCGTTGACGGTTCCCTGCCCGGAAGCCAAGCGCGAAATCGAAGAAGCGTTCCAGGATCTGCGCGGCTAAGTTGCGACGCCGGACTTCACCGCAGCGTTGATTTCCTCGATCATCCGCAGCGTATTGTCGCGAACCGACCGAGCGAAGGCCTCGCGCGAAATATCCGGCTCGCCGAACGCGTAGGTGATCCCGCGCGAAGAGCTCACCAAGGCGCCGAGCCCCTCTTCGTTGAAGCACACTGCCGCATCCTGCGCGCTGCCGCCCTGCGCTCCATACCCCGGCACCAGAATGAATGCTCCTGGCATCAGAGCGCGCAAGCGGCGCCCTTCTTCGGGAAACGTCGCGCCGACCACCGCGCCGATCGAGCTATAGCCGGATGCACCGGCCAGGTCCTTGCCGAGTTCATCCACTGCGGCCGCGATCGATTCGTGCAGCGGCCGGCCGGTGGATTGCAGAACCTGATCCTGAAAATCCTTCGAGCCGGGATTCGAGGTCTTCACCAGCACAAACAATCCCTTGCCGTGTTGTTTGCAGGCGTTCACAAAGGGAAGCAGGCTGTCGCGGCCCAGATACGGCGAGACGGTGAGCGCGTCGGCGTCGAAGGCGTCAGCGCCCAGGAACGCTTCCGCATATGCTTCTGCCGTGGAAGCAATGTCGTTGCGCTTGCCATCGGCGATCACCACGAGGCCGCGCTGCCTGGCCATTTGCACAGTTTTCTCAAAGGCCTGCATACCCGCCAGTCCGTATTGCTCGAAAAAAGCGAGCTGCGGCTTTACCGCCGGAACCAGCGGGGCAACCGCGTCCAGCACCAGCTCATGGAAACGGGTAATGGTATCGACTACGCTGCCGGATTTCACACACTCCGGCATCATGCCGGTGCGCGGGTCCAGCCCCACCACGCACGGATTTCCCTTGGTTCGGACGGCTTCGACCAAACGATCGCCGAATGACTTCATGGCTTGTCTCAATTGTGGCATGCCAGGTGGCGCGGAATTCATGGTATAGTGGAGGGGTCAGTGTTTTGGCATCTTCGCATTAGTCCGGCCTGCCGCCCTTGTCCGATCCTGCCCGATTCAATCACAGAAACTCAAAGGAAAAAGAAATGAAGAACATTTTTGTTGGAAATCTCAGCTACGGTGCGAATGAAGCCTCCGTGCGATCTCTGTTCGAGGCGTACGGAACCGTCGACCGCGTCAACCTCATCACCGACCGTGACACCGGTCAGGCGAGAGGGTTCGGATTTGTCGAAATGACCGTCAACGCGGAAGCGGATCGCGCCATTGCGGAGCTGAATGGCCGGGAATTCGACGGCCGTGCGCTGAACGTCAACGAAGCCCGTCCCAAGACGGAGCGTGGCGGCGGCTTCGGCGGCGGACGCCGCAACAAGCGCTGGTAATCGTGAAACCGGTGGTAGTGGTTCTCTGTGAGCCACTACCAAGCCACCGCTGTCTTTGACTTTCGTTCCAGAATTAAGCTATGTTGGTTAGTCTACTGAGCATTCCTGCCCACTCGCAGGTCATTTGAACTAAGTCAGGCGATCTGATCGAGCGTCATAGGCATCGCGATCACCGGGGAGGTTTCCATTCCTGACACGCGGCGGAAATCGACGGGCCGCGAGTACGCCCGAAACGGCCGCTTGGCTGGCAAGGGCCGGTATTTTCGTTCCAGCTCTGGTCCTTGCAATCAGTTGGACGAGATCGCCGAAGCTTACGATTCCTACGCTGACGAATCCACGCAAAGGAGCGGAATGACCTTGCGCCACCGGACAAGGTAAATCGAATCGCATGCCACTGATTACTGTGAAACTAACGAGCCAAGAACTGCTTCTATTGACGGCCCTGGCATCGGATCAGCTATTCCGCAGAGAGTTCATCGATCCCAAGATGCCTGGCTACCGGCACAACCCGGCGGAACTGAGCCTGGGCAAAAGACTGGTGGAACGTCTGCGGCTGGCTGCGGACCAGGGGAAGAAAGCGCCGGCTCGAAGGATGCAGCATGCCTCCTGACAGAAGCCATGCCCTGCGGTTCGTCCTGACGGGGTTCACCCAAGATGTCGGATTCCGAGTCTTCGCCTTCGAGAGAATTGCGGAAAACCGGGTGCGGATCGCGTGTACCGTCCGAGCCGATCTGGCTTTGAGCCGCAGGTATGGAATCCAGGTGCAGGAGTTGCCGCTGCTGTGCCGCGGCCTTCTGGAACGGTGCGGCGATGGCGAACCAAAGGGCGCGTTGACTTTCACGGAAGAAGAGATGCGCTCCTACATGATGGGCCGCAGAGCCGCACAGGACGCGGCAGCGCAGAAAAGGAAACCGCCGCGTCGGCCGGCTGGAAACAGCGCCGGCGCCGCCTGGCGGTCACCGCATTCGTAAGCGCTATTCTCTTTACCCCACTTGGTCGCTGCCTTAGCTGTGACCGGTCAAAGGCGGGCAGCTGCAAAACAGGTTGCGATCGCCGTAGGCGTTGTCGATGCGGCCCACCGGCGCCCAATATTTATCGCGCGGCGAAGTGCCCGCGGGAAAAACGCATTCGGCGCGCGAGTACGGCCGGTTCCAAGTCTCAGCGGCCAGGTCGTGCACGGTATGCGGCGCGTGGCGTAGCGGCGAATCCTCGACCTTGAAACGGCCCTGCTCGATGTCGTGAATCTCTCCGCGAATGGCGATGAGAGCGTCGCAAAAGCGGTCCAGCTCGGCCTTCGATTCCGACTCGGTCGGCTCGATCATGAGGGTGCCCGGCACCGGGAAGCTCATCGTCGGCGCATGAAAACCGTAATCGATCAAGCGCTTGGCGATGTCGTCCACCGTGACGCCCCAGGCGTGCTCCAACATGCGGGGATCGATGATGCATTCGTGGGCGACGCGCCCCGCCCAGTTCGTGAAAAGCACGGGGAAGTGCGAATTCAAACGCGTGGCGACATAGTTGGCGGCTAGAATTGCGGCCTCGGTCGCGCGCCGCTGGCCCTCGCCACCGGTCATGAGGAGATACATCAGCGAGATGGGCAGGATGGATGGCGAGCCGTTCGCCGCAGCGGACACAGGAATCCCGAGGAACGGCGCCAGGTGCGCTTTCACGCCGATCGGGCCCATGCCCGGACCGCCTCCGCCATGCGGAATGCAGAAGGTTTTGTGCAGATTCAGGTGCGAAACGTCGCCACCGTAATCGCCCGGCCGCGCGAGTCCCACCTGCGCGTTCAAGTTCGCGCCATCAATGTAGACCTGCCCGCCGTACTCGTGAACGGTCGCGCACAGTTCGCGGATGTTCTCTTCAAAGACGCCATGCGTCGACGGATACGTGACCATCAACGTGGCCAGGCGGTCCGCATGGCTGCGGCACTTGGCTTCGAGATCCGCCAGATCGACGTTGCCGCGCGCGTCGCAGCTGACCACGACCACTTCCAACCCCGCCATGTGGGCCGAGGCGGGATTGGTGCCGTGCGCCGACGAAGGAATCAGGCAGACGTTGCGCTGCGACTCTCCCCGGCTGCGGTGATAAGCGCGGATCGTCATCAATCCGGCGAACTCGCCCTGCGCGCCGGAGTTGGGTTGCAACGAAAACGCGTCGTAGCCAGTAATGCGGCACAGCTTTTCTTTCAGCTCGGCGAAGAGCTGTTGATATCCGGCGGCCTGCTCGGGCGGCGCGAAAGGGTGAAGCGAACTGAACTCGGGCCAGGTGATGGGCATCAGCTCGGCGGCCGCGTTCAGCTTCATGGTGCAGGAGCCGAGCGGGATCATCGCGCGATCCAACGCCAGATCGCGATCCGCCAGCTTGCGCATGTAGCGCATCAGCTCGGTCTCCGAGCGGTAGCGATGGAAGATTGGGTGTTCCAGGAAGGGCGATTGGCGAGCCAGCGCAACCGGAATGGCCCGCTGCGCCGACGGCTCTACCTCGGCGTAACGAAGCGCGCCGCCGAACGCGCGCCAGATGCGCTCGACAAGCGCCTCGGTCGTGCATTCATCGAGCGAGATTCCCACCGAGTGCGGAAGAACGCGGAAATTGATCTTGTCGTCGCAGGCGCGCGCGACAATCTCGCTCTGCCGCCCTCCTACGGCAACCGTGATGGTGTCGAAGAACTGTGTCGCCGGCACTGGAAAACCGAGCCGCCGCAACCCCGCCGCCAGCACCGTGGTCTTCCGATGGATTTCTTCGGCAATCGCAGTTAAGCCCTCCGGGCCGTGCCAGACCGCGTACATGGACGCAATGACGGCAAGCAGCACCTCGGCCGTGCAGATGTTCGAAGTCGCCTTTTCGCGCCGGATGTGCTGCTCACGCGTCTGCAACGCCAGGCGATAAGCGGGCAACCCGTGCGAATCGACGGAAACGCCAACCAAGCGGCCCGGCAGCGAGCGCTTATGCGCGTCTTTCACTGCCATATAAGCCGCGTGGGGTCCGCCGTAGCCCATCGGAACTCCGAAACGCTGCGTAGACCCGACCGCGATATCGGCGCCTAACTCGCCCGGCGGCGTCAATAACGTCAGCGCCAGCGGATCGGCGGCAAAGGCCACCAGCGCGCCTTGGGCATGCGCCGCCGCAACCGCCGGGAGGAAATCATGTATCTCGCCAAATGTTCCGGGATATTGGAACAGCGCGCCGAATACGTCCGCGCCGTCGAGGTCCGCCAGTGGATCACCGGTGACGAGCGTCCACCCCATCGGCTCGGCGCGCGTGCTGAGAACGGCCAGCGTCTGCGGATGCACATGCCGATCCACAAAAAACCGCGAGGATTTGGAAGCCGCCGCCCGCTTGGCCAGCGCCATCGCCTCCGCCGCCGCCGTCGCTTCGTCCAGCAGCGACGCGTTCGCGATATCCAGGCCCGTCAGGTCCCGTATCATGGTCTGAAAATTCAGCAGCGCTTCCAAACGGCCCTGGCTAATCTCCGGCTGATACGGCGTATAAGCGGTGTACCAGGCAGGATTCTCCAGAATGTTGCGCTGGATCACGGCGGGCAGGATGGTGCCGTAGTAACCGGTCCCAATGAGCGACGTGAAGACCTGGTTCTTCGAGGCGATTTCGCGCAAGTGCGCGAGCGCCTCGGTTTCCGATAGCGCCGGTCCAAGATCGAGCGGCTCGGTCTGGCGGATGGACTCTGGAATTGCCTGCGAAATCAGCTCGCCGATGCTTTGGACGCCCACCACGGTGAGCATCTCTTCGATTTCGTGAGCGCGCGGTCCAATGTGGCGATGGACGAAGGCGTCGTGATTCCCCGTCAAATTCCATCCTCGCATGACCGCGCTCCCAAGTGCGTGTGGGTGCAGCCGCGCCGGAGGCCGGCGCCTGCACCACAAGGTGAGATCACAGGGTAATATCAAAAAGTGAGCGCACCCCGATACTCCGGCCTGCCCGTGGTTTGGGCCGCGAAGGCTGTCCGCACCGGCGGGCCTTCCATCCAGCAACTTTCCATTGACCAAACCGAAGTGCAATCGCCCGGCCCCGGCCAGGTGCTGGTGGCGATCCGTGCCGTCTCGTTGAACTATCGCGATCTCGCGGTGGTGACGGGCCGGTACCCGCGCGGATCGTCGCAGCCCGTTGTCATTGCTTCCGACGGCGCCGGCGAGGTGGTTGCGCTGGGCGAAGGAGTCACCGGGTGGAAGATCGGGGACCCCGTCGCGGGATCGTTCTTCCAGAAATGGATCAACGGCCCGTTCCGGCGCGAGTACGGAGCCTCGGCGCTAGGTGGGCCGATCGACGGCGTGCTCACCGAGTTCCGCGTCTTCGATCAGGAAGGCTTAGTGCGCGTTCCCGAGCATTTCAGCTACGCGGAAGCCGCGACGCTGCCGTGCGCCGCGCTCACCGCCTGGAACGCGCTGGTGCCGGCGTGTCATGTCCAGGCCGGCGACACGGTGCTACTGCTCGGAACCGGCGGCGTGTCCATCTTCGGCCTGCAGTTTGCCAAACTCCACGGCGCGCGCGTCATGATTACTTCCAGCAGCGACGCAAAGCTGGAGCGCGCCCGCGCGCTCGGCGCCGACGAGACCATCAACTATCGCACCACCCCGGATTGGGACCAGGAAGTTCTGAGGCTGACCGGCGGGCAGGGCGCCGACATCGTGCTGGAAGTCGGCGGCGGCGAGACATTCCCGAAATCGATGAATTCAGTGCGCGCTTCCGGGCAGATCGCCGTGATTGGCGTGCTCACCGGCGTCGCGGGCACGATTCCCGTCGGCCTGATCGGCCTGCAGACGCTCAGCGTGCACGGAATTTATGTCGGCTCCGTCGCGATGTTCGAAGATATGAACCGCGCCATCACGGCGAACCGGCTGCGCCCGGTGATCGACCGCACGTTCGCGTTCGACCAAACGGGCGACGCGTTGCGCTTCCTGCAAAGCGCGCAGCACTTCGGCAAGATCGTCATCTCGCTAGAGTAGCTATTTCGCCGCCTCAGCCTTCTTCTCCTCGGCACGCGCGCCGCGTAAGATGTCGGCCATCGCGTAGTTGCCCTCGTGGCAGGCGTACTCGTACAACGGCTCGGTGCGTCTGCTCATGGAGAGCTCAACCGTCCACGGTTTGGTGTACACCGTCGGATCATCGACCGTCGCGCGGTAAATGATCGTCTCCGGATCGACGCGCGTGAAGCGCTCCGTTACGCGCAGGTTGCCGTCGCTCATTCCATCCAGATAGGAGACGCCGAAGCGGCTCTGGTTGTTGAATTTGAAATTGGTCGTCTCGACCACCAGCGTATCGCCCTCCCAGTGGCCGCGTGAATCGCCTCCCCACTCGGTGATCTGGGCGGGCACGTGGGGCCGGCCATCCAGCGGGATTGCGCGGGCCGTGTGATTCATCTCGGCGAGAATCGTCACAGAATCGCGATTCTGCACGATCTGGTAGTTGTTGTTGTACGGCTCGGGCAGCATCGGTGGGCCGGAAGCGCCGAAGAGAATGCAGCGCTCGGTCAGCAGGCGGTCCTCGGGGCCGTCGCTCGGGTGCTTCGCCAGATAGGCTTTGAAGTCGTCGTAACGTTTCTGTGCTTCGGGCGTGAACGGCGGCACGCGGCCGTCCGGCGGATCGATCACCAGCGAAGTGCGCCGGTACTTGGTGACGTGCGTGCCGCGATCCATCCAGGTATTGTTGTAGGCGCGGCGAGCCAGGTCGGCAGCGCCGCGCGGCCCTTCGACGCGATCGACATCGCTGGCTTGTATACGCTGCTTCTCGAATGCGGCGGCTTCCTCCGGCGTGAAGAACGCTTTGTTGCCCAGTTCCTTGGGCCGCTGGAACGGCGTCAGCGTGGCGTTGGTCCAGTTGCCTTGCAAATCAGGCTGCCCGTCGGGCGTGCGCGGCGCCTTCCAATTGGTTTGGGCGGTCAGTGCCGTCGCGGCTGCCAGCGTTACGGCGATCATTCGATGCATGGGCACAACCTCCACTGCGCTTTATTCTACGCCCGCTTCGTCTCGAGAAATAGCCAGGAAGTGGCGCACGCGGTCCATATAAGCCGACCGGTCGTGGCTCGCGACCAGCGCGCCCGCCATCCGCACCGGATCGCCGAAGAAGAAACGCTCGTACAGCACCTGGCGCGAACCGAAGGCCGAAACCGCGGTGTCCCAGGCCAGGCGGAACAGCGGAATGCGGTCGTGCGCTTCGGCGCGTGCGGCTTGAAAATAGCGCGCGATCTCCTCCGCCATCGGGCCGCGAACGTCCGCTTCGGTGGGCATCGCGACCAGGCCGCTCGCGCCCATCTGCTGGATGATCTCCACCATACGCGGATACAGGCGCGGGTAGAGATTGCGCGCGGCATCCAGGGGGTCCCAGGCCGGACGCAGCATGCCGTATTCGTCCAGCGCGGCGTCGGCTTCGGCGGCGCGAAGAAACGCGCGCATGGTTTCCATGTTCACCCAGATTTCGGCCAGCTTTTCCTGAATGTGCTGGAAGCCCTCGATGCCAATGGTGTGCGCGATCAGCGAGGCAAGGCCGAGCAAGTATTCCGTCTTGGCGAGATTCTTCACCACCACCTGGTGCGTCATCAACGCCAGCGCGCCCGTTCGCGCGTAAGCCGTGTTGCAGCGCGCGACGTCGCGGTAGAGCAGCACGCGCTCCCAGGGCACCAAGACATCGTCGAACATCACCACCGAATCCAGCTCTTCAAAGCGCGAGCCCAGCGGATGATCGTAGTGCGAGCGGCCGTAGTCGAAACTTTCGCGGCACAGGAATTTGAGGCCGGGCGCGTTGGTGGGAATGCAGAAGCCGAAGGCGTAGGGCGCGTCTTCTTCCTGATTCTTCAGCAGCGTGGAGGGGAAAACCATCAACTCGTCGGCGAAGGGCAGCGTGGCGAGCAGGCGGCAGCCGCGGATGACAAGGCCCTCGCGAGTCTCTTCTTTCACGCGTGCGGCCAGGTAAGGATCGGCCTGCCGCGCGGTGCCGACTGCGCGATTGGCCTGCGGCGTGATGAGCGTGTGGGTGAGGCTCAAGTCGTTCTCGCGGACATGCTCGTAATAGCGGCGGGCATTGTTGGCGAAACGCGCGTCGTCCTCGCCCAGGTACGCCGCGCCCGAAGCGTAGCCAGTGATGGCGCGGTTCAGGTAGTCCGGTAGGCGCCCCATCATGCCGAAGTTCTCGTCGGAGCGGGCCTTCATGCAGCGGCTGATGGACCGCAGTTCGTCGACGGTGCGCGGAATTAGAAACGTGCGGCTGACCTTGGCGCCGGACGACGGCGAATCGTACAGCGTGACTTCCGGGTCGCGCCACTGCGAATCATAAAGGGCGGCCAAGCTCGCCACACCATTGCGCATGGCCGGATGCGTTGTCGGATCGTCCACGCGCTCGCCGTCGTACCAAAGATTGGGCGGGGCGCTGCGAAGCCGTTCCAGCACCTGCGCGCCGCGCCGGGCGCCTAGTTTTTCAGACATGCGCCGATTCTATCTCGGTTGCCGGGGACTGCGTGCCGAAGAAGAACAATTTTCTTAGACGCCATTTGGACAGGGCCACGAGCGCGAAAAAAGGCGGACTGTTTACGCCGATAGCGCTATGAAATGATAGATACGGCCAGCGGTTTGTCCGGCATTCGGAGCGGAGGTAGAGAATGGATCTCGGTCTCAACAGGTTTCTAGCGGACGTGGCGGCGCACTTTTCGGCGTACGCGATCGCGTTAAGTCTGCTGGGCGCTGTCACCATGGCCATTTTGCAAACCATAAAAGATCTCCTGCCGGTCCGTCAGTGGTTTCAGAGCTACTATCTCGGCAGATGGATGGACGAGGGCGCCAAAGAGGCGCAAACGAACTTCAGCAGTGTGCCGGACTTGGTTGTTTCGGCGGAACAAGCGGAGAAGGACTTGCTGAAGATGGCGGTGGACGGCGACAAAGGCGCCTTTTACGATCTGCAAATCGAACAACTGTGCGGGCAATACACGGCGGCCATTCAAATGGTTCTTGAGTTTCCCACAGGGCACAAGTCTCTGTTGGCTATCACGGCCTCTCAAGCGAACAGCGCCGACATAAGCCTGGTGCTGGCGCAACCCAAGCCTCCCACCCAGGACTTTCTCGACGCACGCAACCGCGTGACCCACCAGTGCCAGCGGGCCATCGACGCTCTGCAAATCGCGGCCGGCTTCCGCTGGAAGTGGATCCTGCAACTGGCGTCCATTGCCGTGAGCGCGGCGCTTGCCTGGATCGCCATGGCCTACCGGCCGGGAATGGTTGCGCCTAATCTCATCAGCGTGATCGTAAGCGCGCTCCTAGCCGGCTTCCTGGCTCCGGTGGGTAAAGACCTGCTGGCCATCGTGCAGAGAGCCCGCGGGCAATGAGCGATCCGGTTGTCGTGAGCGTCCGCGAGCCGGGCACCGAGTCCGGAGGGCCGATTGTACCCGCGCGCGAAGAAGGCGGCCACTTAGACGGCTTCACGAACCTGCTGATTCTGGTCCACGGCTACAACAACAGCCGCACCGTGGCGCAGGATTCTTACGGAACGTTCCTGAATGATTTGAAGAAGGTCTTTGCCACGCTAACCGCGCAAGTCGCCGAATTCCAATGGCCCGGCGACGAACCGAACCAGATCCTTTCAACCCTCAGCTACGCGAACCAGGTTCCGCATGCCATCGCTTCCGCAGCCGAGTTCGAAAAGTACCTGGCCGGTCTGCGCCATTCGGGGCCCCTGGTCTTGAATTTCGTGGCGCACTCGTTGGGCTGCCGTTTGGTGCTGGAGATTCTGAAGAAATGGGCAGCCAATGGCCTGCCGCCTAACGTATCCATCGGCGTTGTCGTGTTGATGGCGGCGGCCGTGGTCGTCAAGCAGGTGGATTCGGGGGGAGCGCTCGAGCGCGCCGCTCAATTGACCGCGAAAAATCCCGTGCTTTATTCCAAAGGCGACATGGTGCTGCATTTCGCGTTCCCCCTGGGAGAGACCGCGGCCGGCGAGGGCTTCTTTCCGGTTGCGGTGGGCCGCACCGGAGGCCCGCCCGGCGTCTGGCACGCGCCGCTCGCGATGTCGCACAACGGCAATGCGTATGCGCACGGCTCGTATTGGCCGGGAACGGAATCGGCCGCCGCCGTCGCCTCCGCGCTCGGCGGTGCGCCACCACGCTTCACCCCGGAGAATGCGCTGATTGTTAAGGAGCTTCCTGCCGCTTCCGAGACCCCCATCCGCGCGTTAACGGCCCGCAATCTGCTGTCGCGGCCGGCGTTCGCGTAAGCGGATCGAGCCAGGTGCGCGCGGTTACGCGATGATGACAACATTCGGCTGCGTCGCCATGCGGATGCCGCCGGGCACGGGCTTCACTCCAAAAATCTCATCCACCGTCATCGGCGGTTTGTCGAAGTGCCCGCGCTTTTCCCAAGGGTTCGGAAAGAACACCTTGATCCCGCGAAAGTGGATGAACGGGTACGCGTGGCTATCCGTCATGAGGTTGTACTTGTAAACCTTCACCACGGGCGTTCCCAGGCCGTCGGCGTCAATCACCAGCTCCACGTTGGGAAAATCCTTCAGCGTCTTTTTGTCCTGAATCATGAACGGAACCCCGTCGTGGACGGCCGCGTCGCCGAATTGGTGGACGATCAGGATCTTTTTCGTCTTGAGCTTCGCGCTTTCCACATAATCGCTCAGAATTTGCTGCACCTCGTTGATCTGCGACGCAGCCACGGTACCGATCGGAATGCCGGGGAGGAAGTGCCCGGGAACGGAGTGGAACTCGGGGTCGATCGCCAGGTGGACGTTGTCGTACTTCAGGAAGCCGGCCGCGATCATGTGATTCACCTGCTCCACCGGATTCGAACGTCCCAACTGCGTATCCAGGATGACGACCCAGCCCCGTTCCGCGGCGGGCTGAATATATCGCTCCACGACCGACGGGCCTTTGTAATAGAGGCAGTTGCCTGTTCCGGTGCACGGCACGGCCAGCGCATAAATCAGATGGATGCCAATCACAACCTTCTTGCCGCCGTTGACCGCCGCAATCTGCGTCACCCAGTTGCGCGTATCCGCGGCCATCGCGTCGATGTCTTTGTACTGTCCCAAACGGCCCAGAATTGGCGAAATACCGAAGCCGCGCCCATAGACGCTAAAGAGCGTGGCCGTTTCCAGCAAGCCAGTCTGTCCGGCGGCCACAAGCGGCATCCGCTTCCAGTATTGCATCCGCTCGATTCTCGACCTTTGCTATACTCTGCCTCATGCGCAAGACCGCGATGCTTCGTCTTTTGGCCATTGTCTTCCTTTCGGGCGCCCTGTGGACCGCCTACACCCAGTTCGGCAACCAGCCCGCCAAGCTGAACACCATCAAGTTGAAGGACGATTTGTACGTCATCCACAACGATTTCGTGCCCGGCAACACCACCGCGCTGCTCACCGACGAAGGCGTGGTGCTGGTGGACGACAAGTTCGAGATCGATCATGCCAACATCATGGCCGAGCTGAAGAAGATCACCGACAAGCCGGTGAAGTACGTGATCAACACGCATCACCACGCCGATCACAGCGGCGGCAACGGCAAGATGCAGGATCTGGGCGCGCTGATCGTCGCGTCGGAGAATGCGCGCGAGAACATGGTGGAAGGCAAGCAGCCCGGCCTGCCCAATATCGTCTTCGATCATCACGCCAGCGTCTTCCTGGGCGGCAAGCATGTCGAGTTGTATTACTTCGGCCGGTCGCACACCAACGGCGACATCGTGGCTCTCTTCCGCGAGGACCGCGTGCTGGCCGCGGGCGACATGTTCACCTATGGCGACGCGACGCCCGAGCTGATCGACTATTCCGGCGGCGGCAGCGCTCGCGACTGGCCCAAGACCCTGGACGGCGCACTGACGCT
>DATJNO010000022.1:0-33731 GCA_035508055.1 Bryobacteraceae bacterium | reverse complement strand
CTGCAAGCCATCGCCATGGCGGCCGACCGCGTCCGCTCCGGTAGCGCCCAAATCATCATCGCCGGCGGCGCCGAGTCCATGAGCCTGCTCCCCATGGCCGGCAACAAGTTCGCGCCCAATCCCTGGATGGTCGACCACATGCCGCAAATCTACATGGGCATGGGCCTCACCGCCGAACAGGTGCAGCGCAAGTACGGCGTCAGCCGCGAGGATTCCGACCAGTTTGCCTACCGCAGCCACCAAAACGCCCTCCGCGCGCAGGCCGAAGGCAAATTCGACGAAGAGATCGTCCCGGTGGAAGTCGAATCCACGGTGCTCGACAACGGCACGCCGCGCCGCCACACCGCGATCTTTCAAAAGGACGAAGGCCCGCGCGCCGACACCTCCGTCGAAGCTCTGGCAAAGCTCAAGCCCGTCTTCCAGGAGGGTGGCACGGTGACAGCGGGCAATTCGTCGCAAACCAGCGACGGCGCAGCGGCCGCGCTCGTCCTGTCCGAGAAAAAAGCCAAGGAACTCGGCCTTGCCCCCATGGCCCGCTTCGCCAGCTTCGCCGTTGCCGGAGTTCCGCCCGAGATTATGGGCATCGGCCCGGTGGTGGCGATCCCCAAAGCGCTCGCGCTTGCCGGACTGAAGCTCGACGACATCGGCGTCATCGAATTGAACGAGGCTTTCGCCGTCCAGGCCCTCGCCGTCATCCGTAAAGCCGGCCTCGATCTCGACCGCGTGAACCTCAATGGAGGCGCGGTCGCCCTCGGCCATCCGCTCGGCTGCACCGGCGCAAAGCTCACCGCCACCATCCTGCGCGAAATGCGCCGCGGCAATTCCCGATACGGTATGGTGACAATGTGTGTAGGCGGGGGCCAGGGCGCCGCCGGCATTTTCGAAAACCTGGCAAGGAACGGTTCCCATGGCAACTAGCACCATCTCCCCCGCCAAACACAAGGGCGGCTCATTCCTGCTCGAAACCACTCCGGCAGACGAGCTCTTCTCGCCCGAAGACTTCACCGAAGAGCACCGCGCCATCGCCCGCACCACCGAAGAATTTTGGACCAAAGAGATCGCGCCGCACCTGGAGGCCCTCCAGCATCAGGAGCCCGGCTTGGCCGTTTCCATCCTGCGCAAAGCCGGCGAGCTCGGCCTCACCGGCGTGGTCGTGCCCGAAAAATTCGGCGGCATGGAGATGGACCTCACCTCCGCCATGATCGTCGCCGAAGGCATCGCCAAAGACGGCTCCTACGCCACCTTGCATGGAGGCCAGTCCGGCATCGGCACTCTGCCACTGCTGCTCTTCGGCACCGAAGAACAAAAGCAGCGCTATCTTTCGAAACTCGCCAGCGCCGAACTGGTCGCCGCTTACGCGCTCAGCGAGCCTCAAGCTGGGTCGGACGCAATGGCCATCCGTACACGCGCCGATCTCAGTCCCGATGGCAAACACTACATCCTCAACGGCCAGAAGATGTGGATCACCAACGGCGGCTGGGCCGATCTCTACACCATCTTCGCCAAGGTCGACGGCGAGAAGTTCACCGCGTTCCTGGTCGAGCGCAACTTCCCCGGCGTCTCCGCCGGCGCCGAAGAAAAGAAGATGGGCATCAAGGGCAGCTCCACCACGGCCATCTATCTCGACAACGTGCCCGTTCCCGTCGAAAACGTGCTCGGCGAAATCGGCCGCGGCCATATCATCGCCTTCAACATCTTGAACATCGGCCGCTTGAAGCTCGGCCCCTTCGCCTGTGGCGGCGCGAAAGAAATCCTGCGCGTGTCATTGAAATACGCCCAGGAGCGCAAGGCCTTCGGCAAATCCATCGCCGAGTTCGGCCTGATCCAGCACAAGCTCGCCGAAATGGCCATCCGGATTTTCGCCACCGAGTCGGCTGCATATCGCGTCGTCGGCCTCATCCAAAGCCACTTGGAAGGCTTCTCCTGGAACCAGCCCGACGCCGCGCAGCGCGAGCTGAAGGCCG
Organism: Bryobacteraceae bacterium; assembly: GCA_035508055.1. Lineage (GTDB taxonomy): Bacteria > Acidobacteriota > Terriglobia > Bryobacterales > Bryobacteraceae > Palsa-89. The sequence goes on along the minus strand of DATJNO010000022.1, from coordinate 31,767 downwards.
TCGAAGAATTCGCCGCCGAGTGCTCCTATATTAAGGTCTTTGCCTCCGAGATGCTCAACTACGTCGTCGACGAGGGCGTCCAAATCCACGGCGGCTACGGCTTCCATCAGGACTACCTGGTCGAGAAGGCCTACCGTGACGCCCGCATCAACCGCATCTTCGAAGGCACCAACGAAATTAACCGCCTGCTCGCCACCGGCATGCTGCTCAAGCGCGCCCAGCGCGGCCAATTGCCGCTGGTCGAAGCAGTTAAAAAGTTGCAGTCGGAAATTCTCTCCGGCCCGACCTCGGCCGGCTTAGTGGAAAACGCTAAAAAGACCGCTCTCTTCGCCCTCGGCGTGGCGTATCAGAAGTTCGGCGGGGCTTTGGAAGAGCAGCAGGAAGTGCTGGCCTCCATCACCGACATCGCGATGAACGCTTTCGTGATGGAGTCCGTTGAGCTGCGCGCTCAGAAGCTGGCGCACTTGAAGAAGGGCGAGATTGCCGCCGACGCCGCCGAGGTCTTCCTTCGCGAAGCCATGGAAACCGTCGAAAGCGCGGCCCGCAATGTTCTGGCTGCCAGCTCCGAAGGCGATGCCCTGCGAACCAACCTGGCCGTGCTGAGACGCTTCACCAGGTTCGAGCCCGTGAACGCCATCGCGGCCCGCCGCCGCATTGCCGCGCGCCTGCTCGCAGCGGAACATTACATCGTTTAGTGAAAATGGTTTGAAACTCGTCATCACCGTCGGCCTGCCCGGCTCCGGCAAGACGACCTATCTCGCCAAGCTCGGTGTCAACGCGATCTCATCCGATGAAGTCCGCCGCCTCATCGCTGACGATCCCACCAATCAATCGATGAACGCTCGCATCTTCGCAGCAATCCGCTACCTGGTTCGACAGCGCATCGCCGCCGGCCGCCCGGTCACCTATGTGGACGCCACGCATCTGACGCGCTGGGAGCGGCGCCCCTACGTCCAACTCGCCGAGCGCTACGGCTGCAAGCTGGAAGCGCTGTACTTCGACGTGCCCGTGGAAGTCTGTATGCGCCGCAACCGCCGGCGGCGCCGCATCGTGCCCGACGAAGCCATTCAGAGGATGGCTCGCCGCCTCCAGCCGCCGACGAAAGCCGAAGGCTTCACCCGCATCGTGAAGCTACCGGCGCGGAAATTGCCGGTCCAGCGCTAGGTTCAGCTTCAGCACGTTGACGCGCGGATCGCCCAGAATCCCGAGCTCCGGCCCCTGCGTGTTCCCGGCGACCAATTGGTTGAGCTGATCCACCGGGATGCCCCGCGCCTTGGCCACTCGCGCCACTTGCGCCCCGGCCGACGCTGGGCTGATGTCCGGGTCCAGGCCGCTGCCGGATGCGGTCAGCAAGTCCGCTGGAATCGGCCCGTGGTAATCCGGATTCTCCTTGTGAAACTGCTCCACCGAAGCCTTCACGCGATCGATCAGTTTCTGATTCGTCGGCCCGTAGTTCGAACCGCCCGACGCCGTCGGATCGTATCCATCGTTGCCGGCGGCCGACGGCCGCGGATGGAAGTACTCCGGCTTGGCAAAGTTCTGGCCGATCAGCTCCGAACCGACCACTTTGCCTCTCTCCGTGATTAAGCTACCGTTCGCCTGATGCGGAAACACCACCTGGCAGACGCCAGTCACGACCAGCGGGTACGCGATGCCCAGCAGGATAGTCAGGAATATATTGATTCGAAATCCGGGTGAAAGTTGCGACCACATAATCGTTCTCCTACGCCAAACGGAACAACACGAGCAATTGGTCGATAGCCCAAATGCCGGGGAACGGCACCAGAATTCCGCCGATGCCATAGATCAATAAATTGCGCCGCAGCAGGCTCGCCGCATCCAGCGGGCGGTACTTAACGCCGCGCAGCGCCAGTGGAACCAGCGCGATGATGATGAGCGCGTTGAAAATCACGGCCGCCAGCACCGCGCTCTGCGGCGTATGCAAACCCATGATGTTCAGCTTGGCGAGCGACGGATAGGTGGCCATGAACATCGCGGGAATGATGGCGAAATACTTGGCGACATCGTTCGCGATCGAGAAAGTGGTGAGCGCGCCGCGGGTGATGAGCAATTGCTTGCCGATTGCGACCACCTCAATGAGCTTGGTCGGATTGCTGTCCAGGTCCACCATGTTGCCGGCTTCCTTGGCGGCCATGGTGCCGGTGTTCATGGCCAGGCCGACGTCGGCCTGTGCCAGCGCCGGAGCGTCGTTGGTGCCGTCGCCGGTCATCGCGACCAGGCGCCCGGCGGTCTGCTCTTTCTTGATGTATTCGAGTTTGTCTTTGGGAGTGGCCTGGGCGAGAAAATCGTCCACGCCGGCTTCGGAAGCGATTGCCGCGGCCGTCAGCGGGTTGTCCCCGGTGATCATGACGCTGCGAATGCCCATGGTGCGCAACTGCGCGATGCGCTCCTTCATGCCGCCCTTGACGATGTCTTTCAGGTGAATGATGCCCAGCAGACGACCGCCGTCGGCCACGGCCAGCGGTGTGCCGCCGTTGCGTGCGATCCGGTCGCTCATCTCCTGGAAATATCCGGGGACTTCGCCGCCGCGCTCCTTCACGAAATTGATGATCGCGTCGGTAGCGCCCTTGCGCAGCTCGCGTCCTTCGAAATCGACGCCGCTCATGCGGGTATACGCCGAGAACGGAATGAAGTTGGCCTCATGCTCCGGGATGTGGCGGCCGCGCAGGCCGTACTTCTCTTTCGCCAGCACAACGACCGACCGGCCCTCCGGCGTTTCGTCGGCCAGGCTGGAAAGCTGGGCGGCATCGGCCAGTTCCTCGGCGGTAACGCCGTTGATGGTGAGAAATTCGACGGCTTGGCGGTTGCCCAGAGTGATGGTTCCGGTCTTGTCCAGCAAGAGCGAGTTCACGTCGCCGGCGGCCTCCACCGCCTTGCCGCTCATGGCCAGCACGTTGTGCTGCATGACGCGGTCCATGCCGGCGATGCCGATCGCGGAAAGCAATCCGCCGATGGTGGTCGGGATGAGACAAACCAGCAACGAAACCAGAACCGCGACGCTCGGCACAGTACCCGCTTTCGCCTGGCTCACGCTGAAGGCGGCGTAGGGTTGCAGCGTCACCACAGCCATCAGGAAGATCAGCGTCAGGCCCGCGATGAGAATGTTCAGCGCGACCTCGTTGGGAGTCTTTTGCCGCTCCGCGCCTTCCACCAGGGCGATCATGCGGTCCAGGAACGTTTCGCCGGGGTTGGACGTGATCTTGATCTTGATGTGATCGGAGAGCACGCGCGTGCCGCCGGTCACGGCGCTGCGGTCGCCGCCCGATTCGCGAATCACGGGCGCGCTTTCGCCTGTAATCACGGACTCGTCGACGGTCGCGATGCCTTCAATCACCTCGCCGTCTCCGGGAATCAGCTCGCCCGCGTCGCAAGCCACGACGTCGCCGGCCCGCAGCGTGGAACCCGGCACCTGTTCGATCTTGCCGGACGAAGTGATCCGTTTGGCCAGCGCATCGGTTTTCGTCTTGCGCAGGCTGTCGGCTTGCGCCTTGCCGCGGGCTTCCGCCATCGCCTCGGCGAAATTCGCGAACAGCACGGTGAACCAGAGCCACAGCGCGATCTGAATGCCGAATCCCAGGTTGGCCGCGCCGACAACAATATCCCGCGCCACGAAAACCGTAGTCAGAGCCGCGCCCGCCTCCACGACGAACATCACCGGGTTCTTGGCCAGCGTCACCGGGTTCAGCTTCACGAACGAAGCCCTCGCCGCGCGCTTTACAATCTCCGGATCGAAGAGCGGACGAGCCCGCGCCAGCTTCTTAGGAAGCAGCGAAGTGGAATCATCCTGCGGAACACCCGGTTTGGATTGCGCTTCCGTTGTAATGGTCGACATGGCTAACTCCAGAGCGGCAGGAGGAAGGAAAACAGCTTGCCGCTACTCATCAAATAATGCTCTACGATGGGTCCCAGTGACACGGCCGGGAAATAAGTCAGGACGGCGATGATGACCACCGTACCCACCAGGAGCCCGACGAACAGCGGACCGTGCGTGGGAAACGTGCCGCTAGTCACGGGGACTTTCTTTTTAGCCGCCAGGCTGCCGGCCGCGGCCAGAATCGGAATCAGGAACAGGAAGCGGCCGATCAGCATCGCCAGGCCGATGGTCAAGTTGTACCAGGGCGTGTCGGCATTGAGCCCGGCGAAGGCGCTCCCGTTGTTGCCCGTGCCGCTGGCGTAAGCGTACAGAATCTCGCTTAAGCCGTGCGGCCCGTTGTTGGTCAAATTCGTAATCGCGGCGCCGGACGGATTCCAGTACCCCTTCACCGCGAAATTTGCCTGCGTGCTGAGCGCGCTGAAGGCCAGGACGCTCAGCGAAGTGACGATGATCGCCAGCATCGCCATTTTAACTTCCTTCTGCTCGAGCTTCTTGCCGAGATATTCCGGCGTCCGGCCCACCATCAAACCGGCGATGAATACGCCGAGGATGGCGTAAATCAGAATCCCGTATAAGCCCGCGCCTACCCCGCCGAAGATGACGATGTCGGTCATCATATTGAGCATGGGAACCAGGCCGGCGATCGGCAGCAGGCTGTCATGCACGTTATTCACCGCGCCGCAACTGGTGTCGGTGGTCAGGGTCGCCCAGAGCGCGGAGTTGGCGATGCCAAACCGGACCTCCTTGCCTTCCATGTTCCCGCCCGCTTGTGTCGAAGTGGCGGCGGTTTGAATCCCCATTTTGGCCAGAATGGGATTTCCGGCCTGCTCGAATCCATAGCAGAAGAAGACGCCGATCAGGAACATCAGCGTAAAAGCGGCGAAAATGGCCCAGCCTTGACGCGTGTCCCCGACCATCTTGCCGAAGGTGTAGGTCAAGGCGGCTGGGATCACCAGAATCAGCCACATCTCAAAAAGGTCGGTTAGCGGCGTCGGGTTCTCGAAGGGATGGGCCGAATTGGCGTTGAAGAATCCGCCTCCGTTCGTGCCCAGTTCCTTGATCGCTTCTTGTGAAGCAACCGGACCCTGCGCGAGGGTTTGTTTTGCACCTTCCACCGTAGTAGCCGGCGTGTAAGGCTTCAGGTTTTGGATCACACCCTGTGAGCACAGGAACAAGGCCCCGATGAAAGAGATGGGCAGCAGGACATAGACGGTTCCCCGCGTGAGGTCGACCCAGAAGTTGCCGAGGGTCTTCATCTCATGCCGGGCAAAGCCCCGCACCACGGCGATGGCGATCGCGAGACCCGCGGCCGCGGAGACGAAGTTTTGAACCGTGAGAGCCGCCATCTGCACGAAATAGCTCAACGTCGATTCGCCGCTGTACGATTGCCAGTTGGTATTGGTCAGGAAGCTGACCGCCGTGTTGAAAGCCGAATCGGGCGGAACGTTGGGTGCGCCGAAGTTCTGCGGATTGAACGGCAAATAGGCTTGAGCGCGCTGTAACAGGTATGCCAGCAGGAAGCCGAAGATGCTGAAAGCCAGCAGCGAGGCGGTGTAGGTGGTCCAGCGCTGCTCGACATCTTCGCGAACGCCGGCGGCTTTGTAGGTGAGCACCTCCAGCCATCGCAGGGCCGGGTGCAGGAACGTGCGCTGGCCCTCAAAAACCTTGGCCATGTACGCGCCCAGCGGCTTGGTGCAAACCAGAATGATCGCGAAGAACAGAGCGATCTGTAAAATTCCGACGCTAGTCATGAGAATCCCCTCTTAGAATTTCTCCGGGCGGAGAAGGGCGTACACCAGGTAGATAAACAACCCGAGCGATGCAATGCCGGCAATGATATAGTCCATGAGCGCTCCTTACAGCTTGTCGCAGGCTTTGGTGAAGCCCCAGCAGACAATCAGGAAAACACAAGCGACGGCGACGTAAAACAGGTCGAGCATACTAGCTCCCTTCTGCCAGGATGACTTCATGGCCGGCGCGGCGCAGTTTGCCCGCCAGCCGTTTTTCCAATGTGGGCCACCAGCGCTTGCGGCCGCCGATGACCACCAGCGAACGCGGCGTCAGGGCCGCCAGGACCGCCTCTTCCGGATCGCGGCACAGATAGACCCGCACAGTGGTGCTGACCGAGCTCGCACCAGCCACGGTGCGAAACCGCCGCTCGTTGAAGGTGTCCCACTCCTTTTTCCGCTCCAGCTCCAAAGGGTAAGGCACAACTTGGGGCACCAACAGCGTGATATAGCCCCCCAGGCTGCTGGCCAACCGGCCCGCTTCCCGCAGGGCCGAAAGCGTGGGTTTCACGGAAGTAAAGACCACGGAAATATTAAGCCGGGCCTCGGACTCCTCCACCAAGTGGCTTGCGAGACATCCGTTTGCCGATGTCAGGCGGCACTGTTGAACGCGTGACATTTCTTCTGCTCCTATACCGAGCGTAAGTCGCAGCGGACTAAGAAGTCCTTAGAAACCCCTTAAAAGATTATGAAGACGGCAGTTCCGGAAACCGGGGTGCACTTCGGCTGCCATAAAGATCCACGCCGTGGCGGATTACAACGATTCCGGCGTGCCGTTGAACCGATACCCGACCCACGGTTCGGTGATGATGTACTCGGGATGCTCAGGATCGACCTCGATTTTCTTCCTCAAATTGCGGATGAATACGCGCAGGTAGTCCACCTGGTCGCCATAATCGGGCCCCCAAACCGCTTGGAGCAGGGCGCGATGCGCGACGGCCTCGTTGGCGTGCTGGGTGAGGTAGCGGAGCAGGTCCAGCTCCTTGGGAGTCAAGTGGCTGGTGGCGGTGCCGTTGAAAGCGGTTCGCGCGCCGAAGTCGATCACGGCCTTGCCCACGCGGATTCGAACCGAAGCGGTCAACGGAGAAGAGGGCAGCCGCCGCAGCGCGGCGCGGATGCGCGCCAGCAGCTCGGGCGTGCTGAAGGGCTTGGAGACGAAATCATCGGCGCCGGCGTCGAGCGAAGCCACTTTGTCGGCCTCCGTGTTCCGAACCGTGAGCATGATGATCGCGACGCCGGCGTCGGCACGAATTGCCCGGCAGGTAGCCAAACCGCCTGTTCCCGGCATGTTCATGTCCAGGAGCACCAGGTCGGGGCGGAACTCCCGCAATTTGTTGAGAGCCTCCTCGCCCGTCTTCGCGTCATCCACTTCGTAGCCGGCGCCGGTGAGCGTGGTGCGCATGGTGCGCCGGATTTGAGGCTCGTCGTCGACAACCAGGATGCGGCCGGCGCTCACGAGCGCCATCCCATCCGATGCGTTAGGAAAGTCATGGAAGATACCTGCACACGCAGCCCGCTCCCCATTATGCGCTCGCGGCAGTTCTTTGTCTCTGAGGGAGGCGGATGGGCCGTTAGCGGCTGGCGGACTTGCTGCTCCCGCCGGCGGCGGCGCTGGCGGTGTAGAACAGCTCTTGGGAAGCAGGCATCCGAATGACTTCGGTAGAGACGCGTCCTTCCAGCCCGTTCTGCACGGCTTGCACGAAGGCGCTCAGCACCATCGAATTCATCTCGGAATCGAAATCCCGCGAAAAGTTCACGTATTGCGATTCCGGCAATGGAATTCGCAGCTGCCAGCGCGGCTTCGTTCTGGAGGCGGGTGTCGCCGACAGATCCTCGAAGACTCTTCCGTCCATGCACATGCGGATTTCCTGGAAGCCGAATTCCCGGCCTCCGGCCCGAATCTTGGCCCAACAGTCGTGCACGTCGTCGGCCTTGCTCAAGGCGGTCTGGAAATCGCTGAGCCGGGTCTCGATGTCGATGATCCGGCGGAATTTCCCGCCTAGAAACATGCGGCCAGCCGATGCGAACTCGGTATACTCCAGCTGCCGGATTCCGATCCAGGCGACGCCGCAGAACAGCACGACAATCAGCCCGCCGAACTGGTTATGCAGCGCGCTGATCAGCAAGCTGAGAACGGCAACCAGGCCGCACAGGCCGTAAATGGTGAGCACGGCCGCGCGCGGACTGAGGCCGCGCTCCAGGAGCTTGTGGTGAATATGGCCGCGGTCGGCCTGGAAGATGGGCCGGTTCCGCAGATAACGCCGCGCGATGGAAAGCAATACGTCCAGCAGCGGGATCGACACCGCCAGTAGCGGAACCGTCAGGGCCACCAAGGTGACCGATTTGTCGCTCCACTGCGCGCCGAAGCAACCCAACAGAAATCCGATCAGCAGGCTCCCGCTGTCGCCCAGGAATACCGAGGCTTTGTGGAAGTTGTAGCGCAGGAATCCCAGCAGACTGCCGGCCAGAGGCAAAGTCGCTAGCGCCAAAGGCAGATGGCCTTGTGTCAGTGCCGCCAGCAGCATGGTCACGGTCGCCACCAACCCGACCCCTGCCGCCAAACCATCCATGCCGTCAATCAGATTGAACGCGTTCGCACAGCCCACTAACCAGACCACCGTAATGACAAACCCCAGCCATGGCCAGGCCGGCAATCCGTGCAACGCGTGAATATCCACGTGAATGTTGAGGAAGTAGGCCAGCACGCTGGCGCCGGTGATTCCAATCAGTTTCTGCCACGCAGTCAGGCCGATCAGATCATCCAACACACCTGTAAGGAAGACCACCGAACCCACCAATGCGAGCGGTACGATATTCGGCAGAGCATGGTGCAACACCCGCGTATAGCTGAAGGGCAAGGCTAGCGCAATGGCGAATGTCGTGACGTAGGAAAGGACGATCGCGATGCCACCCACCCGCGGGATCGGAGTCGAGTGCTTCTTGCGAATCCCATCCGGATGGTCAAGGAAACCCCACTTTCCGAGGTAGTTGCGTACCAACGGCGTTAGTATGAGTGCCAGCGCGACTGATAGAGCACCGAGGGTGAGGATCAAATACAAGCGGCTACTCCTTAAAGCTCCAGACTGCGTCTCCTAAGGTTGCAGAGCGACGTGGGCATCTGCTTATCTTGGCGCAGGCGACTCTTGGCTTCCGCCAGAACCTTAGCCTATCCCATTTCACCCCGGAAAGCACTTAAATCCAAGAGTGAATCGGACTAGATCGTACTAGTACTCAAGTCTTTGCAGTAGGTTGCCCAGAACCTGAGCGGTCAGTAACGTCATCGGTTAGACAGCGCTTTTGCAATCGCCATTACGATGTGTCACGGTCAGAGCGAATTTGTAAAACAAGCGTCACACATTAGTGGGTGAAGCGCTGGGATTGCTCTCCAGGGGATCGAGGCACTGTATTGTATCCAACAGTAGACTTAGGGCTTAGGTCCCTGCGCGATTTGGGGAGGCAGGCTATAGGGAATCTCCATGACTACATCTACATCCACGGGGTTCCCGTCGCGCGTCGCCGGCTTGAATTCCCAAGCCGAGATGTCTCTGAGCACGGCGCTTTCCAGCGGCGGGGCCAGGCTGCGCAAGAACTTGATTCCCGCGAGCTTGCCTTCTTTGGTGATGACCGCGGCCAGTTGCACCCGGAGTTCGGTCCTGCTGCCGGGCAGCACTGGCTCGACGGTCTCAAACTTCCGTAAGGGCGTGGGCGCGTGCACGAACGGGCTGTCGCCGGGCTTTGGGTTGCGCTCGGCGAACCACAGAATCCAGTCGCTGGAGTAGGGCGGGAAGTTTTCAATCGGGATCACCATGGTATAGACATTGCGGCCCTGGAATCGCGCATCGATGGCATCGGGGATGGTCCGCGAGGATGGCCGCAGGGGAACCGAGAGCGTAGAGAGGGACACGGTGCGCACACGGTCAGCGTAGAGAATTACTTTGCGGTTTTCGTCCACGTGGGGTGGGGCGACGGGCTTAGGCTCCCGGATGGTCAGGTTGGGAACCGTGAGGCCCGCGCCCACTTCACCGGTAGCGACCGGGCCAATATCGGGCGCCCTGGAGAAAGCCCCGGGGCGAGAACCGTCGGGCAGCGGGCCGGGTTTGTCGCTGGGATGCAGGCTAGCCACCGCGACGTCCACCTTGGCTTTGCCGGAATTGTTGGCAGGGCCGGGCGGCGCCTGGGGTGGTGGCGGAGCGCCGACGGAAAGTGCGGGCGCGCCCAGTCCCTCAGGCAACAAGCCTCTTGTCGTCGCGGTTCCGGTGAGCGAGACGTTCGGCAAAGGGAGCAGAGCGGTTTGCACCGGCATGGGCAACCGCGCCGGCTGCTTTGCGGGCGGAGGAGGCACGAACGCCTTGGGTGGCTTGGGGACGACTACCGGTTGAACCGGGGTCTGCTCGGCCTTGGCGACGTCTCCTTTCGGCGCAGGCGGCGAAAGATTCGGCTGAGGCGCTTTTACGCCGGGCATGTCGGGCTTGTCCACTTTAGGCTTGGGCTCCGGTGGCGGTGGCGGCGCGGGAATCGCCATGGCGGCACGCTCGATCAGGTTGGGCGCGGGAACGTCCTCGCGGATCTGAATCTTGGGCGCCGGTTGCCAGATAAACTGCTTGATCGATTTTGGCTTTGGCGCGGTGGCGATGATCGCGTGCTCGGAACGCAGCCAGCCGCGCGGTTTGGGGAAGGTTCCGATTCTGACAGCCGCCGACACGTCCGGCGTTGGTTCCGGCTTCGGGAAGTGGTACCAGACAATCTTGTGGACTTCGGGCTGAATCAACTCCTCATAGACCGGCCGCTGCTGCGTCCTGACTTGCTGGACGGGAAGCAGCAGCAGTCCACCGACCGCCGCGCCATGCAAGGCGACCGAGGCAATGAACGAAACCGGGCGAATCCGATAGCCCCGAATCAGGCGGCGCGAACCATCGGCCGAGGAATTGGTTCGAACTCGAATTCTCAACGGCATGGGATGAGTTCGATCGAAAAAATTCGCAGTCGACGAACCAAACCGCAGGATACCAGAGTCACGAAGCTCGCGGCCACGAAAACATTAGTGAGACGGAGCGTTTGCAGTTACAGCGGCGGGAGTAACGCCGGTTTCCGGGGCGTTCAGGATGCGTTCGCCGACGTACCAGCTCGCCAGCGCCAGCGCGCCCGCGACGGTGAACGTAAACCCAAGCAGCAGAAAGCGCAGCAACTTGGAGCGGCGCAGCGGCACCGGGTTGGCGATGGCGTTCTCTGCGGCGGGCATAGGGCGCCTCCTCTAGGGAGTCTTAAGAAAACTACCCGATCCATCGGCCACTGACGTTGAAAACAATAGGGTGCGGGAAGGCCGCGTCTGCTTCGCTATAATGCAAGGTTTAGCGATGTCTACCGAGCTGGTACAGCGGCCCAAGCTGGACACCCGTTACGTCAGTTTCAAGCTGGCAATTCGCCGTTCCAGGATCCACCGGTATGGCGTCTTTGCGCAGGAACGAATTCCCGCCCACCGGAAAGTGATCGAGTATACCGGCAAGCGCCTGAATCGCAAAGAAGCCAAGTACCGTGGGGACGGCGATTTTACTTACCTGTTCGCGGTGGACAATTACTGGACCCTGGACGGCGCGATTGGCGGAAGCGGCGCCGAGATCATCAACCACAGCTGCGATCCCAACCTGGTGAGCCGGATCATGAAAGGGCATGTGTTGTACATGAGCCTGCGCCCAATCAAGCCCGGCGAGGAGCTCACCGTGAATTACAACTTCGGCACGGGAGTCCGGAAGTTTCCCTGCACGTGCGGCGCTGAGTCCTGTACCGGGGCGATCGGACAAGAATAGCGCAGCGCTGGTTGAGCCGCTATTCGATCGCGTGATGCTCGTAAGCATCGCGCATGTTTCGCAGCCGGAAGACATCTTGCGAAAGGGCGTCGCGGTCGGCTGGATTCAGCCGGTTGTTGTCCAGCACATGCTGAACGCTGCTGATCGCGTCGTCTAATTCGCCTTTGTCGAAGCGGTAGTTTTGCCAGGTTCGTGCAAACTCGCGTAATTCCTTTTCGGCGTGATTCAGGCGGTTGCGATCGCTGTTCGAAAAGTGCCAGATCCGGTAGGCCTGGTTCAGGTCGGTCTGCACCCGATCCACCAGCGCCGTCACGGAAGACGCATCATAATGGCGGGGTTCGCCAAACTGGGCCTTGGCCAGGGGGGTCCATAGCAGGACCAACATCGCGGTAGCGGCGATCCATAAACGATTCATGGTTTACCTCCAGGGTGCAAAGGGCATCTGTCCGGCCATCCGCGGCAAGGTGTGTGGAATCAGGCGGGAGTTAACGTAGTGAAAAGCCGGTTTGGGTAATTCTTACGCGGACTGAGCTCCCGTCAAACTCCGAGGTTCAGAAGCGCCGCCGGTGGTATTCCCCGCCACTCCAGCCGCCCGCGTCAATTGCAACCGCGATTACAAGGATCAGGAGATGAATGCCAGCCATGGGTTGCCGGGTGTTCACCAGCCAGGCGTAAGTCAAGGTGGTGAGTGGAAGGAAGATAAAGCCAAGCAGGGGAACGATCAAACCGTGATAAACGCGCTGCAGATAGGTTGAGAACAGGAACAGCAGCAACAACACGACTCTTGGGAAAGCCAGAATCACAATCAACAGGAGGCAGGCCATATAATCCCAGCACGAAGCTTGCCTGCCTGAGTTACTCCGGCATGGCAGAGGTGACGGATGGGGCCGTGGCGATGGAGTGCGGTGGTTGATAGCGAAGCACGTATTTCTGGAGGGCGAATTGGTACCAGCGCATGCCGTACTCCCGGGCTTCGCGGAGAGCGCTGCGGCTGTCCCAATGGTCGTGGGCAATGCGGTAACAGGCGACGACGGCGCCAGTGCGGTCTGCTCCGCGCCGGCAGTGGATGAAAACGGGACCTGCCGCGCTGTCCAGCAACAACGCGAGCAGCGCGGTGATCTGTGCATCGGTTGGCGCCACCAGCTTTCGCATGGGCATGCTGACGTAGCGCATCCCCAGGTTCTCCACGACGCGCTTCTCGTCAGCCAGCGAATGCTCGCCGGCTACGCGTAGATCCACCACGGTTTTCACGCCCAGCCGCGCGATGTTGCCAAAGCCCTGGCCGGTAGGTTGCGCGCCGCGATAGACGCGTTCATCGACCTGATGGAAGTTCGAGACACCCGCCACTTGCGGGCGGTCTGCAGCCAGAAGAGCGCCGGCGCACACGCAGGATAACCACGCGAAGCCAAATTTCATGGGTCAACGGAAAAGGGTTCTATAACATTACGACGCACCGCTTGCAAAGCCGGTTTCGACGCTAACCCACGTATGCATCAGTTGCGTGGACGCATCTAATGAACAGGTGACCAAATGGCGAAGCCGTCAGGCGGACCTCGGAACCTCACGATCCGGGATCTTCTAAAGCCCCACGCTGGAGCTCTGTTGTTAGGTTTCGGCGCGGTGCTGTGCGAAGGGCTGGCCAACCTGCTGGAGCCCTGGCCGCTCAAGGTGGTGCTGGACAACGTGCTCAAGTCGCGAACGGGGCACGGCTGGCTGAACCACTGGATTCTGACGCTGTTCGACCACGACCAGCTGAAAATCCTGGAGTTCGCCGCCGGGGCGGTGCTGGTGATCGCGTTGGTGGGCGGCCTGGCTTCATACTTAGAAAAGTACATCACGACCAGCATCGGCCAATGGGTAACGCACGATCTGCGCCGCATGCTTTATTCGCACATCCAGCGGCTGTCCCTTTCCTATCACGACCACAAGCAAACCGGCGACCTGATCACCCGCGTCACCGGCGACATCGATGCGATTCAAAGCTTCATCAACTCCAGCCTGCTGGGCGCCTTCATCAACGCGATCACGCTGGTGGGCATGGTAGGAGTGATGCTGTATCTGAACTGGCACTTCACTCTGATCGCGCTTTCCATCGCGCCGCCGCTGTTCCTGGTGGTGTTCAGTTACACACGCCGGATCAAGCAGGCGTCGCGCGAGGTCCGTAAAAAAGAGGGCGAGATCGCCTCGGTGATTCAGGAAGTTCTTTCCTCGATCCGCGTGGTGAAGGCGTTCGCGCGGGAGGACTATGAGCAGCGCCGTCTGGAGGCGGAGAGCCTGGAGGGGGTGGAGATCGCGCTGCGCGCACGCGGAGTGAAGGCCAAGCTCTCGCCTCTAGTGGAGGTGATCGTCGCGGTGGGTACGGGCCTGGTGCTTTGGTTCGGCGGGCGCATGGCGCTGAGCGGGAGCCTCTCCGCCGGTTCGCTGGTGGTCTTTATCCTCTACCTGGGCAAGATGTACAAGCCGATGCAGCAGCTTTCGAAGATGACCGACGCTTACTCGAAGGCGGCGGTGGGATATGAGCGCATCCGGGAGGTGCTGGCAGTGAACGGCGAGGTACGGGATCTGGCGGGCGCCCGGCGAGCTCCGGCGTTTCGGGGCAGGATCGAATTCGACAACGTCTCTTTCGCTTATGAACCGGCGACGGCAGTGCTGAAAAAGGTGAGTTTCCGCATCGAGCCGGGCCAGCTAGCCGCCCTGGTTGGGCCGACCGGTGCGGGAAAGACTACGATCATCAGCCTGATCGCGCGATTCTACGATCCCGAATCCGGCGCAGTGAAGATCGATGGCCAGGACGTGCGGCGGTTTACGCGGAAGTCCCTGCGGCGCCAGATCAGCTTCGTGCTGCAAGACACGTTGTTGTTTCACGGCCCCATTTGGTACAACATCGCGTACGGCAAACCAGACGCAAGCCGGGCGGAGGTTCTGCGCGCGGCCGAGCTGGCCAACGCGTGCGAATTCATCGAAACGATGCCGGACGGTTACGACACGGTGGTCGGCGAACGCGGCGTAACGCTGTCGGGTGGGCAGCGCCAGCGCATCGCGATCGCGCGCGCGGTGATTCGCAACACGCCCATCCTGATCCTGGACGAACCGACGACCGGGCTGGACGCAGCGTCGGAAAAACTGGTTTTCGAAGCCCTGGACCACCTGATGCAAGGCCGGACGTCGATCGTAATCGCGCACCGGCTTTCCACGGTCCGGCGCGCGGACGCGATCTTCGTGGTGGAGAACGGGGCGATTCGCGAGACCGGCACACACGACGATTTGCTGCACGCCGGCGGGCTGTATGCGGAGCTCTACAACATCCAGCTGCAGGCAGCGGAGGCGGCGGTTTCAGAGCCGGTTTAGCGTGGCGATCCTGGATTCGACGACGGAGGCGAAGCCGTTTACTTCCCGCGGCGAGTAGCCCGCGGCTTGAAACGCTGCCCGGATCTGCCGGTCGGAGAGTTGTGCGAGCAGGCCGCCGATCCAGCGGGCATCGTCACGGGGGATGTCCCGGCCAATCCATTCGAGGCCCAGGCGGCCGAAAAACTGATGCGGGTCGAGGAGGGCCTTGAAAGCGGGACGCCGAGGATCTTCGAAGCTGACGGAATCCTGGCGCACGGACTTGATGAACCTGGTGCGCGAGTACCAATAGAGATTTCCTTTGGCTTTGGTGTGCGGCCAGTCCAGCCAGGCGGTGCCGAAGCTCGCGCCCAGATCGGAGACCATGTAGAGCCGCTCGTCCGGCCGGCCACGAGGCTTCCACAGGTAGACTCCGTTGTTGTCGTCCTTGAGGTCCCAATTATTGATGAGGGCCATCAGGACGCGGAGTCCGTTCCATTCGCGGGTGCCGTAGAAAGGGTCGTTCCGCCAGCGCCAGAATGCGAATTTCTTTTCGTCGTTGCGGTCTCTTTTCAGGCGCACGTTGAGCATGGAGCGGTCCGGTTGGATGAATTTGCCGGCGCCCCGGCGGCGCAAGAGCGGCATGTCGTCCACGCGAAGAACGGGCAGGAAGTAGTCTTCATTCGCGAAGTAGCCGACAGACCAGACCAGGCGCGTCGCCACGGTTTCCGGCCGGGCTTCGGCGCCCAGTTTCACCTTCCACTTCACGCCGTCGCGGTCCCGGATCCAGAACTTCGGATTGGACCCTTTCCTATCCTCCTTGATGAAGGTGAACGGCGGTTGCGGTTCATCGCGGACGCCGCCCGGGCCGTAGTACAAATTCCGGGACGCGATATCACGTGGGGCCTGCCAAAGGACCGCCAAAGTGCTCCGTGCATTTTCTTCCCCCTCTTTTACATGCTTCTCCTTTTTCTTCACGCCCGCGGGCGCGGCGAGCGAGAGGAAAAGAGCAGCGCTGATGAGCGGAAGCATTTGTTTCCACATGGCTATCTGTTTAGACGTCCCGGAGCGCCGCCTGGAAACGCCGCACGAGAGTTGCCAGATTAAACAGGGTTCGGCGTAACGGGCAGAAGCGTCTGAAAGGCGGGAGGCCATTTGAAACTGTTACTACAACCCGACGATGGCATCTCGCCACTGTTGGAAGCCATCAACCAAGCGCGAGCCCAGGTGGAAATCGCAATCTTCCGGTGCGACCGGTTCGAGTTGGAAGAAGCTCTGGCGAACGCCGTGAAGCGGGGTGTCTTCGTGCACGCGCTGATCGCTTCGATGAATCACGGCGGCGAGAGGAAACTGAGAAAGCTCGAGACGCGGCTGCTGGCTTCGGGCGTCACGGTGGCGCGGACCTCCGACGATCTGGCCCGCTATCATGGCAAGTTCATGATCATCGACCGGCGAGAGCTGCATCTGTACGCTTTCAACTTCACGCACCTGGATATCGACCACAGCCGCAGCTTTGGTTTGATCACCAGCAACTCGCGCCTGGTGCAGGAAGCGGTCGATTTGTTTGAAGCGGATGTGAAGCGCCAGCCTTATTCCGCCAAGTTGGAGACGTTCGTGGTGAGCCCGGTGAATGCGCGGAAGGAGCTGACCGGTCTTGTGGAATCGGCTCGGAAGGAACTGTTGATTTATGATCCGGAGATCAGCGATGCGCTGATGATTCGCTTGCTGAAAGAGAAAGGCGACGACGGGGTGGACGTGAAAATTCTGGGAAGGTTCAGAACAAGAAGCGAGGTGGTGAAGCAACACCGCCTGCCGCACTTGCGCCTTCACGCACGCTGCATTATTCGTGACGGTCATGAAGCGTTCCTGGGGAGCCAGAGTCTTCGCGAGGTGGAACTCGCGGCGCGGCGCGAGGTGGGCTTGATCTTTCGAGATCCGGCTATTGTCGGCCGGCTGATGAAGACCTTTCGCGAGGATTGGGATCTGGCGGAGAGTTTTCGCGAAACCGGAATTCGGGAGCCGGCGCCCGCAGAGGTAAGCGTGACATGAGATCGTCACGTGACGATTGAGGGGCGCCTGAAGTGGGTGAAATCACGCACAAATCGCGCGTTCATTTCAGGTGAGCACTGATTTTACTAAGGATTCCGTTGGCATTCCGGATGCACTGACCGAGTGGCGAGGGCAGAAAGCGGTCTGCCACAAAGGGGCTATCCATTGCGGGTTGAGATGTTTAGGAGCGAGACAAACCCGGTTCATCCAAGCGTGCTGGGCGAATCTTCTTATTCAGCCTGGAAAATATCACAGCAGCGATTCGCTATCACCTTTGCGGGAGAGGTATCTCCCGTGATTGGCTACGCCGTCCAGGGCCAGGACGGAAAAGCCTGGAACATCGAGCGAAAAGGTCATGTCTTTCGCCGCAGTTACGGCTCGCTTGCCGAAGCCGCCGAGGCGCTGCTGACGATAGAAGCCGGCCCAGCGGACGCCTACCGCGGACCGTAGTGCGGCAGCGGACGGTCCAGTTCATAGGCTCCTAGATCCGGCGCACGCCCCGTAAATCCATCCGTGATGGTAGGAAGCTCAGCGCCCGCGTCCACGGGGCGCGAACCGGGCTTCAGGCGAAAATCGAAATCTTCCGGTTTGTACAGGTGCTGCGGGTCGGCTTTGTCCGGGATGTGGACGTTCACGAAGACGTCGTAATCGATCAGGATGCTGTGCTGCTCCTGACGGGTTGCGCTCCGGTACCCGTCAAGCGATTTGAACTTGCGCGTGATCTGATCGTGCTCGTAATCGGCCGCGACCTCGAAAGGCGGCGAGTTCCACTCGAAAGCGTCCTCGACGCCGGGGTTGGGACGGAAGCCGTTGTAATCGGAAGTGGAATAGTTGGTATAGGTGCGCAGGTTGAGAACCGGATCCCGGTAGCCGTCGCCCAAAATCAAGTTGTTCAGGAAATGTATGTTCGAGGCAGGGCCCATCAGTCTTCCCTGCCCGATGAACGTGTTCTGATAGACGAGCACGCCCGCGGGCGTGTCGACAAACTTCAACGGCCCGCCGGTGGTCGCGTCGTAGACCAGATTGCGGTAAAAGTACAAGGGCCCTCCGAACAGGGGCTGAGCGCTGAGCGCGCCGCCCGCTGAGTTGAAGCAGCGGTTCTCGAAGACACGAATGTTGCGCGCACCGCCGTCGGCCTCGATGCAGTTGTCGGCCATGTTCGAAAAATCGTTGTTGTAGAAATCAATTGATGAAGGCAGCCGGTCCTGGATGGCGTCGGGGGTGCCGTCGGGGTCGCCATAAGTGGCAATGTCGATTCCGTCATGCCAATTGGCGGCGTAGTTGTAGGCGACAACGTGGCCCTGGCCGTACACTTTCACTGCGTATTCGGAAGTGATCGGCGCGGGATATCCGGGAAACTTTCCCCACACCTCAGGCGTGAACCAACTGAGCAGCTTGTTCGGATCGTGACGGCCGATGAACACGTTGTCGGCGATGTAAAAATCCTTCGAGCCGGACCAATCGTCTTCGACGCCGCGGCCGATATTCTCCAGACGCGAATGTTTGAAGGTGAAGCCGCTCGCTCCGGCGATGTTCTTGATGCCGAGCAGAAATGCAACGTTGGTGTTTCTGACGGTGATGCCATCGAAGTAGTTGTAGTTGGCGGCCATCAGGTTGAAAAGATTCTGGCAGCCGTCGCCGTCGAAGACGACCTCGCCGTCGCCCGCGGCCTGGATCACAATCGGCTTCGCGGGCGTACCGCTCTGCGTCAGGTAGTAAGTGCCGTCGAAAGGCGTGCCGTAGGCGGAGAGGTTGGGATCGAAGCCGCCGTAGATGAAGCGATGGTCCTGGTAGACTCCGGCGTGCACCAGAATGATGTCGCCGGGCTGAACGCGGGGAGGGAAGGTGTTGGAATGATCGGACTGATCCGAGCCCATGTAATAGGCCGCGAGCAAGCCGGTGAACGCGGGTTGCTGCCGGGGGCCTTTGTAGCCGAACGGATAGACATGATAGACGTGACCGCCCTCGGCCGGCCGCGGTTCCTGGCGGGTGCGGACGGTGACGGTGCGCCGGGCCTTTCCCTGGACGCCGTCGGGGTCGGAAAGCTGGAAGCGGCACTCGTATTCGGCGCCCGGCTCCAGATTCAGAATGCTTCCGGCGAATTCATTGGGCGCGACGTAGGTGTAGTAATGACGGCCGCGATTGCGCGGACTGCCACCCAACACCTGCTCGTGCTGGAGGCGCAGAAACGGGAGAGCCTGGTGCCATTCCGGGTCGCCTTTCTTGTGATAGGTGACTTCGACACGCGCGTTGCGGTTGTCGTCGCCCGAGATTTTCCATTCAAAGCCGAGCGAGAGCAGAGTGGGCGGGTTCACGATGAACTCGCCGGCTGTCGTTTTGTTTTGCGCTGCCGCGGGCAAGAACGCGGCCAGCATCAGGGCCGGCGCAAATATGACCAGCGAACGCAGGTTCTGCACAGCAGTTATTCTAACCGCTGGGAGACTCTAGGCGCGCTCTTGGCGGGCGGTTTCAATCGCGCTTCTGAGCTTCCCGCCCAAGACAGAGACGTAAGGCTCATCTCCCATGGAGACATGGTCTCCAGGAACGTCGTAGACGTCGATCTGATTCGCCAGGCCGCTCCATCCCAGGAAACGGTCGAATTTATCGACAACCGTGCGCTCTTCGGCGCGAAATATGCTGATGCGCCCAGAAAAGCGCGCGGGCTGGTACTTCATGGCGGATTCGATCTTGGCGGCTTGGCGCATGCCCGACGCGGGGGGCGCCGGTTCGGCGTCGGGCCTGGACATACGGCGGACCGCTCCCCCCAACGGAGACTTGAAGAAGATCAGCCGCCAGACCTCGTCCCGGATGCGGGAATAAATGGTGGATCGGCTGCCCGGATCGGATAACAGCTCCTTCAGCCTGCGCAAGTAGAGCACGAACCTCGCGGGCGAAAGCAGGACCCCCATTCGATCTTTGCGAAAGAGGGGTTGCCCGCAATCGATCAAAGCGACCAGAGCAACATCCTCTCCCTCGCGCCGCAACTGTTGCGCCATTTCAAATGAAATCAACCCGCCGAACGAGTAACCGGCGAGGAAATACGGGCCATGGGGCTGGACCGTACGAATCTCCTCAATCAACCTGGCGGCGGTGTCTTCGATCCTGGTCAGGATCTCTTTCGGTTCGAGGATCACATAGATGGACTCATCCAGACCGAGATGGCGGATCAGATTGTTAAACCGCTCCGCGTTGCCGGCCACTCCATGCACAAAAAATATGGGCGGCCGGGAGGCGCCCGGCTGAACGCATAACAACAAAGAACCGCGGGGAGTTTCGGTGTCGGGAAGAGCGGCTCGGGTTGGGGGCTGCGGTGTCAAGACTTGCACAATGAGGATGAAAACGGCGCGACGGAACCGAACGCCGCGCAGCCAGCGAACTTGGTAACGAGCGTAACATCGCAAGCGGGTCGTGTCAATTGAACCGATCGTACTGTAACGGTGGACTAAACTGCCCCCCGGGCGCGCGATTTGCCATCATAGTAGGCATGTTTTCTAACGCACTGGAACGCTCAGTTTGCATGGCGCCGTTGCTGTTCCTAGGGCTGGCAGGCCAGGCGCTGTTCGCCAGCGACACGGTGCTCATCAACGGCCACATCTTCACCGCGAATTCTCAGAACCGCTGGGCCGAAGCGATCTCGGTCACGGATGGCAGAATCGACGCCGTGGGGTCGAATGCCGAGATCGAGCGTCACCGGTCAACGAACACCAAGGTGATCGATCTGAAAGGCAAGACGGTGATCCCGGGGATGACGGACGGCCACGTACATTTGTGGTTCGGCGCGTTGGCGTTGCATGGGTTCAATCTGTCCACCCCGGAATCCAACATCACGCCCAAAGACGCAGATTTGCTGCTCAGCCGGATCAAGGATTACGCGGCCAGTCATCCCAAGGATCCGGTGATCTTCGGGCGGGTCCAGTTCATTACGGAGTTCTCGCCTTCGGGCAACTCTTATCAGAAACCCACCGTGACGCACGAGCTGTTGGACCGGGCGGTGCCCGACCGTCCGCTTGTGATCCACGACACCAGCGAACACGCTTTGTGGGTGAATCAGAAGACTCTGGACCTGGCGCACATTTCGGACGTGCCTTTCGCGGACGCGTCCATCGAGAAAAATATTCTGCGCGATGCGCACGGGCACCGCAGCGGGGTGGTGATGGAAGGCGCGATGGAGGTTGTCGAGCGGGCGCTGCCGGATCCGCCGCTCGAAGTGAAGATGGAGTGGCTGCGCCAGGCGATGCACTACTTGAATCGTTTCGGCATCACGAGTGCGACCATGGCGACCGGGGAACTGGCCGACATCGAACTGCTGGGCAAGATGAGAGACCGCGGGTTTCTGACCCTCCGGACGCGCACCGCATTCGGGGAGGTGGCGGTGAATCATCATTTGACGCCGGAGTTCCTGGCCGATCTGGAGAAGGCACGGAGCGAGTACCATGACTCCTGGGTTTCGGCCAACCTGGTCAAATTCTTCTCCGATGGCCTGACGGATCCGCCGATCTACACGCCCGCGGAACTGCAGAAGCTGTTCGTCGAGTTGGACAGGCGCGGCTACCAGTTGATGACGCACTCGATTGGCGTCGATTCGGCGCGTATGGTGCTGGATGCCTACCAGGCGACGGAAAAAATCAATGGGCCGCGAGACCGGCGTTTTCGCATGGAACACGCGGATTATCTCAACCCACAGGATGTCCCGCGCTTTCATCAGCTGGCGGTGATCGCGAGTATGCAGCCCAGTTTTTGTTGCAACTCTGGATCGCTGGGGCCCGTGAAGATCGATACGTGGAACAGTTTGCTCAAGGCCGGCGCCATGGTCACATTCAGCAGCGACTGGCCGTGTACCTGGCCGCCGGACCCGCTGGCGGCCATCGAAGAGACCATGACGCGCGAGGTTTTGCGGGAGGTGACACCGAAGGGACCGGTGGGCAAGGTCGAATATAACCAGCCACAGGAGCGGCTTTCGGTTGAGCAGGGCGTGCTGGCCTATACGCGGGACGCGGCGTATGCGAACTTTGCGGAGAAATCGACCGGGACGCTGGAGCCGGGCAAGTTCGCCGATCTGGCGGTTCTTTCGCGCGATATCTTTACCGCCGCGCCGGCCGATGTGGGCAAGACGCATGTCACGATGACGATGGTTGACGGGAAGGTCGTGTTCGAAAAGTAGCTTTCGCATGTTTACATATTTCCTGTAAGGTTTGGATACAATAGCGACCATGGCTCACGAACCTCCGGATCCGAAGCGCGACAAAGAACTGGGGATGGATCAGCCGATCACGCGGCGCGATTTTCTGGATGGGGTCGCGGTTACGATCGGCGCGGGGAGTCTTCTGGCCGAACAGGCGCGAGCCGCCGAAGTGTTCCCCCAGGACCGGCCGGGCTACGATCCGCCGGTTCTGACCGGCATGCGGGGGAGCCATGAGGGCTCCTACACATATGCGCATGCGCTCCGCGATGGCCGCGTTTTTCAGAACGCCGCGGCTCCGGTGGATACCGGCGAGACATATGACTTGATCATTGCCGGCGGAGGCATCAGCGGCCTGGCGGCGGCCTACTTTTACCGCGCACGCAGCAAGCCCTCCGCGAAAATCCTGATCCTCGACAACCACGACGACTTCGGCGGCCACGCGAAGCGCAACGAGTTCCGCCCGGCCGGCCGGCTGTTTCTGTGCAATGGAGGCACGCTTTCCATCGAATCTCCCTTCGACTACAGCAAAGAAGCGCGCGGGCTGCTGACGGAACTCGGCATCGACCCGGTGACGCTGGAGGAGAAGTCCGAGAAGATCACGGATCGCGCCGCGCTGCGCGGTTTGGAAAACGCTTTTTTCTTCGACCAGGAGACGTTCGGCACGGATCGCCTGGTGGTGGGTCTGCCCGGAGGCAGACGCCGGGCGGCGGGCGAGGCTGACGCGTGGAAAGACTTCCTGGCCAAAACGCCGTTCTCGGAGAAGGCGCAGGCAGATATTCGTCGCCTTCAGGAAGATCACGTTGATTACATGCCCGGGCTCTCCGACGACGAGAAGAAGGACCGGCTATCGCGAATCAGTTATAAGGACTTTTTGCTGAACTTCGTGAAGGTGGATCCCAGCGTGATTCCCTTCTATCAAACGCGGACGCACGGTTTGTACGGAGTGGGCATCGACGCCGTGGGCGCGCTGGAGCTCTGGGGCTATTTTCCGGGCTTTGAAGGGATGGATCTCAAGCCGGGGCCGTACCGGCGCCTGAGCTTCACCGCGCTGGGCCAGCACATTCCCAAGCAGCCCTACGACTATCATTTTCCGGATGGCAACGCGACCATCGCGCGTCTCCTGGTGCGCTCGTTGATTCCCGGAGCCATGCCGGGCCACACGGCCGAGGACAGTATCTTCGCGAACGTCGATTACAGCCGTCTGGACAAGAGCGATTCGCCGGTGCGTATTCGCCTGGGAAGCACGTGTCTGCGGGCACGTCATGTGGGAAATCCGGCGACCGCGCAGGAGGTGGAAATTGTTTACGGCCGCGAGAAGCAAATGTATTCCGTGCGTGCCAAGTCGGCAGTATTGGCGTGCTGGAACATGATGATCCCTTACCTTTGTCCCGAGCTTCCGGACAAACAGAAAGAGGCGCTGCACTACGGGGTCAAAGTTCCGCTGGTGTACACGAATGTCGCGCTGCGCAACTGGACCGCATTCAAGAAGCTGGGCATGCGCGGCGCGCAAACGCCCGGCCTGTATCACTCCAACATGAATCTGGAGCAGCCCACGGACATCGCCGGCTACCGGCCGGAGATCGCGCCGGAGCAACCGATTCTATTGCGCATGTTGCGGACGCCTTGCAAGCCGGGGCTTTCCGCGCGCGACCAGCAGCGGGCGGGGCACGTGGACCTGCTCATGACTCCGTTTTCAACCTTCGAGCGAAACATCCGCGATCAATTGGCGCGCGTGCTGGGTGCGGGCGGGTTCGATCCGGCGCGCGATATCGACGCCATCACGGTGAATCGCTGGCCGCACGGCTACGCGTACGAGTACAACTATTTATGGGACCCGGAGTGGCCCAAAGGCCAGTCGCCTTGCGAGATCGGGCGGCAGCGCTTCGGGCGCATTTCCATCGCGAATTCCGACGCGGCCGCGGCGGCCTACACGGATCAGGCGATTGACCAGGCATACCGGGCCGTCGAAGAGCAACTGGCAACGACGGCGTAGCGCCGGGACGCCAGTACAACCGGGCACCGAGCGCCGGCGGGCCGCGAGAAAAGTCTAACCAAGGCCTTGACATAACCCTACACTATTCCTACAATGTTGCAATCGCATCTCCTCAGTTCCGGGATTGCGATCGGCTCGCAGCCATCACTGGAAAAGGGAGGGCAACCAATGCCTTTGCAAGGTTTCAATCGGCGAAATGCGGGTATATCGGCCGCCGCTGCGATCGTTTTGATGATGTGGACCGCTGGACCGGCTTCCCCACAGGCCGCAACCGGCCGGGTGTTCGGGACAGTCAGCGATCCGGGCGGCGCTGTCGTCGCCGGGGCCAAGGTCACGGTCACGAATGTCGCCACGAGCGTTCGTTGGGATACCACAACGCGTCCAGACGGCACCTACCAAGTGCTCGAACTGCCGATTGGCAACTACAGCGTGAGCGTGCAGGCGCAGGGCTTCGGAACAGCCGTCACGCAGCCGGCCGAGCTTCAAATCAACCAATCGCTGCGCATTGATGTGACGCTCGCGATCGGACAATTGACACAAACAGTCTCGGTCGAGTCACAAGCCACGCAGGTGGAGACCGTGGTTCCTACGATCGGCGGGACTGTGGTCGGCGCGGCGGTACAGGAGCTTCCACTCAACGGCCGGGATACTCTCACGCTGGCGTCGACTCTGCCCGGCATCAGCGGCAATCCAACCGGAACCGGACAAGCGGCGGGCACCAATTTCAGCATCGCAGGGGGACGCTTGGACGCGGTCAGCTACCTGCTCGACGGCGCCAACAACAACTCCGTCACCAGCAACGGCGTCACCTTCGACCCGAATCCCGATACGGTCGCGGAGTTTCGCATCCTGATGAACAACTACACCGCCGAGTACGGGCGTAGCGCGGGGGGCATCGTCAGCGTGGTGACGAAATCGGGCACCAACCAGCTTCACGGGAGCCTATTCAACTATCTACGGAATGAGGATTTGAACGCGAACGACTTCTTCGCCAATCTGACGGGCGCTCCTGTCCCGGTACTGAAGCGCAACCAATTCGGCGTCACGCTGGGCGGGCCGGTTGTGCTCCCCAAGGTCGTGAACGGCAGGGACAAGTTTTTCTTTTTCTTCGGCTATCAAGGGCAGCGTCAGATTTCCACCAGCGTCGGATCGTTGACTCCGACCTACACGCCGGCCGAACTAATGGGCGACTTCTCGCATGCCGTCAACGGCGGGCCGGATCCTGCGGTAGTCACATTCCTGCAGAACAATCCTTACTACCAAGGCAACGCAGCGCTGGCCGCCAAAGGCGTCATCGATCCGTCGAAACTCGACCCGGTCTTCCTGAAATATGCGCAAGCCGGTGTGATCCCGACGTCGCCGACCGGGGTCTTCCTTCCGCAGATGAATGTTCCTAACAACACCGATGAGTTCACCGGCAAGTTCGACATACTGCCCAGCACAACGGATCACATCTCGGTGCTGCTGGGGCATAACAATAATCCCTACAACGCATCGCTCGGCGGCGGATTCACCGGCGGCGCGAATGTCGGCTTTCCGTCCACGAATATCCTGACGTCCAGCCTGGTCACGATCTCCTACACGAAAACGATCACTCCGGCTCTTCTCAATGAAGCCCGCGCTTCGGTCAATCGCTTTGAGCAAGTGTTGAATTCGCCGGCGGCGACGCTGCCCCAACCCAACGCATTAGGAGTCGGCATCAACTCCGACGATCCGAATGGCCCCACGGTGATCGGTTTGACTGGCGGCCCGACGATGGGATTCAACGGAAACGAAGGCCACAAGGCAGACAATACGTTTTCCTACGGCGATACTCTGACGTGGATCAAAGGCAACCACACTTTCCGCGGCGGTGTTACGTTTGCGGCGGCCCAGGAGAATTCGCACTACGAATTCTATGTGAACGGCGACTTTCTTTTCTACGGCCCATACACCCTCGTCGGTTCGGGCAACTCTCTCGCCGACTTTGAATTTGGCTTGCCGGATGAATACTTTCAATATCCTTCGGCCATTGACAACCTGAGGCAAAAGCAGTTCGCGACCTTCTTCCAGGACGAATGGAAGGTCACGCCGCGCTTGCTTCTCACGCTGGGTGTGCGCTATGAATACAGCACTCCGCAAGAAGACACGCTGGGACGCTCGTTCAGCCTCCTGCCAGGCGAGCAATCAACGCGCTTCGCTGCGGCGCCCGTAGGCGCGGTGTTCCCCGGCGATCCGGGTGCTCCCCGGGGTCTCTATTTTCCGGACAAAACAAATTTCTCCCCGCGACTGGGTTTTGCCTGGGATCCGCTTGGCAAAGCGAAAACGAGCATTCGCGGGGGTTTCGGCATGTTCTATAGCGTCTTGAACGGTTGGGACATGGATGAGAACAACGGCGTAGCGCCCTACTACGCGGGCGTGGATTTCGGCATGAATGGGTACAATGGCCTCGCGGGGCCAGTCACGGCCGCGCCGCAGTTTCTGGAAAACCCCTACGCAGCCAATGGCCTGGTGGATCCATTCCCCAGCCATCAGACCTTGACCTCGAACGATCCCAACCTTTTCAACGAGCTCGGCGCCATCCCGTTCGGGTCGAGCGAATGGATGGCGACTCCGCATTTGAGAACGCCCTATGTTTACCAGTACAACCTCAGCGTGCAACAGCAGTTGGCCAAGGATCTGGTTCTGGAAGTTG
Organism: Bryobacteraceae bacterium; assembly: GCA_035508055.1. Classification (GTDB taxonomy): domain Bacteria; phylum Acidobacteriota; class Terriglobia; order Bryobacterales; family Bryobacteraceae; genus Palsa-89. The sequence continues at coordinate 5,059 of DATJNO010000022.1, read as the reverse complement.
GCTACAGCGGCAGCGACAGCCACGATCTGATCACCCTGGAGGACGGAAATCCGATGATTCTGGGAACCAACGTCCGCATCCTGAATGCCAGCCTGTATCCCTACTATTACAGCCCGGCATTCGGTGGCATCACCGACAATGGTTTCTCCGCGCTTCCCAATTTCATCACCAACGACGGCCGCGCCAATTACAATGGCCTGTTGAGCAGCCTGACCAAGCGTAACGGCGATTGGCGCGGGTTTGGGACCACATTCTTTACCGTGGCATACACCTATGCCCACAACATCGACAACAGCACGGGAAACGTAAACAACGCAGCCGGCGGTGTGCCGTATTACGATCACGACGCTTTGAGAGGGAACTCCCAGCTTGACCAACGCCAGCGGTTCACGATCAGCGGGGGTTGGGAGCTGCCGTTCGACAAGGCGTGGGATTCGGGGCCCAAAGCGCTCACCCGAGGCTGGACACTGTATCCCATCTTCAGTTGGTATACGGGCCTGCCTTTCGACGTCTCAGCCGCTTTGCCCGGGAACACACCGGTAAACAACATACCCGGGCCTTCCGGAGCCGGCGATACAGGCTTGGCGCGCGCGGAGCAGGTCACGCCCACCGTCCAAACCTACACTCCGGGCTCGACGCACGTGATCAATGGCCAAGCCGGGCTCTACTATATCAATCCGAGCGATTTTACGGTGCCGTCAGAGTGGACAAGCCCCAACTACATTCCCGCGCCTGATCAGAGGACGTACGGAATGCCACGCGACAGTATCCCCGGCATCGGATTGGTGAATCTGGATCTGGCGATCGTGAAGCGAACGGCGTTATTCCATGAAAGAGTGAATACCGAGCTGCGCGTCGAATCGTTCAACACTCTGAATCATCCGAACTTCGCTAGCCCGGGCGTCGGGACCGGGTCGATGCCGATCAATACCATCACGTCTTCGTTGTTCGGTCAAATCACGCAAACTGTGACCGGCACGGGAAGGGTCGGGCAAATTGCCTTGCGGGTCACGTTCTAACATGGAGGAGTAATGATCACGTCTGTCTCGCGGTTGACCGGAGTCGCCGCAGTTCTCATCCTGATGGCAACCGCTCAGACCGCGCCGCAGAACGGCGAGTGGCGAACCTATGGCGGAGATAAGACCTGGGACCGCTATTCGCCGCTCGACCAGATCAACCGGAACAACGTAAAGGATCTGACGATCCTATGGAGCAGGCCGGCCGTTGATCCATCGCTCCGGAGCAGGTTTCCCGACGCGCTGGCATCCAACTACTTTCGCGGCACGCCCATCATGATTGGCGGTGTTCTGTACGCCCCCAATGGCATCGGGCTGATAGAAGCGTTCGATGCGGCGACCGGACAAACCAAATGGGTACAACAGCCAGTGGAGCCGACGCTGCGGGAGGCGGCCGGAGAAAGCACGCGCGGCGTCTCCTATTGGCACAATGGCTCCGATGAGCGAATCGTCTCAGTACGTGGCCAGTATCTCTACGCGATGGACGCCAAGACCGGGCTGCCTTGCCGCGACTTCGGCGAAAACGGCCGAATCTCGCTGAAACGCGATACGCCGGATAACGCGCCTTACTTCGGTTGGGCCGGCCCATTTGTGGTGAATGACGTCATCGTGGTGGGCGGCAATGGCGGCGGAAAAGCCGGTGAGGGATATGGAGACGGAGGGTTCGACCCGAAGGCCCGTCCGGAGGACATTCGCGGTTACGACGTCCATAGCGGTGCGCTGCTGTGGACTTTCCACGTGCTTCCCAGGAAGGGAGAGCCCGGTTATGACACCTGGGGAAAGGGTTCGGCGGAGTACGTCGGAAATATGGACGCTTGGGCGTCGCTGACTGCCGACGAACAGTTGGGCTATGTTTACATTCCACTCACAGCTCCGACGGCTTCTTACTACGGCGGCCATCGGCCTGGCAAGAATCTATATTCCGACTCTCTGGTGTGTCTGGATGTAAAGACCGGGAAAGTGGTTTGGTACTACCAGTTAATCCATCACGATCTTTGGGAGTACGATGCTGCCACGCCGCCGGTACTGGGCGACATCACGGTGGATGGCAGGCGGATCAAGGCGGTGATCGCTTCCAACAAGACCGGATTCCTGTACGTTTTTGATCGCGTGACCGGGAAACCCGTATGGCCGATCGAGGAGCGTCCCGTGCCACGATCGAATGTGCCGGGCGAGGAGCCTTGGCCGACACAGCCCTTCCCCACCAAGCCGCCGGCCATAGACCGGCAAGGTTTCAGTGAAAGCGATTTGATCGACTTCACACCCGAGTTGCATAAGAAAGCGCTGGAGATCGCCAGTCATTTCGTGATGGGGCCGTTGTTCACCCCGCCCACAATCATCGACGATTCGCCGGGCGGAAAGAAGGGTACGCTGATTCTTCCGAGCGACTGGGGCGCCGCGAACTGGAACACGGGCGCCTTCGATCCGGAGACCGGAATGTACTACGCCGTGTCGATGACCTTGCCGGCGGTCTTGGGGTTGCGGAGAAATCCCGATCCCAATAATCCCATGCTCTATGGCGAAGGGCCGCCACCGGCCAGGCCGCATCGGCCCGGTGAAGCTCAGCCTCAAAGACAGGAGTTTCAGGAACTGTCGGTCGACGGGCTTCCCCTGGTGAAGCCGCCTTACGGACGGATCACTGCTTATGACATGAACAAGGGAACGAAAGAGTGGATGGTGCCAAACGGCGATGGGCCGCGGAATCATCCTTTCCTCAAGGATCTTCATCTTCCTCCCTTGGGTAACACCGGCCGGCCGGTCGCTTTGGTAACGAAGACCCTCCTGTTTGTCGGAGACAGCAGTAATGCGGTGATGGGCGGCGCAGGTATCGGCGGTGCGGCAAAATTCCGGGCGTACGACAAAGCCAACGGACAGTTGATTGCTGAGCTCGACCTGCCCGTCGGCGCCACCGGTGGTCCCATGACCTACATGGCGAACAGCAAGCAATTGATTGTTGTTCCGATCGGTGGCAGAGGCTACGGCGCCGGATGGGTTGCCTTCGGTCTCCCCGCCTCGAAAAACGAGCCCGGAGTCTACACCATTACCCAAGCAAACCTGGGGCAGAGTGCGTATCGGGCAAAATGCCTGGGCTGTCATGGCGCCGATCTCAGCGGCGGTGAACATGCTCCGCCATTGGAAGGCCGGAGATTCTGGGCGCAGTTTGACCAAGAAAGCGCGCGAACCCTCTACAGTAGAATCATCAGCACCATGCCGCCGGACGAGCCGGGGAGTCTTGCCAGCAAGGACGTCATCGATATCGTCAGTTATCTTCTGCAAGCCAACGGCTTGCCGCCGGGGGAAACGGCCATCGAAAGCCCTGACGAACTAAACGTCGTCAGACTCAAAAAACCTAATTGAACTAGGACGGACCAGCAGATGAATCAGCGTTACAACCGTAGAAAATTTCTGGGCCTGACGGGCGCCGGCATTGCCGGGATCGCCAGCGCGCCCTGGCTCCGCACCGCATGGGCGGCTGAAGCTGTGCCTCCGGACCTGGTGGTCTTCAACGCTAAGGTCTACACCGTGGACCCGAGCGCGCCCCGGGCGGAAGCATTCGCCGTGAAGGCCGGCCGGTTCACGGCGGTGGGGAGCACGAACGACATCAAGGGCCTGATCGGCAAGGGAACCGAGACGTTCGACGCCAAGCAGATGGCCATCGTACCGGGCTTCATCGATTGCCACAATCATGCGCCCGGCAACACGCTGCTCTACGACGTTCTGGTGGGCAATCCGTACGTGGTCGAGTTCGTGACCATTTCCAGCATTATCGACAAGCTTCGCGCGAAAGCCCAGAAAACTCCGCCGGGCATGTGGGTGGAAGGCTTTTTCTTCGACGACACCAAGGTGAAGGACAACCGGCAGCTCAATGTTCACGACCTGGATCAGGTGTCGAAGGACCAGCCCGTGGTGGTGCATCACCGCGGCGGGCACACGTCCTATTACAACAGCAAGGCGCTGGAGATGGCGGACATCAACCGGAACACGCCGAATCCGCCGGGCGGGACGTTTGACCGGGACGCGGACGGGGCGCTCAACGGCCGGGTTACCGATCGCGCCCGGAGTGTATTCGAACGAGTCGGGAAGCATCCGGTTTACAGCGAGGCAGAGCGGCTGCAGCGCGACCGGGACGGTCTGGCGTACATCTCCAAGCAGTTCGTCCGCTACGGCCTGACCAGCGTGCATCACGAGGGCGGAGATCTGTTCGCTTTGCAGCAGGTGCGGGCGCGGGGAGACCTCAAGCACCGCGTGAGCTATGAAGCCAGCGGCAAGGTGCTGGAGTCGATGATCGCGGGCGGCATCGAGAGCGGCTTCGGCGACGAATGGATCCGGTTGGGCGCCACCTCCGAACATACGGTGGATGGATCGTTCTCCGAGCGCACCATGGCGCTGAGCATTCCTTATCCGGGCGTTAAGCCGCCTTACAAGGGCAACATTACGGAAACACAGGAAGATTTGAATGCGTGGGTGGAGCGGGTGCATCGCGCCGGCATCCAGGTGAACTGTCACGCCAACGGAGACGTGGCCATCGACATGATGCTGACCGCCGTGGAGCGCGCGCAACGTCTGTTCCCGCGGAACGACGCGCGCCCCAAGATCACCCATTGCACGCTGATCACCGACAGTCTGATCCAGCGCATGAAGGTGCTGGGGGCGGTTCCGGCGCCCTTCACGTCGTACGCCTATTACAACTCCGACAAGTTTCATTTCTACGGCGAAGCGCTGATGAAGCGCTGCATGGCCTTCCGAAGCTTTCTTGACGCGGGGATTGTGGTGGCGGCCGGATCGGATTTTAGTCCCGGACCGTTCGATCCGCGGATGGGGATTCAGGGAATGGTGACGCGCACAGGCTGGAACGGCGAGACCTGGGGCGCCAACCAACGCATCAGCGTGGAAGAGGCGCTGCGCGTCAACACGTTCAACGGCGCTTACAATTCACACGAAGAGACGATCAAAGGCTCCATCACCGCCGGCAAGCTGGCGGACTACGTGGTGCTGGGCGAGGACCTCTTTACGATCGGTCACGAGAAAATCAAAGACATCGA
>DATJNO010000021.1:0-66156 GCA_035508055.1 Bryobacteraceae bacterium | reverse complement strand
AAATCGGGGTGTCATTACTGATGAGGAATGTGCTGCTAATTCCAATCACAATGGTGCTCTGTATTGCTGTTATCAGCTGTCTTCCATCCTCAAGCAATATAGTTTCGGCTCGTGCAGTAGGTCCCGAGTATACTGCCATATTATCCAGGAGAGACAGTGGTGCTATGAGTAAGGGCTCAACTCTCGTAAGCGTGAAGGCGAATGGCGTGCCGGACGATGCCACTCATGGTGCCATTGTGCTCGAAATTACTGGGGACTGGCCTGTGGAGATGAAATGGGCCGATCCGCGCAGCCTTTCTGTCAGTTGTCAGGAATGCACTCCGCAAAATGTCAACTTTGAGGCCGTCAAGGCGGGCGACGTCACGATAACCTACGACAAAGGCTTGACCGTTCAATGATGGAGTTTGAAGGGCCCCAGGTAACGGCACTCAGCCAAAGGTTTGTCGGGCAAGAGTCTTGAACGCGGTCGGCAAAAATGCGGGATCAATTTCAGCGACACAATGTGCAAGCTACGTTTGAATGGCGACGCGTTAACTTTGAATCAAGGAGACCGTGCGTAGGACACCGGTCGTCGGGTGAATTGGGCCCAGACCCGTTCACGACGCGTTTTGGCAACCGCTGGATCGTGCCTGCGGGACGCCGACGTGTTATGTGACGACGGACCATCTGGGCTCCACGCGCTTGCTGACGAGCAACATGGGGAGTGTCGGCGCACGCTACGATTACGAGCCGTTCGGGCAGGAGATCGGGGCGGGCTACGACGGGCGACTGACGGCGATGGGTTTTCCTTCAGGCGGCGTGTCTGCGAGCTCCTCCGCTATCCTCTCTCCGGCAATGCCCGCCACATGCTGGAGAAAGCCGTGAGGTTCATCCGTGCGCCGTCTTCTCGCCGCGCTCCCCGCCAGGCAACGCCGCTAAGGTTTATAATTTGGTCTGATGACCAAGAAGAACTGGCGGCCGGCCGCTCTCTCCCTCACCGCGCTGGGCGCGATCGCGAGACTGCTTCCCCATCCGCCGAACTTCGCTCCCGTCGGCGCCACGAGCCTCTTCTCCGGCGCGCGCCTGCCCGTCTGGCAAGCCTATCTGGTGCCCATGGCCCTGCTGGCGGTCACGGATCCGATTCTGTCGCCCCTGTACGGATATCAGCCCTACACGAAATACCTGCTGTTCAGCTACGCCAGCTTCCTCATCAGCGTTTGGCTGGGCCGGCGCATCCGTAACACGGAGAGCATTGCGCGCATCGCCGCCGTCACCATCCTGAACAGCGTCCAGTTCTACCTGGTCACCAACTTCGGTAGCTGGCTCTGGTTCGGCGCATATCCGCACACCGCCTCTGGACTCGCCGCCTGCTACACCGCTGCGATCCCCTTCTTCGGATGGACGTTCGCCGGCGACCTGTTCTATACCGGACTGCTCTTCGGTCTTCACGCCTGGCTCACCCGGACCGTGGCCACCCCGGAACGCGTCCCTGCCGCGGCGTGAAGCGCGTCGCGCTTTCCTGGTCGAGCGGCAAGGATAGCGCCTGGACATTGCACCTCCTCCGCCGGGACCCCGCGGTTGAAGTCGTCGCGCTCGTCACCACACTCAACGAAGCGTTTGACCGCGTCGCCATGCACGCCGTCCGGCGCGAGCTTTTGGAAGCGCAGGCCGAATCCGCCGGCCTTCCCCTTTGGGCCGTTCCCCTGCCCTGGCCCTGCTCCAACGAACAATACGAAGCGCGCATGCGCGGCCTGTGCGCCCGCGCCGTCGGCGAAGGAGTCGAAGCCATGGCCTTCGGCGACCTCTTTCTTGCCGACATCCGCGCCTACCGCGAGAAGCAGTTAGCGGGCACCGGTCTCGAGCCGCTGTTCCCCCTCTGGCAGATTCCGACCGCCCAGCTCGCCCGCGACATGATCGCCGCCGGGCTCCGCGCCAAGATCACCTGCGTTGATCCCAAGGTACTTTCCCGCGAGTTCGCCGGCCGCGACTTCGACGCCGCCTTCCTGGCCGACCTGCCGCCCGCCGTCGACCCTTGCGGCGAGAACGGGGAGTTCCATTCCTTCGTTTATGAAGGACCCATGTTTTCTAAGCCGATTCAATTGCTTACGGGTGAGATTGTCGAACGCGACGGGTTCGTTTTCGCGGATCTTGCGCTCCCTCTATAATGGTGATATGCTTACTTTAGTTGACAACGATACGCTAAGATCTTAGCCGAAGCGAAGTTCACCATGGATTTCAACAAGTTCACCGAAAAGCTCCAGGAAGCCGTCCGCAGCGCCCAGTCCGTGGCCGTCCAGCACGGCAACCAGCAAGTCGACACCGAACACCTTCTGCTCGCCCTGTTCGACCAGGAAGGCGGCCTCGCCCGCTCCATCCTCAACAAAGCCGACGTCAAAGTGGACGCCCTTCGCACCCGCGTCCAGCAGGAGGTCGACCGGATGCCCAAGGTCTCCGGCCCTTCCGGCGGCCCGGACCAGGTGTACGTCACCCCGCGCATTACCAAGCTGCTCGCCCAGGCCGAAGACGAGGCCAAGCGGCTGAAGGATGAATACGTCTCCGTTGAACACGTGCTCTTAGCCGCAACCGATGACGCGGGCGCGACGGGAAAGCTATTCCGCGAGTTCGGAATCACCCGCGAGCGCCTGATGCGCGCGCTCCAGGAAGTCCGCGGAAGCCAGCGCGTCACTAGCGCCAATCCGGAAGCAACCTACGAAGCGCTCGAAAAGTATGGTCGCGACCTCACGCAACTCGCATCCCAGGGCAAGCTGGACCCGGTGATCGGCCGCGACGAGGAAATCCGCCGCGTCATACAGGTGCTGTCCCGCCGCACCAAGAACAACCCGGTGCTGATCGGCGAACCGGGCGTCGGCAAGACCGCCATCGTTGAAGGTTTGGCGGGCCGCATCGTGCGCGGCGACGTTCCCGAAGGTCTCAAGGACAAGCGGGTGGTCTCGCTCGACATGGGCGCCCTGATCGCGGGCGCGAAGTTCCGCGGCGAGTTCGAAGAGCGCCTGAAGGCCGTTCTCAAAGAGGTGCAGACCTCAGAAGGCCAGATCATCCTGTTCATCGACGAACTGCACACCGTCGTCGGCGCGGGCAAAGCCGAAGGCGCCATGGACGCCGGCAACCTGCTGAAACCCATGCTGGCGCGCGGCGAGTTGCACTGCATCGGCGCTACGACGCTCGACGAATACCGCAAGTACATCGAAAAGGATGCCGCACTGGAGCGCCGTTTCCAAACCGTTTTCGTGGATCAACCGAGCGTGGAGGACACCATCAGCATTCTGCGCGGGCTGCGCGAGCGCTACGAAGTGCACCACGGCGTGCGCATCAAGGACTCGGCCCTCGTAGCGGCTGCTGTCCTTTCCAACCGGTACATTTCCGACCGCTTCCTGCCCGACAAAGCCATCGATCTGGTGGACGAAGCCGCGGCCAAACTGCGCACCGAAATCGACTCCATGCCGAGCGACCTGGACGAGATCCTGCGCCGCATCATGCAGCTCGAAATCGAGCGCGAGGCGCTGAAGAAGGAATCCGACGCCGCCTCCAAGGAGCGGTTGAAAAAGCTGGAAAAGGAGATCGCGGATCTGAAGTCGGAATCCGACGCGTTGAAAGCCCAATGGCAGGCCGAAAAGGCCGGAGTCCAGCGTCTGCGCGCATTGCGCGAGCAGCAGGAACAAACCCGGATCGAAATCGATAAGGCCGAGCGCCAGTACGACCTCAACCGCGCCGCCGAGCTAAAGTACGGCAAACTCTCGGAGTTGGACCGCCAGCTCAAAGCCGAAGAGTCGCGCTTGGCTGAAAAACAGTCCGGTAAGCGTCTACTGAAGGAGGAGGTGGACGAGGAAGACATCGCCCAAGTAGTCAGCCGCTGGACCGGCATCCCGGTCTCGAAGCTCCTGGAAGGCGAGATGCAGAAACTGCTCCACTTGGAAGACGAGCTGCACAAGCGCGTCATCGGGCAGGACGAAGCGGTGCTGGCCGTCGCCGAGGCGGTCATGCGGGCGCGCTCCGGACTGAAGGATCCGAACCGTCCCATCGGCAGCTTTATCTTCCTGGGACCCACCGGCGTGGGTAAAACCGAGCTCGCCCGGGCGCTGGCCGAATTCCTGTTCGACGACGAGAAGGCCATGATTCGAATCGACATGTCCGAATACCAGGAGAAGCACACCGTGGCCCGCTTGATCGGAGCGCCTCCAGGTTATGTAGGCTATGAAGAGGGGGGGCAACTAACCGAGGCCGTCCGACGTCGTCCATATTGTGTAGTCCTTTTCGACGAGATCGAGAAGGCGCATTCCGACGTGTTCAATGTTTTGTTGCAGATCCTGGACGACGGCCGGCTGACCGACGGGCAGGGCCGCACCGTGGATTTCAAGAACACGATCGTGATCATGACATCCAATATCGGAAGCCTGCGCATCCTGGATTACAAAGGTGCGTTTTCCGGCGACGGGTTCGACCGCATGAAAGATACGGTGCTCGACGAATTGCGGCATCACTTCCGCCCCGAATTTCTGAACCGGGTGGACGAGATTATTGTGTTCCACGCTCTCAGCGAGGAGCATCTCAAGCAGATCGTGGAGATCCAGCTTAACGGGTTGCGTAAGCGTCTGGCGGACCGCCATATTGAGCTGGAATTGACCGATCGGGCGCGGGCGCACCTGGTCCGCACCGGTTATGACCCCACTTACGGCGCCCGTCCGTTGAAACGGGCGATCCAGCGCGAAATTGAAACACCCATCGCGCGTCAGATTCTTGGAGGGGAGATCCGCGACGGCCACCGGGTTCGGGTGGACGCGGACTCATCCGGCAACCTGACATTCCAATCTAAAATCGTGAGCCGCGAGCGTGAAGCGGCTTTGGAGGAAGCATAAAGCTATGCAAGGACATATCCGTAAATCTACGGCTGTCATGTTTGCAGTCATTGCGTTGCTGGTGGGTGCGCTGATCGCCACTACCAATGGCACGCATCGTATTCCGGTTTTTGTGAGCGCCGCTCAGGCCGCGACGGTCAACGAGGGACCGCTGGTCAGCTTCGCGCCCGTCGTCAAGCGCGCCATGCCCGCGGTGGTCAATATCTCGTCGTCCAAGGTCGTCAAGGAGCAGGCGCCTCAAGGCTTCTTTGACGATCCGTTTTTCCGGCAATTCTTCGGCGGGCGGGTTCCGCAGCAGCAGCCGCGCTCGGAGCGCGCTACCAGCCTGGGATCCGGCGTCGTCGTCAGCCCGGACGGCTACATCATTACCAACGACCACGTGGTTGATGGCGCCACCGATGTCAAGGTCTCCTTCGCCAACAAGGAAGAATATCCGGCCAAGATCATTGGAACCGACAAATATACCGATATCGCGGTCCTAAAGATCGCCAAAACCGGTCTTACGACCCTGCCATTCGCGGATTCCTCGCGAGCCGAAGTCGGCGATGTCGTGCTGGCCATCGGCGAGCCGTTCGGGCTGGGCCAAACGGTCACCATGGGCATCATCAGCGCCAAGGGACGCGCCGGCCTGGGCATTGAGCGGTTTGAGGACTTTATTCAAACCGACGCCGCCATCAACCGCGGTAATTCGGGAGGGGCGCTGATCAATACGCGCGGCGAGCTGGTAGGCATCAACACCGCGATCCTCTCCGGGGAAACGGGCGGGAATCAGGGCATTGGCTTCGCGATCCCATCCAACATGGCGCGCGGCATCATGGACCAGATTCTGCAGAAGGGTAAAGTCACCCGGGGCTTCATGGGTATCATTCCTCAGGAGCTAACGCCCGAGATGGCCAAGGCCTTCGGCATGCCGAACGGACATGGCGTTGCCATCTCGCAGGTGGAAGCCGGCAGCCCCGCGGAAAAGGCGGGCCTGAAGGTGGGCGATGTCATCACCGCCGTCAACGGCAAGCCAATCGAAGACGTGAACACGTTCCGCCTGGAGATCGCCGGTTTTGCGCCGAATACGAAAGTCGACTTGAGCGTCTCCCGAAGCGGCCAGAACCTGGACATCCCCGTAACTCTGGGTGAATTCAATCTGGAAGCCGAAAACGGAGCAGGTAAACAGGGCGGCAATGCTCCCGGCGGCGAGAAAGGCTCGCTCAACGGCGTTACCGTCCAAGCCTTGACGCCGGACATCCGGCAGCAGCTCCAGGTACCGACTGGCACACAGGGCGTAGTGGTGAGCGATTTGGACGACGCCTCGCCTGCCGCCGCTGCCGGCCTGATGCAGGGCGACGTCATCATGCAGGTGAATCGTATGCCGGTCAGCAGCGTGCAGGAATTCAACCGGGCCGTGCGGGCTGGCGCGGACAAGGATTCGACGCTGTTGTTGGTCATGGACAGCGCGGGAACCCGGTTTATTGTGGTTCCCAACAAGTAGCTGGTTGGCTCTTCGATAGTTGAGTCCAGGGGAGGCAGGTTTCCTGAGTGAGGCCTGCTTCTTTTGTCTGGGCCCTGCATCTAATTTCGTGAAGCCCTAGATAAGCAGACGGAAGGAAAACAAAATGTCTGAACAAACAACCATTTACACCCTCCCGGTGCTGCCGCTCAAAAGCGCGGTACTCTTCCCGTACCTGCTGATGCCCCTCTCGGCAGGCCGCCCGGCGTCCGTAGCCGCGGTGGAGGCGGCGCTGGCCACCGAGTCCAAGGAAGTCCTGGTGGTCACGCAGCGCGACCCCGACATGGATGTACCCACGCAAGATGACCTCTACACCGTAGGGACCCGCGCCATGATCCGCAAGATGAATCGCTCCGCCGAGGGCCACCTGGAGCTGATGGTGATGGGATTGGAGCGCGTGACCATCCTGAAGCTGGAAAGCTCCGAACCGTACCTCAAAGCCCGGGCGACCGCTTTCCCGCTGCCCGAAGACAAAGGTTCGGAACTCGAAGCGCTGCAAGGCGCGCTGGTGGAGTTGGCCGGAGAGGCGCTAACCCTTGCGCAGCCCAACGCGCCCCAGGAACTGCGCGGCCTGTTCTCGGCCAATGAAGATCCGCTGCGGCTGGCGTTTGTGGTGGCGTCGATGTTCGGCCTGGACGCGGAAAAGGCTCAATCGCTGCTGGAAGCCCCCACGCGAGCCGACGCCCTGCGCATGACGCACGGCTACCTGATGCACGAAGTGCAGGTGCTGGAGCTGCGGAACAAGATCAACACCGAAGCGCGTACCGAAATGAGCAAGGAGCAGCGCGAATATCTGCTGCGCCAGCAGATGCGCGCCATCCAGCAGGAACTCGGCGAAAAGAGCGGCGAGCAAGGCGAAGCCGAGCAGCTTCGGGAGCGCCTGGAAAAGGCCGACCTGCCCGAAGAAATCCTCAAAGAAGCCCGGCGTGAGCTGGACCGGCTGGAGAAACTGCCGCCGGCCGCGCCCGATTACAACGTCATTCGGACGTATCTGGATTATGTGCTCGAGCTGCCCTGGCGCAAGGGCACCGAGTATTCGCTCGACATCGCGCACGCCCGGCAGGTGCTGGACGAGGACCACTTCGGCTTGAAGGACGTCAAGCAGCGCATTCTGGAACACCTGGGCGTGCTGAAGCTGAACCCGCACGCTAAAGCGCCGATTCTCTGCTTCGTCGGCCCTCCGGGCGTCGGCAAGACGTCTCTCGGCCAGTCGATCGCGCGGGCGCTGAACCGCAAGTTCGAGCGCATGAGCCTGGGCGGCTTGCATGACGAAGCCGAACTGCGCGGCCACCGGCGCACGTACATCGGCGCGTTACCCGGGCGCGTCATCCAGGCGATGCGGCGCGCCGGAGCCAACAATCCGGTCCTGATGCTGGACGAGGTGGACAAGCTGGGGCACGATTTCCGCGGCGATCCGGCGCACGCTCTGCTCGAAGTGCTGGATCCGGAGCAGAACAAATCGTTCCGGGATAACTATCTGGATCTGCCCTTCGATCTGTCGAAGGTGCTCTTCGTGACCACGGCCAATTCGCTGGACACCATCCCGCGGCCGCTGTTGGACCGTATGGAAGTTCTGCGGCTGGCCGGCTACAGCGAAGAAGAAAAGCTGGCCATCGCGAAGAAGTACCTGATCCCCAAACAGCTCAAAGAGACGGGGCTGACGGCGGAGCAGTGCACGCTGCCGGATGAAACGGTTCGGAAGATCATCTCCGGCTATACCCGTGAGGCGGGCCTTCGCAGGCTGGAGCGGGCGATCGGCCGCGTGACGCGCAAAGTGGCGTTGCGTTTCGCCGAAGGCAACGCGGAGCCGTACACCGTCAGGGTGGACGACCTGGCGGAGATGCTGGGGCCGGAGCCGTTCAGTCCTGAAGAGGCGCGGCGCGATCTGCCACCCGGCGTGGCGACCGGCCTGGCCTGGACCGAGAGCGGCGGCGACGTCCTCTACATCGAGGCGACGCTGCTGCCCGATGGCAAGGGCTTGACGCTGACCGGCCAACTCGGCGAGGTGATGCAGGAGTCGGCCAAGGCGGCGCAGAGCTACATCTGGTCGCATGCGGCTGACTTCGACATCGACCCGGCGCTGTTTAAGAACTGCGGGCTGCACGTGCACGTCCCGGCGGGCGCGATTCCCAAGGATGGCCCGTCGGCCGGGGTTACGATGGCCACAGCGCTGACTTCGCTGTACGCGAAGCTCGCGGCACGCAGCGACCTGGCCATGACCGGCGAGATCACGCTGACCGGCCTGGTACTGCCTATCGGCGGCATCAAGGAGAAAGTTCTGGCGGCGCGGCGGGCTGGAATCCGAACGGTGATTCTGCCCAAGGCCAACCAGAAGGACCTTCGGGATCTGCCGGAGGAAGTGCGCGCCGAGATGGAGTTCGTCTTCGTCGGGCGCGTGGAGGAAGTGCTCAAGGCCGCGATTCCGCAGTTCGCCGAGCGGATGGCCGAGGCGAAGCTGCATCCGATTATTCACGCAGCGTAAGAACCAGGGCAAGCGAGTCATTCCGGCGCGGAGTTTGCTCTCCGCGCCTTTTTTATTGCCCTCATCCTTGCAGCCGTGACTGTTTTAGGGTTGGTCTGGTAGCGTATCGCGACCCAACACGCTGAGATTCGCGGGTTGCGAGAATGTCTCGTTTACGATACACTGCTTTGTTTACAAGACAACCTTCTTATGCGCCATCCCAAATCTGCGGTATTCGTCCGATTCCTGGCGGTGTGCCTCGCCGCCGCGCCCGCCGTCTACGCGCAAGAATCCGCCGTTCTTTCCGGAACGGTAAGCGACCCGAGCGGAGCCATCGTTTCCGGCGCCAGTGTGACCCTGAAAAGCGCGGAGACCGGAGCCGCCCGAACCACCACCACCGACGACAGCGGGCATTACCAGTTCCCGTCGCTCGCGGCCGGAGAGTATCAGGTGCAAGCCGGCAAGAACGGCTTCACCGAGCAAATCCACACCGGCGTTCACCTGCTGGTGGGCCAGAGCGCGACCGTGGACATGACGCTGCAGGTGGGCCAGTCCAACCAGCAGGTCACGGTGCGCGCCGACGCTTCCGTCGTCAGCGTCGACACGGCGAATGTATCGGGCGTGGTGGGCGAACAGCAGGTCAAGGACCTTCCGCTGAACGGGCGAAGTTTCGACGAACTCCTCATGCTCAACCCGGGAGTGGTGAACTTCACCTGGGAGAAGGTCGGCGGCATCGGCGTTTCCAATTCTACGGCGGGCAACAACTTCTCCGTTTCGGGGAACCGGCCGCAGCAGAATCTTTACCTGCTGAACGGCATCGAATTCACGGGCGCGGCGGAAAACAACATGCAGCCGGGCGGCACCAGCCAGCAACTGTTAGGTGTCGACGCGGTGCGGGAGTTCAATCTGCTGACTGATTCTTATGGCGCCGAGTATGGCAAGCGCCCGGGCGCACAGGTCCTGATCGTCACCCAGTCCGGGTCGAACCAGATGCATGGCTCCTTGTACGAATTTCTGCGCAATAACGACCTGGATGCGCCAAACTACTTCGATCATGGTTCGCCTCCGGGTTTCCAGCGGAACCAGTTTGGCCTGGCAGCGGGCGGGCCGATCAAAAAAGACAAAACGTTCCTGTTCGCCAACTTTGAGGGTCTGCAGCAACATCTGCACCAGACCGGCGTGGACCTTGTCCCGGACGCGAACGCGCGCAACGGATACCTGCCCTGCAGCCTGGTGAAACCTGCGCCGAGCAGCTGTCCGGGGTCGGGACTGATAGCGGTGGGGGTGTCGCCGTTGATCAACGCCTGGCCCGCGCCGACGCCCGGCGCGCCCGATTTCGGCGGAATATCGGAGGCCTTCAACAATCCGCTGCAAACCATCCGCGACGATTTTGGCACCGTGCGCCTGGACCAGATTCTTTCCGACAAAGACACCCTGAGCGCGGTGTATACCATTGACGACAGCGCGGATATCACGCCCACCAGTACGAACGCGTTCAGCACGGACTTGGAGACGCTTCGCGAGCAGGTGCTGAGCCTCGAATACACGCATATTTTCTCGCCGGACGTGCTCAACACGGTGCGGCTGGGCTACTCGCGCGCGGCCTATTTCTTCACGGGCGAGCCGACGCCCGGCAGTCCCGCGGCGGACCTTCCCGGATTTCTGGCCGGCAATCCGGTGGGCGCGATCGTGGTGGGGGGCAGCTCGGCTTCGAACCCGACCGCGCAACTGAGCTTGGCAGGCAGCAACAACGGGAGCAATCTGCACGTCAAGCGGAATCTATTTACCTATGCGGATGGCGTTTCGTTGACGGTGGGGCGCCAGCAGTTCAACGTCGGGGTGTGGTTCGAACGCGTGCAGTCCAATGAGAACCTGGCGCTCAGCCAATTTGGCCAATCGACGTTCACCAGCCTGCAAACTTTTCTGCAAGGAACCGTGGGGACTTTCCTGTACGATCCCGCCTCCACTCCGCTGGGATGGCGCACGCTGTTGGGCGCGGCGTACGCCGAAGACGTCATTCGAATTGCTCCCCAGCTTACGCTGACGCTCGGGTTCCGCGACGAGTTTACGACCGGCTGGAATGAAGCGCACAATCGCGCGGCCACCTATACCTTCCCGAACGGAATCATCTCGAGTCAGCCTGCCATCGGGGGCTCGGCATTCACGGTCAACAACGCCACGGTTCTGCCGCAACCTCGGGCGGGACTGGCGTGGAGCCCATTCGGCGGCTCGCACACCACGGTGCTCCGCGCCGGATTCGGCATGTACCACGACCTCCAGGACGCACTGGGATACCGCACCGATCAGAACGCTCCATTCAATCCGACGTACACGCTCGCCAATCTGCCCGTATCGCAGTTTCCGGTCTTAGCGACAGCTCCGGCTCCGGCCGCCGCGAAGCTGCTTCCGGGCGGCGTGCAGCCCAACTTGCAGACGCCGACCCTGATTAGCTGGTCCTTCCGGGTCGAACAGCAGCTGACGGCGAACACCGCGCTTACGGTGGGCTACGTCGGCTCGCATGGATATCACGAGCTCATCGGCATCGACGCCAATGAACCTTTCCCCGTGATCTGTCCGGCTGCTCCCTGCCCGGCGACCTATCCCAGCAGCTTTCCCGCGGGCATCGCGGGCACACCGGTCCCCGCGGGCACCTATTACGTTCCGACCGCCACTAAGCCCAATCCCGCTTTGGGACCGACCTGGACCTATTTCTCCGAAGGCAGCAGCACCTACAACGCTCTGCAGGTGGAGTTGAATCACCGCTTCAGCGCGGGTCTGGTACTGCGCGGCGCCTATACCTTCGCCAAGGCCCTCGACGACGGGGATTCGCTGAACTCCACCACCTCGGGCGGCGAACCGGCCCTGGCGTCGAACCCCTTCGATCTCGCTGCCGACAAAGGTCTGGCGAATTACGACGTCAGGAACTCGGGCATCATCAGTGCGAGCTACGAATTGCCGTTCGGCGCCGGAAAACCTTTCTTGAGCGGCGCACCGGGCCTCGGCAGGACGCTGGTCAGCGGCTGGACTCTCAATTCGATCGTGACGCTGCAAGGCGGCTTTCCGTTTACGCCGCAATTGAGTTACAACCCGTCCAACAATGGCGATACAAAAAATCCCGTGCGCCCGTTCGTCAACCCGGCGTTTACCGGTCCGGTGATTCTGGGCAACCCCTCGCAATGGTTCAATCCCGCGGCGTTCCTGGCGCCTCCGGCCGCGAGCGGATTCTATGGAAATCTGGGGCGGGATACTCTGATCGGGCCGGGCCTCGCCACCTGGGACTTTTCCGTTCTGAAGGACACTACCTTACACGAAGCCGTGCACCTTCAGTTCCGGGCGGAGCTGTTCAACATTCTCGACAGAGCCAATTTCAATACGCCCAACGCGGTCGTATTTACACCGGCGCTGTCGCCCACGGCCGGGATCATCACCAGCACGTCGACGACTTCGCGCCAGGTGCAATTCGGGCTGAAGCTGCTCTGGTAGGACGTCCCACGCGGACGCGGCCGGCGGGCTATGCTGGACGTGAATGCCCGTGATCGTTTCCCTTCTGCGCGCCGTTAACGTGGGCGGACGCAACCTGATCCAGATGGATGCGCTGCGCGCGCTTTGTGGCTCGCTGGGGCTGCGCGACGTGCAAACCTACGTGCAAAGCGGCAACCTGGTTTTTCGGAGTCCGGCGGGCGAAATCGACCGTCTGCCGGGTAAGATCGGGAGCGCGATCGAGGACCGCTTTGGGTTTCGCCCTGCAGTGATTTCGCGAACAACGGCTGAACTGCGCGAGGCGATCGCGAAGAATCCATTCGCCACGCGGCGCGATATCGCGCCGAACAAGCTGCTGGTTGCCTTCCTATCCGGCGCCCCGACACGGGAAGCGCGGGCGAGCGCGCTCGAGATCGAATGCGCGCCGGAAGAAATGGGTATCGAGGCGCGGGAGTTGTACATTTATTTCGCCAACGGCATGGCGCGGCCGAAACTGTCTATGTCACTTCTTGAAAAGAAGCTGCAGGTGCAAGGCACGGGGCGGAACTGGAACACGGTGCAGAAGCTGCTGGAGATGGCGGAGGCCCTGGAAGGAAAGATGGCGGCGCGGTGAGCGGCACGGAACCAGAAGCGCATGGCTACATCTGTTTCACCTGCGGAACCCAATTCGCGCCGTCTGTGCTGCCGCCAGCCGGGTGCCCCATCTGCCTGGACGTCCGGCAGTTCGTCGGCTGGGATGGGCAAAAGTGGATCACGCTCCCGCAATTGCGCGAGAAACATCGCAACGTGATGCAACAGGAAGAGCCCGGTTTGTATTCGATCCACACCGAGCCGGCATTTGGGATTGGCGAGCGGGCGTTCCTGCTGCAAACGCCCGCGGGCAACGTGCTGTGGGATTGCCTTGCGCTGCTCGATTCCGCGACGGTCGCCGCGGTCCGGGACCTGGGCGGGCTAGCCGCCATCGCCATTTCGCATCCGCACTATTACACGACCATGGTGGAGTGGAGCCTGGCCTTTGGAAACGCGCCCATACACCTTCACGCCGCGGACCAACAGTGGGTGCTGCGTCCGCATGCCAACATCCAGTTCTGGACGGGCGAGACCCAACGACTTCTCGATGAGCTCTTGCTCATTCACACGCCCGGGCACTTCGACGGATTCCAGGTCCTGCACTGGCCCGGAGGCGCCGACGGCAAGGGTGCGCTGTTGTCGGGCGACCAGCCTCAGGTGTGTATGGACCGCCGCTGGGTCTCGTTCATGACCAGTTACCCAAACTATCTCCCGTTGGGGCCGCGCGCTGTCGAACGCATCGAACGCGCGCTGCATCCTTATCGCTTCGACCGGATTTACGGCGCGTTCCCGCGGCGTACTGTCGTCCGGGATGCAAAAGCCGCTCTGGAACGCTCCGTGGCACGCTATATCGCCGCAATTTCAGGCGCCCATTGATTCCTTCGGGCCGATGCCTAGCGCCTTCATTTTGCGGTAGAGGTTGCTGCGCTCCAGCCCCAACAGTTCGGCCGTCTTCGTCACGTTTCCCTTGGTTTCATCCAGAGTCTTCAGGATGTATTCGCGCTCGGCGGCGGCGCGGACTTCATGCAGGCTTCCCAGCCGTTCGGCCGTGCGCTCGAACACGGCGCGTTTGCCGGGGATGAGCGGAATATGACGCGCGTCGATGCGCACTTGCGGGCTCATGATGACGATGCGCTCCATCAGGTTGCGCAATTCACGCACGTTGCCGGGCCAGCGATGTTCTTTCAGGACCTCATAGGCTTCGGGCGTCAACTCCTTGGGGCGGCGTCCGTAAGCGGTAGTGAACTCTTTGAGAAAATGGTCGGCCAGCAGCGGGATATCCTCCACGCGTTCGCGTAGCGGCGGCACGTAGAACGGAATGACGTTCAAACGATAGAACAGATCTTCGCGGAAGTTTCCCCGCTCGATCTCTTCTTCCAGGTTCTTGTTGGTGGCCGCAACCACCCGGACGTCCACCTGAATCGATGTCGCGGCGCCCACCGGTTCAAAGCGCTGCTCTTCCAGCGACCGC
This sequence comes from Bryobacteraceae bacterium, assembly GCA_035508055.1. GTDB lineage: Bacteria > Acidobacteriota > Terriglobia > Bryobacterales > Bryobacteraceae > Palsa-89. The sequence continues at coordinate 51,820 of DATJNO010000021.1, read as the reverse complement.
AGCACCTTGGCCTGCGTCTTGAGACTCATGTCGCCGACTTCATCCAGAAACAGCGTGCCGCCATCGGCCTTCTCCAGCTTGCCGGTCTTGTCTTCCAGCGCGCCAGGAAAACTGCCCTTGCGGTGTCCGAACAATTCGCTTTCAATCAAGTCTTCCGGAATCGCGGCGCAGTTCACTTCGATAAATGGCTCGGAGGCGCGCGGGCTGGTGTTGTGGATGGCATGAGCCACCAGTTCTTTTCCCGTCCCGCTTTCGCCATAGATCAGCACGCGCCCGTTGGTGGCGGCCATCAAGGCGAGCTGCTGGCGCAACGCCTTCATCGGGACGCTCTCGCCGATGATCTGCAGCTGCCGGCGGCCGTCCTCCTTCAGGCGCTCCAATTCCAGCTCCAGCTTACGCTGCTGCAGAGCATTTTTCACGACCACGGAAACTTTCTCGATGGTCAGCGGCTTCTCCAGGAAATCGAAGGCGCCCAGCTTCGTGGCTTTCACCGCGGTCTCGATGGTGCCGTGTCCGGAAACAATCACGGCCACGGGGCGATGGGCGAAGGGAATCTCCTGCAGGCGCGCCAGCGTCTCCAGCCCATCCATACCCGGCAGCCAGACGTCCAGCAACACCAGGTCGTAGGGCGTCCGCATGATCTCCTCGTAGCACTCTTCGCCGGAAGAGACGGCGTGCGTGTGGTAGCCTTCGTCCTCCAGGACTCCGGCGAGCGACTGCCGGATCAACGGCTCGTCGTCGACGATCAGAATACTGGCGGGCTTCACGACCGGATCTCCACGCCGGCGGCAGCCTCGGCGGCCCTGGTGTCGGTTTCGGCCGGGGGCCGGATGGGAAGCTCGACGATGAACCGGGCGCCGGCCGGCAGGTTGTCCTCCACGCGGATGGTGGCGTCATGATCGGCCAGAATGCGATTCACGATCGCCAGGCCCAGCCCGGTCCCGCGTCCCTTGGTGGAAAAGTACGGCAGGAAGAGCTTTTCCTTGTCTTCGCGCGATACGCCGCAGCCGGTGTCGGCGATCACCAGCTCCACCGAATCGGCCTCCGTGAGCCGCGTGGTGATAAAGAGGCGCCGGAGCGGCGACTCCTGCATGGCTTCGGCGGCATTATCCACGAGATTCACCACGACACGCTTAAATTGATCGCGGTCGATCAGCACGGCCGGCAGGCCCTGCGCCAGCTCTTTCTCAACCTCGAGCCCCTCCAGCCTGCCCTCGAAAACCCCGAGCGCGTTCTCGATCACGGCGTTCAAGTCGGAAAGCACGGGTTGGGCGGCCGGGAAACGGGTGAATTGCGAGAACTCGTCCACCAGGGCGCGGACGCTTTCCACTTCGCCGGCGATGGTGGCCGAGCATTCCCGCAGGATGCGGCGCGTCTCGGCGGTTTGTTCGGGACGCTCCAGTTGCCGGGCGATGCGGTCCGCACACAACGCGATGGGCGTCAGCGGGTTCTTGATCTCATGCGCCACGCGGCGCGCCACCTCGTACCAGGCCGCGGCCTTCTGCGCGCGCAACAGCTCGCTGGTATCCTCCACCACCAGCACGAATCCCGAGCTGCGCTGTTCATCGAGCGCCGCCACGGTCAGAGCCAGCTGCAGGACGCGCCGCTCGGCCTTATATTCGATCTGCGTGCCGGCCACGGCCGTGCGCCGGGCGCGATTCATCAGATAACGGATCTCGGCGGTATCGTCGCGGGAAAACAGGTCGCTCAGGCGCGAGGCGCGCGCCACCTGGTCCTCCGGGAAAATGCCCATCAATGCGCGGTTCACGCGCTGGATGCGCCCATCCGAAGTCAGCGAAATCACGCCGGTGGGAATGCTCTCCAGGATCGCTTCGGTGAAGCGGCGGCGCTCTTCCAATTCCCGGCTGTTGGCTTCCAACGCCTCGGTCATCTCATTGAACGCGCGCACCAGCGTGGCCATCTCGTCGATGGCGCCCACATGCACGCGATATCCCAGATTTCCTTTGCGGATCTGCTCGGCCGCTTTCAATAAGGCGGTGAGCGGCGTGCTGATCTGGCCGGCCATGTAGCGCGCGATCCAGATCGCGAAAAAGAGAACGAACAACGTGATCAGCGAAAGCAGCAGCAGGTATTGGCGCCGGATGGCCTTCTTGTCCACCGACAGGCGATTATATTCGGCCACGGAAAGATTGATCTCCTGCTGCTTGGCCGCCAGATCCAGCGGCATCCGCGCGGACAGAACCAGCGTGCCGGCATCGGTCGGCACATGGGCCGTATACAAATTTCCACTGCCACTCGTCGAAACGGAACACAGCAACCGGGAGTTGCCGTGCAAATCCTCCACCCGCGCTTCTTCGATCTGATTAGCCTGGCAGAACCGCTCGTAATAATCCGCGCTCTCGGTTAGCGGGCGCGCGGCCAGCCAGTTTGCTTGCGCCGTCAGTTTGGCCTGGACTTCCTGATTCAGCGCGTTCGTGATCTGCACCAGATCGATATTCATGTTCTGCGCCGGACGGCTGAACCATTTGTCCAGGTTCAGATTCAATACCGACACGCTCCACAGTACGAGGAAAAAGATGGGCAGGACGCTCAGAGCCAGCGCTCCGCCGATCAGCTTGGATTTGATGTGCGAGCCCGGCCGGTTGCTCTGCCTCTCGATGTACAGCTTCACGCCCGTGCGGAACAGCATGAAGCCCAGCATGACCGTGAGGATAAAAATCACGGTGGAAACGGCCCAGAACAAATAGGTCTGCTGGATGCTCGAAGGCGCGGGCGCAAGGGGACTGAGGTTGAAGGATCCCTGTAACACCACCAGCGTGACCAGAATCGCCAGCAGCACCAGCCCGGTGCCAAAGACCAAACGCTTTCGCATACCCTGTACGAATTATAATGGGGCCGGCGGCGCGGGAGAAACCGGAGGCCGGCTCTGTCCGCTCTTCGACACGTTTCGACACCGCTTTGTCCGCTGCGGTTCATCCCCTGGAAGCCGATTCGCTCCCGTCTTCCGAAACACGGATTGGCGATTCTGTAACGTCCGGCGCAAGTGTATGTTTTTCCGTCCGCCGTGCTTGTAACGTGCAAGCGCGCTCATTTGGCATCCGGACTGCTCGTACGTAACGCCGTTGTTGTTTGGGAAGCAAATGGCCGTTAATTGGCGGCTATTAACGCTAAAAAAATCCCAGGTTGCGGATCCATTCCGAATTTCGTTTCGGCGTCGCATCCGCAGCGATGGTGTTACTCGAAGTTTCATGGAGAACGACTCAATGAGATGCTCAGTTAGAACTTTCCTCCTGGCGGTATTGACAGTTCTTTTGGTTGCTTTGTCTCAGGCTCAGTCCATTACATCCGGGGACGTAACGGGGACCGTAACGGACCCCACTGGCGCGGCCGTGCCTGACGCCGCGGTCACCCTGACCAACCTGGACACCAACACCTCGCTGAACACGACCACCAGCGCCGAAGGGACGTACCGCTTCGCGTTCATGGCGCCCGGTACTTACAAGATCTCCGTCACAGCCAGGGGCTTTCAGACCGAGCAGCGCACCGCGCTGGTTGTGCGCGCAGGTCAGCCTACCGCCGTGGATGTTCAACTAAAAGTCGTGGGCGCGACACAGACGGTGAACGTAACCGAAGCCGCGTCGTATTTGCAAACGGAGAACGCCGACGTGACCACGAACTTCGGCAAGACCTTGGTGCAGAATCTGCCCAACCCGGGTTCCGATATCACCTACTTTGCGCAGACCGCCCCGGGCGTGGTCATGAATACGCAGGCCGGATACGGCAATCTGGTGGCCGACGGCATGCCGGCGACTTCGAACCTGTTTTCGGTGGACGGCGTGAACGACAACGATCCGTTCTTCGGCATCAACAACAGCGGCGCGTCCAACCTGCTGCTGGGATCGAATGACATCGCCGAGGTCAACGTGATCAACAACGCTTACTCGGCACAATACGGCCAGTATGCGGGTTCGCAGATCACCTACATCACCAAATCCGGCGAGAACTCCTTTCATGGCGACGGCATCTACATGTGGAACGGCCGCGAATTGAACTCCAACCAGTTCTTCGCTAATGAGGCTGGGCTGGCGACGCCCTTCAACAACTTCAACCAGTGGCAAACCAACCTCTCCGGCCCGATCTGGAAGAACCACACGTTCTTCGACGTGGACTACGAAGGAGTCCAGAATGTGCTGCCCACCGCGGCCAACCTGAACCTGATCCCGAGCCCGCAATTCCAGAGCGCGACTTTGCAGAATCTCACCGCCAACGGCAACGCCGCCGAGATTCCCTTCTACCAGAAGCTTTTCGCGGTTTATAACGACGCGCCGGGCGCGGGCGCCGCGACACCCGTGGCTGGAGGCGGCTGCCAGGGCGGCACGTTTGCCGGATTAGCGGCCGGCGCTCCGTGCGCTCTCCAGTTTCGCTCCACGCCGCCGGCTCTCATCCGCGAATACCAGTGGTCTGCCCGCGTAGACCATACGTTTAGCGATAAAGACCGCGGCTTTATTCGCGTGCTGCGCGATAACGGCTTCCAGCCGACGTTCACCAGCCCGTTCGGACCCACCTTCAATGCGCAAAGCAACCAGCCTCAAATGTCCGGCCAGGTTTCCGAAACCCACGTGTTCGGCCCGAATACCGTGAACGAATTCAAGGGATCCACCCTGTTTTACGCGGCCGTCTTCGTGCCCTCGGATCCCACCGGATCCTTGTCTGCTCTGCCGACGGTAATGACTTTCTCCGGCGACCCATTCACCACAGTAGGCGCGAACGGCGCAGGACCGGGCTTCTTCGTCCCCAACGGCCGGCGCGTATTCCAGTATCAAGTCATGGACGACTTCTCGCACGTGATGGGGAACCACACCTTCCGCATGGGCTTTAGCTGGCTCCACTGGACGATCACCGACCTGGATTTCAGTTCGATCGGCGGCCCCATCTATGGGAACGTTACCACCGACCTCAGTGACTTCTTCAATGGCGGCGGCCCCTCCACGTCTCTGAACCAGGCCTTCCCCTCCTCTCCGCAGGAGGGCCTCAAATTTAATACCTTCGGCGGCTACATCGCCGACGATTGGAAAGTGACCGAGCGCCTGACCGTGTCTCTCAATCTCCGCCTGGAAAATTACGCCAATCCCACCTGCGACACGAACTGTTTCTCCCGCTTGAGCAGCACCTTCAACGGCGGCGCCAACCCCAACTCGGTGAACACCCCGTACGACCAGTTGATCATCTCCGGCCAGCACAACGCGTACCCCAACACCCAGGCGGTGGTTTGGGAGCCCAGAGTTGGTCTCGCCTGGCGTCCCTTCCACAGCGATAGGACCGTCATCCGGACCGGCGCGGGCATCTTCGGCGACGAGCTGCCGGGCGGCCTGGCCGAGGATGCGGCCTTCAATGGTCCCGGATTTAACGCCTTTACGATTCCCAACGGACTGATCGCTCCCGGAGTGCCTGGAAGCCTCTTCACAACGGCGGCGCAGGCGAACCAGGCGTTGCTCTCCCAGTTCCACTCCGGCGGGAGCTTCAACTCCATTTCCCAGGCAGTCCCCGGATTTGCCGCTCCCAATTTCTTCGCGTTCCCCAGCACCTTCTACAACCCGGTCTATTACAAGTGGAACTTCGAAATCCAGCAGGACCTTGGCTACAGGATGCTCCTCAGCGTCAACTACTCGGGAATGCACGGCAGCCACATCCCGATCGATGACGGCGGGCTGAACGCCTATTGTCCGCTCTCGGTATGTACCAGTGGCTTCGTTGGCCTGCCCGGCTCGCCCGCGGTGCCCGCTCTCGGAACCGTGCAACAGTATCTCTCCGCGGGCAACTCCAATTACAATGGCCTCACCGTCAGCCTGCAGCGGCGCTTGGCAGCCGGCTTAACCTTCAATGTGAATTACACCTGGAGCCATGCCCTGGATGACGTGTCCAACGGCGGTGTAGCCAATTTGCCCTTCGGAATCCTGGATACCGATCCCAGCGTCACTTTCCCCCAAAACCCGTTCAACATCCAGAGCAACTACGGCAGCTCGGATTACGACGTGCGGCACTACTTCAGCGCCAACATGGTGCTGAGCGATATGTTGCGTAACACCGGATTCAAATGGGGGCCGAACCAGGTCTTCGGTGGCTGGACCCTTTCCGCCAACTGGTTCTGGCGCTCCGGCCTGCCGTTCAGCATCATTGATGGCGCCGACTCGGGCACCCTGACCGGATATAACTACGCGGCAACTGTCTTGGCCTCGCCTTTGACGGCCATTCAGGGACCCTGTACGAGCGCTGTGAACGTCCCCTGCTTGAGCGCATCTCAGTTCGGTCCCGCCGGTGCACTGACCGGCTTTGGAACCATGGGCCGCAATTCCCTCTATGGACCGCACTTCTGGGATGTGGACCTGTCCCTCATGAAGGATATCCGGATCGGCGAGCATTTGACCTTCTCCTTCGGCGCAGAAGCCTATAACCTGTTCAATCACGCTAACTTCGACCAGCCGGTCGACGATATCTCGAACCCCTTGTTCGGCTCCAGTATCGCTGCGGTGGGTCCGCCCACCAGCCTGCTGGGTTCGTTTGTGGGCGCCGGCAGTTCGCCGCGATTCGTCGAGATCAAAGGAGTGCTCCGCTTCTAGCTTTACCGGTACGATCGGACTGGGGGTACTAAGGTGCCCCCAAAATAGCGCCACCTGTGGGTGGTGCCAAATCCATTCTCTGGAAGTGTACCCACCTATAATCTTCTGGAATCGGTAATCCTACCCCCTTCCATTCCTTGTAACTCTATGGTATATAGTCAACGTAGTTTGTGAAATTGCAAGCAGGTAGTTTGGTCTCACGCCTGCTCTGTCAGCGGACGCTGCTCTAAGTTGAGTGAAACGGGCACTCTTCGTTGCGAGTTTGGGGAGCTCAAGGTTGGTATGTTGGGGCTTCCATTTCTACACGTTGAGGCGGTTTAGTCCGTAAGGGTACGGCCCTATCCCTCGCGAATCCTAAACGCGGGATTCCGCTAGGGCGGAATTGTAGTTGGTGCGCTCACCGGTGCACCCGTATACAACATGAACGTAAATGGAGAACACCAAATGAGATTTTTGATCAAAACGCTGCTCTTGGCCCTCTCCGTGTTTGTCACTTTACAGGCACAGGACATCACCAAGGGCTCGATCGCGGGCGTGGTTCGCGACGCCACGGGCGCGGTTGTGCCGGGCGCTACCGTGCGACTCACGTCGCCTTACGGAGATCGCCAAACCGGTACCAATGCCGAGGGGGGCTACAGCTTCCTCAACCTGGTCGTTGGCTCGGGCTATAGCCTGACCGTCGAACACGCCGGGTTCGCCACCGCCAGGGCGACGAACCTGTCGGTGGGGATGCAACAGCAAACAACCTACGACTTCTCACTGGAAGTCGGCACTGCCGCCCAATCGGTGGAAGTGACCGCGGAAGCCGGCCCAGCCATCGATATGACGTCGACCAACGCCGGCGCAAACCTCAGCGAAAAACTGTATACCAATGTGCCGATCGGCCGCAATATTTCGGCCGTGATGGCGATGTCGCCCGGCGTTTCCGACAGCGTCGGCGCGGGCGCCGCGAACCCATCCATCAATGGCGCATCCGGCCTGGAAAACCAGTACATCATCGACGGCGCGGATACCACCGACCCCGGCTTCGGCGGCTTCGGAACCTACAGCCGCGTATATGGCCCACTCGGCAATGGCATCAATTTCGACTTCGTTCAGGAAGTCCAGGTTCAAACCGGCGGGTTTGAAGCGCAATACGGCGAAGCGCTCGGCGGCGTGGTCAATGTGGTCACCAAGAGCGGCACCAATCAGTATCACGGCGACATCTTCGGTTACTTCCAACCGCAACAGTTTGAAGCCAATCGAACGGACGCCAACCCGCTGCTGGTCAGCAAGTTCGACTATCTGGTTCACCAGGCTTCGACCGACTACGGCGCCGATGTGGGTGGCCACATCCTGAAGGACAAGCTATTCTTCTACGGTGGCTTCAATCCGCTGTATAACAGCGACTTCAAAGAAGCCGATCCCTTCTACGCCAATAGCGCGCTGGGCGTGATCAATCGCGAAATCACCACCTACGATTACACCGCCAAACTCGACTACAACCTGGGAACCAAGCACCAGTTCGAAGGCTCGGTGTTCGGCGATCCCTCCTCGACACCCATGACCTTCAATCAACCCGTCAGCACGGTTCCTCTCGTAAACAGCGACGGTACCACGAACCCTATTGACAGAAGCGACGAGAGCAAACTGAGCTATGGCACCCGCACCTGGACGGCGCGCTACAACGGCACCCTGAGCCCCAACTGGGTGGTGACGGCAAACTACAGCAATTACCACAACAGCTTCACCGACACCCCGCTCGAGAACGGCTATGAGATTATCGACGAGACGGCGGCGCAGGAAGGCACGGGCGGCGAAATCACCTACGGCGGAATTGGGTTTAACGAAGCCAGTGTATCCAAAGTGAATCAATTCACCGTCGACAGCACACACATCTTCCACTTCCTGGGCGCGCATACGCTCACCTATGGCTACCAGTTCGCCGACGATGTGTATAACGACAACTACAGATATACCGGCGCGCCCTTCCAGTTGCCCAACGTGCCGGAATTAGGCGAGGCCGCCGGTCAGACGGTCTACGGTGCAATTTTCCTCCGCACGCACGAAAACCCCAATGATCCCACCTCGCCCATCGTGCTGAACTTTGATCGCGGCAACTATTCCAGTCCGATCATCGCCACCGATACCCGTTACAACGCCGGCTTCATTGAAGACTCCTGGACCTTCGGCCGGTTCACCTTCAAGCCCGGTCTGCGATTCGAGCAGCAAAGCCTGATCGGTATCACGACGCATTACGATCTGACTCACAATTGGGCTCCGCGCCTCGGGCTGATCGTCGATCCGTTCAACGACCGCAAGACCAAGATCTACGCCAGCTACGGCCGCTTCTTCGAGAAAGTACCGCTCGACATCGCGGTCCGCGCCTTGTCCAGCGAACTCAGCATCACCGGTGCGCTGTACCAGGATCCCGGCCCCGGCCAGCAACCGAATCTTTCGCCCAGCAACTACATCCCCGGCGGCAGTATCGCGTTCCAGGGCGGCGCAGGAGCCATCGAGAACGTCGCCGCCGGAACAGGCGCGCAGTTCCAGGACGAAATCACGGGCGGCATCGAACACGAGTTCGCCCATAACTTCACCTTAACCGGCCGCTACGTTTATCGCGACCTCCGCCGGATCATCGAGGATATGTCGGGCATCAACGTGACCCAGGCTCTGGCCGGAGTACCCCAGCTTTACGTCGTGGGCAATCCTTCGGCTAAGCTGGACATCTTCCAGAACGCGAACCCCTGCTCCAGCCCGGGCGTAGGAAATTGCATTTCCTATCCCAATCCCTTCGGCGCGGGGAATATCGGGTTCACAGCATTTGCCAATGGTACCGACAACCCGAATGGCCCCGACGGCATTCCCGACGGCTTCCCCAATCCGAGCCGCATCTATAAGTCCATGGAAGTGATCGTCAGCAAGCGGTTCGCCACCAACTTCCAGTTCTACGGAAGCTATGTGTTGTCCAAGCTGTACGGCAATTACCAGGGCTCGTACCGCAGCGATAACGGCCAGCAGGATCCCAACATCAGCTCCATGTTCGACTTCACCAACTCCGACGGGCTGCTCACGGGGCAAGACATTCCTGGCATTCTCAATAGCAACCGCTTCCATCAGTTCAAGCTGTTCGGCAACTACACGTGGCGGGGCTTCAACTTCGGCGCCGGCTGGACTCCGACCTCCGGAACTCCGATTACCGACCTGCTGGCTCACCCGGCTTACCAAAACGCCGGTGAGATCCCGGTCTGCCCGAACGGAACGTTCACATGCAACGGCGGACCCCGTGGCGCCGAGGGCACGACTGCCTGGACCCTCCCCTTCAACGCTCACGCCGACTATACGTGGCGAGTCTTTGGCGAGCGGGGACGCATTAAATTCGTCGCCGACCTGTTCAATCTCTTCGACGAGCAGGCTGTGATCCGCGTCAACCAGTGGTCGCAGCTCAATGGCGGCGCACCGAATCCCGACTTCCTGAAGCCGGGTCTGCAGCAGTTCGCCGATCCCTACCAGACTCCGTTCCAGGCCCGCCTGGCCGTTCGCTTCGAATTTTAGGAGCGAACCAATTCATCTACCGGGGAGGTCTTCGGACCTCCCCTTTTTCTTGTAAGACAATAGAGTTAGAAATGTTGCGCATTACGTCCGTCCTCGCGTTGCTGGCATGCTCGCTGCAACTGGTCTCGGCTGCCAAGAAAGTCAAACTGCCGGAACAATACAACAAGTGGCTCAACCAGGACGTCCTGTACATCATCACCGACGAAGAGCGCAAGGCATTCCTCGCCCTGAACACCGACGACGAGCGCGAAAAGTTTATCGACAACTTCTGGGAAATCCGCAATCCCGCACGCGGCTCCAATCGCAATCCGTATAAAGACGAACACTACGAGCGTCTGGAATACGCCAACGCGCACTTCGGAAGCGAGTCCAATACGCCCGGCTGGATGACCGACATGGGCCGCACCTGGATCCTGTTCGGCAAACCCACTTCCCAGCACCACTTTATCGGCTATAGCCAGATCTATCCAATCGAGCTGTGGTTCTACGAGAACACCACCAACTCGCCGTCCCTGCCTCGTTTCTTCTACGTGATGTTCTACATCGACGGCGGTATCGGGGAATACAAATACTACAAGCCGTTCATCGACGGCCCTATGAAACTGGTGCGCGGCAGCCAATTCAACACCAACGCGGATGTCTACAACTTCCTCAAGCCGCTCGGCGGCGACCTCGCTCACGCGGTTCTCTCTTTGGTCCCCAGCGAACCCGTGGATACGGTGAACTTCCAGCCCGATCTCTCCAGCGACATGCTGGTCGCCCGCATCCAGAATTTCGCCAACGATCCCTTCAACGTCCGGCGCCTCCGCGAAATGCGGGCGCTCCATGAAAGAGTGAGCTCGCTGTTCCTGGTGAATCAGGAGCGGCCGCTGGACCTTACTTCGCTCGTCCTGGCCGACCCCACGGGCCGCTACTGGCTGGACTACAGCGTGCTCATCGACGACCCCAAATTCGGAAAGCCCGACGCCTCAGGATCGCAGTTGCATCTCAGCGTCAGCTACCGCCTCACCACTCCGGCCGGCGACACGGTGCTCGAAGACAGCGAAGATCGCTCCTTCCCCGCTTTCGATGAGTCGAAGAAGTTCCAGCCTTTCCTGATCGGCAACCGCCTGCCCATCGAGCCGGGCAGCTACAAGTTGGAGATCCAGGTCACCAACCGCGACGCGGGACAAACCTTCAAGGGCGAGACCGCCGTCACGGCCGGTCCCACGGACCGGCCGTCGTTCTCAGGCCCGCTGGTGGCTGGCTCCATCGACCGCGTGGCCCGTCCCAATCCTTTCCAGCCGTTCGAGTATTTCGGCGTGCAATTCCATCCGGCCCCGCGGCATGAGGTGTATCACCCCGAGCCGATGCACCTGCTCTTTGAAATACACCGGCCGGCGGCTTCGACGTCCGGCTACCAGCTCGAATATACCGTCGCCAATTTCCACGACACAGCCGGGCGCCGCACGGTTACCGACGAAGTGAAGCCCGAAGAGTTCAAAGACGGCCGGCTGCTCAAATCCAAAAGCATCGCCATCAACGATCTGGAAGATGGTGAATATCGTTTGATTGTGAATCTGCGTGAAACCGGCTCGGCCCAGGTGATTGCTTCCGCCAACCTGCCGCTGAAGATCGGCGCGGCGCAGCCTGAGCTGCCGCTCTACTTCTCAGCCGATTCGCAAGGCCTGGGCCGGCCGGGAGTAGCCGCTTACATGCGCGCGCTGGAAGCGATCTCGGACAAGAACGACGCCGAGGCAAAACAATATTTCCGGCAGGCGCTGGCGCAAAACCCCGGCAATTCGTTCGCCGGCCAGTACCTGGTTCAGCTCTATTTCGACTCGAAACAGTACGCGCCGATCGCCGACCTCTACAAGAAGTTGGGGCTAGCGGCCTTCAAGTCGTCCCCCGTTACGTTGGCGCAAATCGCCCTCAGCTTTCGCCAGACTGGCGATGCCGCCGGAGCGCGCAACATCGTCACCGCGGGCCTCGGCTACTTCCCGGGCAATGCGGTGCTGACCGCGGCCTCATCCACGGTCCAAGGGTCCAAGGCGCGCTAGTTCGCGTAATAGCCTTTGCGCGCCGAAACTTTCAGCCCCTTGACGCGCACCCTCACCTCCAGCTTGTGGAAGGCGCCGTCGCGCGGGCGCTTCACCGGTACGTAGCCAAGGGCGTACTGGCTGCGTAACTCGTCCTCGATGCTCTGAAAAATCGTAGCGAGCGGGATTTTCTTGCCGGCTTTGAACATCCGGCCACCGGTCGGCTCGGCCATCTCCTTCAGAAAATCGCAGCCCGGGAATCCACTTTGATAGCAGATCCCGTAGACGATCGTGTCGGTCCCCTGCACTGCTTCTATCGCGTCGCCCAGATGTTTCCGGCTGCCGTTGTCCAACCCGTCGGAAATGATGATCATGGCTTTCCGTCCCGGCACGCCTTTCAGCTTTTGCAAGGCGGCTTGGTAAACCGCGTCGTAGAGCAGAGTGGAGGGCATCGCCTCCCCGTCTGGCGGGAGCCCGCGGAAGGGCACCGCACGCAGCGCTGCCAGCGCTTCCCGCAATCGCGCCGTCGAGGACGTGAAGTCCTGCCAGAGCATCAGCGTGCTCGAGAAACCTAGCAACAGCGCGTGATCGCTGGGCCGCAACACCAGCCCGAAAAACTGCCCCGCGGCTTCTTTTTCTTCCTGGATATGCGGCCGCACGCTTCCGCTAACATCCACCAGCAACGCGACCGTCAGCGGCAGGTCGGTCTCCCGCGCGAAATAGCGGATCTCCTGCACCCGCCCGTTCTCCCGGACCTCGAAATCGTCCCTGCGGAGGTCGTTGACCAGCGCGCCGCGGTGGTCCCGCACCGTGCACAGCACGTTGACCACGTTCACGTCAACGCGGATGGCCGTCTCCTGGCACCCCACCGGAGGGTTCGCCGCCGCCAGCGCAAGGACTAAGCTGAACATGCTTCTCACGACAGGCCCAACCATCTTAGCGCGCCGGCTCCCACTCAACCATGCATGGCATAATCAAAACTTGGCCCATATACTTCCACTCCAAGAAGCCATCCGGGAGATGGTTCACGATGGCGACACGGTTGCCCTGGAAGGCTTCACTCACCTGATCCCGTCGGCGGCGGGACACGAAATTATCCGCCAGGGGCGGCGCAATCTGACCGTCGTCCGCATGACCCCCGACCTCATTTACGACCAGCTGATCGGTTCGGGCTGCGTGTCGAAACTGATTTTCTCCTGGGGCGGTAATCCGGGCGTCGGCTCGCTGCACCGCCTGCGCGATGCGGTGGAGAACGGCTGGCCCGCGCCGCTCGCGCTCGAAGAGCATGCACACGCCGGCATGGCTGCCGCTTACGCCGCCGGAGCCGCTCATCTGCCGTTCGGCTTGCTGCGGGGCTACCTGGGTTCCGATCTGCCGAAGTACAACCAGCGCATCAAGTTCATCGAGTGCCCCTTCACGGGCGAGCGCCTGGCCGCCGTGCCCGCGATTCGCCCCGATGTCACGGTGATCCACGCGCAAAAGGCGGACCGCAAAGGCAACGTGTTGATCTGGGGCGTGGTGGGAGTGCAGAAGGAAGCGGTGTTGGCCGCCAGGCATGTCGTAGTCACCGTCGAGGAAATCGTGGACCGGTTGGACGCGCCACCGAATGCCGTCGTGCTGCCCAGCTGGGTGATCGGCGCGGTCTGCGAAGTGAGAGGCGGGGCGTTTCCTTCTTACGCGCAAGGTTACTACCCGCGCAACAACGCCTTCTACAAGCAGTGGGACCCCATCGCGCGCGAGCGCGAAACATTCCAGGCCTGGATGCAAAAGCACGTGCTGGGCACCCGGGATTTTCAAGAATACAAACAGAGCCTGGATCAGGCGGTGAGCCATGCCTGAAGCCAAATACACCGCCGACGAAATGATGACCATCGCCGCCGCGCGCATGATCCGCAACGGCGCGTCCTGCTTTGTGGGCATCGGTCTGCCGAGCGCCGCGGCGAACCTGGCGCGATTGACGCATGCTCCCGACACTATACTGATCTACGAATCCGGCTGCATCGGCACGAAGCCCACGGTCCTGCCGCTGTCGATCGGCGATGGCGAACTTTCAGAAACCGCCGAAGCCGTCGTTTCGATCCCCGAGATTTTTGCATATTGGCTCCAAGGCGGCCGCATCGATCTCGGTTTCCTCGGCGCCGCGCAGATCGACCGCTTCGCGAATATCAACACTACGGTCATTGGCGACTACCGCAAGCCCACCGTCCGCCTTCCTGGCGCAGGCGGCGCGCCCGAGATCGCCGCGTCTTCCAAAGAGGTGCTCATCACACTGCGCCAGAACAAGCGCGCGTTCGTCGACAAACTGGACTTCGTGACCTCGGGCGGCCACTTCAGCGGGGGCGATAGCCGCGTCCAAATGGGGCTTCCCGGCAAGGGTCCCACCGCCGTCATCACAGACCTCGGCATCCTGACGCCCGACCCCACCACCAAGGAACTCACGCTCACCAGCGTCCACCCTGGCGTCACCGTGGAGCGCGTGGTGGAAGCCACGGGCTGGCCGCTGAAAGTCGCGGCCCAGGTTACAACCACGCAGGCTCCCAATGAGACCGAACTCACCGTGCTTCGCGACTTGAACGAGCGCACCGCCCGCGCTCACGCTGGCGAGGCCTGATGCTTTCCTTCGTCTACGACATGCTGCCCGGCCGTGTTGTGTTCGGCGCCGGCTGTGTGGACAAGCTGCCGCAAGAGATCGAGCGGCTCGGCGCCACTCGCGCGCTCGTGCTATGCACCCCCGAACAGCGGCAGGAGGGGCGGAAGGTGCTGGAGCAGCTGGGCTCGCGCGCGGTCGGCCTGTTCGACAAGGCCGTCATGCATGTGCCCATCGAAATCGCTCACGCCGCCCGCGCGGAAGCGGTCCGCTCGGGCGCGGATTGCTGCGTCTCGGTCGGCGGCGGGTCAACCACCGGACTGGCAAAGGCGATCGCACTGGTTTCTACGCTTCCCATCCTCGCTATCCCTACTACCTACGCGGGTTCCGAAATGACGCCCATTTGGGGCCTCACCGAGGGCGGGTTGAAGAAAACCGGCCGTGATGCGCGCGTGCTTCCCAAGACGGTGTTGTACGATCCCACGCTCACGGTCACCATGCCGGCCATGCTTTCGGCAACCAGCGGCGTGAATTCCATCGCGCACTGCGTGGAGGCGTTGTATTCGAAAGACGCCAACCCGATCATCTCCCTGCTGGCGGAAGAAGGAATCCGCGCGCTGGCGCTGGGGCTGCCGGAAGTCGTCAAAAATCCACTGAACTTGGACGCCCGCTCCAACGCCCTGTATGGCGCCTGGCTGGGCGGCATCTCGCTGGGCGCGGTCGGCATGGCGCTGCATCACAAGCTGTGCCACACCCTCGGTGGTACTTTCAACCTGCCGCACGCCGAAACTCACACCGTCGTTCTACCGCACGCCACGGCCTACACGGCTCCAGCGACCCCGGAAGCGATGTCGCGTATCGCCCGCGCGCTCGGGGCGAAATCTGCCGCACAGGGGCTTTTCGATCTCGCGGCCTCACTGGGCGCACCCACATCGCTGGCGGCCATCGGAATGAAAGCCGACGATCTGGATAAAGCCGCGGATATTGCCGTACAAAATCCTTACTATAATCCGCGCGCCATTACTCGCGACGGCATCCGCGCTTTGCTCGAAGACGCCTTCGGTGGACGCCGGCCCGCGGCGTGATTCCTTGGCTTTTTGAGTAACTTTTTGTAACCTTCCCCGAGCCCTGGTTCGTTGTTTCCTCGTCATTCTGTCGCTTTGTATACAAAAGGCGTGCTATCGGTCGTGCTATCATGTTGCGAAAGCATTGGGAACTATCCCAGAGTATGAACGTTAATGGCCGGGATGCCGCTTTCCATTCCCCGGGAACCGGCATTTATGCTTCCGAACAGGAAAACACCCGTCTGTCGCAGGAAGTAGAGCGGCTAGGCACGATCCTGTCGCGGCGAGAGCAGCAAATCGCTCAGCTCGTTAGGAGACTGGAAACTTTCGCCGACAATCCCGCGTATCTTGCCAAGACGTTCGGCGAAGACGTCCGAGAGGCCGCCCGTAGCGGCGACGAAGCGGCCGGATCCCTCAATGACCTGCTGCGTTACTTGTGGTTTACGGCGGAAGACTTCGCCGAAAGCCAAAATGCAGTCGACGCAGTGCACAAATCATGGTCCTGGAAATTGACCGCGCCCCTCCGTGTGCTGTTGGAGAGCATGTGGATCTTGTGGGGACTGATTAGAAACGGCTGCCGCGGCCTGATACAACCGGCCAAGATTCGCGGTGCGTTCGAATGGCTGCGTTTCAGAGACCGGGTTCGGGCCAGCGGCCTGTTTGATGATCGATACTACCTGCGGAGCAACCCGGACGTTCTGCGGCGGAAACTTTCTCCTTTATTTCATTTCTTCGTTTTTGGCGCGGCGGAAGGAAGAAATCCTCATTTTCTGTTTGATGTGACTTATTACTGTTCCGAAAATCCGGCGCGGAACCGCTTCTGCGCCAATCCTCTGGTTCATTATCTGGACCTGGGCGCCTACGAAGGGCGCGACCCCCATCCGCTCTTCGACAGCAGCTTCTACTTGGAACAAAACCCCGACGTGCGCGAAGCCGGACTCAATCCTTTAAGCCACTACCTGATGGCGGGCATCGCGGAAGGCCGGAACCCCAATGCCTGTTTCGGCACGCCGGAGTATCTGGACCTCCACCCGGATGTGGCGGCATACGGACTAAACCCTTTGATTCACTCCGTGGATCAGGGCGCGGAACGCCGCTGGAGAGTCCGGCATCGCGCGGCCGGAGAATAACAGGGAACTTATGTTCTCGGTGGTGGTACCGGTCTACAATCACGGTAGATTTCTTTCGCAGGCGGTGTGGTCCGCGCTGCGGGCTCCTTTAGTCGAGGAAATTTTGCTGCTGGATGACGGATCGAAAGACGATTCGGCGGCGGTTGCAGCCAGTCTCGCCGCTGCGCATGCGGGCCGTGTGCGCGATCTGACGCCAGCGGATGGAGTCAACCGGGGCGCCCACTGCCGCCTGAATGAACTGGTGGAACTGGCTCGATGCGAATGGGTCGCCGTCCTCAATTCCGACGACATCTTCGTCTCCGGCCGGTTCGAGGCGATCGCCGCGGATACACGCTTTCCCGAATCCGACTTCGTCTTCGGTAATGTTTTGTTTATCAACGAAAGCGGTGCTCTCACGGGATCAAAACGGGCGCCCGTCGACACCCGGCATGCTTTCCGGGCGCGTGACGAAGAAGCCCGGGACGGTTTCGCAGAGAGTCATTTTCTCGATTCCCTTTCCCGGGAGAACTACCTGATCAGCACCAGCAACATGGTGTTCCGCAAAACACTGCATGCGCGGGTGGGCGGATTTGGCGCGTACCGGTATGTGCACGATTGGGACTTTGCTCTGCGGGCCATGGCGCTTGGCCGGGCGCGGCACGTTCCGCGCTTCCTCACCGCCTATCGCAAGCATTCCGGCAATACGATTCTGGAGAGTTCTCCCAAAAAACGCCGCGAAGCCGTGGAGGTTTTCGACCGGTTTGCAACGGACTTTCCTGAGATATCCCTGCGGCCGAAGTTCCGGGCGGGGCGCTGTACGCTATTCCAGCAACCCGAAAATCCGGCCGCCGATTAGCTCCAGCCGCTGTTCGAAGCCCTTCGCCAATTCGGTAAAATTGCTTCTTATGCCGCACACCGACGTTGACTACCGCCGCTCTCACAACCGCATGGTGAAGAATCTGATGGGCGCGCACCCTCGCGATCAGGCGATGTCGCTGGCCGTGGGTGGCAATTATGAAGTCGTGGGCGCCATCGAGGCCGAATTGCTGAAACATTACGGCCTCGGAACCAATGATTTCCTGGTGGACGCCGGCTGTGGCTCCGGCCGGCTTGCCACCGCGCTTTCGCTCTATCTCAAAGGCCCGTACCTGGGAATCGACGTTGTGCCCGAGCTCTTCGAATACGCGGCAAAGAAAGCCAACCGGCGTGACTGGCGCTTTGTGGCCGCGCCGGGACTGAGCATTCCCCTGGAAAACAACACGGCCGACATGGTCTGCTTCTTCAGCGTTTTCACGCACCTCTTCCATCAGGAAAGCTACGCCTACCTGATGGATGCTTTCCGTGTTCTGAAGCCCGGCGGGCGCGTGGTGCTCTCCTTTCTGGAGTTCAAGGACCCCGCCATCTGGCCGATCTTTGGGAGCCTGGTTCAGAGAGTTCTCGGAGGCGCCAGCGCCGACTACGAGCACGTCCAGTTCCTGTCCCGCGATGCGCTGACCGCGTGGGCCGAGCATCTGGGCTTCCAGGTGGTTGAGTTCGTGGACGGCGCCGCCGAGTGTGTCACGCTGCCGCATCCGGTGCGCCGCGACGATGGCAGTACGGTAAGCGGCAAGGCCGCGCTGGGGCAAGCGGTTTGTGTCTTGAGCAAGCCGCCGCGCTAGGCAGTTTTCGACTACGGAGCGAAATAGCCGTTCGTGTCGATGACTAGATCCGTGGGATTGTAGACATACACGCTGATTGCGCCCGAGGCTCCGGCGGGGACGATGGCCGCGTTCGCCAGGATTTTTCCGGTCAGGTCGTTTAATGTCGAGACCAGCGGCATCGGGCCTCCAGCGGGCCAGGTCGTCAGAAAGGCCAGGTAGCCTGGCGGCACAACCGTCATGTTCAGCGAATAAGCCAGGGCGGTCGCGGGAATCTTGCAGGGACTGGACGGGATGGGAAAGTTCCGGCTCGCCTGGCCTTTCATTTGCGGCGGGCCAAACACTCCGGTGATGCCGCTGCCGCCAACCGAACGCGTGTCCACGATCCGGCAGGGCGGCAGTGGATAGAAGTACTGGCCTCCCTGCCCGGGCGGGGCGAAGTAGCCGTTGATGTCGATCACGACATCGGTCGCATTGCTCACGTAGACGCTCACGCCGCCACCGGCGCCGGCGGGGACGAGCGCCGCGTTCGCCACGATGGTCCCGTTGGAGGAATTCAACGTGGTTGTGTTCGGAAGCGGCAGTCCGGCCGGCCAGGCGGTCAAGTAAGACAGCGCTTTCGGCGGAACGACGGTGATGTTCAAGGAATAGGCCTGCGCCGTATCCGGGATGCCACAGTCACTGGAGGGAATCGGGAAGGTGCGCGTGGAACGCGCGGCCATTTGCGGCGGTCCAAAGGCCCCGGTCTTTCCGCTGCCGCCTACGGAACGCGTGTCGGCAATACGGCAAGGCGCTACCGGATAGAAGGCCGACGCTTGGGGAGCGTTGGCTGGAGCGAAGTAGCCGCTGACATCGATCATGACATCCGCCTTCGTGTATACGTACACGCTGACGGAACCATTGGTGCCCGCCGGCACGATGGCCGCGTTCGCCACGGGTAGCCCGTCCAGTGCGTTGAGCGTGGAGACCAAGGGCATTGCCGAGCCAGTGGGCCAGATGGTGAGGAAGGGCATCGGTCCAGCGCGCGGCACCACCGATACGCTCAAAGCGTAGGCCAATGCGGTGGACGGAACGTTGCAGGAACCGGCCGGAATGGGGAAGTCGCGCGAGACGCCTCCCGCCAACGAAGGTGGTCCGAAGGCGCCTGTTTTGCCGCTTCCTCCCGAGGATCGCGTGTCCACAACGCGGCAGGGAGGCAAGGGATAGAAGGCCAGACCGTTGGTAGTAGTGGAGGTTTGGGAGTAAGTCGCGCTGAGCGCAAAGGCGTCGTAGTTGCCGCTCAGCGTGCTCGCGAACGCGCTGGCGGTTGGGAAATTGGAAGAAGCGGTGGTTCCGGCCAGAAACAGACGATTGCCGGATAGCACCGCGATGCCATAGGCCCGGTCATCCGAGCTGCCGCCGAAATAACTGGAGAACACCAGGGCCGCCCCGTTGGAGTTCAGGACGGCGGCGAAGGCATCGAAGGCGCCCGCGAAGGCCGGCTGGATCGGATCCATCAGCGGGAAGTTCGCTGACGATGTGTAGCCGCCGATCACAGCCTGCCCCAACGGGTCCACTGCGATGGCGGTGGCGTCATCCGAGCCCGAGCCGCCGAGAAAGGTCGAGTAAATAACGCTGCTGCCGCCCGGCGACAGTTTGGTCACAAAGGCGTTATACGATCCGGCCAATCCGGCCTGCACTGCGCCAACCGAGGTGGGGAAATCGGGCGAAGCGGTACATCCGGCAACGTAGGCCGAACCGCTGGAATCCACCGCGATGGCGGTGCCGTTATCCAGGATCGATCCGCCCAGGAAGGTCGAATACAGCAGTGCGGAACCGTAGGCGTTGATCTCGGCCACAAATGCGTTGGCCGTTCCCTGCAAGCTGCTTTGGAAAGGACTCAAGGTGGGGAAGTCGAAAGAATAAGTGGTACCGGTCACGTAAACGTCGCCCGATGTGTCCACCGCGATTCCCGTGCAGAGATCCAATGCCAGGCCGCCCAGGTAGGTGGAGTAGGTCAAGGCGCTGCCGGCGGGATTCAATTTCGAGACAAAGCAGTCCGAGAGACCGCCGTGGTTGGAGGTCTGCAACGCGCCCGAGGTTGTGGGAAACGCGACGGAGCCGGTCTGGCCGGCGACGTAAGTGGAACCCGCGCTGTCTACCGCGATGGCAAATGCCTGGTCGGTACCGGCGCCGCCAAGGTACGTGGAGTAGAGGATGTTGCCGTTCGGGTCGAGCTTCAGCACGAAGGCGTCCTGCGAGCCGGCGTTTTGGGTCTGGTAGGCCCCGCTGGTGGTGGGGAAATCGGTGGAGGCGGTGTATCCGGTGACGTAGGCGTTACCGGAGGCATCCACGGCAATGCCCTTGCCGGAGTCGTTTCCGCTTCCGCCGGCATAGGTGACATAGAGGACCTGGGTGCCGCTGCTGTCGAGCTTGGCTACCCAAACGTCGCGGCTGGCGCGATTGGGCAACGCAGATCCCAGCATCGTCCCCGAGGAGGTCTCGCCGGTCAGGTACAGATTGCCCGCCGAGTCCGTCGCCGCGGCGTTGGCGGCGTCGAAGGACGGCCCGCCCAGGTAGGTGCTGAAGTTCAGTTCCGGATCGATGAGCAGGCTGTCGCGCGCATCGCGCGCCGGGACATTCAGAGTAATGACGCCCGAGCGCTCGCGGTGATAGAAGCAGGCTAATTCGCGGCCTCCGGCGCCCTGAAACGCGCGCGGGCGCTTCTGACGGATTATTTCCGTGCCAGCCCGAATCTCCAGATCCCCCTGCCGGGTTAGCTTTACGCTGGCACCTGCGTGCCGGATCCTGATCTGACTCAAATCCGCGAACGGGCGGATCTCCAGGTTGTATTCCAAGTGCCCCGCGTTGGTGAAAAACAGCACGTCGACTCCGGGGTAGATGTCGCGGTATCGAATGCGATCGAACCGCCGCACGGAATGCCAGCGGTTCGAAGGGCCAACATAGTAGTTCACATGAGGCAGCGCCGGCAGCTCGCCCTGTGGCATGGCGCTTGCTGCAGCGCCTTCAAAGGAAAGCTGGGTTCCGACGCCGGCGCGAAACTGAAGGGCCATTTTTCCCGCGGACTGGAAGGATGCCACGACGCCATGGTTGCGCCAGACGTAACCGGATGCGCCCGCACCGCCGGCCTGTTCAAAGACCGGTGCATCGACAAGGCCGTTCAGAAGTGACGAATTACCGGTTAAAGACGCGGCGACAAGGGGGCTGAGGCCGAAGAGGAACGCGCTCGCAGCAGTCGCACCCCGTCCCACTGATCTCAGAATCTGATGCGCCATTTGCAAGCAACGTGGGCGCAAGTGGCGCAAAATCTCAGGTCATCGCGTTGCTGCTTCCGGTGTATTACGGGGCAAAGTAGCCGCTGATATCCATAAGCAGGTTAGTGCTGCTATAGGCGAATACACTGACCGCGCCACTGGCTCCGGCGGGTACCAGCGCCAGATTCGCTACTGTCCAACCGCTCAGATCATTCAACGTGGATACCAGCGGCGTGGCTTGACCGGACGGCCAGACAGTGAGATAGGGCATCGCGCCGGTGGGCAGGACGGTCAAGGAGAGTGCGTAGCCTTGAGCCGTTTCCGGGACGTTGCAGGCGCTCGAAGTCACCGGGAAATCGCGGCTGACGCCGCCGGTCAACTTGGGCGGCCCAAAGGAGCCGGTCAAGCTGCTGCCGGCGCGCGTATCGGCAACGCGGCAGGGGCCCAAGGGATAGTAGTACAGTCCTTGCGTGCCCGGCGGCGCGAAGTATCCGTCTATATCGATGATCAAGTTGGTCTGGTTATAGGCGGAGACGTCAATTGCGCCGCTGGCGCCCGCCGGAACGATGGCGGCATTGGCTACGATGGCGCCGTTCAAATCATTCAGCGTGGACACCAGCGGCTCGGCATCCCCGGCCGGCCAAGTGGTCAGATAGGCGAGCGAACCAGACGGCACCACGGTCATATTCAGCGAATAGGCTTGAGCCGAAGATGGGATTCCACAGGAACTGCTAAGCAGGGGAAAGTTGCGAGTCCCGCGGGCCGCCAATGCCGGAGGGCCGAACTTTCCGGTCTTGCCGCTACCGCCCACCGAGCGCGTATCCGCGATGCGGCAGGGCGCCATGGGATAGAAAACCAGTCCCTGGGCTCCGGGCGGCGCGAAATATCCATTGATGTCCAGGATCACATCGGTGTCGCTGCCGGCGTAGACGCTGATTGCACCGCCGGTTCCAGCGGCGGTAATCGCGGCGCTGGCCACGATCTGTCCGGCCGATGCGGCCAGCGTCAAAGTCGGGGGCATTGTCACACCGGCCGGCCATACGGTGAGTTGAGCGAGCGGTTTGTGAGGCACGACGGTAACGTTCAGGGAGTAGGCTTGCGCGGTGCTGGGCACGTCACAGGAGCTGCTGGGAATCGGGAAGTCCCGCGTAGATCCGCCCGCCAGATAGGGTGGTCCGAATGCGCCGGTCTTTCCGCTGCCGCCGGTGGATCGTGTGTCGGCAATCCGGCACGGCGTGAGAGGGTAGAACGCCAGGCCGGTTGTGGTCTGGGCCCCGGCCTGGTTGATGGTAAAGCTCTGTCCGCCGACGGTGAGAACGCCGGACCGGCTCGTCCCCGTGTCGGCTGAAACCGAGTACGAGATCGTCCCATTGCCGGTGCCGGAAGCCCCGCTGGTAATGGTGACGAAACCGGTGGGATCGGTGACGCTCCACGCGCAGCCGGACGCGGTGGTCAGATTGAAGCTACCCGTGCCGCCGCCCGAGGCGATACTCGCCGAACTGGTGGTCAGCGAATAGACGCAGCCGAGGAGACCCAGGACGCCCACACCGTTGCTGGTGCCGACGTACACCTTCCCATTGGCGACCATCGGCGTGATGAACTTGTTACCCGAGCCAAACTGGTCGCGCGAGTTGGGCGCCTGGTTGCTGTTATAAAGTTCCGTGGAAAGGTCCGTCGCGTCGTAGGCGTGCAGCACCGCGGTCGACTGATTTTCCACCGCCCAGACGATTCCTTGCGCCGAGCCGTTGGCCGAGATGGAGGGCGTCGTGCCCGGATAGGTAAAACCGATCGAGCTCTCGGAAGACGGCGTGGTGCTGAAAGCTCCATTCGTGAACGGGAACGCCTTCAAGTTGTCTCCCACCGCGCCGTAATACAGCACACCGTTGAACCATGCCGGGCTGGACCAAACGCCGCCGCCCAGCGTGAATTGCTGATAAATGGCGTCGCTTTTCGGGTGGAATTTGCCCATGTTGTTGCGGTCCACGACGTAGACATTGGCATCCTTCCCCGCCCCCACGGCGAGCGACCGCGGGTTGCCGGTGGAATCGTTGACCGTGGGCAGCACCATGGCGCCGCCGGAACCGAGATCCTCGTCGCCGTTGGACTCCGAGACTGTATTGGTCATGGTGAAGTAATCCGCCACGGCCAACCCTCCGGAAGTGGATAGCTTCATAAAAGCGTTGCCGTAGTCGCCCTTGGACGGGAACCCGCTGCTGGTCAGCTTGGTGTCGAACGTGCCGTTGGCCATCAGGAAGAACAAATTTCCTCCGGCGTCTGCGGCCGGACCGGCGCCGGCTTGCCAAACCGAGCCATCGTTGCCGTTGGGGGTCAGATCCAGAACCGTCACCTGCGCGAGCGTTGACTCGTTGTATCCGATCACCCAGGCCGTATACGGGGCGTCGTCGCAGTGCGAGGCCCAGCTGGTGTAGACCACTCCGTTGACAATCAACAGGCCGGCGCGGTCCTTGTACTGCTTGGGGTCGAAGATCACCGTGCCACCGGAGCTGCCGGCTCCTGTGCCGGGGTAAGTGGCCTGAACTTGCATGGGGCCGTTGAACTCCTCGGCGTGCGTCACCAGATCGATGGCATGCAGACGCTGGTGATAATTGCCGGAGTTGTCCTTCGACATCGCCACGGCGTAGATTGTCCCGTGCGGGCCGCTGGCGAGATCGATGACCGGCGTGGAGGTGATGCCGATCTCGGGCGAGACCTGGCCGCAGCCCCGGTCGTCCGACGGGGACTCGCCGGTCTCGAGAAGGGAAATTTGCCAGAGTTGAACGCCGGAGTCGGCATCGAAGGCATACATGCTGTCGTTTTCGGTGACCACGTAAAGTACGTTGTGGGTTCCCAGCGAAGGAAAGGTCAACGCTGAAACATAGAGCGGTTCGGCGTCAACGCCTCCATCCACCGGGATGGTGAATAGCTTTCCGAACGTGGAGGAGTTGACGTTGGCGGGAGTGAGGACCGTCTCCAGAAGATTCTGCCCCGTGCGGCCCGCGTCATTGTGCCAGGTGAGAACGTTCACCTGGCCGTATGCGGCCGGCAACGCGGCGAGAGCGAGCCATGCGCAGATAGGCCGGAGTGCAAAGCCGGGTTTGCTTTTCTTCACCTGGAACACCACCTTTCGTCTGAAACCGTCCCCTCCGGGGCGGGAGCCACAAACTGGGACTGGTTTAGGTTCAGGATAGACCCCTCGTAACGGTACTTGGCATCCTGAATGTCCCTGAGGGCAGGCGGGCAGAATACCTAGAGGCTGCTCCGGATTCAGTGCAATGCGAGGCGCGGAGGGGCTTAATCCTTTGATTGTTCGAACGACCGGACCCTGCTTCGCCGCTCGTCTCGGATTATCGAAAGATCGCGGGCGTTGAACCAAAGATCGGTGGCCCATCGGCACCCCGGCACGCTAGATTCAGATTTTCACAAACTTCAGTCGGAAGTGTGTTCACTCCCTAAAGTTTCTATGAAAGTATTGATATCAAGGCAGCTGGTCCTCCGCCCGAGCATGCGTCTTTGGCTACGTAGGGCAGCTAACGTAATCTGCACTGCGGGGTTCGTCCTGACCGGTTTGTGCGGACAGACTGCACTCACGTGGCAGCAGGTGGAAGAGAAATTCGAAACCGCCAACCCCACTCTGAAGGCCGCGAAGCTGAACATCGACGAATCGCGCGCGGAGGAAATCACGGCTTACCTCCGTCCGAATCCGGACTTTACCTTGTCCGCCGATGGAACCCAACTCGCCCCTTATGAGGGCGTCTGGCGCCCGTTCACGGGCACTCAGATTTCCCCGAGCTTCAGTTACCTGCATGAACGGCTACATAAGCGCGAACTGCGTCGGGACAGCGCGAAAGAAACCACCGCCGTCGCGGAGTCCACCTACCGGGATCAGGAGCGCGGATTAATTTTCAATTTGCGTAGCGCGTTTGTCCAGGTTCTGCAGGCCAAGGCCGTACTGGAAAATGCCCAGGACAACCTGTCCTATTGGGATCGCGAGCTGGGGATCAATCGCACCCGTTACGGCGCCGGCGATCTGGCTCTGGTGGACTTGAACCGTTTGATCCTGCAGCGGATTCAGTTCGAGTCTGACTACGAAACCGCTCTGGTGAACCTGCGCACGGCAAAAATCCAGCTTCTGCAGCTGTTGAACGAGCGGACGCCGATTGAGCAGTTCGATATTACCGGGTCTTTCGACTACCAGAACGAGCTGAAAAAACTGGAAGACTTCCGCAACATCGCTCTGGAGTCGCGGCCGGACTTAAAGGCCGCCATGCAGAATGTGGATCTGGCGAAGATCAACTATCAGCTCGCGGTCGCGAACGGCTCGACAGACCCTACCTTCAGCTTGTGGTGGACACACAACCCATCCTTTAACAATCCATATGACTACAACACAATCGGCGGGAGCATCAGCATTCCGCTGCGCGTTTTCGACCGCAATCAGGGCGAAAAGCTACGGACCAAGCTGGACATCACGCGGAACCAGCGCCTGCAGGACGCAGCCGAAGCCCAGGTGTTCAGCGACGTGGACTCCGCCTATTGGACGTTGGTTCAGACTTTGAACCTGCTGCGACCCTACAAACAGACCTACCTGCCGCTGGCGACCGACGTCCGCGACCGGATGGCCTTTTCGTTTCAAAATGGAGGCGCTTCGCTGCTGGACTTCCTGGACGCCGAGAAGTCCTATCGGGATACGCGCCTGGCGTACCTGAATCTGATCGGTGCGTACTTAGCCGCCGCGGCCCAAATGAACATGGCCATCGGACGGGAGGTGGTGGAATGAATCGTTTTTTTGCACTGGAAGCGGCCGTCGCGCTGGGTTTGGGTCTGATGACGGCCGGCTGTGAACGCAACGTAAAGGCGCAGAGCAATCTGGACGCGAGCACCGGTCCGATCCCGACCGGCGTGGTGCCGGACCTGGACGCCAATCACTTCCAGGTGGATCATCCCGAGCGCTTCAAGCTGGCGACCGCGGGCGAGCACGTCGCGGCGCCCGAACTCAACGTCACCGGCGTCGTAAACCCCGATGTTTCACGCCAGGTTCCCGTGCCGTCGCTGGCGACCGGACGCATCGTGGAGATCGACGCCCGGCTGGGCGACGTGGTCCGGAAGGGCCAGCTTCTGTTCAAGGTGCGTAGCGCGGACATGGCGAACGCATTTTCCAACTATCGCCAGGCGGTGAAGAACGAAGAGCTGACGCGCATCCAGCTGGATCGCGCCAAGCTGTTGTACGAACACGGGGCGGTTCCCAAGAGCGCGCTGGAAATCGCGCAAAACGCCGAGGACGACAATGTCGTCGTCCTGGAGACGGCGAAGGAACAGCTCACGCTGCTGGGAGCCGATCCGGCTCATCCCACCGGCATCGTCCAGGTGTTTGCTCCGGTGTCAGGAACGATCACGGACCAGCAGATCACCGATCAATCGGGTGTGCAGGCGCTCACGCCGCCGAATCCTTTCACCATCTCGGATCTGTCGCATGTCTGGATCATCTGCGACGTGTGGGAGAACAACATGGCGCAGGTGCATTTGGGCGAGTACGCGGATATCCATCTGGCCGCGTATCCGGATCGCGTGCTGAAGGGGAAGATCAGCAATATTCTGCCGATCATCGACCCGAATATCCGCACCGAGAAGGTCCGCCTGGAAGTGGAGAATCCCGGTCTGATGCGGATCGGCATGTTCGTCACCGCCACGTTTCATGGGGAGACGGCTCACAAATACGCCACCGTGCCGGCGACCGCGATTCTGCATCTGCACGACCGCGAGTGGGTCTACACTCCTCTGGGGCAAGGGGCTTTCCGGCGTCAGGAAGTGGTGGCCGGAGACACGCTGGACCAGGGCATCCAGGAGGTGCGCAGCGGCCTCCAACCGGGCGATCCGGTAATCGCGAACGCGCTGATGTTTGAAAACTCGGTGGAAGAGTAAAGGGACGCGTCGATGATTGGCCGGCTTGTTGATTTCGCCCTGAACAATCGCCTCCTGGTGCTTGCCGCGGCGTTGATTCTGTTTGGCTGGGGAATGGTCTCGTTCCATCAGCTCCCCGTCGAGGCGTATCCGGACGTGGCGGACAACTATGTCGAGATCATCACGCAGTGGCCCGGAATCTCAGCCGAACAAATCGAGCAGCAAGTCACCATTCCGCTCGAAATTGTCATGAACGGCGTCCCGGGCGTGGTGCATCTGCGTTCGTTCTCGCTGTTCGGGCTCTCGGATCTGAAGTTGATCTTCGATGACGGAACGTCGAATTTCGAAAACCGCGAGCGCGTGCTGGAGCGGCTCTCGCAGGTGACGTTGCCGCCAGGGGTGTCGCCGCAGATGGGCACCGATTGGAGCCCGGTGGGGCAGATTTACTTCTTCACCCTGCACAGTTCCAATCCGGCATACGACGTGATGGAGCTGAAATCGCTCGAGGACTGGGTGGTGGAAAAAAACCTGAAATCCGTTCCCAACGTGGTGGATGTGGCCAGTTTCGGCGGCCCGACGCGGGAGTATCAGGTTCGTCTGGATCCCAACAAACTGATCTCTTACGGCCTGAGTCTGTCGCAGGTGGAGCAGCAACTCACCAACAACAACGCCAACGCGGGAGGCAGCTTCATCGAGGCCGGTCTGCAGCAGATCAACATCCGCGAAGTGGGTCTGGTGCGCAACGTCCAGGACATCCAGAATACCGTGCTGCTCACCAAGAACGGCACGCCCATCCATGTCAGCGACGTCGCGGATGTGGCACAAGGCCCGAAAATCCGCCTGGGACAATTCGCGCGCACCATTCGGCGCGAGGACGGAAAGCTGGTGGACAACGACGACGTGGTTTCGGGCATTGTGCTGTTGCGGAAGGGCGCGGAGGCTCAGATCGCGCTGGATGGAATCCACAAGAAAGTCCAGGAATTGAACGATCACATCCTGCCGCCGGGAGTGAAGCTGGTTCCATTCATTGACCGCAGCGATTTGTTGCGTTTCACCACGCACACCGTGCTGCACAACCTCACGGAAGGCATCCTCCTGGTCGTGATCATTCTGTTTCTGTTCCTGGGGAACATTCGGGGCGCCATCATCGTCGCTCTCACCATCCCCTTCTCGCTGCTGTTCGCCGCGACGTGTTTGAACCTCAAGGGCATTCCGGCGAACCTGTTGTCGCTGGGAGCGCTGGACTTCGGGATGGTGGTGGATGGAGCCGTGGTGATGGTGGAGAACATCGTGCGGCACCTGGGCCGGCGCGAAAGCGATACCCGAACGCCGAAACAGAAAATCTTCGAAGCGGCTCACGAAGTGCAGCGGCCGGTGTTTTACGCGATTGCCATCATCATTACGGCTTACCTGCCCATCTTCACGCTCCAACGCGTGGAGGGGCGGTTATTCAAGCCCATGGCTTGGACGGTCGCTTTTGCGCTGCTCGGCGCCGTGATTTTCTCGATGCTGATCGCCCCGGCTCTGGCCAGCCTCTTCTACCCCAAAGGAACGCGGGAGTGGCGCAACCCGGTGATGGTGTGGATGACGGCGGGGTACCGCAAGGCGCTACGACTGGCGATCCGCCTGCGCTGGCTCACGGTGACGGTAGGAGTGGCAAGCCTCGCGGTCGCGCTTTACCTTTGGCTGGGTGGAGTGATCGGATCCGAATTCCTGCCGCACCTCGACGAAGGCGCGCTGTGGGTGCGCGGCACGCTGGCTCCCAGCACCGGCCCCACGGAAGGCATCCGGCTGTCGAATCAGGCCCGCCTCCTGCTCTGTTCTTGGCCGGAGGTGACGCAGTGCACCAGCCAGACGGGACGCCCGGATGACGGCACCGACACCACCAGCTTCTTCAACACGGAGTATTTCGTCGACCTGAAACCCAAAGAGCAGTGGCGCCCCGCGTTTCATCAGAACAAAGATGAGCTGATCGCCGCCATGAACCGCCAGCTCTCCAAGATTCCCGGCGTGGTATGGGGCTTCTCGCAACCCATCGAAGACAACATGGAGGAGGCGGTCAGCGGAGTAAAGGGGCAGCTGGCAACGAAGATTTACGGCGATGATTTAGCTTTGCTCGAGCAAAAAGCGGATGAAGTGGTCCGCGTCATGGGCACGGTGCGCGGCATCAAGGATCTGGGCGTATTTCACGTCCTGGAACAACCGAACGATAACTTCGTGGTAGACCGCCAGGCGTGTGCGCGCTATCAGATCAACGTCGCGGATGTGCAGGACGCCATCCAAACCGCAGCGGGCGGCAACGCGCTGACGCAGGTATTGCAGGGGGAAGCGCGTTACGATCTGGTGCTGCGCTACCTGCCGCAGTACCGGACAACGCGCGAAGCCATCCAGAATATCCGGCTGCTGGCGCCGACCGGCGAGCGGGTTTCGCTCGCGCAGCTCTGCAAAATCGAGGAGCGCGACGGCGGCTCTGAAATCTACCGTGAAGGGAACCAGCGCTATGTCGCCATCAAGTACAGCGTGCGCGACCGCGATCTGGGCGGGACGGTGGAAGAAGCCATCCAAAAGGTAAACGCGCAGGTTCGGCTTCCGCGCGGGTATCACATCGATTGGGAAGGCGAGTACGAAAGCGAAAAGCGCGCAGAGGGGCGCTTGCTGATCATCGTGCCGCTCACGATTCTGCTGATTTTCATCATTCTGTACAGCATGTTCCGATCGTTCAAATGGGCCTTGCTGATTCTCATTAACGTGGGCCTGGCCCGTGTCGGCGGATTACTCGCGCTGCTCGTCTCCCACACGAACTTCAGCGTGTCGTCAGGCGTCGGATTCCTGGCTCTGTTCGGCGTTTCCGTGCAGACCGGAGTGATCATGCTGGAGTACATCAATCAGCTTCGGGCGCGCGGCCACTCCGTGGAGGACTCGGCCGTGGAGGGAGCGGTATTAAGACTTCGTCCCATCATGATGACCATGCTGGTGGCGACGCTCGGGCTGCTGCCCGCCGCACTTTCGCATGACATCGGCTCGGACTCGCAGCGGCCGTTCGCCATCGTGATCGTGGGCGGCCTCATCGCCGACCTGGTCATGAGCATCTTCCTGCTTCCGACTCTGTACGTATGGATGGCCGGCCCCCAGGATGTGTTGCCGGAGGCCGAAGCGGAAGAGGAAGTCTAGAGATGCCGCGGTCCAAATCCAGATCGAAGTGGATGCGGCGAGGCTCCAAGCCGGGCCTCGCGGAAACAGCGGTGTTCCCACGGCTGGTGATCGCCGCCAGCGTGTTGTGGATCGGCTTGATGCTGGTACTGGGCGCGATTGCCGCGCCGGACGGAACACTCAGGAAGCCGGGCCTTGGTTCCTACCTGTGCGCCGGAGCCGTGCTTGCAGCTGCCGCCGGCGTGACGCGCGCCGACCCATGTCTGCGCGCCGCGAAAGACCTGCTGTCCCGCTTCTCGCGGAGCCGGAACGAAAGCCGGTGAAGTGCTGGACGCCCGCTAGCGGCTACCGGAGAGCGGCCATCAGGCCTTCGGCCGTCCGCGGCTGGGTGCGTTTCAGCTTAAGGCTGTTCTTATTCGCGTACATGCGCCGGTCGGCTTCCGCCAGGAGTTCGTCGGCGGTGACACCATCGCGCGGCCACGACGCCACGCCGACACTGGCCGATAGAATGTTCTCCCCGCAAACTGCGAGGCCGACTTCGTAAGCCAGGGCCGTCAAGCCGTTGATCTTGCTACTCACCTCATCCGCGTTCATGCCGGGCAGCACCAGAACGAATTCGTCGCCTCCGAAGCGCGCCGTCACGTCGTGGTCACGGTTGATCTTCAACAGTCCGCTCGCGAAGGCCTGCAGCACCCGGTTTCCGGCGCTGTGGCCAAAGCGGTCGTTCACTTCTTTGAAGCGGTCCAGGTCGCACACCATCACGGTGAGCGGCGACTGCTCCGATTCCGATCGGGAGAGCTCCTGATTCAGCCGTTCAAACAACGCCCGCGTGTTATTCAGGCCGGTCAGATAGTCGGTTGTCGCCGACGCTTCCAGAGCTTGATATTTCAGGGCATTCTCGAACGAAAGACCGATTTTGGAACTGATCCCGGAAAGAATCCGCAAGTGATCGGACGTAAAGGCGTCGTTTTCGGCGCGATACAGCGTGAGCACGCCGGCGGTGTTGTCCTGGCAGGCCAGCGGCACCGACAACGCGGACCGCAGCAGGCTGTATTTCTTCGGATCGTTGAGGTAGCCCGGTTCCACGGAGGGATTTCCGTTCAGAATCGGCTGGTTGTGTTTGGCAACCCAGCCCGAAAGCCCCTCGCCGAGCGGAATCTCCAGCGACGAGAACAGCATGCGATCCCGGCCGTCCACGTACACCGGCTTGAGCAGATCGTCTTTGCGTTCGTAAACCGCGATGGCGTCGCAGGGAATCAGCTGTGTCAGCCGCGAGCTTAAAACCGATAGCATTTCGGCCATGCCCAGCGAGCTTCCCAGCTCCGATACCAGTTCCAGCGTGTTTTGGGCTTCCCGGCCCGCGGCCGCGATCTGGGAATGGAAATCGCGCTGCTCGTCCCGGCTCGGCGGGGATGCGAATCCGGCGCCGGGCGCAAGGCCTCGTTCGATGCGTGCATCCACCGACAGCCGGGGGGGTTTGTTCAGCCGGACGGCTCCTTCTTCCAGTTGCCGGTACCTCCGGGCAAGGACCTCCACCACGCGCGGGTCGTAGCTCCTGCCCGATTCGTCCAGGACGACCGCCATGGCCTGATCGAGCGGCACGGCACGGCGGTATTGGCGGTCGGACGCCAGCGCGTCCAGGCAGTCCACGGCGGCAAGGATGCGCGCTCCCAGCGGGATCTCTTCGCCCGCCAGGCCGAGCGGGTAGCCGTTGCCGTCCCAGCGTTCGTGGTGAGCCCGGACGATGGGCGCCACCGGATAGGGGAAATGGACCTGCTCCAAAATCTCGGCCCCCACCACCGGATGAATCTTCATCTTTTCGAATTCCTGCGGCGTCAGCTTGCCGGGCTTGGTGATGATGTGCTCCGGTACGGCCAATTTTCCGATGTCGTGCAGCAGGGAGGCGGCCCGCAGGCCGTTCAGGGCCGCTTCGCTCAGCCCCATTTCTTTGCCGATCTCGTGGGCATAATACTGCACGCGACGCAGATGATCGCGCGTGGTCTGGTCCTTGGCTTCGATCGCCAGGGCGAGCGTTTCGATGGTGCGCAGGTGCAGGGCGTTCATCTCTTCGACGTGCTCTTTTTCCTGCTCCACGCGCTCCTTCTCGGTTTCGAGCCGCCCGATGTACAGCCGATAAGAGCGGTACACCACCCAGGCCACCGGCATCGCCAGCAGCGAGAACTCCCAGCCCAAATTCTGATTCACCCAGTGCAGCACGCACACCAGTGCCGCTCCCAGCAGGTAGTAGGGCAGCGCCCAGAAGTAGCACTCTTTCCAGACCGTATAAAGCTGGCGCTTTTCGGTCATGGCAATTGCGATGGCGATCGGGACGGTGTTGGTGAAGAAGTACGCCAACGTCGCACACAAAAGCTGGAAGGGGAGGCCGATTCCGAGCGCCGCGGCCGCGTGCATGGCGATCTCGGCGCAGCGGATGGCGATCGCAATCGACCCCAGGTTAAACACCACCTGGTGGAGAGCCGGACGCCTCTTTGCGCCCCAGAAGATTTGCACCAGAGCGGAGCCGAGGCCGATGGCCATGGTCTCGAAGGGGCCCAGCTCCGCCATGCCGGCCAGAATAAACAGGAAGCTGACCGACAGCGTGCCGGTGACATTCGGCAGCGAGACCTTCAGGCCGCTCGACAACAGCGCCAGCAGGAGATAACAGGCAAACCGCGCGGACCAATTGTCGGGCGCTTGTCCCAGAGGCCGGAGAACGGCCAAAAGCCCGATCACTGTCACCAGAGCTAGAAACGTTCTAGGCAAACCCCGCGAGGGCTTCACGCGATTCTCCAACCAGGCGGCTCAACCGTCCCGTCCTAATTACTGAGTCCAAAGTTCTTGCCGGGGCGGCCGGAAGGGGCAGGTGCCCCAGATGGCGCTACAGGTCCAGGGAGCGTTGCCGCTCCCGATCCCTGCATTCCCCCACATCGTGGTACTTCCGCGAAAAGAGACTTCGAGGCCCCCCATCGCGGCTGTGCCGCTCCCCCATCCTGAGCGAACCGCATTCGTGGAGTCCGGGACCATCGGGCTTATATCGGATGACTGAAACCTTTTCATGAGTTTCACCTTTATTGCTCCCCATCGATCGCAACCAGGCTGGTCTGGCCCGTTGGCACCGAGGTGCCCCAGATCAAGCTGGTTCCCCAAATGATGCTGAGATTGCTGGGCGCGCTAGTACCCCAGATGACGCTAGTACCCCAAATCAGGCTGTCACCGGAGACCGCGGAAGTCCCCCAGATCACGCTGGTTCCCCAGATCAGACTTGTGCCCCAAATTACGCTTTGCCCGGAGAGGTTGCTGAGCGTGACCGAGCCGTCAGTGGAGTTGTAGGTGGCAATCGGCGAGGCGGCCGATCCGTTGGCCAGCGCACCACTGTTCAGCGCGGCCCACACGTCCAGATACCCCGCCCCAACAGTGAAGATGTCGTAGTAGCTGGTATAAGTGATGCCGGTAGTGGGGTCGGTGGCAGTACTGGAGACCGGAAAGTTTTTCCACGCGGTCGCCATCAGCCGCGCCTTCACCTGGTCGGGCGTAAGGTTGGGGTTTTGCTGCAACAGCATCGCCGCCGCCCCGCTGACCATGGGCGCCGCCATGCTGGTTCCACTTAGCATGAAGTAGTTTGTGTCGACGACGCTCTGCGGATACTCCTGAGGCAAGGTGCCGTCGCCCAGCACAGAGATGATCAGATTGCCGGGCGCCACGAGATCGGGTTTGACGACATGGTCCAACAGAGTTGGTCCTTTGGAACTATAGCTGGCAATCAGATCGTCGGAACGTGTCGCGGTGTTCTCAGTCTTCATCGCGCCCACGGTGATCACGTAGGGGTCGTTTCCCGGAGCGGTAATGGTGGCGTAGCCCTCGGTGCCCTGGGAGTTGTCGCGGCCGTCGTTCCCGGCAGCCACCACCACAACGATACCCGCGTTCCAGGCTGCTTCCACGGCCTGGCAGAGCGGATCCTGCGTATAGCTTTCCATCACCGGCCGTCCCAGCGACAGGTTAATCACTTCAATGTTGTATCGCTGCTGCAACTGGACCGCCCGTTGAATGGCCGCAATAACCGTGCTGTCCGTGCCGGAGCCGGTGTTGTCCAGAGCCACGAGGTTAATGATGTTGGCGGCGGGCGCAACCCCGGAATAAACGCCAAACGACATCGCGCCATTTCCGCCCAGGATCCCCGCCACGTGCGTTCCGTGACCGTAGCTGTCGTCGGTGGAGCCGCCGTTGATGAGGTTCTCCGAATGAACGATGCGGAATTGGTTTGACGCGGCAATTGCCGCGCTGGAATACGCGGATTCCCGAAAATCCGGCCGGTTGGTGATGCCGCTATCGATCACCGCGATGCCGATGTCATTGCCGTTGAACCCGTTGATCTGCGCCACGTTGGCATTGACAGCCTGCAGCTTGTAGTCCTGCGGCAGTTGAGTTGACGCACTCAACGCGGCGTGGACCGGGCGATCCGGAGAAATGTAGGCGACATCCGGATCGTTTGCCAACTCGGCCAGCGCGTTAGCGGGGACCGAGTATGCGGCTCCGTTCACCAGGTCAAGTCTCCTCAGCGCGTGTCCGCCCCGGCGAACGACGGCGTCGATGTGCCTTTGCTCGAGAGGCCGCTGGTATCGAATAATGACATTCACCGGAGCTTGCGAATCCCGGCCGGCGAGGTCGGGCGATAGTCTCCGGAGTTGTCCATAACACAGATTCGCGGCGGCCAGGAACACCACCAACACCACGAAGTTTCGTTTGCTCATACCCCGACCTGCTGGGCAACCCGGCTTCCAACGCTAAGTATTTGTAAACGAAAGTCTTCAGCATCCGGTGTTGAGACATCCTGTCTCTAGCGCCTGCGCCACGCCAGGGCCCAGGAATGACAATTTGACTCCACCGGGGAGCGACAGGCTTTGGGGGCACTAGCAGATCCTAAACGAGCAAGGGAATCAGGGGGTCCAATCCCTGCATCCCACATGGGGGATCCGGGCGCGAACGCGAAAACCCCACTGAAGACCCGGACTGTCGTTTCAGGCGATGTAGCGTTTGCTACAATACCCCCATTCTCAAAGTCAAGGAGGGTTTCCCATGATTCCCTGCACTGGCGTCTCATTCCTAACGGCGAAGACTGTTTTATTTGTGCTTGTGACAGCGGCCGTGCTGTCCACGGCGGCCTCTGCCCAGCAATCCGGAAGTCAGCCTGAAAAAACTGGAAAACTGCTTCTCGAATCTACGGCCCCATGCTCGCTGAAAATTGACGGCGAGGACAAAGGGCGAGTCGTGCCTGACAATCCGATTAGCTTTGGCCTCGAGGCGGGCGATCACATCGTTTCGGCGACGAGCGATGAAAAGCAAACTATCCGAAAGGTCATCAACATCAAAGAGGGAACCCAAGCTGCGCTGGTTCTGGAATTCCCGAGGATCAGCGCCGCCGAAAGAGCCAAGGATTTCTTGGGGACCTGGTTCACTCACCAGG
The DNA here is from genome assembly GCA_035508055.1 of Bryobacteraceae bacterium. Lineage (GTDB taxonomy): Bacteria > Acidobacteriota > Terriglobia > Bryobacterales > Bryobacteraceae > Palsa-89. Next base: position 15,527 of record DATJNO010000021.1, on the reverse strand, counting down.
AGTGGCAGACCAAAGAAACATGCAGGAAGCCAAACACGTTCATGGGCGCGTACGTGAGCAAGGGAAAGATGGTGCCCTGCGAGTGGTCCCATCAGGAAGATACCACCATCGCTATCTCTTCTGAACCGTCCCAGGACCAAGTTGTCGCAAAGTTTTCTATTCTCGGAGCGGAGGCTCACAATAATGTCAATGAGGCTTACAGACCGGATTATTCGCTTGAATATTCCGTGCCGCTAGCTTTCAGGCAGGACCGCTTAGAGGCTCTAAGCCGGTTTGACTGGGATGATCCCGAGAAAGCTCAGCTGCTAACGCTTCGCATTGAGCATTCGCCCGATGGAAGACTTGCGATTTACCAGTCATGGACCCCCAAGGGGAAAGAGCCCGTAGAACCAACGAAGGCATTGTTTGTTGTAAGGAAGTAAGAGCGACGGGCGGCAGTATCGGTAAGTCGTGGAAACCGGTAGAATAAGGATGCACGGTGAGGTGCGAGAGCGGTTGAATCGGGCGGTCTCGAAAACCGTTGAACCTTTACGGGTTCCGTGGGTTCGAATCCCACCCTCACCGCCACAATCAAATTGTGCGGCTCGACAACCGAAAAAGGAGTGACGCTCGCACCCGGAACATTCCGCAGCCTGATCGTTTGCATGGTGCTTCTGGCTACCGGGGCGTGCAAACCGGCGCCGCGTGCTGCGCCGCATCCGCAAGTTGGGTGGCGTCCCATCGGTTCCTGGATGGGCCGAGGGGACACGCAAACCGAATCCTTCGACATCGGAAGCACCGAATGGCGAATCAAATGGGAGACCAAGGGTGCGCCGTCCCCCGGCGCAGGCTCGTTTCACCTGGAAGTGCATAGCGCGGTGAGCGGCCGGCCGCTCTCAAACGCCATCGATCATCCAGGCAACGGCAGCGGCATCGCTTACGTGACCGAGGAGCCGCGCTTGTATGAACTGGTCATCAATTCGCGGGACGTCGATTGGTCAATCGCCGTCGAGGAGGCCGTGGTCGGCGAAGTTCGCCAGGCGCGGTGAGCCGTTGCCTCCGGCGCGCACCCGCAATAGGAGGGCTGTCCGCAACAGGAGGGCTGGACTGCCCGGGCGTTTGCGGTTATGATCCTTAGCCAAGGCCGGCCCGTCGTCCAGCGACCGCCTGCGGCGCCGGCAACGGAGGATAGCATGGCTGGTTTTTGTTCCAATTGCGGCGCGCCGGTAACGGGACAGTTCTGCACGGCGTGCGGGAAGCAAATCAAAACACAAAGCGTCCAGAGCGCATCGCCGCCCCCGGCGGCTCCGGTCTATCAGCCGGCAGTTGTGCAGCCCCGGCCGGCGAGCACTGGCTCGGGCCTCAAGATCCTTTTCATCGTGCTCGGTTTTTTCGTGCTGCTCGGCGCGATGGGGGTGGGAGGCCTGCTGTACGTCGGGTATCGCGCCAAACAGAAGATCGCGGAGATCAAGAAGGATTACGGCGTCGATTCGCAGTCCTCTTCCGGCAGCGGCGCGTCCACTCCTCGAACATTTCCGCCATCGCAGGGCAACGGTTGCAGCTGGTTGCAGGGTCAGGAAGCGGCTGGGATTTTGGGCGTCGCCGTGGATCGTGCCGAATCGCAGCAGAATGGCCCCGAGAGCTCTGAAGTTTGCCGTTATTGGGTCAACGCGGCGGAGCGGCAGCGGCTCGTCCGCCAGGAGATCGTATCCGGCTTCGCGAACGTGGGTAAGGCCGACGTCAACACCAAGAGCGGCGAAGCGAACCTCGAGAAACTGATCGGGGGAGCGGCCGGCGCGATCAACGAGGCGAACGGCGACAACAGGAACAGCGACTTCGCTTTCAGCCTTCAGGTGTGGCGCAAGGGCGGCAAGGCGCAATGGGACAAGATGGCAACGGCGCAGGCGCAGGCGGCGAACGCTGTGGGCGCGGGCGCGGCAGGCATCGCGATGCAGCCGGTCGCGGGCGTCGGCGACCAGGCCATCGAGTTGCCCGCCGGGCATTCCATCATGGTTCTGAAAGGCGACACATTCTTCTTGCTGGGATTCCAGCAATTCGTGCCCGGCAACGAGAAAACCATCGCGCTGGCACGGGTCATCGCGGGACGCGTCTAGGGGCGGGGCCGGAAATTTGCCGGGAGCGCGCCCTGCTACAGTAGCTCCGATGACTCGACCGCGCCTTTCGGAAGTCGCCCGGCTGTTCCTGCGCGTCGGCGTCACGGTCTTCGGAGGCGGCGATCCTACCATCGCCGTCCTGCAGCGCGAGTTCTACCGGCGCGATTGGCTCACCCCCGACCAGTTCGCTATCGCTTTCGGCCTGGCCCGGCTCACTCCCGGAACCAACGTCCTGGCGTTCTGCGCCGCCTCGGCCTGGTATCTGCTCGGTGCGGTGGGAGCGGTCACCGCCGTGCTCGCCGCCACCATCCCGGCTTCGGTGCTCGTGGTCTGGATCACCGAGGTATATGAACTCAGCAAGCGCTACGCCCTGGCCACGGCGGTTGTGAATGCCGTGGTGGCTGCCGCGGTCGGCACCATGATCGGAGCGGCGTTTCTGTTGGTCCGCACGCAAACCTCCCGTACCAGGTGGCTGCGTCCCGTCGTCATCACCGCCGGCGCCTTCCTGCTCCCCTTCGTCGCCGGGCTCTCACCATTGCGCATCATCCTGGCCGCCGCCCTCGTCGGATTTTTCTGGGTGGACGCGTGAATCTCGTCGTCCTGTACCTGCTGCTGGTCAAGGCCACGCTGACTTCCTTCAGCGGCCTGGCATCGCTCCCGGTGATCCGCGGCGATTTCGTGCTGCGCTACCACATGCTGACGGACCGCCAGCTCAACACCGCTGTCGCCGCCGGACGCATCGGCCCGGGACCCGTGGGTATCTACGTGGTCAGCATCGGCTACCTCGCCGGCGGAGTTCCCGGAGCCTGCGCCGGCTGGCTCGCCATGATTACCCCGGCGTTCCTCATCATCCCCATGCTGCGCTTTCTCGGAAAACGCGCCGAACACCGCCGTGCCCGCGCCGTCACTCGCTCCGTTCTGTGTGCGGGCGCCGGGCTGATGGGTTCTGCCGCGATTCCTCTGGCGCGCGACGTCATCCACGGCCCGCTCCCGCTCACCATCGTGGCGGCCAGCTTCGCTTTGATCGCATTCACGCGCGTCGATTCACTCTGGGTCATGTTGGGCGCGGCCCTCGTCGGCTTTGCGGCGTTCCAGCTTTGATATACTCGGGCTATCCACGCTGTTTATGTCCGATTTCCGGTTGGGAGACATAATCGACGACCACTGCATTAAGTGCCGCCGCATTACCAACCACGCCATCGTTTCCCTGGTCAACGCGGAACCCGCCAAGGTTCGCTGCCGCACCTGCTATCACGATCACGACTTCCGCAACGGCCAGGCGCCCCCTTCCAAGAAAGACTTAAAGAAACAGGAACTGTTCAACAAGGTCCTGTCCGCCATGGGCCCCGCCACCCCCGGTGCAGAAGCCGTCGCGATCGACCCGCCCAGCGAGGACGGCGCCCAAGCCAAGCCCGCCGCCAAGAAAGCTGCCGCCCGCGGCAAGAAGGCGTGAGCACCGCCTGGGACGCCCAGCGCTATCAGGATAAGCATTCTTTCGTATGGCGCTACGGCGCGACGCTGCTCGATTTGCTCGACCCGCGCCCGGGCCAGCGCATCCTCGATCTCGGCTGCGGTACCGGCCAACTGACTGCGCAAATCGCCCAGTCCGGCGCGGATGTCACCGGACTCGACGCCTCGCCAGTCATGCTGGAAGAAGCGCGCAAGAATTATCCCAACCTGAAGTTCGTGTTTGCCGACGCCGCCGGCTTTCGCCTGCCCGGCGCATTCGACGCTGTCTTCTCCAACGCCGCGCTGCATTGGGTGAAGGACGCCTCGGGAGCTGCGCAATCGATCTCGCAGGCGCTCCTCCCCGGCGGCCGTTTTGTCGCTGAACTCGGTGGCCAAGGCAATATCGCCTCGATTCAAGCCGCGCTACGCGCCGTCTGGGGGCCCTCCGCGGACGAGCGCTCGCCCTGGTATTACCCCAGCATCGGCGAATACGCCTCGGTGCTCGAACGGCATGGCCTCGAGGTTCGCCAGGCCAGCCTCTTCGATCGTCCCACCCAACTCGAAGGCCCCAACGGCATCGAAGATTGGCTCCGCACCTTCTGCCAGGTCTATCTCGGTTCTCTGCCCCCGGATCGCGCCGCCGAAGCTGTCCGCGATATCGCCGCACGCCTCCGTCCCACGCAATTCCGCGACGGCGTCTGGACCGTGGACTACCGCCGCTTGCGGATCGTGGCGGTAAAGATCGCCAACTGAGGCTTTCACCCGAGGGACTTCGCGCCCGAATCGCCGTAGCATCGAAGTAAGATGCTGGCGCACGTTCTGTTCTTCGTCGCCGCGCTGGCCGTCCGTCAGGACCAGACTCCGCTGCATTCCGGCTGCGAATCCGACGATTCTGTCGTCGCGACCTTGCCCGCCGGCACTCCGGTCGAGGTTCGTTTTCGCCTTTCCGACGGCTCGGACTGCTACAAGATCGCGGCCACCGTCGAGGGCAAGCAGGTTTTGGGCTACGTGCCCGCCTCGGCTCTCACCGGCGTGGAGAGTTTCGAGAAGGAGACATCGTCCGCCGGTTCGGTGGGCGCTGCCGCGCAAGCATTGGAACCCGCCGTCGCCGTCTCTAAGGACGTGATCGCGCGCCTGGGCGACCCCACGCTCGACCATGCCGTTCAGTTGATGACCACCAATCAGTTTGCCGAGGCGCTGGGGTTGCTGGAAACCATCGCCCAACGCCGCCCGCACGACGCGAACATCCTCACGCTGGCCGGTTTGGCCGCCTATCGGGCCGACCAACTGAAGCTCGCGCTCGACTATCTCCAGCAAGCCCAGGACATCGCGCCCAATCCGGCGCTGGCCGACGCGTACAAAAGAATCAAACGCGAGGCCGATGCCGATCATAGCGACGGCAAGCTCATCGGTGTCCACATCGCTCTGCGCTATGAGGACCAGGGACTTCCCGCCGACACGGCCCGCGCCATCCTGACCACGCTCGACGCCGAATACGACAACGTCTCGGCGCAGCTGGGCTGCTCCCCGGGCGAACGCATCGTGGCCATCGTGCAAAGCCGCGAATCGTATCTGCGCAGCACGGGCGCGGCCGAGTGGAGCGGCGGGCTGTATGACGGCCGCATTCACATCGCTTGGTGGGAGGGCGTGAACGTAGGCCCCGAGATCCACCGCGCTCTCACTCACGAACTGGTGCACGCCTGCCTGACTTCGATGCCTTCGGGCGGGACGCCCTGGCCGGCCTGGCTGCAGGAGGGCCTTGCGCAGAAGCTCTCCGGCGACACGCTCCCTTCGAGCGAGCGCGACCAGCTCCGGCAGCTCACCGCGAACCACCAGATCCCGCGCCTGGAAAACCTGCGCCAGGACTGGTCCCGGCTGAGCACCGCCAACGCCCGCGCGGCCTACGCGCTGGCTCTCGCCGCCGCCGACGCCCTCTACGACAACTACGCCGCCTACGGCATCCGCAATATCCTGAACAATCCCCAAACCCTGCCCCGCATCACCGCCGACCTCGACTCCAAACTCGGCTTCTAGCCCCCAGCCCCCAAGCCCCACTGTTATCCTGAAAGTTCAAAGCATGCCGTTTGCTCCGATTCCCGAAGCGATCGACGATTTCCGCGCCGGCCGCATGGTCGTGATCGTCGATGACGAAGACCGCGAAAATGAAGGCGATCTCACCATCGCCGCCGAATTCGTCACGCCCGAAGTCATCAACTTCATGGCCCGCCACGCCCGCGGCCTGATTTGCCTTTCGCTCAGCCCCGACATCTGCGACGCGCTGCGCCTTCCACCCATGACGGCACGCAACACCTCGCGCTTCGGCACGGCCTTCTGCGAATCCATCGAAGCGGCCGAAGGCGTCACCACCGGCATCTCGGCGGCCGACCGCGCCCGCACCATCCAGGTCGCCATCAACCCGGCCAGCAAGCCCAGCGACCTCGCCCGCCCCGGCCACGTCTTCCCGCTGCGCGCTCGCGAAGGCGGCGTGCTGGTGCGCGCCGGACAAACGGAAGCCGCCGTCGATCTCGCCCGCCTCGCCGGCCTCCGCCCCGGTGGCGTCATCTGCGAAATCATGAATGACGACGGCTCCATGGCGCGCGTGCCGCAGCTCAAGGAATTCTGCCAGCATCACAACCTGCGCATGATTTCCGTCGCCGATCTCATCCGCTACCGTCTCCAGACCGAGCGCTTCATCCGCCGTCACTCGGAAGGCTGCCTGCGCACCGAATTCGGCGACTTCAAGACCGTCGTCTACGCCAGCACCATCGTCGCCGAACAGCACCTGGCCCTGGTGCACGGCGAAATCGCCGGAAAGCCCAATGTCTTGGTGCGCATGCACGCCCACTGCATCTATGGCGACGTCTTCCACTCCACCGAGTGCGAATGCCATGCGCTGATCCGCCGCTCGCTCGAACGCATCACCGAAGAGGGCGCCGGCGTCCTCGTCTACCTGCACCAGACCGGCCCCGGCTTTCGCCATCACGTGAGCCAAGGCACCGCCGACGGCCAGAAGCAGCTCCAGCACGAAAGCGGCCTCGGCGCCCAGATCCTCTCCGACCTCGGTCTCCACACCATCCGCCTGCTCACCAACCACCCCCGCAAGGTCGTCGGCCTGGATGCCTACGGGATCCAGATTGTCGAACAGGTCCCGGTCTAAAAGAGCGCGGAACTTCGCGCGTGATACCCTCGTAGTGCGGTTAGTGAGGTTTCGATGAAAAAGCTACGCGCCGCAGTTTTGTTCCTTCTTCCTTGGGCGGTTTCCGCCGCCGACCCCAGCCTGATGCGGCTGGTGATGCCAGACGCCAAGGTGCTGGCCGGGCTTCAGGTGAATCAAGCCAAGAATTCCCTGTTCGGTGAGTACGTGCTCGCGCACATGCAGGGGAACGACGCCGGTTTCCAAAAATTTGTCGCTCAAACCGGCTTCGACCCGCGCACCGATGTCAGCGAAATCGTGATGGCCTCCGATTCCGCGCCCAACTCCACGGATCGGAGCTGGCTAATCGTGGCGCATGGTAGTTTCAATACGGCCAAAATCACCACGGCCGCCCAGGCCGATGGCGCCACGCTCACCAACTATAAGGGTCTATCCATTCTGGTCCATAGCGAACCGAGCCATCCGTCCATTCAGAATGCAGTTACGTTTCTGGACTCCTCCACCGCCGCCGTGGGCGACGTCGCGTCCGTCGAAGCCGCCATTGACCGCCAGAGCGGCGCTGCTCCCTCCGGGCCGATTTTCGATCAGGCCCAGCAGGTCAGCTCCAAATACGATTTCTGGTTCGTCAGCCAAATTCCGCTTTCCCAGTTTGCGAACACCATCCCGAATGCCAACGGCAACACGGCCATCAACCAGAACATTCTGGCCGGAATCAGCCAGGCCAGCGGCGGAATCAGCTTCGGCGAGACCGTAACCATCACCACCCAGGCCGTGGAGCGCTCCAACCAGGACGCCCAGTCGCTGGCCAGTGTGGTTCAGTTTTTCGCCAGCCTGATGCAGATGAACAGCCAGAAGAATCCGCAAGCCGCTCAGATGGCTGCGCTGCTGAGCAACCTGCAAACCAGCGCTGCCGGCAATGTGACCACCATCTCGCTCGCCGTTCCGGAGCAGCAACTCGAGCAAATGCTCGACAGCGCGCGCCAAAACCATCAGGCCGCCCGCCGGCCGGCGCCCCGGCTGAACTAGACCTCGCCTTAGCCGGTCCCCGGCTTAGCTGGTCCCGCGTTCAAAGCGAAAGATTTCGTAAACCGGCCGGCCGTTCCGGTCCGGCACGAGTTCCAGGACCTGCTTGTGAAAGCCCAGCGACGCGGCGAATTTTTCGACCTTGTCGGCCGCATCAGGAAATTCCTGAAATGGCCGGGTGTGGCCGATCCAGACGGCGTGCTGCAACAGGTCTTGCTGCCAGATCCGGTTGTTCTCATCCACTCCCAGCGTGGGGAATGTCTCGTTGACGAAGATCAGCTGCAGCCTGCCGCGATGCAGCACCGTCAGGGGATTCAAGATTCCCCAATCATCCACCACAAACGGGACACCCGGAAATCGCTTGGTTTCGTCCGACAGGCGATAGATGGCCGTGCTCCAGGATCCGGCCGCGCCGTAGCGCGCGAACTGGTACAGATACTGGTTGGTAAGCAGGAGATTCCCGGCGGCTAACAAAAAGACTACAGCCGAGAGCAGCCACCCACCCAGGTTCCACCGGGCGAGCAGCGGCCATTCCGAGGCTTCCGCGAACGCCACCGCGAGAAAGCACTGCGGCAGTGGGTAAAGCAAAACCACGTGATGCGAGGAGCCGCCGGCATTCCTGGTAACCGCCATCTGCAACCACGCCAAAGCCGTCGAAATCAGGCAAAACAGGAGAATGGAGCGGGCTCTTCTCCTCCACAGCAGCGGAATGAACAACAACATGGCGGCGAGTGCACAGGCATCCAGTGCGTTCCGTTTGCGTTCCCCAAACCAGTCATGCAGCCCGGCTGAGGCCCGCTCAATCGCGTCGTCCGGCTGTCGAGGTTGCCCAGGCGCCACAGAAGAGTAAACGAAATAAGTCAGCAACGCGCTACCGTCCCAGGTGGTCCGCAAGGCTTTCACCTTGAGGGGCATCTCACTCAAAGTAAAAGAGGTATTCGACCGGAAGGTTTCGAGTCCGGAAGCGGCGTTAAAGACTATCAGCGGGAGCGCGCCCAGGCAGAAGCCCGCCGCCGCCCGCCCCAGGTGCGCCCAGGTGAGCCGCGACCAGAGCTGCCGCGAAAAGACGGCTGCTGTTGCGATCACCAGGCCGATCAGCATCCAGCTGAACAGGGCCTTGTCCCACATCGCCAGCCCAAACGAGACAAATCCCAAAAACAGCGCCACTTGGTTGCCGGATGCACCAAACTGCACCAAAAGCACCAGGCCGGCAACCAGCAGGAAATGTTGCAAGACAACCGGCCCCCAGTCGAAACAGGTGGTCAGCAGGAACATGGTGTCGGTGGCGAGCAACGCTCCGCCAACCCAGGCCGCCCTCTGGCCATGAATCTTTCCGAGAAACCAAACGAACAGACCTATCGTCATTGCACCTAATAACAACGCCGGTAATCGAATGGTGAGAAAGGAGGGCCGGATTCGGAACAGGATGGGCGCGTAGAGCCAGGTTTTCAGCGCGCCGAGGTAGCTGAGCTGCATCAACGGTACATGGTAGCGGCCGAACGGAATCGCAAATAGGGAACTACTCGGCTGATGGTAATCCGGGGTTGCGAACAGAACCTCGTCGTTCTGCAGTCCGGCGTAGGGCAGGAAGATGCAGCCAAGACTAACAAAAAGGAGAGGAAAAATGACGGCGGCCCACCATCGTTGTGTCAACTTTGGCATTCCATGCATGTCACGGTGGAACACTTTTCCGGCCGGAAGGTAATCAGTATACACCAGGGATCAGCCGGGACATGGCGCTGTCACCATGAATTCTGCCCTGCATCCATAAATGTTTACGAGCCCGGAGCCGATATGAATCAGAAGTCAAGTTCGATCCGGGGATGGGTGAAGATGGGGTAGCCGGCAACTTTTTTTTGCTGGCACTTGAATTGCTAAGCGGATGTGGTATGATTTTTGGAGCTAGACTGCGAACCTCTCCAGCCGTTGGGCGCTGCCACCGGCCGCTAAGCTTCTGCGTTCACTATAGTTTAGTAATTCACTGTAACGCCCTGAACCTTTCTGGAGGATCGCACGTCTAATCGTGTTGAACAACGAAGTAACCAAAAACAAGAAGGAGAGTTAAACCTATGACGAAGACCGAGTTAAACAAATTCAAAGAAGTCCTGGAAAAGAAGCAGGCTGAACTGGCGCAGGTGTTGAGAAACCGCGAAGGGATCGCCATCGAGAAGAGTCCGGACGCTCTGGATGAGGTCCAGAATGCCGCCGAACGAGAGCTGGCGATTCGCAATCTCGACCGGGAATCGAACCTGCTGCGCAACGTTCGCGCCGCGCTGGCACGAATCGACGAAGGCACTTACGGTGTTTGCCTGCATTGCGAGGAAGACATCAGTGTGAAGCGCCTGCACGCCGTGCCATGGGCAGCCTATTGCATCCAGTGCCAGGAAATCGCAGACCGGAACCAGGAAGAAGGTTCCGACTCGCTCGACGACATTCTCGTACACGCAGCCTGACCGGCGGATCAACTGCAGTTAAGTCGTTCTTCGGTCAAAGGTTACGAATTTGGGCGCGGGATCATCTCGCGCCCTTCGTAGTTTACTGCCCTGAAATCCCGATGGCGGCCACCATCCGGCCGGCCGCCTCCCGTTGCCGCCGGTAGGACTCGAAGTGCTCCACGTCGCAATAAGTGCATAGCCGGCTGGAGGCGATCTGGCTCTCCGTGACGCCATTTCGTCTCAGCTGCCGAGTGATCGTCTCAGCCAGGTCGATTTGGGTTCGTTTGGTAAAATCACCCCGTTCCGGGAAGAACGGTTGGAACTGGATTGCCACCTCCGGCCCAACTTCGAAGCAACACACACCGATTCCCGGACCGATCGCGACCCGGAGATCCTCCGGCCGGCTGCCGAACTCGTTTCCCAGGGATTCCAGCGTCGCGGAGATGATGCCGGAAACCGTGCCACGCCAGCCGGCATGTACGGCAGCCACGGCCCGGTTGCGCGCGTCGGCAATCAGAACCGGAAGGCAATCCGCCGTGCGGATCGCAAGGTAGATACCGGGCTGGTTCGAGATGAGGGCATCGCCCTCGCCGATGACGCCGGTCTGGTGCGCGACGAGAACCCGGTCGGAGTGAATCTGGCGGGCGGTGGCCAATTGATCTACATTTGGCCAGTTGGTAGTGAGCCGGGTGCCGAAACCGTGGCGAAGCCAGGAGAGCTGTTCCAGCTCGGGCGCCCGATAGACTTGATCCGCGTCCAGGCGAAGCAAACCCAATTGTAGCTTGAGCGGAAAGCTAACTGGCTTCCAGGTATTTTTCGACCGTCTGGACGAGGTCGCGCGTGCGTACGGGCTTGGCCAGAAAATCCTGCATGCCCGAGGTTGTGCAGCGGTCGCGATAGTCGCTGGAGCAATTGGCCGTGACGGCGATGATCGGCGTAGCCTGGTAGCCGGGAAGGTTCCGAATCCGCTGGGCGGTTTCGAATCCGTCCATACCGGGCATCTGGAGATCCATGAGGATGACATCAAACTGGGACCGCGAGGCCGCGTCCACGGCGTGCAGGCCGTCGCCGGCGCATTGCACCTCGAAAGCCTGGCGGCGTAGCGCATGACTGGCCACCATTTGAGCCATGGAGTTGTCGTCCACCACCAGGACGCGCCCGCGCAGCGGCTTCGCATCCACGCGCCGAAGTCCCGATTCGCCGGCCTGCCGCAGCGGCAGGTCCACGGTGAAGGTGCTGCCCACTCCCACGCGGCTGGTGACGCTGACCGAGCCTTCCAGCAGCGCGGCCAGTTTCTGAACCACGGCCAAGCCGAGGCCCAGGCCGCCGTGTCCGCGAGCCAGCCCGGTCTCCAACTGGCGGAAACTTTCAAAGATAGCCGCCAGCTGGTCCGCCGGTATGCCGATACCGGTGTCGCGTACCTGGATCTTCAACCTGCGGCCGGAATCGCTATTCGATTCGGCGTTCGCGGTGATTTCCACCAGACCTTTCGACGTGAACTTGATGGCGTTGGTAATCAGGTGCCCCAGCAGCTGCTTGAGCCGCAGCGCGTCGCCGCTGGCCGTTTCCGGCAGCGCGTCATCGACGGCGGTCACCAGTTGCAAGCCTTTCGATTTGGCCTTGAAGCTGAACTCCGCCACCACGGCCTCCAGCGTCTGCCGCAAAGGGAACTCGGTTTTCTCCACCAGAACGCGATTCGCCGACAGCGCGGAGTACTCCAGGGTGACGTTCATGATTTCCAGCAGGTTCTCGGCGCATAGCCGCGTCGCCGCCACATATTCCTGCTGGTCTTCCGTCAAAGGAGTTTCCAGCAGCAGGTCGGTCATGCCCAAAATGCCGCTGAGGGGCGTGCGGATTTCATGGTTCAGGCTGGCTAGAAATTGCCCCTGGACGTCGCTCAATTCATCGGGTTTTGGCAGGACTGAGCTCAAATGGACTGATCGGCAGTCCGGAGGTGGCTCTTTAACCGGATGAGTACTAGGTAAGGTGACAAGGAGTTGCAGCCATGCGCCTGATAAACTGGTTTCCGCGTGATCGCTCAACAAACACGTCCCCGGTCCACCTTCCGCCACCTCGAGCTGCTGGTGCTGCTGGGCGCCTTGCAGGCGTTCGCGCCGCTCTCCATCGACATGTACCTGCCGGCGATGCCCGTGATGGAGAAGGTGTTTCATACCACCTCGGCGGCCGTGCAGATGACGCTGGTCACGTTTCTGGTTGGGTTCGCCATCGGCCAATCGCTGTACGGACCGATTACCGACCGGTTTGGCCGGAAACCGCCGCTGTATGCCAGCCTGGTCTTGTTCATCTTGTCTTCGATCGCCTGCGCGGTGACGCCTTCGATTCCCGGCATCGCCTTCTTTCGTCTGTTGCAGGCCGTCGGCGCGTGTGGCGGATCGGTGATCTCGCGCGCCATGGTGCGGGATTTGTTCCCGGTGAGCCAGTTGCGGCGCGTCTTCTCCATGCTGGTGCTGGTGCTGGGCGTTTCGCCCGTTGTTGCGCCGCTGTTCGGCAGCTATCTGCTGGTGTGGTTTGGCTGGAAATCCGCATTCGTGGTGCAGACCTTGCTGGGCATCGCTTGTATGGTGGGGATGCACTTCCGCCTTCCCGAATCGCTGGCGCATGACGACCAGCGGCCGATGGTTTGGGAAACCATCCGTTCCGCCTACAAGCTGCTGTTCCGCGATAAGACGTTCGTGGGCGCCTCCGTGGTGTGCGGGTTCAGTTCGGCGGGCACGTTCGCCTTCATCGCCAGCGCACCGTTTGTGTTTATCAATCTCTACAAAGTGCCCACCGAGCAATTCGGCTGGTGGTTCGGCGCGGCGGCGGCGGGCATGGTGATCGGCGCGCAGATCAACGGGCGCATGCCGCATCGCATCCATGTGTGGCGGGTACTGCGCGGGGCGAATCTGGTCCAGCTGATATCAGCGCTCTTCCTGCTGGCCGTCGTGCTGACGGGGTATGGCGGGCTTCCGGCGGTATTCTTCGGGGTTCTGGGCTACATTTCGGCGCAGGGGTTCGTGTTCCCCAACGGCTCGGCGATCGCGATGGAGCGGCACGGTAAGATCGCGGGAACGGCGTCGGCGCTGCTGGGGACGAATCAGTTCCTGATCGCCGCGGTGGCGACGATCTTTCTGGGATTTATCGATAATCCGGCGGTTCCGATGGCGCTGGTCATCGCCGGGGCAGCGATCGCGTCCAACATTCTGAACTTTCTGACGCTGGGGTCCAAGCTGGAGACGATGCCGGAAACGGCGTAGGGGCGCCTACTTGTCGATCGCGATCGTATCCACCTTGACGGTGTTCCTGGTCAATTCGCCGGTCACTTTAACGTAGAACTTCCTGGTGCCTTTGGGCGCGCTTCGCACCAGGTCAACTGCTTTGGCGGTTCCGGCTGGATCCAGTTCCAGCACGGTGCCATCGAGTTCCAGGACGCCAAAATGCTTGGTCTTAACTTTCGGCGAGCAATAGCTCACTTCGGCATTCCGATCCTGATCGACGTAGAAAAGCGTGTCGCGAGGGTTGCGGTTGTTGAAAAGGTCCTCGTAACAGCTGGAATCGACTAAAGTGCCGGTCCAGGTTCCGGCCACACAGAGGGCCGGCGCCAGGCAAAACAGAAGTACCAGCCGCATATACCTCCTATTTTTCGATTTGCATCTCTGGCCGTTCGAGCGGTTTCAGATCGGTGTCCAGGAACGCCGCCGTGAGCTTGTGCTCTTTGATGTGGATGTCCAGGAAGCCGAAAGTGGTCGCGTGGAACAGGGATTCGGGTTGCGGATGGCGCACCGCGCGGAGATGTGCGCCTCCGGCGCCGCAGATGAGATATTCGATGCCGCCGGCGCGAAGGTGTTCCATGTCGTGATCGTGTCCGGCGATGTACAGGTCGACGTGCGTTTGGTGGAATAGCGGAGCCAGCTCGCGACGGAGCACGGCGATGCGACGCTCATTGAGGTGGACGCCGGAGGTGTACATGGGGTGGTGGCCGTAGACGATGCGCCATGCGACGCCCGGTTCGTGATCCGTTTCTTGGAGGGTCCTGGTCAGCCAAGCCAGCTGGGCGCCGGACCAACCTTCGGTATCGATGGCGAAGAACCGGACCGGACCGGCGAGAAAAGTGTAGTAGCGCGAGGGCATGCGCCAGCTCTTGCTGTGCTGGGTGTAAGCGACCTCGGCTTGGGGCGACGCGCGCTGCTCGGGGCAGATGATGGGCGGGTGCCCGTAATCGTGATTGCCGAGGCTGGCGTAGAAAGGAATGCCGAGCGGGGTGTAGAGGTCTTCCCAACGGGTGGTCCACAGGCGGTCGCTGTCGTTGTGGACGCCGCAGCGATAGAAATTGTCGCCCAGGCTGATTCCCAGGTCGAAGGGCGTCTCGGCGTTGCGCTTCGCTATGGCGTGGGCGACGGCGACCTGATGCATATTGCCGCTGCCGAAGTCACCGAGCGCGACGAGATGCAGGACCGGCTGGTCCGGGAAGACGCGGCCGAGATCTTTCTGGGCGAACAGGGACGCGCAGCCGAGCACACAGGCGAGACAGAATCGGACCACTGCTTTGATTCTAGCTCGCGGGCGCCGCTCGCTACCTGGATTGCATGTGGAAGTTCACGTCGATTTCGGTGATCACTTCCACCGGTTGCCCATTCAGGTAAGTGGGCTTATAGAGCCATTGACGCACGGCGTTCATGGCTGCTTCCACGAGCAAGGGTTGGCCGCTGATGAGGTTCAACTCCTTGACGGTGCCGTTGGAGGCGATGATCGCTTTCAGCACGACGGTGCCTTCGATGCGGGCGCGCCGGGCCAGCAGGGGATACTCGGGTTGGACCTGGCGAGCCAGCATTCCGGCTTGGATGGCGCCACTGACGCGCACCTGTTGCGGAACATCCGGCTTCTTGGCGACGGGCTTGTCCACCGGAGGAGGTGGGGGAGGTGGCGCTGCGGCAGCGACAATACCCCCAATCACCCCACCCATGACGCCGCCTGGAACTCCACCTGGGACTCCGCCGATGACTCCACCGACTGAGGACGGCGGCGGAAGCTCATCTTCCTTGATCATGGCGACTTCTTTAGGGATGCTGCGTGGAGCCAGCAGAACATTCGCATTAAATTGGCGCGGCCGGGCTTTGATGACCGGCGCAGGCATGGGAGGCGGCGGGGGCGGAGGCGGTGGGGGCGGCGCGGCAAGCAGAACGTGGACGTAGGTCTGGATGGGCAGCGATTCGACGAAGAGCATTGGAATCACGAGCATCACGCCAACCATCAGCAGCTGGAACCCGAAAGCCACAATGACAGCCACTGGCCGCTTGGTTTTTCCAACCGGGATCAATGTTTGTTCAAACATGACTGCCTCCCTCCGGCGGGCCTTTGAGCGCCCGGGACGTT
>DATJNO010000020.1:0-13718 GCA_035508055.1 Bryobacteraceae bacterium | reverse complement strand
TTTCGTTCTTCAGCTTTTTCCAATCGTCGGAGACGTGAATCAGCTTGCCACTGATGTGATTAGATTGCTCGGAAGCCAGAAAGAGCGCTAGCTGGATCTGCTTTTCGGGCGCGACGCCGCCGGTGCGGCGGACTTCCAGCGCTTCTTCGGTTTCCTTCCAACCCGCGCGCTCGCCGGCGCGCAGAATCTCGTCGGTCATGTGCGTGTAGGTGCCGCCGGGTCCCATGCAATTGATCTGGACGTTGTGATCGCGGATTTCTTCAGCGATGGTTTCCACCAGACGGACCAGGGCCGCTTTGGAAGCAGCGTAAGCTGAGAAGTTGGGCCGCGCCGCGGTGGCGCCGGAGCCGCTCAGCACAATGATCTTGCCCTCACGCCGCGCGATCATATGGGGCAGCACGGCTTTGCAGGCGTTCATGACGCCCAGCAGGTTCACTTGAATAGTTTCGGCCCAGGCCTTGGGCGCTTGATCGACGAACGGTCCGATGGGGCCGGGGATGGCGGCGGCGCAGACCAGCACGTCCACCTCGCCGTAGTGGACGCGCATGCGGTCCACTGCCGCGGTCATCTGCTCGAAGTCCGTGACGTCGGCGCGGATGCGCAGGGCGTTCCCGCCGGCGTGTTCGATTTCCAGATGGGCGAGATCCAGCTCGGCTTTGCTGCGCGCCAGCAGCGCGACGCGGTTTCCGGCAGTGGCGAATCCGATTGCCAACCGCTTTCCGATGCCCCGTCCGGCTCCCGTTACGAGCACACCGGCGTTGGTCAGGGTCTGCAAACTAACGATGTCCTTCCCCATACAAGTTAGTACAAACGCGCCAGAGGTGGCGGAGCGGCAAGCTAACTAGACGTTCCCTTGTGCTTGTGCTGGTACATCTGCTCGTCGGCGCGCCGCAGGAGCTGGTCGCGCGATTCGCCTGGCAGGTATTGGGCAAATCCCACGGAGACGGCGACATCCACCCGGATTTCGCGGCCATCGGCGCTAACGCGGTAAGGGCCATTGAGCCATTGCGCGATCTGGCGGGCGCGGGCTTCGGCTTGGGCCAGCTCGCAATCCAGAATTGCGACGAATTCATCGCCGCCCCAGCGGCACACAAAGTCGCGCGCGCGGACCTGTCCGGCAAGGCGCGTCCCCAGCTGTTTCAGCAGTTCATCTCCATAGAGATGCCCCAGGCGGTCATTCACCGCCTTAAATTCATCCAGATCGAACAGCAGGACGCAGAACGTCCGGCCCGATTCGATGCGCGAGGCAAGCTGGCGATCGAATTCGCGGCGGTTGGAGACGCCGGTCAGGGGGTCGAGACTGGCCTGGAGCTCGGCTTCCTGCAGGCGCCGCTGGACTTCGTTCATTTTCTCGTGGAGCTCGCGGTAGGAGTCCCGGCTATCGAGTTCAATGGACTCGGCGAAGGCTCGCAGTTGGCCGGCCTGGCTGGCCAGCCAGGTCAAGTCGCCCGATTTCACGGCCGTCTCCATCTGCTCGACGAAATCCACCAGGCGTTCGACGTACTGGACGCTGCGGACGGAGCGCGAATCCTCGGACTGAGCCACAATGGCCAGCGTCCGGTTGAGGTCGCGCGCGAGATTTTGATGGTAGTGGCGGGATTTGTCCCAAAAATCTTCCAACAAATGGCGCAAGACCATCCGGCCGGCCTCCAGGGTTTCGGGCGTGGGGTCCAGCGCAAGCTTATCGCGCAAGCGCTGCAGCTGCTCCTGAAAAGCGGCGCCGATCTCCGGACGAATGGCCAGCATCGTTTCGGCGATATCCTGGATCGCGGCCAGGTAAGCCTCCAGAGCGGCCTGGAAGCCGGCATCCGGTCGGGAGGGCGAAAGGTCCGGTGTGCTCATTGCCGGGTAACTCCAAGCGGCTACTGGGCAGGTTTTGGCAAAGTGCCGGGAGCCAGGGTCTTGGTTGTCAGAGCTTTCACTTCGGGCGGCAGATCGAATTGATTGGCGGGCAAAACGACGTTAAATTCGATGCTCTGGATGTCGATCTCAAACTCCTGCTGGGAGAACCGGTTGATCATCTTATGCGGCGCCAGCACGTCGCCTTCCTTGCGGTAGTCGTCATAAATCACTACACCCGAGATGTCGCCCATGGGCGTGGTGCGCGTGGCCGCGGTCTCGATGAGCAGGCCGGACTTCTTGTCGTAGTACTCCGTGACGGGTTGGCCTTCGGCCGGCGTCAGCACGAGCTTGTAGCAGTCGTGGCCCTCCACGGTTTCCGAGCCCGCGGTCTCGGCCTTGGCATAGAGCTTCTGCCAGTTCAGCGAGGCGTTGAAGGCGCCGTCCCGGATGGCGTTGGTTCTTTCCACGCCCTGCTTGATGCGCGGGCCCTGCAGGGCGGAATTCTCCCAAGCCACATTGCCATCGCTGCCGGACTCGACTTTGCCGATGCCCGGCAGCTCGATCACTTCCAGGTTCTTGTCGGGAGCGGCCTGGTAGATGGTGATGGTGCCCTTTAAGCCCCGACCAGTGAAGTCGATGGAACCGTGTTGGACCGTGTTGTGGCGCGTCTCCCAGGCGGCCCTGCCGCCGCTCACTTCCAACCAGTGATTCATGACGGTGTCGGCCGTGGGCAGCGCCTCGCCGGCGGCAAAGACCGGCAGGGTAGCAGCCAACAGGGCCAGGGCCAGCTTGCTCATGAAATTCCTCCGCTGTATTTCAGGGTAGCGCAGGCGGCGTCTCAGAAACAGCCGGAGTATGGTAAGGAAATTACCTAGTTGTCGACTATCTTATTTGGATTCCGACCTGCGCCGCGACAGCAAGAAGAGGAACGCGGCCGGCCTGGTGTCCCTGGAGGAAGCCGAGGCCGAAGCGGGCCACGACGGCAGATGCTACTCCCCGTGTACAGGCCGGAACCGCGCCTCCAAGCCCGCGAAGCCAGGCACACCTCACCACGCGATCGCTAAGGTAGAAGCCCACGTCGAACCACGGACTATCGACTTTAACTCAGCATGGGTGATATTGCGCAAGGCTTGCGGCGCGTTATGAGCCATAAAAGCCCAGAGAAGGGAGCCGGCGCTCGACCAAGAATCGCCCCCAAGCGCCTGGCGGCCCGACTTCGCGAGCCAATGTAAAGACTCGTAAAAGGATGGCTTTGGCGAATCGAGTGCACGTTTATTGGGTGATCGAGGAGGTCGAGATGAGCACAATAGAGAAAATCCTCTGGTTGATCTGTGCGTGTGCACTGTTCACCTGGGCGAAGGACGCGCCTGCAGGCCCGCAGGTAAAAATGACGGTCACGCTGGGGCATATTTATGGACAAAAGCCTCCCCTGCTCGGGCCGCAGGATCTGGTCATCACCGAGCATTACGAGCAACTGACGGCCACGAATCTGATTCCTTTGCGCGGCGATCGCGCGGGTCTGGAGCTGTACCTGTTAGTCGACAACTGCTCGAACTGCGAGCCAGGCAATAAGTTTGAGGAGTTGCGCCGGTTTATCGGCTCGCAACCGTCGACAACGGCGATTGGGGTGGCCTACATCCAGGACGGGCATCTGGTGATCGCCCTGAAGCCCACCTACGATCGCGACCGGGCGGTGAATGCTTTGTCGGTGCCGGAGGGCAGCAAGCCATCCAGTCCCTACGGGCCGTTGAAGGAACTCATCGAAGGCTTCACCCTGGACGGAATGCGGCACGCGGTGCTGGTGGTTTCGAACGGCATCGATCCGGGCGAGGCGGACCAGCCGCAGGACCCCTCCGCGGAAGCGGCGATTGGCGCGGCCCAACGCGTCCGCGTGACGGTCTACGCCATCTATCATCCCAGCGCGGATTATGAGACAGCCGACGCCTCGAAGATGTACAGCGGGCAGGTGCAGCTCGCACATGTAGCCTTCGAGAGCGGCGGCGAAGCGTATTTCCTTGGGCTGGGGCCGCTGCCTTCGCTGGCGCCGTTTCTGGCCGATATCGCCGAGCACCTGGCCAATCAGTACCTGTTGGAATTTCGCGTCAATCCCACCGCGGCGGCCGGCTCTCTCCAGGACGTGACGGTGAAGGCCAAGGGGCGCGAACTGGACCTGATGGTTCCCAGCAAAGTTTGGGTTCCCGAGGCGTCGCCGAAGACGCATTGAAAGAAGCGCTATGAAGGGGATTCTCAAGCTCGCCTACAAATTGCTGGTGAACGATAAAGCCAAGTTCACCGCTCTGCTGGTGGGCATCACGTTCGCGGTCTTTCTCATGATCGCGATGACCTCGCTGTTCGCCGGCGTGCTCAAGCGAGCCTCGGCGACGGTCATCAACATCGGCGCCACCATGTGGGTGATGGACCCGTCGGTGCAAACCGTCGCCAACACCATCGGAATGCCGGATTACGTGCTGGACGCCGTGCGAAGCATCCCCGGGGTCCATTACGCAGTGCCGCTTTACTCGGGAGGCGCGCTGGTGAAGATGGCCGATGGCGTGTATCAGGCCGTCAACGTGGTAGGGCTCGACGATACGAGTCTGTTTGGCCGTCCGCAGCTTCTCCAAGGCACGATCGAACAGATCTACGGAGAAAACGCGTTCATCGTGGTGAAGGATCCCGAGTTTCCGAAGCTGGAAAACCCTCGCGTCGGTACGGAGTTCGAGCTGAACGATCACCGGGGGGTGATCGTCGGCATCGCCAAAGTGGCCAGCAGCAGCCTGTTTGGCGTTCCGACGCTCTACACCACCTACTACCGGTGCCTGCAATACCTCCCCAATCCGCGTTTCACCATTTCCTATGTCCTGGTCGAGCCCAAGAGCCCCGCAGACGTCGCCCACATCAAGCGGCAGGTGCAGGCGTTGGGCTATGTGGCTTTGACCAAGGACGAGTTCATGGACAAGATCTCCGACTTCTACAAGTATCAGACCGGTCTGGGCATGAATCTTCTCATCATGACCGTCATGAGCTTCATTGTGGGGCTCTCGATATCCGGCCAGACCTTCTACACCTTTGTGCTGGAGAACCTGGAGAAGTTCGGCGCACTCAAGGCGATGGGCACCAAGAGCCGGGAGCTGATCCTCATGATTCTGTTTCAGGCCAGCTTCACGTCTCTCACCGGTTACGGCTTGGGAGTCGGACTGTGCGCTCTTACGATCGCGCTCGCCAAACTCCGTCTTCCCGACTACGCCGCCATGATCACGGCTTGGAACCTGGTGCTGGCCTTCGTCATGGTGATCATCATTGCGGCGGTTTCGGGTTATTTCGGAGTGCGAAAAGTCTTGCAGATCGAGCCGTTCGATATCTTCCGGGGCTGATATGCCGGATCTGGCGATTCAAGCAACGGGGCTGGTCAAGTGGTTCGGCGAAGGCGAAGCCAGGACCGCAGCCCTGAGGGAGGTCAGTCTCCAGGCTTACTTTGGCGAAATGCTCTACATCGTGGGTCCTTCGGGAAGCGGCAAGACGACACTGCTGAGCGTTCTCTCCGGCATCTTGAAACCCAATGCCGGGAGCGTTTCGGTGGAAGGCCAGGATATCTGGGCCATGAGCGGCGACAAACTGGCCGATTTCCGGCTGCACAAGATCGGCTTCGTGTTTCAGGATTACCACCTGTTCCCGCGCTTAACCACGGCCGAAAACGTCGCGATTCCGCTGATCCTGAAGCGCACGCGCTGGGACGAGGCGGTCCAGCAGGCCATTCAGTACCTGGACATCGTCGGCTTGAAGAACCGCGCGGGTCTCCCGCCGGTCAAGTTGAGCGGAGGCGAGCAGCAGCGCGTCGCCATCGCGCGCGCGATTGCCGGAACCCCCGACATCCTCATCATGGACGAGCCGACCGCTTCGTTGGACGGCGATACCGGACACGCCATCGTCGCCTTTGTGAAGAAAAACGTCCTGAACGACAAGCGCTGCATTCTCATCGTTACCCACGACAGCCGAATTTACGAACTCGCCACCCGGATTTTGAAGATGGAGGACGGCCGGCTCACGGGCATTGAGAAGGGAGGCTCCGCATGAGGAAGCTTGTGTTCACGTTGTCGCTGATCGGCCTTCTGGGCGGGTGTGTGGCGGCGTATGTGTCGGGAATCACCCAGCCTCCACTCCCGCCGGCGTTCAGCCCGGCGACGAATCCTTACGCCCGGGGGATCTACGCGGAAGGGATGGTGGAGAGCGACCAGCCCAGCGGCGAGAATATCAACATTTATCCGGAAGTCTCCGGCACCGTGAAACACATTCTGGCGGCCGAGGGCCAGGAGGTCAGGAAAGGCGACCTGCTGCTGTTGATCGACGATTCCATCCAGAGAGCCACCGTCGAGCAGCTCCAGTCGCAGGCGCAGGCAGCCGCCACTCTCCTGGCGGAATTGAAGGCGCAGCCGAGGAAAGAGACTTTGGACGTGAACGAAGCGCAGGTCGTCGCCGCGCAGGCCGCTTTGAAGACCACCCAGGATACCTACGCAAAGCAACGGGACGCCTATACACTCGATCCGAAATCCGTCAGTAAAGATGCATTGGATAGCGCCGCCAATGCGGTCCTGACGGCGAAAACGAACCTCGAGGTGGCAAGGAAGCAGCGCGACCTGACCAAGGCGGGCGCCTGGATTTACGACATCAATAACCAGGAGCGAACGTATAACGCGCTGTTCAAATCCTATCTGTCCGCCAGTGCGTTGCTGGCCAAGTACAGCCTGCGAGCGCCCGCCGACGGGAAGGTTCTGGCGGTGAATCCCATCGTGGGCAGCTACGTTTCGCCGCAGGGCGCTTACGACACTTATACGCAAGGCATGGACCCGGTGCTGGTGCTCGGAGCCGCCCAGACCCGTCTGAACGTGCGCTGTTATGTGGATGAGATTCTGGTGCCGCGTCTTCCAGAACCTTCCAGGATGAAGGCGCAGATGTCCATTCGCGGGTCGGACGTGAAGATTCCGCTGCAGTTTGTCAGGACCCAGCCGATCATCTCGCCCAAGATCGAGCTCTCCGACCAGCGCCAGGAGCGCGTGGACGTCCGGGTGTTGCCGGTCATCTTCCGGATCGAAAAACCGAAGAACGTCAACATTTATCCGGGCCAGCTGGTGGACATCTATATCTCGGAGTGATGCCATGGCCGGAACGTCACAGCGGATCGCGTATGTAGCGGCCGGGATGCTGCTGCTGAGTGCGTGCGTCGTCGGTCCGAAGTATACGCGGCCCTCCGCACCCGTGCCACCCGCGTACAAGGAAGCCGAGGCGCCGCAAACCGGCGGCGAATGGGAGATCGCGCGTCCCCGCGACGAGGAGGCGCGCGGCAAATGGTGGGAAGTTTTTGGCGACCCGCAATTAAACCGGCTCGAAGAGCAGCTCAACCTCTCGAATCAAAATGTCGCCGCCTCCGTAGCCAATGTTCAAGCCGCCCGCGCGCTGATCCGCGAGGCCCGGTCCCAGTATTTTCCCGTGCTGGGCGCCAACCCGGCCCTCAACTACACACGGCTTTCCACCGGATTCGGTCAAAGTCTGGGGATCAACTTCACCACGTACTCGCTGCCGCTCCAGGCATCCTGGGAGCCGGATCTCTTTGGACGCGTTCGAAACACGGTGAAAGCCAACACCTATGCGGCGCAGGCCAGCGCGGCCGATCTGGAAAACGTACGCCTGGCGGCGCAGGCACAGCTGGCAGTCGATTACTATGAGCTGCGCGGGCAGGATGCACTGAAGCAAGACCTCGACGCTACCGTGGGCGCCTATCGCCAGGCGCTTGAGCTTACGCGCGATCTGTGTCAGGCAGGACTGGACAATGACGAAGCGCTGACGCAGGCCGAGGCGCAACTGAAAGCCTCCCAGGCGCAGGATGTGGATCTCGGAGTCCTGCGTGCGCAATATGAACATGCCATCGCGGTGCTGGCCGGGCAATCGCCCGCGGCGTTTTCCCTGCGTCCGGCCGAGAGCTTCCCGATCCGGCCTCCGGAAACTCCCGCCGGCGTTCCCTCCCAGCTTCTGGAGCGCCGTCCGGATATCGCCGCCGCCGAACGCGCCGTGGCACTGGCCAACGCGCAGATCGGGATCGCGCAAGCCGCATTCTATCCGGCCGTCACGCTCAGCGGTTCAGCGGGTTTCGAAAGCGTCGCGGCGGCGAAATGGCTGGCGTGGCCCAGCCGCATCTGGTCGGTCGGCCCCAGCCTCGCCGAAACGATTTTCGATGCCGGGTTGCGCCGCGCCACCGTGCAGCAGTTCCAGGCGGCCTACGATCAAACCGTCGCCACTTACAGGCAGACCGTGCTGACCGCCTTCCAGCAAGTAGAAGACAATCTGGCAGCGCTGCGGATTCTGGCGCAGGCCGTGGAACAGCAGGATTCCGCCGTAGCCGCGGCGCAAAGGAGCCTGAAGGAAGCCGAGGTCCGTTACCAGGCAGGGCTGGATCCCTACCTGAATGTCATCACGGCCCAGACTGCTTTACTAGCCGCGCAGCAAACCGCCATCACGTTCCGGGAACAGCAAATGGTGGGCGGCGTCCAGTTGATCACGGCGTTAGGCGGCGGATGGGATGCCGCCCGGCTGCCGTCCTCAAAGGAACTGGGCGCCAAGGCTCAAAAGTAAGCCGAGGCTATTGCTGCGTGCGCTCGACGGCGGCCA
The DNA here is from genome assembly GCA_035508055.1 of Bryobacteraceae bacterium. Taxonomy (GTDB): domain Bacteria; phylum Acidobacteriota; class Terriglobia; order Bryobacterales; family Bryobacteraceae; genus Palsa-89. The sequence goes on along the minus strand of DATJNO010000020.1, from coordinate 5,219 downwards.
CTTTCTTGGTGGCGGCCAGATCGTGCAAGCGGTCCAGCATCGCCTTGGAAGACGGCAGCGCGTTGACGCCGCGCGTCACCTCCGGATCGTTCAGGAACACCAGCCGGTCGGAGGCTTCCTTGTCGAAAGCGGTGATGAACAGCTCCTCGCGCAGGCGATCGCGAATCCAGGCGCTGTCGCGTTGGAAATCGGCGGGCGTGAAGACGACGCCGCGCTTGGTGCAGAATGTCTGGAAGCTGGCCATCACCTGGTCGTCGGCCTGCCAGTCCTTCGACATGGTGTCGGGGTGGGTCGCGAAATACTGGGGCGCATAAAAGAAGAAGATCAGATTGCCGGCCAGCTGCGCCTCCAGAGGCGTCAGCTTGGGCGGTTCGTACTTTTCATCCGGCGTGATTCCGTCGCCGCCGTAAACGATCCGGCCGCTATCGGTCTTCTTCATGTCCTTGGGATTGTTCTTGCCATCCTCGGCGCGGTTCAGATATTCGAACAGGCCCTGGTGCTCATAGTCACGCTGGATCAGGCGGCCGCTGGGGGTGTAGTATTTGGCGATGGTCAGCAGCAGGGCGCTGTCGCCGGAGAGCGGAAACGGAGCCTGCACCAGTCCCTTGCCGAATGTGTTTTCGCCCAGCACCCAGGCGCGGTCGTGATCCTGCAGCGCGCCGGTGAGAATCTCGGCCGCCGACGCCGTGCCGCGGTTGACCAGCACCACGATCGGATATTGGGTCCCTTTCTCACCGTGCTTGGCGACGAAGCGCGTTTCGGCCGAGGCTCGTCCATGATGCGAGACGATCAACTGGCCCTTGCGCAGGAAACGGTCGGCCACGTTGACGGCTTCCTGGACCAGCCCGCCGGGATTGTCTCGCAGATCCAAGATCAGCCCGTCGATCGCGCTTTCGGGAAATTTCGCCAGCGCCTGATCCACTTCGTGGCTGGTGGTTTCATTAAAGGCTTCCACCCGCATGTAAGCGATGCCGGGACGCAGCCAGAAGGCGTAATTCACCGTGCCGCGGGGAACGTTATCGCGCACCAACGAGAAGCGCATCGGTTCGGCGTGGCCCGTGCGGCGCACGGTGATGGTGACGGGAGTGCCCTTGGGCCCCTTCAGCATGCCGGAAACGTCCGTGACGGTGGCGTGTTGTGTGTTGTTGTCGTCCACGGCGATAATCGTATCGCCCGGCCGCAGCCCCGCCCGGTAGGCGGGCGAGCCCAGGAACGGATAGATCACCACTACTTGTCCGTCCGGCGCGCCGACGTACATGCCCACACCGAAGTAGTGCCCCGACTGGCCTTCGCGCATCAGGGCGTACGCTTTGGGATCGAAGAAGTTCGAGTGCGGATCGAGCGTCCGCAGCATGTTCGGGATGGCGCCGTGAAAGACGATGTTGTCCGGGTCCACCTTGTCGGCGAAGTTGGACTCCACGGCCTCATAAACCTGGGTGAACTTCTTGAGGCTCGCGTTTACGTCGGCTTCCGATTGAGCCGCCAAGTGAGAGGGAATCGTGCTGCAGAAAACCAGCAGCAGAGAAAGATACAGACGCCGGCGGGGCGATGACATCGTGTCTAAGACCTCGGGTGCTTCTATGGTACCAACAGTTTTACCGCAACGCGGAAGCGGGGATTCCGCCCGCCCGGCACGCCTTCAGAAAAGCGACAAAGCGGGGATCGAAAAGGAAGCCCTCACGTGCGATGCTTCCCGGGGGCGAAACGTTTCCAGCCAGATGCGCCGGCCGTCGCTGCGGATGCTGGTAAGCCCGTCGGTATCGGTGCGCAACACGCGGGCATGATGTTCCGCCAGCCGTGCCAGGACCTGCGGACTGGGATGGTGAAAAGAATTTTCAAAGCCGTCCGAAATAATCGCGAAGGCCGGCCGGACGGTATCCAAGAACGGCTCGATACTGGATGTGTTGCTGCCGTGGTGGCCGACTTTAAGGATATCGGCGCGCAGCGGGAGCCCGGAGGCCAAGGCGCGCAGTTCCATGGGCCTTTCCATATCGCCGGTCAGCAGGAACGAACGCTGGCCGTAAGTGATGCGCAGCACCAGGGAGTCGTTGTTGCCCGGCGCGTCCTTGGGGGTGTAGTCGAACGGCGGCGAGAGCACCTCGATGCGGGCGCCGCCGAACTGAAAACCGCGGCCCGCGTACATCGGGACGATCCGGGTTTTCTCCGCCCGGGCCTTTTCGCGAACGGCGGTCCAGGCGTCGCTGGCCGGCGTGGCGCCGGTCCAAAGTTCGCCGGGATGGAAATTTTCGATCACCGCCGGCAGGCCGCGCGCGTGATCGTCGTGCGCGTGCGTGAGCGCCACGACGTCGATCTTGCGGATGGAGCGGCTCCACAGATACGGCGAGACGACGTCTTCGCCGATGTCGAGCCTGGGCTTTACGCGCCGTCCGAACGCGAGCACGCCTCCGCCGTCCACCAGCATCAACTTGGAATCGGGAAACGCCACCAGCAGGCTGTCGCCCTGGCCGACGTCGATGGCGGTCAGCTCCAGCTCGCCCGCGCGGACGTCTGGCGAAAACGGGTGCCAGAAGATCAGAGCAAACAGCGCGAGGACCGCGGCGGCGGAAGTCCAGGCCGCGCGGCGCGAACGGTGCATCGCCCACGCGAGCGAAAGCAGGGCCGCGGAAAACACGACGCCGAGCCACAGCGGCGGATCCGCCACGCGCCATTGCGGCTCCCAACGGAGGTGCCAGTCCGCCACCTTTTCGCCGCCGGTCAGCAGCCATCCGGCAAGAGCCGCGGGCAAATGCCAGCCCAGAATTACGGCGATGAAGCCTAGCGGAACCACGAGCGCCAGCAGCGGGACCACCAGAATGTTGGCCGAAAATCCAGTGAGCGAAATCCGGTGGAAGTAGACGGCCATGGGCAGGGCGAGTCCGATTTGAATGGCCGTCGAGATCACGGCCAGCTCCCAGGCGTAATACGCAACGCGCGCCGCCAGCGCCATTCCGCGTGCAAGCCATGGCTCCGGAATCGGTACGTAGTAATGCAGCATTTCGGCCAGCAGCCGCAGCTCCAGGCGGAACTGAGCCACGCGCGGCGGAAGGCGCGGGTCGCGGTTGCGTTCGTGAATGCCCCTGAGCCCGCGCGCGTAGGGTACCGACGTGGCTTCCAGAATCGGCACCGCGAATGCTCCGATCGCCGCCACCGCCAGGAACGAAAGCTGGAAGCCGGCTTCGAACAGCTGGCCGGGATCGATGATCAGGTAGACCATCGCCGCAGCCGCCAGCAGGTTGAGTACACGGCCGCGCCGGTAGAAATAGCGCGCGGCGATATATAGCGTAAATCCGCCGGCGGCGCGCACAGCCGGCGCGTTCCAGCCCGAGACCAGAGCATAAAGCCACGCGCTCGACGCGGTGATCGCCAGCGCCGTCATCTCGGGGAAAAAGCAGAGCCGCAGCAGAAAGAGCAGAAACGCCGCCAGCACGGTGATGTGAAGCCCATCGATCACCAGCATGTGATACGTGCCGGTGCGGCGGAAATCTTCCGTCCAGACGCGCTCCAGCTTGTGCGTTTCGCCGATGAGCGTTGCTTCCATCATTCCCAGCGCGTACGGATTGTGGGGATAGAGCCGCTCGATTCTTTCCAACGCCCGCGTGCGCAGCGCGAAAACTGCGGCGAAGAAGCGCGATCCGCAGTGGCCCGGCAGAATTTTCACCGCGTTTCCCGGCGAGACGCTCGCGGTCCAATAGATATTGCTGCGGGCCGAGTAGGCTTCGTAATCGAACGCCCCGGGATTCTGAAAATTGCGAATGCGCCGGACTCGCGCTTCCAGCTCGACGCGTTGGCCATACTGCAGATCGGGCGGAGTCTCGCCGTCGCGCAGCATGAGGTTGACCTGAGCGCGAGCGCGCGGGGCCAGCTCCAGCACGAATTGATCGCGTCCTTCGTAGAAGGCCGGTGGCGCGACCACGCAGCCGTCGATCAGAACCGTCTCCCGTGCGCCCGCGTCCAGCTCCGGAGCCGGGCCGGGTCGGTGCAGCGTCTCCAGAGCCGCGCCGCTGAAGGCCGCCGCGAGGAGCGCGCAAAGCAGCACCAGCCGGCGCGACCAGCGCAACGCCGCGCCCGTCAAAACAGCCAGTAGGATCAACGCAACCAGCGACTCCCGGGCGTCCAACCCGACCACTCGCGAAATGGCGATGCCCGCAGCCAGAGCAACGACGGGCGCAACCAGAGGATTTTTCACGCGCCTTTACGCTAAGTGAACGTTCGCGCGGAAAACTCTCAACTCGAAAACTGCTACAAGGGAAACATGCAGAAGAAGAGGCTGGGAACCAGCGATCTGGAGATCACCCCGCTCGGCGTCGGAGCGTGGGCCATGGGCGGTAACGGCTGGCAGTTCGGCTGGGGACCGCAGGACGACAACGAATCCGTCGGCGCGATCCACGCGGCGCTCGACCGCGGTATCAACTGGATCGATACCGCCGCCATCTACGGCCTGGGCCATTCCGAAGAAGTGGTCGCGCGCGCCTTGGAGGGCCGCGCGCCCAAGCCCTACGTCTTCACCAAATGCGGCATCGTCTGGAACGAAAAGCGCGAAGCCAGCCGCACTATTAATCCGGACTCGATCCGTCAGGAAGTGGAGGCCAGCCTCCGCCGGTTAAAGACCGACGTGATCGACCTCTATCAAATCCACTGGCCCGATCCCGACCGCGACATCGAAGCCGCCTGGACCATGCTGGCCCAGCTGAAGCAGCAGGGCAAGGTGCGCTACATCGGCGTGTCCAATTTCAACGCCGCACAGATGCAGCGCGCGCAGGCGATCGCGCCCATTACGTCGCTGCAGCCGCCCTATTCGATCATTTCGCCGGACATCGAGCAGTCCATTTTGCCCTACGCGCAGGCTCACGATATCGGCGTCATCGCTTATTCGCCCATGAAGTCCGGGCTGCTCACTGGCGCCATGACGCGCGAGCGCATCGCTGCGCTACCCGACGACGATTTCCGCAAGCGCACACCGAACTTCAACGAGCCCCTGCTGACGCGCAATTTGAAGATCGCGGACATGCTGGGCGAGATCGGCCGGCGGCACGGGCGCACCACCGGCGAAGTCGCCGTCGCCTGGACACTGCGGCATCCGGCGGTGACCGCCGCGATCGTCGGGCTGCGTTCGGCCAGGCAGGTGGACGGCGTGATCGGCGCGATGGAGTTTCGTTTAATGCCGGAGGAAATCGCCGAAATCGACCGTTTCCGCGCCGCCGCGCCAGCCACGGTGTAGC
>DATJNO010000019.1:0-23850 GCA_035508055.1 Bryobacteraceae bacterium | reverse complement strand
CGGACGCGGCCGATGACGCCCACGCGCTCGGTGACGCTGATGGCTCCGCGGGCATCGAGCAGGTTGAAGACGTGGGAGCATTTCAGCACCTGATCGTAGGCGGGCAACACCGCGTCAGGTTCCTTGAGCAGGCGCGTGCACTCCTTTTCGTGCAGGTCGAAAAGCTGCCAGAGCATTTGGACGTCGGCGAGCTCGAAGTTGTACTTGGAAAATTGGCGCTCGTCGAGGAAGCGGACATCGCTGTACTTCACGCCCGGGGCCCATTCGATGTCGTAGACGCTCTCGACGTTCTGCAGGAAGGCGACCAGGCGCTCCAGGCCGTAGGTCAGCTCGGCGGGGACGAGGTCGAGATCGAAGCCGCCGCATTGCTGGAAGTAGGTGAACTGCGTGACTTCGAGGCCGTCGAGCATCACCTGCCAGCCGATGCCCCAGGCGCCGAGCGTGGGCGCCTCCCAGTTGTCCTCTTCGAACTTGATGTCGTGCTTGCGGAGGTCGATGCCGATGGCGGCGAGGCTTCCGAGGTATTGATCGATGACGTCGGCGGGCGAAGGCTTCAGGATCACCTGGAGCTGCTGGTGTTTGTAGAGGCGGTTGGGATTTTCGCCGTAGCGGCCGTCGGCGGGGCGGCGGCTGGGCTGGACGTAGGCGACGTTGTAGGGCTTGGGTCCAAGAACGCGCAGAAATGTTTCGGGGGCCATGGTGCCGGCGCCGACTTCGACGTCGTAGGGCTCTTGGATGATGCAGCCGCGGTCGGACCAGTATTTCTTGAGGCGGAAGACCGTTTCCTGGAAGGTGGGCGCGCTGCTCATAGAGTCTCCAGGATGGCGGGTGAGCGGAGCTTGCGCTCGACGTGATCTTCGATCAGGCGGTTGAGTTGGCGGCGGATGTCGCGGGCGGTTTCGGTGGTCCATTCGCGCGGGGTGAGTTGCGCGATGGGCGTGACCAGCATTTCGTCGGCGATGGCGCGCGATTCGACGCTGGCGCGGAGGTCGGGCAGGAACCCGGCCAGGCGCACGGACCATAGCGCGAAGTAGGTGACGGCGGCCCACACGTTGCCGCCTGCGTGCAGAGAGTCCAGCACGGCGATCAGCAGCCGGAAATGCCGCTCGTTGGTCTCATTGGGCGGCAGTAACTGTTCGGTAACTTCCGCCAGATAGTCGAGTGCGACGCTCGTTTCGAAGTTGGCGGCGAGGTTGAATTGGGACTGCAACAGCTCACAGGAATTGAGGCTAACCAGCTCGCGATTCTCCTTCTGAAAGTAGGCGACCGTCGCATGCGACAGCCGTTCCAGGCCGGACCCGAAGTTGCTTTTGGGCCGGCGCGCCCGCCGGGCCACGCCGCGGAGCTTACCCTGATCGCGTGTGAAGAAGCTGACGACCAGGTCGGCTTCACGAAACGGATAGGTCTGCAGGATGAAGCTTTCGCTCATGCGAGCGGGCATTCGGACGAAGGCGCTTTAAGTGACTAGGTTAGCAGGTTTGGGAGGTGGTTGTGTGCCCGCGAACGAGTGGTATGTTGGTATCTGAAGTGCTCGTCTCACATGGATTACAGCAAGATCATTACGATCGAACCCGGTAAGATGGGCGGGAAGCCCTGTATCCGGGGGCTTCGCATCACGGTCTATGACATTCTCGATTACCTCGCTTCAGGAATGAGCGACGACGAGATCCTTCACGACTTTCCCGATCTCACCCGGGACGATATTCGTGCCTGTCTTGCGTTCGCCGCCGATCGTGAGCGCAAACTGGCAACTATCCTTATGTGAAGCTGCTTTTTGACGAGAACCTTTCTCCGGCGCTTCGTGGCGCACTTTCAGATTGCTATGGCGATTGCCTGCACGTCCGTGATGTTGGACTGAAGGCATCCTCTGACGCGGAGGTATGGGCGTACGCTGCTCACAACGGCTTGGTGATCGTGACGAAGGATGCGGATTTCAGGCAACGCAGCTTTCTTGAAGGTCATCCGCCAAAGATAATTTGGATAGGGCTGGGCAACTGCTCCACAAAGATGGTTGCGGACCTGTTGCGCCGGCGGGTCGCTGAAGTGGATGAATTCATCGCGGACGACGTAAAGGCTTTTCTCGTGTTGTCGTAGGAACAATCGTGGACTTGAGCGACGAGGTGGAGCGAGCCGGGCTGTGTGCGACGTGCGTCAAGGTGCGGCGGGTGACGTCGGACCGCGGTTCGGTGTTCTACTTGTGCGAGCAGGTAGGCGGGGCCAGATAGAGACGCATCGGCGAGCGGAGAGGAATTCCTTCAGCGCTTGCAGCGCCTCTTCCCGTTCGTTGTCTTGCACGTCGACCAGGTGCGCCGTTCCGCCTTCGGGATTCGTACAGTGGGAACGGCACCAGTCAAAGAACAACTCGTGTTCCCAGGGGTCGGGGCCTTCGTCAAAATAGCACGGGTGTGGGCTTATGGCCGGCAGGTCTTCGGGTGTCCACCAGATCCTGGAGGACTTTGGGGAATCCATTTCCTCTATGAACATACCGCTGCTGTTAGCGACAAGCGAGCGCGCTTCACTCCACGGGATCAGCCTGCCACAGGCTTTCATTTCAGTCGTGAGCAGGCGCTCCTTTCGAGCCGCGCGTCTTCGGAGAATTGCGGCGATAGGTATCGACAAAGGCCCGGCGATGAGGAGCACTGGAATGAAAAGAATCCCTAGAATCACAGAGACTGGATAGGGAATTCTGAAACGCCCTATCTGTGCCGTAGTGTCCTTACTAAAGAAACGGTGAGAGGGCTCCGCCATCGACGCGACCGAATTTCCTTGTTAGTTTCTATTTTAGCGTTTCGCTGTTTTCAATGTCGCGCTTTAGCACGTCGGTAAGCAGTTCAGATAACTCGACGCCGTTCCGCTTGGCCTTGTCGGAGAAGTATTGCCAAACGCTGCGCTCGATCGAAGCAGAAAGGAAGACCTTGGCGTCCGGCGGGATGTGATGGAGACCGCGGACACCCTTGCCGAAGTCTACTTCAGCAGGTATGCCGTTTTCGTCAATGGGTTGGTTGCTCATTGGCTTTCCTGGTACTGACGAATCTCTGTTGGGGTCGCTCGGCGGGCAGAGATGAGACGCACCTTCGTGATCTGCGGCTCGGACTCTGACCAGAGATATGCGGCAGAGAGCATTCTGCCGTCGTTTGCCAAGCCAATCGAAAACCAGCGCTCTTCGATCGCGCTGTGCTCCAGGTCCGCCGCTGTGAGCAGTCTGGGGTCGGCGAAAATAGTGGATGCGAGTTCGAACGAGATGCCGCGCTTAAGTACGTTCGCCGCTGCTTTGATCGCTCATCCAAATTTGGTCTAGTCTTATGCTATCGCAGCTCTGAGCGTAAAATGACGAAGCAGGCCGATCGGGATGTGGAACGCGCCGGGTTGTGTGCGACGTGCGTCAACGTGCGGCGGGTGACGTCGGACCGCGGGTCGGTGTTTTACTTGTGTGAGCTCTCGAAGACGGATGCGCGGTTTCCGAAGTATCCGCGGCTGCCGGTGGTGAGCTGCACGGGCTACCAGAGCACAGAAGCTGCTTCCCCGGAGCCGCGCGGTTAGCGCTTACTTCGCCAGCGCGCGGGCGGCGTTCAGAGCGGCGTCGTAGTTCGGATAATCGGCGACTTCCTTGACGTACTCGACGTGTTTGATGGTGCTGTCTTTGTCGAGGACGAAGATGGCGCGGCTTTCGATGCGCATATCCTTGATGAGCGTGCCGTAGTGCTCGCCGAAGGAGCCGGTGCGATGATCGGAGAGCATCTTCACGCGGTCGATGCCAAAAGCTCCGCACCAGCGCTTTTGCGCGAAGGGCAGATCCATGCTGATGGTGTAGATCTGCACGCCAGGCAGCTTGGCCGCTTCTTCATTGAAGCGCTTGGTTTGCGCGTCGCAGACGGGTGTGTCGAGCGAAGGCACCACGCTGAAGATGCGCACGCTTGCTCCTGTGCCGGCCAGATTCACGGGCTGGAGACCATCGCCGACGGCGTCAAAATCGGGCGCCTTGTCGCCGGGCTTCAGCTCGGGGCCGAGCAGCGTCAGCGGGTTTCCTCTCATCGTCGTGGCTCCAGGTCTTTCCATGAATCCTCCTCTGAGTTGTTTGGTTTTGAATTTCGGACCTATTGTAGCAACTCATCGAACTTCGAAAGCTCGATGGTGGGCAGTTGACAAACGTAGTCCTGGCAGACGTAGGCGGTAGGCTGTCCGGCGATGGGTTCCATATTTGCGGCGGCGGGGAAGACGCGGGCGAGACGCTCGCGGGAGCCGTCGCTGCCGGCCAGAAGCGTGACGGTGTTGGGCAGAAAGCGGGCGCGGACGTGACTCAGGAAGTCACGCGCGAGGGCCGCGTGCGGCTCGCCGGCGATAACGATTTCGCGGCGCGGCCCGAGCCAGTAATCGAGCGCCACGAGCAACTGCGGGACGGCGACGGGTTGGGCGGCGATCTTGGAGGCCAGCGCGCGCAGAGTGCGGTCGGCGGCTTCGCGAAGGTCGGTGCGGTCGGTGAGGTGCGCCAGACGAAGCAGAACAAGCAAGGCGACGGAGTTGCCCGAAGGCTCGGCGCCGTCGTAATCATCCTTCATGCGCAGGACGAGACTGGGGTCGCCTACGGCCGTGCTGAAGAACGCGCCGTCCTCGGGATCTTCGAACAGCTCGCGCATCTTCGTGGCGAGTGCAAGCGCGGTTTCCAGATGGCGTGGGTCGAAGTCGGCTTCATAGAGATCGAGCAGCGCGTTCGCGAAAAAAGCGTAATCGTCCAGAAAGCCGTCGATAGCCGCTTCTCCGTCGCGGAAGCGACGCTGCAGGATGCCGGACCGCGCGTCGTACATGCGCGTTAGGATGAACTCGGCTGCCCGCTGCGCGGCGGCTAAATAGCGCACGTCACCCTGCAGAACCTGTGCGGCCTTGGCGAAGGCCGAAATCATTAGGCCGTTCCAGGCGGTCAGGATCTTGTCGTCCAAGTGAGGGCGGACCCGGTGCGAGCGCAGTTCGAGCAGTTTTGCCTTGGCCGCTGCCAGTTGTTCGGGAGCAGGCTCCAGGACGTACAGAATGTTCTTGCCGGGGAATTCGCCGTGCGGGTCGTCCTGCACGTTGCCGTTCTCCTCAACGCCGTACGATGCCGCGAAGACCGCGAAGTCGTCGCCCAGCGCTTGGCGCAGTTCGCCGGCAGTCCACACGTAGAACGCGCCTTCACCTTTCACCTTAGGCTGCGCGGGATCGATGACGCTGTCGGCGTCTTCGGCCGAATAAAAGCCGCCGTCAGGATGCGTCATGTCGCGCAAAACGTAATCCAGCGTGCTGCGTGCGATGCGGGCATAGAAGGGATCGTGGGTGATCTGAAAGGCTTCCAAATAAGAAATGGCGAGCTGCGCCTGATCGTACAGCATCTTCTCGAAGTGCGGCACGAACCAACGCTCGTCGACCGAATAGCGGTGGAAGCCGCCGCCCAGTTGATCGTGCATACCGCCGTTAGCCATGGCGCGCAGCGTTTCAAGCGTCATGGAGAGCGCTTCCTGGCTGTGAGTGCGGGCGTAATACCGCAACAGGAAATTGAAGACGACGGGCCGGGGAAACTTCGGCGCGCTGCCGAAACCGGCGTGCGCGGAATCGAACATGCGGCGGAAGTGCTGGAAGGCTGCGTCCAAAACCGCCTTGTCCGCGACGCCCGTAGCCGAAGGCGCGGCCGAGTATTGGGTGAGCTGCACGACGACATCGCTGCTCGACTGCTCGATCCGTTCGCGATCGCGCTTCCAGGCCTCCCCGATGCGCTCCAGAATCGCGCCGAATCCGGGGCGGCCGTAACGGTTGTCGGGTGGAAAATACGTTCCGCCGAAGAACGGCTTCAGGTCCGGCGTCAGGAACACCGACATGGGCCAGCCGCCGCTGCCCGTGGATGCCTGCACGAAGGTCATGTAGATGCGGTCGACGTCGGGCCGCTCCTCGCGATCCACTTTGATCGCGACAAAGGAGCGATTGAGAATCGCCGCGATGGCGTCGTTTTCGAAAGACTCACGTTCCATCACGTGGCACCAGTGGCAGGTCGAGTAACCGATCGAAAGAAAGATGGGCTTATCTTCGCCGCGCGCCTTCTCGAAAGCGTCAGAGCCCCAGGGATACCAGTCCACGGGATTGTGGGCGTGCTGCTGCAGGTAAGGACTTTTCTCGGCGATCAGATGATTGGGCAAGTCAGTTTCTCGTTTCGGCTGATTCGCCCGCGACAGCAGGCTGGGGGCGCTCATAGGGGTGGTCGATGTATCTCTGGGACTCTTTGCCTACTTCGGAATTAGGCGCCATCGCCATCGCCTGCCGGTAAGCAGCCACGGCCTCCTTTCGCTGGCCTTGGAGGTCGTAGGTCTGGCCCAGGCGCATCCACGCCATGATAGCGGTATTGAGGTCCAGGCTGCCCGCCTTGACGGCGGCCTTTTTCAAGTGCGCTTCGGCTTGATCGAGGTCGTTATACCAGAACAGTAGATTGCCTTCGAGGTAATCGATTTTTTCGGGCATCAGATGTGCGTAGCCGGGCGCGCTGTTGTCATGCAGCATCCAGATCTTGTCGATCTCGCGCATGGCGTTGTCGCGATCGCCCAGGTCGCTGTACATCTGCACCACCTCGAAACGGAACAGATGATTGCGCGGGTACAGCCGGATGAGATCGTCGAGCAGCGGCAGGGCTTCGGCGGGGCGCTTGTCCCGGCGGTAGATGACGACCAGAAGGATCTGCGCGTCCACGCTGTCGGACTTGCCCTCGCGCGCCACGGTTTCGAGCGTATGGATCCCGCGTTCGCGATTGCCGTGGAATCCGGCGAGGAAGCCTAAGAAATGATACGCCCAGGGCAGGCTGCCGACGACATAATCGTACACGCCGGGAATCAGGCGCACGTCGACATCGGATGGTTCCAGGCGCATCGCCTTGCGGAGCGCGACGTTCGCGCGGCTGGCGTCATGGAGCGCGTCGATCCAGGCCTTGCGGACCAGGAAGTTGTAATTGGCGCGCAGCGCATATGCGACGCCCACGGCGCTGAGGGCGCCCGCCGCATCGGGTGTTGTGGCGAGCTTCTCACGGCACAGGCTGATGGATTTATTAATCGCGTCGTCGAACTCCTGATCTTCCTGGGGTGTGGTTTTGACTTTGTCGCGCCGGAGAAACGGATTCGAGCCCGTTACCAACTGGCTTTCGAGCGCGCCGCCGCGATACAGGGCGCGGTACAAGATGGCGTGGGCCAAGTGGTCATATGCCGCCGGGTCGTCCGGATGTTGGGCGACATTGGCTTTGAAATCCGCAATGGCTTGATCGTATTCGAGGTTGTAGAAATGATCGTAGCCTTTGGAGACCAGCTGATCCTGCGCCGCACCGTGCCCCGCGCACCCAAGGATCAGAGCGGCGAGGACGATGACCCGGGCCTGCATCTACTTCTATTGTACGGTCGCCGTGCGGACGCTACTTTTCGACGACGAAATTTCCCACGAACAGCGCATCGATGCCGGAGGAATAGAAGCTGCGCACGGCGTCCCGCGGCGTGCACACCAACGGATCGCCGAAGAGATTGAAGCTGGTGTTGTAGAGCACCGGAAGGCCGGTGGCCTTGCCGGCGGCGTGCAGCAGGCTGTGATAGAGCGGGTTGTCCTCGCGATGCACGGCATGCACGCGCACCAGGTCCTGGCCCATCACCGCGGCTTCAAACGTTTTGCGATGCTCGGGACGGACGCGGCCGACAGTGGCCAGATAGCGCGCGTTCGGGCCGGCTTCGAAATAATCTCCAGCGATTTCGCCGGGTACCGAGGCTGCGAACTTGCGGAAGGGTTCGCGGTGCTTGATGTAAATGTTGAGGTTCTCGGTGGAGTAGGGATTGAGCGGTGAAGCCAGGATGCTGCGGTTGCCCAGTGCGCGCGGCCCAAATTCCATGCGCCCCTGCATCCAGGCGATGATCTTTTCCGCGTTCAGCTCACGCACGGCGCGATCCAGCAATTCGTCCGTGGTCATCAGATAGCGGAAGCGCAATTTGCAGTTTTCCAGCACCGTCTTGATCTCTTCGGCGTTGTAGCCCGGCCCGAAGCAGAGATCGTTCAGCGAGGCGCGCTTCGAGTTGCCGAACAGAACGTTCCAGGCGTAGAAAACAGCCCCCAGAGCGCTCCCGGTGTTGCCCGCGGCGGGCTGCACGAACACTTGCTTGGATTGCTCGAGCGCGCTGATGAGCAGCGCATTGAAACCGACCCCACCGGCGACGCACAGCTTCCCGCCGGGCCCGGCCATGCGCAGGACGAGGCGCTCCAGGGCGCGTTGCAATCCGGCGGCCAGCGGCGCGTGCAGGCTGGAGGGAATGTCCGCGCCGTCTGCGAGCCCAATGCGCGCGTAGAATTTTTCGCTGAAGCCGCCGCCGGCCAGGCGATCCGCGTCAAAGAAGCTGCGACTCAGGCAGGGCCAGTCGCCGCCGCCGAGAATTTCTTCGAACAGCGGCAGGTACTGCTCGCCGGAATCGGCGGTGGAGAGCCATTGCACTTTATGCTCGTCGGCGCCGGCATTGAAGCCGAGCAGCTCGGTAACGCGTCCGTACAGGTCGCCCAGCGAATCGGGATAGTAGGCGTCGTGCTCCAGTTGCAGCTGGTTCGCGGAGGCGCGCCAGCGGGCGGCGGAGCGGAAGTCGCCGTCGCGATCCAGGGTCAGCACCGTGGCATCTTCAAAGGGCGAAGGAAAATATGCGGCGGCGGCGTGCGCCGTATGGTGCTCCACCATGGCGACCTGAGCGCTAGGAAAGTGCGAGCGCACGGCGATGTGGATGTCCTGCGCGAATGGACGCACCAGCGCGACGCAGTGGACATCGGCGGGCGTGAGGCCGGCCACCTGCAAAGCTGCTGCGATGGCCGGCTCGGGCAGAGAACCGGCGCGCGACGGCCGCGCGACTTTTTCCTCTTCGACGGCCGCCACGATTTCGCCGTCTTTAAGGACCGCGCAGGCGGCATCTTTCGGAATGCCGCTGAGTCCGAGAATGATCATTTGGATTTTTTCTCGATCTTGGCCCAGGTGTCGCGCAAGGCGACGGTCCGGTTGAACACGAGCTTGTCCGGCGTGCTGTCCGGGTCAACGGCGAAGTAGCCGAGTCGCTCGAATTGATAGCGGCTGCCGGGTGCGGCGCCGCGCAGGCTGGGCTCCAGCTTCGCGCCCGTGACTACTTCGAGCGAATTGGGGTTCAGGTTGGCGGTGAAGTCCTGGCCTTCCTCGACTTGATTCGGATCTTCGCGCGTGAAAAGCGTGTCGTAAAGGCGCACTTCGGCGTCGATGGCGTGCTCGCCCGAAACCCAGTGAATGGTCGACTTCACTTTGCGGCCGTCGGGCGCGTTGCCGCCGCGCGTTGCCGGATCGTAGGTGCAATGAATCTCCGTCACCTGGCCGCGCGCATCCTTCACGACGCTGGTGCAAGTGATGAAATAGCCGTAGCGCAGGCGAACTTCGCGCCCGGGCGAGAGCCGGAAATATTGTTTGGGCGGATCCTCGCGGAAGTCGTCCTGTTCGATGTACAGCACTCGGGAGAAGGGAACCGTGCGGGTTCCGGCGCTTTCATCTTCCGGATTGTTGACGGCCTCCATTTGCTCGACCTGGCCTTCCGGGTAGTTGTCGATGACCACGCGCAGGGGGCGCAGGGCGGCCATCACACGGAGCGCGCGCTTGTTCAAGTCTTCGCGCAGGAAATATTCGAGCAGCCCGAGTTCGGTCGTGCCGTTGGTCTTCGATACGCCGATGCGGCGGCAAAAATTCCGGATGGCTTCCGGCGTGTAGCCGCGGCGACGGAGGCCGGAGATGGTAGGCATGCGCGGATCGTCCCAGCCGCGCACCAGGCCCTGCTGCACCAGCTGCAGCAGCTTCCGTTTGCTGAGCAGTGTATAGGTGACGTTCAACCGGTCGAATTCGATCTGCTGCGGATGGTAGATGCCGAGCTGCTCGACATACCAGTCGTAGAGCGGCCGGTGATCTTCGAACTCTAATGTGCAAATCGAGTGCGTGATGCCTTCGATGGAATCCGACTCGCCGTGCGCGAAGTCGTACATCGGATAGATGCACCACTTGTCGCCGGTGCGGTGATGCTCGGCGTGCAGGATGCGGTACATGATCGGGTCGCGCAGATTCAGATTCGCCGACGCCATGTCGATCTTGGCGCGGAGCGTGCGCGCGCCGTCGGGAAACTCGCCGGCTTTCATGCGCGCGAAGAGATCCAGATTTTCCTCGACGGATCGGTTGCGGTAGGGGCTCTCCGTGCCGGCCTCGGTCAATGTGCCCCGCTGCTTGCGCACCTCTTCAGCCGACAGATCGCACACGTACGCCTTGCCGGCCTGGATTAATTGAACGGCCCAATCGTAAAGCTGGTCGAAATAGTCGGACGCGTAGAACATGCGCCCTTCCCAATCGCCGCCCAGCCACTTCACATCCGCGATGATCGATTCGACGTACTCGACTTCTTCCTTCTCGGGATTGGTGTCGTCGAAGCGCAGATTGCACTTGCCATGGAACTCTTTCGCCAAGCCGAAATTGATGTTGATGGACTTGGCGTGGCCGATATGCAGGTAGCCGTTCGGTTCCGGCGGGAAGCGTGTATGCACGCGGCCGCCGTACTTGTTCGTCTTCAGGTCGTCGAGGATAATCTCCCGGATGAAATTGGAAGGAGCCGGCTCGCCGGTCACCGCCGGGGCTGCGGCCTCATTCTTTAACGGGTCCATGGTCTCCTTGGTGAATCAGCGCAATGGCCTGGTCGATTCGGGCGAGTGTTCCTTGTTGTCCGACCACTTCCAGCGTCTCAAACAAAGGCGGCGCGTTCTTACGGCCGCAGACGGCCACGCGGATGGGCTGAAACATCTGGCCGGCCTTAATGTGGAGGGTGTCGGCGGCGCCGCGCAGCGCGGCGTCCAGCGCGGCGTGGGTGAATTCGGTGGATGAAAGTGTGCCGCGCGCTTGCTGCAACACTTTGAGGGCGAGATCGCGGTCGCCCTTCTGCGGGATGAGTTCGGCCGGATCATAAGGCTTGACGCCGTCGAAGAAGAAGTCGGCCACGGAGCGGACGTCGCCGAGCAGTTTGATGCGTTCCCGAACCAGCGGCGCGACGCGCTGCATCGTAGAAAGGTCTGCGCCGGGGATGAAGGGCACCAGCAGCGCAGCCAGTTCTTCCACCGCCGTTGCGCGGATGTATTCGGCGTTCAGCCAGACGGCCTTGGGATCGAACGGGTCTTCGTCGGTGAAGTTCACTACCGCGTTGCTGTGATTGATGCCTTCAAACGAGAACGCGTCGACGAGCTCGTCGAGGGTCATCTTTTCGCGATTGTCCTTCGGCGACCAGCCCAGCAGAACCAGAAAATTGATAAATGCCTGCGGCAGGAATCCGGCGTCGCGATACGTGAGCACGCTGACCACCGGTCCGTGCTTGCGCTTGGACAGCTTGGAGCCGTCGGGCGCGATCAGCAGCGGCAGATGCGCGAACTGCGGCGGGGCGGCGCCCAGCGCCTCGAAGATCAACACGTGCTTGAACGTGTTGGTCAAATGGTCCTGGCCGCGAATGATGTGGCTGATGCGCAGATCCATGTCGTCGGCGCAGGAGGCCATGTGATAAGTCGGGATGCCGTTGCTGCGGAGCAGCGCGAAGTCTTCGATGTCGGCCGTGAGCTTGGCCTGGTTGCCGTAAACGGCGTCCTGGAATTCCACGGCGCGGGAGGTCTCGCGGGGCACGCGAAAGCGCAGAACGAACGGCTCGCCCGCGTCGGCGCGGCGCCGGCTCTCCTCGTACGGCATCTCGCGCATGGCGGAGTTGAACAGCCACGGTCCGCCTTCGTGGCCTTTCTCTTCCAAGTCGGCCGACGCCGGCGTGAAGTCGCGATAGGCCAGGCCTTTTTCAAAAATCTGCCAGGCCATCCGGCGGTGCAATTCTCCGCGCTCGGATTGACGATACTCCTCGTCCCAGCTCAAATCGAGCCACTTCAAGCCTTCGAAAATGGAATCCAGCGAGGCCTGCGTGTTGCGGTCGACGTCGGTGTCGTCGATGCGCAGGACCATCGTCCCGTTGTTGTGGCGCGCAAACAGCCAGTTGAAGATAAATGTCCGGGCGCTGCCGATGTGCAGATAGCCGGTGGGCGACGGTGCGAAGCGAACGCGCAGCATGAAATCTCAGGATACCGGACGCGGGGACGCGGCCACCACTTGCGCGTAGAGCGCTTGTAATTCTTGGATGGAGAGCTGCTCGGCGCGGTTGCCGGTAGCGGGGATCGCGTCCAGCAGCGCCCTATCGTAGCGGCCGAGCAGGTTGTTGCGGATCTTCTTGCGCTTTTGCCGGAAGCACAGGCCGGCGAAGGCGAGAAAGGCTTTCTGGTCTTGCGGCGGCAGCGCCGCTCCGGGAAGCAGCCGGACGACGGCGGAGTCTACTTTAGGCGCCGGACGAAAGGCCTTGGCGGGCACCGGGAACAGCAATTCCGGCGTGCTCAGAAGCTGCGTCTGGACGCTGAGGAAGCCATAGTCGCGCGTGCCCGGGCGCGCAGTCAGCCGTTGGGCGACTTCGAGTTGAACCAGAAACACCGCACGTTCGAGCAATGGACCGAGGGCGAGCGTCTTCTCCATGATCGGCGAGGTGATGTAGTACGGCAAATTTCCGGCCACTGTAACGGCGCCCCACTGCCCCAGGTCGGTTTTCAGGACGTCGGCGTCCACAACGGTCAGACGCGGCTCGCCGCGAAATTCCGCGCGCAGATACTGGACCAGCACCGGGTCGACTTCGATCGAGATGACGCGTTCGGCGCGGGCCAGCAGGTGCGCGGTCAGAGCGCCGCGCCCCGGCCCGATCTCCACCACCGTGCCGGTCTTCTCCGGGCACGCCGCCGCCGCGATGCGCTCCAGGATTTCCTGCCGGATTAAGAAGTGCTGGCCAAGCCGCCGCCCCAAGCGACTATCTTGGCATGTCCCAGCGGACGCCATGCGCTGCGATAGACTGATTTGCGGCGCTTGAGCTGGAGCGACGACCTTGCAGTTTGGAATCTTCGATCACCTGGACGACAGCGGCCTGCCGCTGAGGGAACACTTCGAGAACCGGCTGCGGTTAATGGAAGCCTATGACCGCTGCGGCTTCCGTTCTTACCACATGGCCGAGCATCACGGCACGCCGCTGGGCTTCGCACCGTCACCGGCGGTTTTCCTGGCCGCGGCGGCGCAGCGTACCCGTCGCCTGCGCTTCGGGCCGTTGGTGTTCTTGCTGCCCCTCTATCATCCGCTGCGACTCATCGAAGAGATCTGCATGCTGGACCAAATGAGCGGCGGGCGCCTGGAGATGGGCGTCGGGCGCGGGGCCTCGCCGATCGAGGTGGGCCTGTTCGGCGTAGAGCCGTCGGAAGCCATGGCGCGCTACCAGGAGACCCTGGAGATTGTCCTCGACGGGCTTGCCTGCGATGAATTGACACGCCACGGCAGATTCTACTCGTTCGACCGCGTGCCGATGGTCATGAAGCCGGTGCAGCGCCCCCATCCGCCGCTGTGGTATGGAATCTCCAATCCCGACACGAGCGCCTGGGCGGCGGCGAACGGCGTGAACGTCATCGGGCTGGCGCCTGCGCCGGTGCTGCGCGGCATCACCGATCGCTATCGCGCCGCATGGGAGCGGCTAGGCAAGCCCGAGTCTGCGTTGCCGTTCCTGGGCGCGTCGCGGCATATGGTCCTGGCCGAAACGGACGCCGAAGCACGCGCTGAGGCGCGCGGCGCCTATCCGGCCTGGCGCACGAACATGGAACTGCTGTGGAAACAGCGTGGCGTGCCGTTCACGCTCCCTCTTCCGGGCGGATTCGCCGACTACCAGCGCGCAGGTTTCGGTTTCGCCGGTACGGCCTCCGCAGCCCGGGATTTCATCCGCGAACAAGTGGAAACCGCCGGCATCAACTACCTGGTGTGCGGCCTCGCGTTTGGAACATTACCGTTCGACGCGGCTCTGAGATCGGCCGATCTGCTGGCTCGCGAGGTGATGCCGGCTTTCCAGGAAGGCGCGAAAGTTGCCGATGCGAACTGAAGGCGCCGCCGAGTTCAGCCGCGCACGTCAATGCGGCTGCTGCGGAACGAAATGCGGATGGTCCCGGCTACGCCGCGCCCGAACGTCGTCGCCGGCCAGAACTCGGTGAACAGCAGGTTGTTTTCGATGTTGCGGCGCAGTTGCTCGCTTTGCTGGCCCGGCGCGGTGACGATGGTATAGTCGACGATCCGGCCCTGGTTGTCCAAGCGCAGGTCCACCACCGCGTCGTCGTCGCCGAAGGCAATCGGAGCCGTGCATTTCAGCATCGGCTGCGTGTTCAACATGGTGGGAACGTCGCCCGGCGAGATGGCCGCGAACGCGGATTGGAACGTGGGCACCAGGGAGCTGAACAGAAATACCGCGGAGCACAAGCCGCCGATTGCCGGCAAAGCTACCGGGCGCATCAAGTTACGGATGGTGAGCTGAAGATAGTCGCGCCACTGGCTCCAGCGGCCCGCCCCTTGAGCCGTCTGCGCCCGTACCCTGGAAGCGGTCACTCGAAGGCGTAACGTCAGATCCGGAGGAGGCGTACGCTGGGGCAGAGACCGCAATGCCTGGCGCTGCTCCCCATATTTCCTGCATTCCAGCGCACACTGCGGGCAGGAACTCAGGTGACGTCTCACCGCGCTCCGATCCCGATCGGAAATCGCGTCATCGATGTAAGCCGGCGCGAGCTGTCGTACGGCAAGGCACTTCATACTATTCCGTCAACGGTTGTCCGGGCCAGGCGACGTTCGCCTCTCCCTCCAACCGTCCTTCTAAAACCTTCCGCAATGCCTCGCGGCCTCTTAAGATGCGAGACTTCACGGTCCCCAGGGAAACGTTCAGCACCGAGGCGATGTCTTCGTAGCTCAGGTCCTCGATGTCTCGTAAAACCACGGCGCTGCGAAACCTAGGATTGAGCTGATCGAGCGCCTTCTCCAGCAAGACGCGGGTTTCGCAATCGGCGGCGTAGTCGTAGGGCGACCGGCCGGGATCCGCCAGATTCTCTTCGTAGTTCCCGGCGCCCTCTTCGGCTGCCAGGGCCACTTCCTGCCGCTGGTGCCGCGAAAACCAGCGGCGGTGATTGTAAGCTTCATTCACGGCAATCCGGTAGATCCAGGTCTTCAGGCTGCTGCCCCCGCGGAACGATCCGATATTCCGGAATACCTTCAAAAAGACCTCCTGCACGATGTCGGGAGCTTCTTCGGGATTGCTCATCAAGCGGCACACCAGGTTGTACACCGGCTGCTGGAAGCGCTGAATCAGAATCTCATAGGCTTCTTCTTCGCCCCGGCTCAATGCCCCAACCAGTGCATCCTCCTCGGCGAAGGAAAATAAGCAGCCGTCAAAATGTAGACCAACAGTAGTGTCCGCCACAGCCGTCTACTCAGATTCTAGCCCAAACGTCGAGCCTTGTTATCGAAGTAGACCCCGGCAACGCAGGAAAAGTTCCGGAAGTCCCTGAAAGAAGTCTATCTTGTTGAAAAACCAGGCGGGATCCTGGTGGCAGGGAGTGCGTGGGGCGCGGATTTGCTAGCATCAAGGCGATGGCGCTGGGCAACATCGCGAAGCAGATCGCGCAGCAGGCGATCGGCAATCAAGTGAAAGAGGTCCTTGCCGGGCAGGAATCCCAGGCGCCCGGAAACGTTCCCTCCGGCCACGAGGAGAGCATCAGCAGCATATGTATGGCCGAATTGCAGGCCATGCAAAGAGCCGTCAAGGAAAATGAAGAACTGGTGGTCTTTCATCACAACGGGATCGAAACGCTGCGCGTGCTCGAGATTTTCGTTCCTTCGCCGGAGGTGGTCGTGCTCGCCGGCCTCGACGCCGACAGGAACGTCACACGCATCATTTCCTCGGCGGCGGTGCTTCAGCTGACCTGTAAAGTCCGCAAACTGGAGCCCGAGGCGAAAGCGACCGTGGTCCGCGTCCTCCTGCCCAAACCGAAAGGCAAGTAATCGGCAGCTTCGCACAAGGCAGCACGGATCAGCGGCCATTGGCGACCACCTCTTCGTAGTAGCGTTCATACTGCGGAATAATTATCGTACTCGCAAAACGCTCCACCGCCGTGCGGCGCGCCGCCTCGGCCATGCGCTGATGCAGGTTTTCATCCGTTAGGAGCTGAACCACGCGAGTCGACTGCGCTGCAATGTCCCCCACCCGCTCCAGAAAACCGTCCACACCGTCGGTCACCAGCTCCGGCAGCCCGCCCGCGCCCGTCGCTACGGCAGGAACGCCGCATGCCATGGCCTCCAGCGCACCCAGGCCGAAGGCCTCCATTTCGCTCGGCATGAGCAATACGTCCATCTCCGGGAACAGGCGCTCCACATGGTCCTGCTTGCCCAGAAATGTGACCTGGCTGTCCAGGCCCAGCTCGCGCGCCAGCCGGTGCGCCTCCGGACGATCCGGCCCGTCGCCCACCATATACAGGTGCGCGGGCGTCTCGCGCATGACCTCGGCCAGAATGCGAACGCAGTCGGTGACGCGCTTCACCGGCCGGAAGTTGGAAATGTGCATCAGCTTCTTTTCGCCGCCACGCCGGTCTTCGGCCGGGTGGTACGTGTCGGTGTTCACGAAATTGTAAATGACGCGGATTTCGTTGGGCACGCCGAAGACCTCATAGGTCTGGCGGCGGACGTCCTGGCTGACGCTGGTGATGCCTTGCGATTTCTCGATGGAGAACTTCGTGATCGGCAGATACGACCGATCCATGCCCACGATCGTGACGTCGGTGCCGTGCAGCGTGGTGATGAACGGCAGACGGCGGCGCCGGGCGACCATTTGCTGCGCCAAGAGTGCGGCGGTCGAGTGAGGTATCGCGTAATGCACGTGCAGCAGGTCGAGGTTGTAGTCGTCGGCCACCTCGGCCATGCGCGAGGCCAGCGCCAGGCAGTAGGGCGGGTATTGGAACAGCGGATAGGTGGACACTTCCACCTCGTGATAGTAAATGCGCGGCGTGCCCGGATCCAGCCGGATGGGATTGGAGTATGTAATGAAGTGGACGTCGTGGCCGCGATTGGCCAGTTCCAGGCCCAGTTCCGTGGCGACGATGCCGCTTCCGCCATACGTTGGATAGCACGTGATCCCGATGCGCATGCTGTACTAGATTACAGCCCTGCCGCCAGGGACTCTAGTTTATTGGTTCTTTTGGGCTATTCGAACAGGGCGGCGGGGCGCCGGGGATACGGAAGCGCCTGGGACTAACTTGCACCCGCTACTCGGAGTACACTCTGACACCCAATTCCTTCGAACGGATCCGGCCATCGATGTACTCGCGGTCCGGGTCGTAAAAGGTAGTCAAGTATTCGGCCACCGGGATGAGGGTAGCGGCGCCCATGTCTTTAGCCTGCTCAATTGTCAGAAGGCGGGCGGTGTGGCTTATTGCAGCAAAACCTGAACCTCGTTCGACGTGAGGTAGGGGTTGGTTTCGATCGTCAGTGTAACATTCACTTGCTTAGAGCCGGCGAGATTCGAAGGAATCAGCACGTTGACTTGATCGAGCCCCGGATAACCCCCTTGCGGCCCTGCATAACTAACCGGTTCTGGATCACCGCCGAACATGACTCGTACTTCGCCCAAGCTGTCTCGCCCGCGAATTCCGGTTCCGTAGAGGACCAGGTAAGTCTGATCGGCTGAATTCAGGACGATGGGCACCAAGGTGCACGTGCCGCCCGCACAGGTGGCCACGGACTGGAATGTTTGGGTACCATCCGCCGCCACAGTCACGACCTGCGCGGCCGGGATTTTCCCGGCGGTATCGACCGTGAACAGGCCCGGTGCGACGTTCCCGATGATCATGGGGAACGGAACGGACGTGCCGAGGGTATTGGAAACGGTCAAGCTTCCGGCGCCTAGTGCGAGGCCGTTCGGGACCAATATATTGACCTGGCTGGAGCCCGCATACAGAATGGTTGCCGGAACCTGCTTCCCGCTGGTGTCTTTCATCACGACAGCCACGCTCGAATCGCCCTGGCTTGCGGCAAGGTTGCTCCCATACAATGTGGCGTACGAGCTTACGGGCAACGCCTCGGATAGGTTTGACGCCGCATTGACGGCGGCTGAAACGAACGGCAGGGGGCCATTCGCGTAGGCGTTCCCGTTGAGCAGGAGGACAACATTCGTTCCCGTGTCAATGGCGAGATCCATCTTGCCGTCGTTGTTGAAGTCGCCGGCCGCCAGTGCAAATGGAGTGCCGCCCACAGGGTACGGGCTGCCGGGCGCAGGTGAAAACGCGCCCGTTCCATCGCCAAGATAGACCGATACAGTGCCCAGGTCTGGATTGACTCCGGCCCAGTCGAGCTTTCCATCGCCATTGAAATCAGCCGTCACTACGAAGGTGGGGATGTCCGCTACCGGAGACCAAGCGTAATTAAATCCGAGGGGCCCCGCGCCGGTCCAGTACCAGGTCAGGGATCTGTTCACGGACGAGAATGTGAGCAGATCTGAGGTTCCGTTTCCCTTGAAGTCCCCGGCCGAGAGCGCTTCGCCGAGATAGCCCAGCTGAATACCTGCCTTAAGCCCGCCGAGGCCATTTCCAATCTGTACTGATACGCTGCCGCTCTGGGCGTCAACGCTAGCCAGGTCTAACCTGCCATCTCCATTGAAATCGCCGACCGCGACGCTAGCCAGGTTGCCCTGGAGAGCTGCGGAATAAACCGGCTGGCTGAAGTCCCCTTTTCCATCACCAAGGTAAATGTAGGAAAAACCTGAGCCCGATGTATAAAGATCGAGTTTGCCATCACCGTTAAAGTCACCTACCGCAAGCGTGTCGGCCGGTACTGATAGGTGGGGTGGTGAAATATCGGTGCCCGTAACGAAACCACCCTCGCCGTCTCCGAGTAGAAGTTCCGCCTGCCCACCGCCACCAACGACCAAGTCAGGATTTCCATCGCCATTGAAGTCGCCAGTCGCTATTGCGAGCACGGAGCTTTCCGGCAGGATCGGATTCCCCGGCGCCTGCGCAAAATGTCCCTTTCCGTCACCTAACAGGAGCGTAAGTGTATCATCGTTGTAGTTTGCAGTGACAACATCCGCGTTGCCGTCGTCGTTGAAGTCAGCCACAACCATGGCCGTGCCAGCTGTTGAACTCCTCGCATACCCGGAACCGACGGGAAACGTGCCACCCAAAGTGAATAAAGTTGACTGTCCGAGAGCTATACGGGCGAGCAATAGGGACAGCAGCGGCGCGCTTGTGCAAAATCGATGGAAATAGACTGGCTTTTCTGGTCTCAATCCCACCGAGCCATTATAAGACGGTCCATTTTAGCGTTCTGGAGTTAATGTGCCCACGCCGATCTGGCCATGAAGGTTGTGGTCCCTGCTGGGCACATCGCCACCTCCGAACCACACGGTGACGTGGTCGCCGTTGACGACAACGGTTGGATCGCAGACCACTTTCGAATCCCACGGCTGATCTCCGGTAATCACCAGCGGCAGCTTCTGCCAGTCCACACCGTTGCGCGAACGCGCCATCCCAAGGCGGCGCAGGTTGCCGCGATCGTTGCCCGTGTACAGCATCCAGTAATAGCCGCGCGAAATCCAGACCGCCGGTTCTCCCAAATCGGCTTCGTCGAACGCACCATATTCGCCCAGCTCCAGGATTGGATTCCGCCGCAACTTAGTCCACGTGATGCCGTCGTCGGAAACGGCCACGCCCAGGCGCTGCCGCCGCGCGCGGTCCATCCCCAGAAAGAACATGTAGAAGCGCCCGCCCGTGCGAATCACGTCCGGGTCGCCCACGCCGCGCTCATCCCAACTGCCGCGCGGTCCAGGACCGAGCACCGCCGGGCCGTTTCGCTCCCATAAATGCCCGTTGGTGGATCGCGCCAGGCCGATCTGATTGGGCTCGCCGGCCTGGTAATAGTAGAGCAGGCCGCCGCGGTCGCCGGCGACGAAGGAACCGTTCGCCGCGATGGCGCTGCCCTCCCACGTGTGCGGGTCGGGTGCCAGGATTTGCCCTTCCTTCTGCCAGACGATGCCGTCGGCTGAGACCGCCAGGCCGGTGCTCCAGGTTTTGCCGTCAAAGCCCGAGAACAGATTATAGTAAGCGTCGCCCTGGCGGATCACGGAGGGATTCAGAACATCTACCGCGTCCCATTCGCCCGCGCTTCCGCGCTGCAACACCGGGTCCGGACGCGCTTCCCAATGCCAGGCGACCTCCGGTCCGCCGGGCTGCACCGGCAGCGTAAAGTCGCGGTAGCGTCCACAGCTGGTCACGCCGAGCCCGACAGCCACCAGCCACCAGCCAGCAACCACGCGGCCCAGCGTCACGTAGCCAGCCGGATCTTGAGGCCGGCGCCCTGTCCCGGCTTGGAATCCAGCGTCAGATCGCCGCCCAGTGTACGCACGCGCCGCTTGATGCTCAGAGGACCGAGGCGCAGCAGCTCCAACTCGTCCAGCGTATAGCGCCCGCTGAAGGGGAAGCCGTTGCCGTTGTCCTCGATCATGATCTCCAGCACGCTATCGGATCGCGCCACACTCACCGCCACGCGCGTGGCCGAAGAGTGTTTCTGCACGTTGTAGAGCGCCTCGCGGACGATCTGCAGCAGTTCGAGCGATACTTCCGGCTCGGACGGCTCCAGGAACTCGGCGCTCACGAAAGTGGCGGGAATGCCGCTGTCTTTCTGGAATTGCTCCACCACGCGGCGCAGCGTGGCGTTCAGGCTGCCCTCCACGTCCACCGGGCGCATGCTGCGGACGAAGGCGCGCAGCTCGTTCACCTGGCTCTTGCACAGGTCCTGGAGCTGCAGCAACTCTTCGGTGGCCGCGGCCATATCGCGCGTCAGCAGCTTGCGGATGATCTCCAGGCGCATCTGGAAGCTGATGAAGCTCTGGAGCGGGCCGTCGTGAAAATCGGCCGCGATGCGCTGGCGCTCCGATTCACGGGCCTTCTCGGCGTCGTAACGGTAGAGCACGGTTTGGCGGGAGCTGTTGGAGAGCCGCTCCTCGAGATACTCGCGCTGGATGGCGAGCACACTGCCGAGGATTCCCGCGGCGATAAAGGCCGGGCGCAGCATCTCGGCCGAGTGCAGGGTTGGCACGACGTAGAGCAGCGCGATGGCGGACACCGCCACCAGCACGGTTTTCCACCAGGGGTGCAGCATGACGGCCACCAGCACTACGTAGGCGTAGAAGACGGAGCTGATCCAATAGCCGTAAACAGTGCCGCTGACGGCCGCGAGAAAGAAGAAGACAAAGTCCACGATGAGCGCGATGGTGGGATATCCGGAATCCTCCAGACTGCGCCAGAAGAGCGCGATTCCGCCGTAAATCAGGTAGACGGCGAACAGGATGGCGGTATTGGTCCAGACGAAGCTGGAAGAAATGAGCTGGGTGGCGAGACAGCTCATCGCGAGCAGGATGCGAATCAGGCTCAGCAACCGCCGCCAGGATGTGGGAAGCATGGTCTACGAAACTGCGCGCCTCTGGAATCTCGCGCTATTGCTGCACATACAAACGTACACGATTACTGGCCTGTCCTTCGGATTCCAAATAGAGCTCTTGGGCGCCGAAGTTGGCCACCCGCGGGATCTGCACTTCGATCAGGTAGAACCCGATGTAGCCCGGCGCGAGGGTAGCCGCGGTGACCTCAAGCGGCGATCCGTCCAGAAAGGCGTGCACGGGCGCGACAACTTTGGGAGCGTTCTGGAGCGGCGCCTCCAGGCCCGCCGGCCAATCGGGATTCACCTGGCCGAACCCGGTGGCCAGAATCTGGATGCGGGATCCGGCGCGGGCCGGTTTGGTGGAGTCCAGCAAAACGCCGCTCGAGGCGTCCATGATCAGCGGGGTCCCTTCCGGGTCGACGAAAATCGCGGGCGACACGGTCTTGAGCGGAACCTGGAAGGCGAGCGGTCCGGCGGAAGCGGTCAGCGCTAAGGAGAGCGTGTTGCCGGAGGCTGAGAACGGGACCTGGATATCGGAAGCAGTATCGGAGGCGTGCAGCACGGGAGCCACGACATCGCCGCTCGAGGCCGATTCCACGCGCGCTCCGAGCACGCTCAGCAATCCGCCGGGCGCGGCCGGACGGTCGCTATAATCGGCGGCGCTGACCACGCGCGCGCTGCGCAAGCGGTGCGGCGCGATGGCGGCATAGACGCCGTAGCCGTCGAGCGCGGCGTAAATCTGATTTGCTCCCGCATCCAGTTTCACGTCGGTGGCCGCGGCGGAGGGAAGTTTATCGTTGAGCGACGTCCAGGCGGTGGGACGGCCCGCCGAGCCCAGATCGGTGGAGGTGAAAAACACGCCTGCATCGGTGGCCACGTAAACGGCGCCGCTGGCGCGATCGGCCGTGATTCCGTGCGCCGACGCGCCATCCGGGAGATTCGCGGTGATGTCGTCCCAGAAACCGCCGCCGTTCATGGTGCGGAGCACGTAGACTGGCCGGGCAGCATCGGGCAATGCACCGGTACGCGCACTCAAAGCTGCCACAGCCACGCGCGGATCGCTGGGGTCCACCCAAATGGCTTCGATTTTACCGGCCTCGCCCAGCCTCGAGACAGCGCCCCAGCTTACGCCCGCGTCCGCCGATACGCGCAGGCGGCCTTCGGAATCGCCCGCGTAAATGTAATCTTCCGCGGTGGCAATGGCGGTGACCGTGCTTTTCAAGACCTGGGACAGTGCGCTCTTGAGGGCCTGTTCGCGCTGGACTTCGGTAGCGTCGGCCGCCTTCCAGGCGGTTTTTTCGCCCGGCGCCCACTCGATTTCGCCGGAATCGTTCGTCACGGACAATCGAACGCCGCGCGTTCCACCCGGCAGAGCGAGCAGGCGGCCGGAGGGCAGGTTGGGCAGGAAATCGTTGAGGCCGGTCCAGGAAAGACCGCCATCCACGGATCGCCAGACGCCCGTGGCGGAAGCGACGGTGACTTCGTCGGGATCGGAAGGCGAAGCGGCCACCGACGCCAGACCGGCGCCCAGGATGCAGGCGCCGCGATAAGCCGTCAAATTGGCCCAGGATTGGCCGCCATCGTCGGAACGATAGACGTCATGGGCCACGCCGTAAAGGCGTCCGGAGGCGGCTGCGTTGGCCAGCTTCAATCCCGCTTCCGGGGTATTCGCGGCGGGCGGAGTATTGTCGGCGGGCGGGTTGGCTTTCGCGTCCGTGACGAGTTTCCATTGCTCAAAATCGCCGGTCTCAAAAACACGCCCGGAAGCGGTCTTGGCGAACAGGTCGGCGCCGTCCGGCGAATACCAGACCCGGTCCACCGCGCCGGTGGCAAGAGACGGCAGCGCCAGTTCCATCGCCGAATTGCCGATGTGCCGCCATGCGATGCCGCCCGCAGGAACGGTCTGCCCCTCAAGCAAGCTCGATATTGCCAGGAGGCTAATCGCCAACCAGCCAACTACCAGCAGTACTGTGGTCCTCCGACACATGGATCGAGTCTATTGTATCCTTTCGGCCGGTTCGCTTCCTTGGAAGAGGTTGAATCTATACAGTTTTGTAACAAAAAACCCGATAGGATACCTTCTTGCTAGGCACTTTTGATGGTAGACTGTGTTATTAAGAATGGGGCTAGCAGTAAGACACATAGTACTTTAGTGTGGAATCGGCCAGCGTTCTCGTGAACTTTATGAGGCTCAGCGGCAGGTCCGGACTCGGTTGCGCGATGCTGCTCGTCGCGGCTGCTCCGGCATGCTTCGCCCAGTTGTTTCCGGTTTCGCAAGACGCCGCGGCCAAAGTGGTCACGCTGACCGGACAAGTTTCGGTGCTGCGGGATTCCGAGCCTTGGGCGCTCAATGTGGGCGATCTGGTGCAGGCGCAGCAGATTATTCTCACGGGCCCGGACGGGTTCGCGAAGTTTCAAACCTCGGATGGCAGCACTTTTGAGGTTTATCCCAGCTCCAACGACATTTTTCGAAAAAATCCGGGCAGTTTGCG
>DATJNO010000018.1:0-37506 GCA_035508055.1 Bryobacteraceae bacterium | reverse complement strand
ATATCCAGAACGCGCTTTCCGCTCAGGTCTGGAGGAATGGGGAACTGCGCGATGCGGTTCTTTAGACTTTCCAGGCCGCAGACTCCTTCGACCCGAGTGCCGTCGGGAAGCTCGAAGCTGTGCCACCAGCCGCGCGTCTGGTGCGCGTCCTTCCACTCGCGGACATATTGAAACGCATCCGGCGCGGCTCCGGTGGGCATGGTTCCAGGTTATCTGAATCGCGATCGCCGGGCCGAATTTACTCTGAATAGATGAAGAACGGATAGCGGTCAAGCGGCAACGAACTCCGTTTCACGGCCAGGCACCAGGACTGCTCGCCGCGATTCTCGGTGTTGTAGTCGTTCACTTCCAGCAGCGTGAGCAGGGGCAGATGCAAGGAAAACTCCTCCACGAACGTGGTGAAGAGTTGTTGGACCTCAAAGCCGGCGGCCTGGACGGTTTGGCCGAGTTCGTACAGGGTATATTCGCGGACGTGCCCAATTTCGGGCTCCTCGCCAGGAACAGGCCGTTTGTATAGAAAGTGGATTTGCGGATTATCGTGCCCGTCCAGAGTTTTCGCGACGCTGGTGATGCTCCCCACATTCGGGGTGGTGACGAGCAGATAGCCGCCTTCCCGCAGAACGCGGCGTGATTCCAGCAGCATGTACATCGGATCGTAGGTCAGGTGCTCGATGATTTCGCCGGCGATCACCAGGTCGAAATGTTCATCCGGATAGGGGAACGGGTCGCGTTCGGCGTCAAAGTGGTCGATGTAGCAGGTGAAATCGCCATCGGGAAATGGGACGGTCTTGCAGTCGATCTGGCCGGGCCTGCCATAGTAGGCGCCGCGAACCTCCCGGTATCCGCACACGCGCTGCAGCAAAGGCGTGATCTGCATGTAGCATCCGAGCTCCAATACCCGGCTGGTAGTTTGTGGCGGCGGCACCAGCGCCAGAGTGCGCGCCAGGCGCGGAATGTGCTTCTCCAGATACGCTTTAGCCCCGGCGTCCTGCGCCGGCATCTGGCGCAAGGTCGCTTCGCATTGCCGCAGACATTCGAGATCGAACGCCGCAGTACTCTGCCGTACGGGCGGCGCTGCCAGACGATAGTCGAGGCGGCGCAGAAGCCACCGGATCGCTCGCAGGGGCAGCGGTAATCTGGGCGGGGTGGTGTTCACTCCGAGGCCTTGGCGGACGCCGGGCGCGGTTCTTCGTACTCGAACCGGTGGATGTTCCGCATGCACGTGGCGAGGGCTGCGGTGGGATGTGCCTGCGCGTCTTTCCATTCGCTCATGGGATGTTCGCTCCTTTTGACGTGAGTATAAGCGAAACCAGCCGTTCCCACGCCGCGGGCCATGCCGGAGGTACAATCTTAAAAAGCTGAGTCTTACATCTCCAAGCAGCCTGGCATATGCGGAACTTCTATTGAACCCCCCGTCGCGGATGATCACTGAAACAAAAGTAGTCCAGTTTGATTCGATTGCTCTCGACGGCGGCGGGACCCTCACCCCGGTGCAGGTCGCTTATGAGACCTATGGGGAGCTCAATGCGGCCAAGAGCAACGCCGTTCTGATCCTGCATGCATTCTCCGGCGACGCGCACGCGGCTGGAACCGACAAGGAATCCGGGGCGGCGGGATGGTGGGACAACATGATCGGCCCGGGCAGGGGCTTCGACACCGACAAATACTTCGTGATTTGTTCCAACGTGCTGGGTGGCTGCCGCGGGACCTCCGGCCCCGGTTCGATCCATCCAGAAACCGGCTGTCCCTACGCGATGGCCTTTCCGCCCGTCACCATTCCGGACATGGTGCGGCTGCAGAAGATGCTGGTGGAACATCTCGGCATCGAGCGGCTGCTCGGTGTCGCCGGCGGATCGATGGGCGCCATGCAGGCGCTCGAATGGGCCGTGGCTTATCCGGAGGCTGTCGCGGCGGTGATTCCGATCGCGGGTACGGCGCGGCACAGCCCGCAGCAGATCGCGTTCAATGAAGTCGGCCGCCAGGCGATCATGGCCGACCCGGACTGGAACGAGGGCAATTACTACAGCAACCGCCCGCCCGCGCGAGGACTCGCGGTCGCCCGCATGGTGGGCCACATCACGTATATGAGCGACGCCTCCATGCGCGAGAAGTTCGGACGCCGCCTGCGCGATCAGGATCAGTTCGAAGTGGAAAGCTATCTGCGCTATCGCGGCAACCAGTTTGTGGACCGCTTTGACGCGAATTCATACCTTTATATCTCGAAGGCGATGGACTACTATGACCTCACGGCGGGAAAGCCTTCACTCAGCGCGGCGTTCGCGGGCGTGAAATCGCGATTTCTGGTGATGAGCTTCACTTCGGACTGGCTCTACCCCAGCTACCAGTCGCTGGAAGTCGTGCGCGCGCTGCGCGGCCGCAACTGCGACGTAGCGTATTGCGACCTGCCCTCCAACTACGGGCACGACGCCTTCCTGGTGCACATCACGGAGCAAGCCGAACTGGTGCGCGGCTTCCTGGCCAGCACGTTCCGGGAGCGAGCCTGAGCGTGGCGCATGCCTTCGTGCCGCGGCTGCTCGGGCGCAGCGACTACGAGATCATTAGCGAGATCATCGAGCCGAATACGCGCGTGCTCGATCTGGGCTGCGGCGAGGGCGAGCTATTGGCGTGGCTTGCCGAGAACAAGCACGTGGACGCCCGCGGCGTGGAAATCGAAGGTTCGCGCGTCCGGCAGGCCATCGCGCGCGGCGTGTCGGTCTTTCATAGCGACATCGAAGACGCGCTGGCCGACTTGCCGGATCAGGCTTTCGATTACGTGATTCTCAGCCAGACTCTGCAGGAATCGCGCGCGCCGCTGAAAGTACTGCGCGAAATGCTGCGCGTCGGCCGCCGGGCCATCGTCGCCTTCCCCAACTTCGGCCACTGGACGGTGCGAAAAGCGCAGCTCTTCACGGGCCGCGCTCCCAAGACCAAGCTCTTTCCGCACGACTGGTTCGACTCGCCTAACATCCATTTCTTCACCGTCGAAGATTTCGAGCTGCTGGTCCAGGCGCAACACTGGACCGTCGAGAAACGCATCTTCCTGCAGGGTGCGAGCCAGGTTAAGGTTCTGCCGAACCTGCTGGCTGAGGTCGCGGTGTATCTGGTCCGGACTTAGCCAGCGCCGCGATGCCTTCCTCCGCCTTCGCGGCCAGCCGCTCGACGAATTGCGCCAGATACGGCCGCCCGCTCCGTCCGGATTCTTCCGCCAGCACGATGTAGGGGCTCATCACCGTGGCGCGCAGGACGAACAATCCTTGCCCGAAATAGTCGGAGGCTTCGATGGCAAGCCGCTGCAACAGGCCGCCCACCGAGGTGGGCGAATAACCCGGATATTGGATCACCGTGTGCGAAAGGAAGAACGGCTGCGAGTAGCTGTACTCGCCCTGGCTGTACTCGGACTCGATGGTGAAGCGCTGGTAGATCCACCGGTTCAGCTCGTTCATGCGAGCCAGCGAGCCTGCCGGCTTCTCTTTCACCAGAAAGCAGACAATGTTCGTGTCCGGAGGTTCGGGCGTCAGCGCGTGAAACTCGAAGGCGGCCTCGACGCCGTTCGCCTTGGCCCAATGCTCCCAATGCACCAAGCGCTCGTATAGCTCGCGGGCCGCGAGAAGGGAGGCGCGGACGATCTCGCCATGGCCGTCGCGGTTCAGCGGAATCATGCGGTGCGACAGCCAGACTCCTGCGACGGCAGCGCCCGGCTTCGAGCCTTCCAGAATGTAGGGGCCGATGGCGGTTGGCGGCGCGTGATCCGCGGCTTCTTCGCCGCCCTTCACCGCTGACTCCAAATAAGGAGCGGCCTCGGCCAGAAACTGCCGCACGCGATCGTTGCGAAAGGCGACCACGCCGCAGGGGTACGGCACGTAGCCCATTTTGTGCGGGTCCACCGTGATGGAATCGGCGCGCGCAAAGGCGAGAAACGCGCTCAAGACATCCTTGGCGCCCCATTGAATCTGCAGGGTCCTGGAATAAGCTCCGCCGCTCAAGTCCAGCTCGCAGGAAACGAAACGACGCACCGTTTCGATATGCTCGTCCAGCGACTGCGGGGGGGTTGGGGGAACCGCCGCGCCCGCCGGGAACAGCGACCGCAGGTAGCCCGCCCAGGCCGCGTCCACGTGGAGCCAAAAGCTGGTGCGCAACTCCGCTTCGAGCTCGTGGCGCAGATCCAGGACTTCGTGCACGGGATCCACCGCGCCTTCTTCCGTGGTTCCCACGGTGGCGATGACGGCGAGCGGCAGCAAGCCGCGCGCGATGGCCTGCCGGATCTTGGCTTCCAGATCCGCGACGTGCATGCGGAACAGGCTGTCGACATCCACCAAAATTACGTTTTCCCGTCCGATTCCCAGCAGGTCGGCCGCTTTGTAAATGCTGTAGTGTTTGGTCGCGGAGACGAAGATCGCGGGCGGCCGCACCGCATAGCACGCCGCCGCGCCGCTGTGCGCAAGGCTGAAGCCGCTGGCCGCCAGCAGCTCGGGCGTTTTTTGAATGGCGACCTGCTGCGGCACATCCAAACGCTGCTGAATTGCCGCCAGCAGCCGCGGCAGCAGGTGCAGGATCTCGCCGGGAGCCAGGCTCAGGCATTGACCTTGTGGGAGGTCCGCGAGGTTGCAGGCGCTTTGATCGGGCAGAGTGACGTCCAACGGCAGACGAAGTTCGCTCGCGATCCGATGCACGGCGAGCGGAAAATAGGCCGCGTTGCGGGCGGCCCACAGCGCTTCAATGTTGGCCACGGTTCCACCGCTGGTGACATGCGCCCATCCGAACTCGGAGCGGGCCACGTGGACGCCGGGCGGCGCCGGGGGCGCTTTGTACCCCAGCATCTCCAGAATGTCGCGGCCCACGTCAAATTCCCAGCGCTCCGTTACCGGCGCGGCTTCCGGCGTGACGTTGTTGGGATTGTAGAGCAGACCCGCGAAGTAGCCGAGTACCGAGGGCAGCGTCTGGTCCGACATCATGTGCGCCAGATAACGCGGGCTATAGAACGGGAAATGCCGGCGCAGCCCGGCCAGCATTTCCGCGATCTTTTGCGCCAGTTCGTCGTTCCAGTCTGCCTGCTCACGGCGCATGCTCTGGCGGATGACGATCTCATCGGAGGGATAGTAGTTGCGCCGCCAGTGAAAATAATCCTGAAGGATGAAGGAAATCAGCTTCTCTTCGGTCTCCGCGTTTTCCGCCTTGGGACCCAGGAAC
The DNA here is from genome assembly GCA_035508055.1 of Bryobacteraceae bacterium. Classification (GTDB taxonomy): domain Bacteria; phylum Acidobacteriota; class Terriglobia; order Bryobacterales; family Bryobacteraceae; genus Palsa-89. Next base: position 32,319 of record DATJNO010000018.1, on the reverse strand, counting down.
CAGGCGCCCAGTTTCTTGGTTTGGTCGCGGAGCCGCGAGTCGTCCGACATTCGTTTAGCGCTTTTTCAGAAATTCCGCGATGCCGCGCTCAAAGTCCGGCGTCGTGCGGGCAATCGCGTTGGTGTCGGCGCCGGCTTCCACGGCCGCTTCGAATCCGACGGCATCGGTGCGATAGAAGAGCTGCTTGGCCAGAGTGATCGCGGTGGCGGACTTGGCGGCCAGTCTGGCGACATAGGCGTCCACATCCAGGTCGAAGGTCTGGTCCGCGAAGACGCGGTTGACCATGCCGTGGTCGCAGGCCGTTTGGGCAGTTAGGCTTTCGCCGGATACAATCATTTCGAAGGCGCGTTTCTCGGTGACGGCGCGCCGCAGAATCGCCATGACCATGGCGGGCACGAAGCCGACGTTGACCTCGGGGTAGCCGAACTGCGCCGAATGCGAAGCGACCAGGAGATCGGCCGCGGTCGCGATGCCGCATCCGCCGCCCAGCGCGCGTCCGTGCACCGCCGCAACAATCGGCCGCGGATGATGGCGCATTTCGAGAAACAGCACGGCCATCCGCCGGGCCTCTTCGCGATATTGAAGCGCATCGCCGCCCAGGCCCTCGTGAAACGCGCGCAGATCCATGCCCGAGCAGAAATCCTTGCCGGCGCCGCGCAGAACAACGACGCGGACGCTTGCGTCGCGGGAGGAATCCGCCAATGCATCCCGCAGTCCGGAAATCAGCGCCGGTATCAGCGCGTTGCGCTTTTCGGGCCGGTTGAGCGTGATGCGGGCAACGCCGTCCTGAACTTGATAAAGAACTGCCTGATCGGAGGCCACTGGAAGGCTATTATATGGTGGCTGCCCCGTTTAGTGCCCGGCGGTTTGCGATGCGGGCAAGAGCGCGGCCCGATGCGCGGACAGGAAGTGAGCCACGCTCATGGGTGCGCGGCCGGTCAATTCCTGAACCGCCGCCGTCGCAGTGCCCATCTTGCCCTGCGCGATCGCGATTTGTGACGAAACCAGCATTTTTGCGATCGGTTCGGGCGTACCGAGAGCGATCAACTGCTGGGTGCGCTCCTCGGGACTGGCCGCGGCGTATTCCACGGGCCGGCCGGTAAGCTCGCTCGCCAGCTTGGCTAGCTCGGCAAAGGTCACCACGGCGGGTCCGGTGATGTTCCAAGTATGGTTGCTCGTGTCCGACGACGCCAGAGCGGCCGCCGCGGCACGCGCGCAATCTTCCCGTGTCACATACGGCGCGCCTCCCTGCCCCGCAGCCGCGATGAGCTTACCCGAAGCCACCGCCGCCGCCAGGGCCGGAATCAGAAACTCGGTGTACCAGCAATTGCGGAGGATCGTGTAACCCAAGCCGCTCGCGGCCAGCGCCTGCTCGGTACCCAGGTGATCCGGCGCAAAGACCACGGGCGAAGTTTCCGGATTGGGCATGGACGTATAGACCGCGTGCTGGACGCCCGCTTTGACAGCCGCAGCCACCGCGGCGCGATGTTGCGCGATCCTGCGCCCCGGCCGGTCGATAGCGTCACTGCTGATGATCAATGCCCGGTCCGCACCGGCCAGCGCCTTTTCCAGGCCCTGCGGATCTTCGAAGTCGGCCTTGCGGACTTGCACGCCTTGCTGGGCCAGATCCGCCAGCTTCTCCGGAGTGCGGGTACCGGCGATCACCCGGGTCGCGCCGACTTGCTGGATCAGAAGCTCGACAACGCGCCGTCCCAGATGTCCCGAGGCGCCCGATACGAACAGATTGGGGTTACTCACGAATTCCGGCCCTCCTGTGGCCTACCACCCAATCGATGATTGCACGGCGGGGGCAGAGTCGGCCAGCCTCGGCGCAGCGGCTCACACAAACAAGGGGAGTAATCCGACCAGCGCCAGCACCCCGAGAAGCACGAGACCCTGCGTTCCGGTTCGACGGTCGGCGAAGCCATACGCGTAGATGCCCTTAATCAGGTTGTTGCTGGCTGCTGCAATCACGATGGCGCCTCCGGCCAGCGCAACCGGCGTCGTGGTGGAAGCAGACTCGGCGAGGCTCAAGATAAACGGATCGACATCGGTGACGCCCATCACGCCAGCCAGCGCGAAAAGCCCCGCACGGCCCAGGTAGAGCAGAGCGAGGTGCGTGATGAGAAGCATGGCGACAAACAGTCCCGCGAACAAGAAAGCCGCGCCGATCTCCAGCGGGTTTTTCGGCTGGAAGTTCTGCTCTTCCCGGCCGCCATGATCCAGCAGATGCATCCACAGCACCCCGCCCGCAATCGCGGCGGCGGCCAACAGGAGGAACGGCCAGCCGAGTCGCTGGAGAAGTTGGCGATTGAAAATGCCCAGCAGCGCAAGCAGTCGCAGGTACATCACGCCGGAAGCCACCAGCATGGAGCCCGAGTATAGATGCGGTCGGGATTGTTCGCGCGCCCGTTTGGCCAGCACCAAGGTGGTGAGGGTGGAGGAGTACGCTCCGCCCAGCAAGGCGGCCAGCAGGAGACCCCCGCGCTTTTGGGTCCACCGCTGCAACAGGTAACTGCTGTAGGAGATGGTGCTCACCGCGACAACCACCAACCACGTTTTGAAGGGATTAAAACCAAACGTCCCAAAAGTCTGGTCCGGAACGATAGGAAGGATCACAGCGGTCAGCAGGAGAAACTTGGAGAACGTGAGGATTTCGTCGGCCGCGATTCGCTTGGCGAGGGCTTCCAGAGCCGTCTTCAGTTCGAGCAGCCCCACGCCGAGCACGGTGAGCGTGATGGCGATCCAATACAGCTCGCGTGCGACGAGCCCTCCCACCACATAGGTCATCAAGCCAGACAATTCGGTGGTCATGCCGGCCAGCAAAACGCCCTCCAGCTTGTGCCGGTAGGACTGCCACAGAAACGCTCCGACCACCGCGAACCCGACTGTAGGCGGAAGCAGGCTCCCTCCGGAAAACAAGCAGAGTGCGTAACCGAGCAAGCCGAGCAGGGGAAAGGTCCGAACTCCGCCAAACCGGTACTGCTCCGACGTCGCCTTTTGTTCCTCGCGCTCCAGACCAATCAGGAAGGAAAGAAAAAGTACCAGCAGAATCTGGGCTGCGTCCTTGGGGATGAGTTGGGTTAAAGTGTTGCCCATGGCGCTTCTGTAACTTTCCTGCTTAGGTTACGTCTTTTTGTACGGTCTCGCTTGCACACGGACTGCTCCATCCGGCTGCCGCAAAACATTGTCATCGCGCCGCGGAGGATTATCATCAAATTGGAGGCGCTGGTCTGCCTATGATGGCTCAAAGAGCTCTACTAGCTACATTGTTGTTGGCGGGTTCCCTACTAGGTGCGCCGCCGAAACCTGCAGCGGACGTCACACGAGCCACGCTGGACAACGGGCTTCGCGTGGTGGTGGTTCACAGTTCCCTGGCGCCCGTCGTGACCACGGTGGTGAATTACCTGGTTGGATCCAACGAGGCTCCGCAAGGTTTTCCCGGCATGGCACACGCTTTGGAGCATATGATGTTCCGCGGCAGCCCCAGCCTGTCCGCCGACCAGTTGGCGAGCGTCGCGGCGGCCATGGGCGGCGACTTCAACGCCGACACCCAGCAGTCCGTCACACAGTTCTTTTTCACGGCGCCGAAGCAGGACCTGGACGTGGCGCTGCACATCGAGTCGATCCGCATGCAGAACCTGCTGGCGACCGATGCCCTTTGGGATCACGAACGCGGCGCCATCGAGCAGGAGGTCGCGCGCGACCTTTCCAATCCCCAGTACGTGTTCTACACCGATCTGCTCTCCGCGATGTTCCAGGGCACTCCCTACCAACACGATGCGTTGGGAACCCGGCCCTCCTTCAACGCGACTACCGGAGCCATGCTGAAGAATTTCCACGATACCTGGTATGCGCCGAACAATGCCATTCTGGTGATCGCCGGCGACGTGGATCCGGCGGCCACCATCGCCGAGGTGAAAAATCTTTTTGGCGCGATTCCGCGCAAGAGCCTGCCCGCGCGTCCCGAGATCCGGCTCGAGCCGGTGAAGGCCGAATCGTTAAAGCTCACCACCGATCTTCCTTATGGGCTGGCGGTCACGGCGTTCCGCTGGCCGGGCTTGCGGAGTCCGGACTACGCGGCCGCCCAGGTTCTGGCCGATGTCTTGAGCAGCCAACGGGGCAGCCTCTATGATTTGGTCCCACAGGGGAAGGCCTTGAGCGCCGGCTTCTCGTTTGACAGCCTGCCGCGGGCGAGCCTGGGCTACGCGCTCGGTGCGTTTCCCGCCGGCGGCGACGGCAAAGCGCTGCTCGGCGAAATCGGAGGCGTGCTCGGCGAGATCGCCAAAAACGGCGTCCCGCCGGATTTGGTGACGGCTGCCAAGCGGCATGAGGTAGCCAGCGCGGAATTTCAGAAGAATTCCATCTCTGGCCTCGCCATGGTTTGGTCCCAGGTTCTCGCGCTGGAAGGGCGCGAGTCGCCGGATGAAGACATCCAGGCGATTGAGAAAGTCACGGTGAATGACGTCAATCGCCTGGCGCGCCAGCTTCTCAATCCGGAAGAATCCATCTCGGCGGTTTTGACGCCGCAGCCCTCCGGCAAGCCGCTCTCGTCAGCCTCCTTCGGCGGGTCCGAATCGTTTGCGTCCACCCCGAATACGACTGTTTCGCTTCCCGCCTGGGCGCAGAAAGTCAATCAGCTCTCCATTCCGGCTTCCACGGTGCATCCGGAGGTCAGCACCCTCGCCAACGGATTGAAGCTGATCGTGCAGCCGGAAACCATCAGCAACACCATCAGCGTCTACGGCTACATTCGCAACAATCCGGATCTGGAGAGCCCACATGGCCAGGAAGGCGTCAACCAGGCGCTGGATCAGCTGCTCTCCTACGGAACCGAATCGTTGGACCGCGTCGCGTTTCAAAAGGCCCTCGACGATATCGGCGCCGACGAATCCGGCGGCACGAATTTCTCGCTGGCGGTGCTGGCGAACGATTTCGATCGCGGCGTTCAGCTGCTCGCGGACAATGAGCTGCGTCCGTCGCTTCCCGAAAATGCCTTCAAGATCATTCAACGCCAACTGGCGGCCAGCGTGGCGGGAGAATTGCGCAGCCCGGGCTATCTGACGCAGCACGCTTTGCAGTCGGCTCTTTTGCCGAAAGACGATCCGAATCTTCGCCATGCCACGCCGGGCAGTGTCATGGGACTCTCGCTGGAGGACATCCGCAACTACCGCCAGCGTGTCTTCCGTCCGGATTTGACTACCATCGTGGTCATCGGCAACGTGACTCCGGAACACGCTCGCGCCGTGATTGCGCGTTATTTTGGAGCCTGGAACGCGAATGGCCCCAAGCCCCCGACTCTGCTGCCCGCGGTGCCGCGCAACAAGGCTTCGAACACCGCAGTTCCGAATGCCAGCCGGGTGCAGGATGACGTGACGCTGGCCGAGACCCTGCCGCTCAACCGGTCCAACCCGGACTACTATGCGCTAAATCTGGGAAATGAGGTGCTGGGCGGCGCATTTTACGCCAGCCGCTTGTCGCGTGACTTGCGTGAGAATACCGGTCTCGCGTATTCGGTTTCCTCGACGCTGGAAGCTGGGCCAACCCGCGCCTTCTACGCCGTCAGCTACGGCTGCGATCCACCGAATGTATCCAAAGCCCGCGCGATCGTGGAACGCGATCTGAAGGCGATGCAAACGGATCCGGTACCCGCCGACGCGCTGCACCAGACTAAGGTGCTCCTGCTGCAGCAGATTCCGCTGTCCGAATCGAGTGAGAGCAACATCGCCGGGGGGTTGATTTCGCGCGTTCGGAACCAGTTGCCGTTAAATGAATCGACCCTAGCCGCGCAGAAGTACGTTCTGCTGACCGCGCAACAGGTTCAGGCGGCCTTCGCGAAATGGATTCGCCCGGACGACCTGGTGCAGGTCACCCAGGGACCAGCTCCCAAGTGAACCCGCGGCCAGCGGAGACCATCCCGTTGCCCAAGGAAGACAAGACGAATTCGCAGGAACCGGTAGCTTCCAGCCGCCTGCGCTGGCTTTTCCTCGGCGTTTGCGGGTTTCTGCTGGCGCTGCTCGGTTTATCCGGCGTTCTCGCCGTCCGCCTGCTCGGCCAGATGCACGCGCAGGAACTGGCGGTCACGCACGCGCTCGGGGAACGCGCGCAGATGCTTTCCGACCTTCTGTTCTCGGTCCAGAAATACAATCAGGCGGTCCAACAACTGGTCGCCGAGACGAAGGCCGATCAGGAGCAGGCCTCCCGCCGGCGTCTGGATCAACTTGCCTTTGAAATCGAATCGGATTTGAGGCAGTATCCCCTGGCGCGCGACTCGGGCGAAGCCGCGCTCCTGGATGGCCTTGAAAATGTTTTCTCCGAGCAGCGGACCCTGTACATCTCCGTGCTGGCGGCGCCGCCGGACGAGCGCAAGCAGCAGAGCCAGGTCCTGATCGCCCAGCATATGAACCGGCTTCAAGGCCAGCTCGCCGATTGGTCCGCCCGCCTCAAGACCTGGAATGGCGAGCGGCTCCAACAGGCGGACTCCTCTCTGACGTCCGAGTTCGCATCGGTACAACACGGCCTGACGCGCGTGTTAGCCATCGGCTTCGGAAGCGGATTTCTGCTGGTGCTGGCAAGCATGGCGTACATCGTCCGGCTGGAGCGCCAGACCCGCAGGCGCTACCTGCAGCTGTCTCAAAGCCAGCATGAGATGCAGCAGCTTTCCGCCCGGCTGGTGGACGCGCAGGAGACCGAGCGCCGCAACATTTCGCGCGAATTGCATGACGAAGTCGGCCAGTCACTCGGCGCCCTCTTGGTGGACGTGGGCCGGTTGTCGGGCCTGCTTTCCCATGATCGCCCGGAGGTGAGATCGCAGCTCGACAACATGAAGGCCGTTACGGAACGGACCTTTCAGGAAGTGAGGAACATCGCGCTGCTGCTGCGGCCGTCGATGCTGGATGACCTCGGGCTGGTGGCCGCTTTGGAGTGGCAAGGGCGCGAGGTATCGCGCCGCAGCGACATCGAGGTGGAGGTTCAATCCGACATCGTCTCGGACCACCTGCCGGACGATTACCGGGTTTGCATCTATCGCCTGGTGCAGGAAGCGTTGAGCAACGCGGTGCGCCACTCCGGCGCGCGCAATGCGAAAGTCAAGGTCCGCCAGTCGGAGCAAGGCGTTCGTGTCCAAGTGACCGACGACGGGCGGGGGTTCGACCCCGGACACGTGCGAGGTTTGGGGTTGCTTGGCATGGAGGAACGCGTGAAGCGTCTGGGCGGAACACTCACGATCGAATCGCGGCTCAACCACGGAACCACTCTCGCCGCGGAGCTTCCGCCGCCTTCCCGTAACGGCCAGGGCCCATGAAGCAAACCCGCGTGGTGCTCGCCGATGACCATACGCTGATTCGCGCCGGCCTGCGCATGGTGGTGGATGCGCAGTCGGACCTTAGCGTGGTGGGCGAAGCCGAAGACGGCCGCGCGGCGGTGGCGACGGCGCAGTCGCTGAAGCCGGACGTGATGGTCATGGACATCGGGATGCCCAACCTGAACGGAATCGAAGCTTGCCGCCAGATTCGTGAGAGCTTGCCGGACACGCAGGTGGTCATGCTGAGCATGCATTCCGACGAAGGCTACGTGCTGCGTGCGCTCAAGGCCGGCGCCAAGGCTTATCTCCTGAAGGATTCCGCCGAAGCGGACCTGGCGCGCGCGATCCGCTCCGCGGCGGCGGGCAAATCGTTCTTTAGCCCGGCCGTCGGCAAGGTGCTGCTGGAGGACTACATGCGCAAGCTCCAGCGCACCGGCGCCGAAGACTCCTACGATCTGCTTTCCTCGCGCGAGCGCGAGATTCTGCAACTGGTGGCTGAGGGGAACTCCAGCAAGGACATCGCCAACCTTCTGGATCTCAGCGTTTACACTGTCGAGACGCATCGTGCCCGAATCATGCAAAAGCTGAACTTGCGTAGCATTCCCGAATTAATTCTGTACGCGGTCCGCAAGGGCGTGATTTCCTAGCCGGTCGCATACCCAATCGCCGGTACCCCGGATACCGACTTCCCGTGAAAGTCATTGCAGGCCCGCCTTCGTCCAAGGAGTTAGGCCACCTTCCTGGGGGAGCTAACCCGGTGCCAGTGGCCGACGGACAAATCTCATGGGAGGGAATATGAACAAATTGAGCTTTTGGAAACGTCCCCAGGCGGTGTTGCTGGCTGTGGCGCTCGCCTCGGGAATCGGCGGGATTGGGTTTGCCGCCGGCCATCTGGGAATGATCCATCCGGCATTCGAGCTGAAGCTGGCGAATCCCAACGAAGGCCCCAGCACTGGGTTCGCGCCCGTGGTACGAAAGGTTCTGCCGGCGGTCGTCAGCGTGTCATCCACCAAGATTTCCAAGATCCCCACGGAATTCGGGGGCGGCCAGCTCCCGGATGATCCACTCTTCCGGCAGTTTTTCGGCAATTCCGCTCCGCAGTTCAATGCGCCGCGCCAGGCGCCGGAACAGCGCGAGTACGGCCTCGGCTCGGGCGTCATCATGACTCCGGATGGCTACATCCTCACGAACAACCACGTCGTGGACGGCGCCACGCAGGTCCAAGTGAGACTGGCCGATAAGCGCGAGTTTCCGGCCAAGATTGTCGGGACGGACGCCAAGAGCGACCTCGCGGTTCTCAAGATCGACGCGAGCGATCTGCCTTGCATCACGGTCGGCGATTCCTCGAAGGTTCAGGTGGGCGACTACGCGCTCGCGATCGGCAATCCTTTCGGCGTGGGCGAGACCGTCACCATGGGCATCGTGAGCGCCACGCACCGCTCCAATCTCGGCATTGAGCAGTACGAAAACTTCATCCAGACCGACGCGCCGATCAACCCCGGCAATTCCGGCGGTGCGCTGGTGAACGACCGCGGCGAGCTGATCGGCATCAACACCGCCATCATCGCTCATGGCTCGGAAGGCAACCAGGGCATCGGCTTCGCGATCCCGGTCGACATGGCCCGCAATGTCATGGAGCAGCTGGTCAAGAGCGGAAAAGTCACCCGCGCCTACCTGGGCATCCTGCCGCAGGACGTCACCCCGGCGATGGCCAAGGCTTTCGGCGTTACGCAAGATCGCGGTGCGCTGGTCGGAGACGTCAGCCCGAACAGCCCGGCTCAGCGGAGCGGCCTGGAACGCGGCGATGTCATTCTGGAGGTCAATGGCAAACCGGTGACCGGCAGCAACGATCTGCGCATGACCATCTCGATGATGCAGCCGTCGAGCGAAGTCAATCTGCGCGTCGAGCGCAATGGAGCCGAGCGCAATGTCACCGTGCAACTCGGCGAGCTGCCCACGGAGATCGCCTCCGTGAAGCCCCAGGGCCAGAAATCGGAGGGTTCGCTCTCCGGCGTTGCGGTGGAAAATCTTACCCCGGAGTCCGCGCACGATCTGGGTCTTCCCGCCAACACCCAGGGCGTAGTTGTGACCAACGTCGATCCTGCCAGCCAGGCCGCTGGCGCCGGGCTGCGGCAAGGCGACGTGATCCAGCAAGTCAACCGCAAACCCGTCCACAACACTTCCGATTTCGAGCAGGCCCTCAACAGCTCGAAGGAGGACAATCTCCTGCTGGTGAACCGCGGCGGCAACACGCTGTTCGTTGCCGTCTAAGCGGCACGCCACCACAGGCCCGGCCGGCCCTGGTGCTCCTTCCGAGCCAGGACCGGCCATTTACTTTTTTGAACGCCCTCTTGATCCGAGCCAATGTTTCTGAATTCCTGCCGGTTTAACCTGCGTCTAACCTAGTGGAGGCACCCCCATCGGCCGCTAAGCTGTTCCTGCCAGGCGGGCGGTAATTCGATGACAGAAGTAAATGTTCCGCTGGATCCGGGCTTGCCCGGAGAGCCGGCCAGATCCCTGGACCAAAGCCTGCGCCGTCTGATTGTCGGCCAGGACCAGGCCATCGATCAGATCGTCGGCGCTTACCAGATGCATCTTTCCGGGTTGACCGCTCCCGGCCGCCCGGTTGGCAACTTCCTCTTCCTCGGCCCCACCGGTTCGGGCAAGACCCGTATCGTCGAGGTCACCGCCGAGACACTCCTGCGGACTCCGAGCGCGCTCATCAAGATCGACTGTGCGGAGTTCCAGCACAGCCATGAAATCGCCAAGTTGATCGGATCGCCGCCGGGATATCTGGGCCACCGCGAGACTCATCCCATCCTTTCGCAGGAGGCCCTTAACCAGTACCACACCGACGAAACCAAGCTCAGCTTCGTCCTGTTTGATGAGATCGAGAAGGCGTCCGACGCCTTGTGGAACCTGTTGCTGGGCATTCTCGACAAGGCGACGCTTACGCTGGGCGACAACCGGCGCGTGGATTTTTCGCGCGCCATGATCTTCCTGACCAGCAACCTGGGAGCCGCCGAGATGAACGAAATCCTGGCGCCGAGGCTGGGCTTTTCGGCCGGGCCGTGGCAGCGGGCGAAATTCGAAATTCAGGAAGAATCGATGGCCGGCAAAATTCACCGCAGCGGCATCGAGGCGGCGCGCAAGAGATTTACACCCGAGTTCATAAACCGGCTCGATGAGATCGTCACGTTCCGGCCACTTGGTTCCGAACAGCTCCGCAAAATTCTCGATATCGAACTCAGTTTCGTGCAGGAGCGAATCTTCAGCAGCAGCCTGGACCGTGCGTTCGTGTTTACGCTGTCGGAGGAAGCCAAGCGCTTTGTCCTGGAGCAAGGCACCGATATCCGCTACGGCGCGCGCCACCTGAAGCGAACCATCGGGCGGCTGATCGTGCGGCCGGCCTCCAACCTGGTTTCGAGCGGCCAGGTGCGCTCCGGCGACTGGATCCTGGTGGACTTCGATCCGGACACCCGCCGTCTCAGCTTTACCAAGAGGGCGGAAGGGTTGTCGCTGCAGGAAATGGACGCCCCCGCCGACAGCCTGACCATCAGCTCTCCGGTGGCCGAAGCGCGCAAGAGGCGCAGGGCCGCTTCTTAAGTTGCGGCCGGACGCTCGGTCTCCGGCCCAGCGCTGGAGCCGGCCGGTAGGGCATGAACGATACTTCATCGAACCAAAGCGAGCCGGTTCGTAACCGGCCGGGGTGGCGGCGCGTAAATATACTAGTAAACGAATGAGGGTTCAAGCCGCAAGCACGGCTTTGCTGGCAGTTTGTTTACTTCATGCCCAAAGCAAAGCCCCCGATCCCAGCGCGAATCCCGCCGCGGCCCTGCCCGAAGCGCCTGCCCTGGTGACTTGCCCCGCGGGAGGCCCGCTCGGAGCCGTGGACCTGAAAGTCCGGGGCGGCGGCGCACCGCTTCCTTTTCGTACCATCAACCACCTGAGTGAAGGCGACACGCTTCTCTATGCTCCCGTCCTGCACGGCAAAGAGAAGCGGCCTGGCGACGTCGCGTTGGTCCTCGTGCCGAAACTGCGGCACACCGGCCAAGCCGACATCATCGTTACCGATCCCAAGCCCGCCGGCAAGCCACAGGAATGGAAAATGACCGAGACCATTTCTCTAGCCGCGCTGGTGTACGGTCCCGCAGGGTTGAGTAAGAAGAAAGTCGCCAATTTCCTGCTGCAAGACGAGGTCCTGGTTGCGCAACTGGCGGATTATGCGGACAAGACGGCCGAAGCGGAACAGCTGGTCGAAACGTTGTCGAACGCCGACAGCTCGGCGGCAAGCGTTAACGCGGCATTGAACGGCTTCGCGTCAGAGTATGGATTCGCAGTTCAAATCGACCGGAACGCTCCGGTTGCCGCTCAGGCTCAGACCGTATTCGCTACCATGAACCCGCAGCTGGCGACGTACAATCCCCTGGCCAGCGCGTCGGCGGAACGCGCCGGGCAAACCGCGAGTATGGCGACGACCGCAGCCTCGCTCTTCTTTGGAAGCCCTGTCGGGCTCGCCGCGGGCGGAACCGCCATGCTGTTGGATTTGCGCGCCATGGCGTTCCCTGGCACGCAGTTCCGCGCCTCCTTCGCGCAACCGCTCAAAAACTCCGATGTGAATCTGTGTGGTCCAACCGACCCGGCGCCGGCACACACGCGCGTGGCCTACCTGTGGGCCAGCCGCATTCCGAACATCTCCGCGCCCTCCATGCACATCGGCAAGGCGAATTATCTACCCGCGGATCAGAAAACCCCGCTTCCGGTGGACGTGCCGAAGGCGGACTGGAAATATCTGGGCCGCGCGCGCGCCTGGGCCTTGGTCAACGAGCAGCACAAGAAAACGCCAGTCTCGGTCGCGATCCTGGGCAATCAGAAGGCGCTGGAAATCGACCTCACAAAAGCGCATGTCGCTCCGGGCGACTACAAACTGACCGGATTCTGGGACTGGGTGCCCATGGAGGCGGTTGGAACCGTTCACGTCGGCCCTCTCAGCGATTTCGCCAAAGCGCACTTGGATCCCGCTTCCCAGGGGCGCCTGCTGGCCGGATCCGCGAAAGGGCCCGTGACCGTTACCGGCGGCGACTTTGAGTTCACCACCAAAGTCCAGCTCAAGAAACTGAACGACGAATTCGCCACCGCGGATGACCTGCGGTTTCTGCTTCCGAAAGGCCTGCGCGAAGGTCCGCAGGAGCATATGGACGTGCAGATTGACCCGCAAAGCCTCGACGCGGGCGCTTACGAACTGCTTGTTTCTCAGCAGGATGGTAAAGCTCATCCGGTAAAATTTCAGATTCTGGCGAATCCGCCGGACATCTCCAATCTCCCGGTTGTGGTCAAGCGCGGCGGGGGCCAGCAGCACTTTGTCCTGAAGGGCAAACGTCTGGAGCTGCTTTCGAAGTTGGAGGTATCGGGCGCCCTTCTTCGCCTGGACTCGCCGGCCCAAAGCGGCACGGAGCGCAGCGTCACCGTGGAACTCAAATCGTCCCCATCACCTGGCGCTGAGCTTCCGATCAAGGCGTATCTGACAGACCGCCCGCAGCCGCTGAGTTTCGACGATGGTCTTCAGATCGCCGGCCCTCTGCCGGTGATTGTGAGTTCGAAGCTCACGCTGCCGCCCGGACTGGCCATCTCGCTCGGTTCAGACGAGTTTCCCGCCGGGTACACCATGAACGCCGTGCTGGACGCCAAGAACCTGCACCGGCAGAGCGTCCTGCAGTTGGCCTGTGCGGATGGCTTGGGCGCGCACGCCTCCCTCCACATCGGAGACCAGACTGGGCAAACGGCTCTGCAGCAACTTTCATCCGACCAGTTGTTTCTAGCGTTCAACACCAGCGGGCTGCCGGCCGGATGTTCGTTCCAGGCGGTCATTGATAACGGAAGCGATGGCGCTTCGCGGCCCTTCAGGCTGGCTCGCATCCTCCGCGTGCCCGAAATCGATTCGTTTAGCTCCACCGATGCGTCCCCGCAGAACGGTACGCGCCTGTATCGGCTGACCGGGCAGAATCTCGAGATGATCGCGAAACTCGGCTGGGACGCAACGAACGGGACGGAAGTGACCAGCCTGCCCGCGCCCTTGCCCGGACCAGGGCTAAGGCAGTCGCTTGCAATTGCTCTTCCCGGCCCGCCCAATCCCGATGCCGATCTGTCGGTCTGGCTGCGGGGCGACAAAGAAGGCCGAGCCACCAACGTGAAGCCTCCGGCCTTGCCGCAAACAGACGCCACAGCCAACCCTCCGGCGGCGGTTACGGTGACGTCGACGCCCAACCCGTCCTATGTGGGCCAACCGGTTACGTTGGTGGCACAGGTAAGCCCGGCCATCGCCACCGGAATGATAACTTTCCTGGACGGGCAGACAGCTCTGGGAACCGGGGCACTGGAGTCCGGGCAGGCGAGCCTCACTACCTCGGCTCTTCCAGACGGCTCTCTGCCCATTACGGCGGTTTACAGTGGTGACTCCGAATATGCCGGCAGCACCTCGCCCGCGCTCACGCTGACCGTGAACAAGGGCGTCACGGCAATGTCCCTCAGCTGTGCCCCGGATTCAACGGCCGCCGGCGCCCCCGTGACCTTCACGGCGGTGGTGAGCGTTACCTCGTCCAATGGCGGCATCCCCGCCGGAACCGTCGATTTCAAAGCAGGAGACACCACGCTCGGCACGGCTGCGCTCGATGCCACGGGCACCGCGACATTCACCACGTCCACTCTGGCGTCCGGAACGTATCAAGTGCGGGCCATTTACGAAGGCTCGGCTGCCTATGCAGGAAGCGCGTCGGCGGCCATTCCGCACCAGGTGCGCTAGCGGGCCGGAACTACGGCTGCTCCTTGTTCTGGTCCAACGCCGAGCCGGCGAACACCTTGCGCCCGTCGGCGAGCGTCACCTTGCGCGCGTTGGCCAGCTTGGAGCCATCCTTGGCGAGCGCGCCTTCCACCGTGACCACATCGCCCACTTTGAGCGAATGACGGCTCCAGCCCATACGCATCAGTACATTGGGGCTTCCCAGCTCGAATTCCCATTTTGTGATGGCGCCGGTAGTGGCGTCCTTGACGTCCAGATAAAACCGGGCATGGGGATTCATCCACTCCACCTTCGTCACGACGCCAGAAATCGTGATGGGCTTGCTGGCATCGTATTCGGCCGCGAACGAATGATGCGCCATCAGGGGCGCTGAGGCCGCGAGCAAACCAAGGCCGGCCACTAAGACGCAGAGCTCAGCTCTCATCCTTGCACCTCGTCTCTTAAATTTTGAGGGATTGTGTCGTATTGGGAAAGAAAGAACACTGCTCGACACATGCGTTCAATTTCAATTTTATCGAATCTGAGACGCGGTGATCAGCCGGTAGGTACCCGGCGCGCTACGAAAAACGAGAGGCGAGTGCAGCACAATTCTCCACAGGTTGGGCTGCGTGATGCCTGCCGGACCACAGGAGGCGCGCAGGCGTTCAAAGGATAGCTCACCGCCATGCTGCCGGAGGATCCGGCACACGGCCGCCTCCGCGCGGCTCACCAGATTGGCGGGGCGGTACAAAGGCTGCAACTCCACGGCTGCTCCGCGGACGCGGCAGAACGGCGCCTGCCGGCAAAACCGCAGGATGGCCTCGTGCGGCACAGGCCTGTTTCGCTGGCGCGGAAGCCGGAGGATCGCTCGCTCCAGGTCGGCGATCGACGCCGGGCTGGCGAACGCCAGCAGCTTCTGTACGCAGCGAACGACCGGATTCCGCGGTAGCGCCGCCAGCCAGAACCATTCCTGGTCCGCATCCAGCCAGCGCACATCGGAGCGGGTTTCCAAAATCTGCCGGACCAGGAGAGGGTCACGAGATGTGCGATAGCGGGGTCCGATCGCCACACCGATTTCCGAGACGGTCTGCACTCCATAATAGGTGCCGGACCGCTGCACCGCCCTGAGAACGGCCCGCACGACGCCCGGCCCGGCCACGGCAAAGAGGCGGTCGCCGGCTTGCTCCAAGGTGAATCCGGGCTTTCGCCGGAACAGGTGAGCCGTTTTCACAAGAGCCGGCAAAGCGAAGCGATGGCGGGTGAATCCCCGGTGCTGCAGTTCCGCTTCAATACTACGGGCGCTCTGGTTGCAGCGGCCCTGGACAAAGTGAAGAACGCGGTCCAGCAATGCGCCCGTGAGGCGGCTTCGAATTTGCCCGACGGCTCTGGCATACACCTGGCGAGCCCGCTCGCGGGTGATTCCAAATTCGTCCCCCGCATGCTTGATCGGGCATCCGCCCCGGCCATCCCAACCGAGGATTCGCCGGACAACCTGGCGATCGCGCGGGCTGGGAACGGCGCCCAATAGCAGCGTGAGCTCATCCTCCAAGAAGCGCCGCCGGGAGATGCCGGCGATGGCCGGTGCTCTTCCCGCGGCTTGCCGGAATCCCGTCTGGCCGTCCTTGCGGTGCAGGTTACCCCTGGGCACGCACCATGTTACGAGAGGTAATGAAAATCGGTCAAGGTTTGGATATCTGCATTCAAGAGGGTTGATAGTAACGAAGGGTAACTCCTATCAGCACTCGTGATTCCCTATATCATCCTGTGGCCGCGAGACTCGAACTAGTGATATATCTGGCTCAAGCGCTTTGGTTCGACCAATGAAAATTGGTCCGGGTTAGTTCAGGGAGAATATATGAGGAGTCTCGCGAACCGCGAAGTTCTGCTGGCTGTAGTTTTGTGCCTTTTTGCTGCTGTTTTTCCCATCCAGTTGGTGGGACAAATAGCGGGAACCGCCTCCATTTCAGGGCGTATCACCGACGCCACCGGCGCCGCGATTCCTGCGGCCACCGTCACCCTCCGTAACACTGCCACATCAGCTACGCAAACCCAGACCACCGATGAACAGGGTCGCTATCTCATGCCGGACCTGCCCATCGGACCTTACGAGGTCACGGCTTCCAAGCAAGGCTTCCAGACGTCGGTTCGCCGCGGCGTCACGCTGACCGTAGGAAGCGCGCCCGTGATCGATTTTCAGCTGGCCGTCGGACAGGCATCGCAATCGGTCAACGTCACGGGCGAAGCCGCTCAGGTGCAGACCACTTCCGCCGAGGTCTCTTCGGTGGTCAATCAGACCCAGATGCGCGAGCTACCGCTTAACGGCCGCAACTTCGAGCAACTGATTCTGCTGGCGCCGGGCGTCTCCACGTACCCGCAGGGCGGAAGCAGCGCCCTCACTTCGGTCGCGAATGCGTATTCCATTTCCGGCACCCGGCCCGAGGGGTATGCCAATTTGCTGGATGGGGAAGACGTGCTGAACTGGTGGCAGCGCAACGCCGGCGGCGACGTCACCGGCACGTCGCTCGGCATCGAGGGTATTGCAGAGTTTCAGACGTTGACGAACACTTATGGCGCGCAGTACGGCGGCAACGGCGCCGTGGTCAACGCCGTGTCGAAGTCCGGTACCAACGACTTCCACGGATCGGCCTACGAGTTTTTCCGCAATAGCGATCTCGACTCGCGCGGCTTTTTCGATGGCCCTTCGCCGCCGCCGTTCCATCGGAACCAATACGGCGCCAGCTTCGGCGGGCCGATCAAAAAGAACAAGGTGTTCTTCTTCGTCAATTACGAGGGGATCCGGCAGATTCTCGATACCACCAACCCGACCTTCGTTCCCAGCGCCGAGATGCACCAGGGCATTGTTTATAACGGCACCAACACCCCAACGACCGTCGCGGTCAACC
The DNA here is from genome assembly GCA_035508055.1 of Bryobacteraceae bacterium. Classification (GTDB taxonomy): domain Bacteria; phylum Acidobacteriota; class Terriglobia; order Bryobacterales; family Bryobacteraceae; genus Palsa-89. The sequence continues at coordinate 15,338 of DATJNO010000018.1, read as the reverse complement.
CCGCCGCCGCGGCCATGCTGGCGCTGTACCCCCTTCCCACCGCGTCTACCAGTAATCCCGACGTCGGTTTGATCAACGAAATCAGCAGTCAAAACTCGCCGGAAAGCTTCGGCTTGGTCCGCATCGATTGGAACATCTCCGACAAGGATGCGCTGTTCGTCCGATATGAGGCCGATTTCGGCAACCGGACCACCTATGGCGGCCCCAATTCTCTGAATTACTGGCCGACGCTCGATCAGACGCACAATCAGTTCTTCACTGTGGGAGAACGGCACATCTTCTCGCCCGACCTGATCAGCCAGTTCACCACTTCTTACTCGCGCCCGGTCACCGGCGAAGTACAGCCGACCACCATCCCAAACTCCCCCCTGTCGTTGTTCACCCCCACCCGCGAGGACGCCACGATCAGCTTGCCGGACGGCATGGCGGGCCTGGGCGCAGCCTTTATCAACCCCTTCAACTATCTCCAGGACAAATTCACTAACAGCGAAAACATCGACTGGATTCACGGAAGCCACGACATCAAGTTCGGGCTCTGGGAGCGTCGTGAAGACGACAATGTTTACGCCTACACCTTTTGGAACGGTTGGTATCTGTTCGCTTCCACGCTGAACTTCCTGCAGGGCAATCCGCTCTTGTTCGAAGGAGCTCCGAACGGCGGTACGAACGCGAATCGCTACGAGCGCACCATTTCACTCGAGCCCTACATTCAGGACGATTGGAAGGTGAATAATCGCCTGACGATTAATCTCGGCTTGCGCTACGAATGGGAATCCAACCCGATTGAGAACGGCAACAACTTCTACAATCTGGTTGGCCCGCCCTTTGGAACGGGATACACGAATGTTCCACACGCCTTTGTGACCAACCCGTCCAATCACAACTTCGATCCGCGCGTAGGACTGGCGTGGGACGTGTTTGGAGACCACAAGACGTCTGTCCGCGCCGGCTTCGGAATCTTCCACGATGTGTACCAGACGTATACCTTCTCGTCCGCCTATACTTCCAACCCGCCGTTCCTCACCGAACTGAATATCTACCCCTTCGGTTACCCGTGCTTCCCGACGCCGTTCGCGTCCGCTTGCGCGGCGGACAGTATCGGTGGCGGATTAAGCCAGACCAATGGGACGTATTATGGGACCACTACCACGCCGTACACAATTGAGTACAACTTCAACATCCAGCGGGAACTCCCCTGGAACACACTGCTCACGGTGGGCTACGTCGGCACGCGGGGTGATCATTTGTTGGCCTTCCACGATTTCAATCCGCCGGTTCCTAATGTGATCAATGGCGTGGATTACTTCGCTACTAACGGTGTCCAGAATCAACGTATCGATCCGAACCTCGGCTCTCTGGACATGACCGACCCCAGCAGCAGTTCCAGCTACAACGCGCTGGAGGTCAGCGTCGAACACAAGTTATCCTCCAGCTTCGTGATGCAGTTGTCTTACACGTATTCGCACTGCCTCGATTATGCCTATACGTACGGCGGACTGGGCTTCAACAACGTCACTTCGGCGATCACGAACCCCTACGACTGGAACGCGGATTACGGCAATTGCAGCTTTGACCTGCGGCATGTGATTTCCGCCAACGTGGTTTACCTGCTGCCTTTCCACGGCAACCGTTTGAAGGAAGGCTGGCAAATTTCGGGCATTCAGTCCTGGCATACCGGAGTTCCGTTCTCCCTGGGCGAAGGCGACCAGGCCGATTTGGGGAACACGTTCGACACTGAGCGCCCCAACGTGATTGCGGGATGCAACGTCTATGCGAACCAGACCATACAGCAATGGTACAACCCCGCCTGCTTTACACCATCCCCGTATGGGACGGTGGGGGATTTGGGACGCAACCAGATGGTCGGACCTGGCTTCGTGGAGACCGATCTCGGGATTCTGAAGAGCACCCGCCTCAACGAGCGCTTTACCCTGGAGTTCCGAGCGGAATTGTTCAACCTCTTCAACCACCCGAACTTCGATGTGCCCAATGAAACTGTCTTCAACGCGGGCAGTTTTACCACGGGCTTTATGGCCACGCCTAACGCGACGGCCGGCCAAATCACGGACCTGGTGGGCGCCGGTGGGCTCAGCAACATCGCCCGCCAGACCCAGTTCAGCTTGAAGTTAATTTTTTAGCTCACCCGCCTTAAGCGCCGGTCCCTGCCCTTGACCCAGACCGGCGCACTTTATATGATCGTTGCCAGGAAAGTAAGCAGTTTGCGTAACCTGGAATTCGATTTTCTCGCCTAAAATCAAGGAAGACCATCCGGGAGTAGGCCCATGACCCACCGATCTCGTGTCGCGGCTGGAACGCTGACTCTGGCCGTTTTCTTCGTTCTGGTTGCGCCCGCGGCTCGCGCTCAAAGCGGCCTGCAGGCGGTGGATCAGGCAGCCGCGGCTCTGGCTCCAAAAGGCTGGAGCGCGACGCGCACCCCCGACGGTCACCCCGATCTCCAAGGCATTTACACCAACGTCAGCCTGACCCCGCTGCAGCGCGACAAGGAACTGGGCAATCAGGAGTTCTTCAGCCCGCAAGAGGCCGCCTCCTGGAAGACGCGCATGCTGAAAGTCCGGAATATGGACCGGCGCGATGGCGGCGCCGTCGCGGACCTGACTCGCGCTTACAACGAAGTCTTCTGGGACAACGGATCGGAAGTCAGTCCCACCTTGCAGACTTCACTGATCGTCGACCCTGCGGATGGCCGCATGCCGGCGTTTACCGAAGAAGCGCAGCACAAGATGGCCGAGAAGATGGCCGAAATCAAGGAAAAGTGCGCCGACCCGACGCGCGCCTGCCCGCTCACCAATGGCGGCCAGCCTTGGCCGGCCGATGGCCCCGAGGACCGTCCCGCTATGGAGCGCTGCATCGTCTGGCCGACGGCGGGTCCGCCTATGCTGCCGAGCGCTTACGACAGCAACTATCAGATCGCGGAGACTAAGGACTCCATCATGATTTACGTCGAAGCGATTCACGACGTCCGCGTGATTCCGCTGGATGGCCGTCCCCATTTGCCCTCCAACATCCGGCAGCTGTTGGGCGATTCCCGCGGCCATTGGGAAGGGGATACCTTGGTAGTGGATACGACGAATTTCAACGACGAGCCGGCCTTATATAACGCGGACCGCAACCTGCATGTAACGGAACGCTTCCGGAAAGTGTCCCCCGGCGTGCTGCTCTACGAGTTCACTGTTTCGGATCCAACGGTCTTCACGCGGCCCTGGAGCGGTGCGATCGCTATGACGAAAATCAAAGGTCCGCTGTTCGAGTACGCTTGCAACGAGGGCAACTATGGCATGCAGGGCATACTCAAAGGGGCGCGCGTGGAAGAGAAGAAGCGCGCGGAAGCCAAAGCCGTGCCGGCGGGCAGATAATCATGCAATGTCATAATTCGAGAAAGGCGAAACACGAAATGAGAGCGAAAGTGATCACCGCATTCCTCGGCCTGGGAATCCTGGCTGCGGCGCCCGCGTGGGCGCACCACGCGTTTGCCGCGGAATTCGACGCCAGCAAGCCCGTCAAGCTCGAGGGAGTCGTGACCCGCATGGAGCTGATCAATCCCCATTCCTGGATCCATATGGACGTGACTGGTCCGGACGGTAAAGTCACCAGCTGGATGATTGAATGCGGGAGCCCCAATACGCTATACCGGCACGGGTTTACGAAGCTCACGGTTAAGCCGGGAACGAAGATCGTGGTTTCGGGCTATCTGGCCAAGGATGGAGAAAACCGCGCGAACGGCCGCGACGTGACGCTGCCCGACGGCAAGAAGCTGTTCCTGGGTTCTTCGGCCGGCACCGGCGCTCCTTACGAAGAAAAGGATCCTCAGGAGAAGTGAGGCGGATGCATCGCGCGCTCACGGCGGCCGTCGTCAGCGCGGCCTTCCTGGTGGTGATTCCCGTCCAGGCGCAGGGTCAGTTTCCCCGCACTCAAGACGGTAAGCCGGACCTCAATGGCATTTGGCAGGTCTTGGATTCCTCACTGGATTGGGATATCCAGGGCCATGCCGCGCAGGCCGGGCCACTGCCGCAGTTGGGCGCGGAGTTTGCCGTGCCTCCAGGACTCGGAATTGTCCAAGGTGGCGGGATTCCCTACCTGCCTCAGGCGCTTGCCAAGAAACAGGATAATTTCCGGAAGCGGCTGACCGAAGATCCTGAAATCAAGTGCTACATGCCGGGCGTGCCGCGGGCCACTTACATGGCGTTTCCCTTTCAGATCGAGCAGAGCTCACGGTACATTATGATTGCGTACGAATTCAACAATTCGATTCGCACCGTCCACATGGATCATCCCGGCCCGAATCCGGCCGGCGATAGCTGGATGGGCTGGTCCGTGGGACACTGGGAAGGCGATACTCTGGTGGTGGATGTGACCGGCATGAACGATCAAACCTGGTTTGACCGGGCAGGCGATTATCACAGCGATGAATTGCATGTCACCGAGCGGTACACCCCGAGGAACGCGGACGTGTTGAATTACGAAGCCACCATCGAAGATCCCCAGGTGTTTTCCAGGCCCTGGAAAATCAGCGTGCCGCTTTACCGCCACCTGGAAAAGAACTTCCAACTCATGGAGTACAAGTGCGTACCCTTTGCGGAAGGGGTGCTGTACGGGCCTTATCGGAGGCATACCACCAGTGCGGAAAAATAAGAGGCTCGCCATTCGTGCTGCCGCGGCTGTTCTGCTCGCCGCCGGCCTTTCCACAACGCTGTTTGCCCAGTGGCCTAACTACCCCACGGCGAACGTCCCCAAGCTGCCGGACGGCAAGCCGAATCTGGATGGGCCGGCGCCCCGCACGGCGGACGGCAAACCGGACCTGAGCGGCGTCTGGCAGTTCGTCGATTCCAATCGTCGCCTGCGGCCGCCGGGTGCGGCGGGAGTTCTGGCTACGGCTGCGGAGGCCAAGTCCGGAAAATCGCCCGCGGTCGACGCCAACGGCCTTCCTAAGGGATTTCGCAGCCAGTTCTGGGACATCGGCTCGACCATCCCCGGCGGCCTTCCCTACACGCCATGGGGCGCAGCGCTACGCAAACAGCGCATGGACAACAACAACAAAGATAATCCTGATGCGCACTGCCTGCCCATGGGTCTGCTGCAGTTCCACACCCACCCCCAGCCCAGGAAGATGATCCAGACTAAGGACGATATCATCATTATCTATGAAGCCAACTACGGGCTCCGGGATATTCATCTGGACGGGCGAACACTTCCGAACCTGGACGACGTGGAACCGTGGTGGTACGGATACTCAGTCGGCCACTGGGACGGTGACACACTGGTGGTGGAAACCAATGGCTTCCGCGATGACGTCTGGCTGGATGTGCAAGGCAGCCCGCTCACCAGCTCGGGCAAGATGATCGAACGCTACCGCCGTCCCGATTACGGTCATCTCGAAATCGACGTTACGGTGGAGGATCCGAAAGCCTACACCAAGCCCTGGACGGTGCGCATCAACCAGCGCATCATGCTCAATACGGACCTGATCGAGTTCATCTGCAACGAAAACGAACGGTCCGACGCGCACCTGGTCGGCAAGTAAGCTCACGCCTGGCAACCAGACAAGCCCCGTGCGATGGTAGGCTTGTTCGCATGCCCAGGTTCCTTCTATTGCTGCTCAGCGCGGCCGTTCTCTTCGCGCAGGAGCGGCCCATCGTGCTCAAAGCGTCCACTGTGTTGGACGGCAAGGGCAAGACGCTGCACAACACGATCCTGATAGTCGAAGGCGCGAAGATCGCCCGAATCGGCGGAGCGGTTCCCTTGGGCGCCGTCGTCTACGATCTGTCGGCGTTCACGGTTTCGCCCGGCTGGATCGACACGCATGCGCACCTCGCCTCGCACTTTGACGGCTCGGATCGCCTGGCCGGCTCCGGCGAGCCTGCTTCCCAGGCGTTGCTGCGGATCGCGGACAATGCGGTGCGTACGCTCAACGCCGGATTCACCACCGTCCAGAGTCCGGGTGCTCCGATCGACAAGGATCTGCGGGACGCCATCGCGCGCGGCGTTCTTCCGGGGCCGCGCGTTCTTACTTCGCTCCAACCGCTGACGGAGGCGAGCGGCGACCCGGATCAGTTGCGCGCGCTGGTCCGAGAACGGAAAGCGCAAGGCGCGGACTTCATCAAACTGTTCGCCTCGAAAAGCATCCGCGAAGGCGGCGCGCAGACCATGACGGACGCGCAGCTTCAGGCTGCGTGCGGAGAAGCCAAAGCGCTGGGGCTGCGAACTCTGGTGCACGCGCACTCCCCTTCCTCGGTAAAGGCTGCGACGCTCGCCGGATGCACCTCGATCGAGCACGGCGCTTACGTCACCGACGACGTATTCGACCTGATGGCGCAGCACGGCACCTACTATGACCCGAACATCGGAGTGGTGCTGCAAAATTATTTGGATAACAGGCCCAAGTATTTCGGCATCGGCAATTACAACGCAGAGGGATTCGCGTTCATGGAAAAAGGCGTAGGCATCGTGCTCGACACCTTCAAGCGGGCGCTGGCGCACAAGAATCTGAAAATCATCTACGGCACCGACGCGACGGCCGGCGCCCATGGCCACAACTACCGCGAGTTCATCGTGCGCGTGCGCGACGGCGGTCAGGACCCCATGGCCGCGCTCATTTCGGTCACCTCTCTCTCCGCCCAGTCCTTGAATCTGGGGGACCAGATCGGCTCCCTCGCGCCGGGGATGCAGGCCGATATTGTCGCCTTCGACGGCAATCCGCTTGAGGACGCGACGGCGGCTGCTCGCGCCGTCTTCGTCATGAAAGCCGGCAAGGTGTATGAGAACCTCGCACGCGGCGCTAAGAACGGCGTCCGCTGAACTCCATGCCGGGTGGATAATGGTTCGAACATAGATGCTCACAGCCCCTGGCAGTCCAAGAACGATCGCTTCCCTGGCGTTGCTCGCCGTGGCCGTTTTGCCGCTGGCCGGACAATCTTATAACGCTCCCCGCGGGCCTGACGGCAAGCCCGATCTCAATGGAATCTGGCAGGCGCTGAATGAGGCCAACTACGATATCGAAGGCCACGATGCGCGTCCGGCCATGGCGCTTCGCCCCGGGCCTTATGGTCCCGTTCCAGCCGCTCCGGTCTTGGCGCTGGGTGCTGTTGGCGCAGTGCCGCCCGGACTGGGCGTCGTCGAAGGCGGGGCGATCCCTTACAAGCCCGCAGCACTGGCCATCAAAAAACAGAACCAGCAGGACTGGCTGAATCGCGATCCGGAGATCAAGTGTTATTTGCCCGGTGTACCGCGCGCCACCTACATGCCCTATCCGTTTCAGATTCTCGAAAGCGCCAGCGCGATCACGTTCGTCTACGAATACGCCGGCGCCGTGCGCAACATCTTTCTCAAAGACCCCGGACCGGCGCCGACCGACTCCTGGATGGGCCAGTCCGTCGGACGCTGGGAAGGGGACACCCTGGTCATCGACGTGACCGGCTTCAACGATCAGACCTGGTTCGACCGGGCCGGAAATTTCCATAGCGACAAGCTGCACGTGGTGGAGCGCTACACGCGCACCAGCCCGGATATCATTTCTTATGAAGCGACCATGGAAGACGCCGACGTGTTCACGCGTCCGTGGAAAATGAGCATGGCGCTCTACCGCCGCCAGGAAAAGAACGCCCAGCTGCTGGACTTCAAGTGTGCGGAGTTTGTCGAAGAGCTGATGTACGGAAAGTACCGGAAGCATCCGCTGAGCAAATAAAAGGAGAATTGGATATGCGGAATCGATGGATCGTGCTGCTTTCCCTGATCGCTCTTACCGCGGCCGCTCAGGCGCCCGCGCCAGCCGGCAAATCCGCCATTCCCCGCACTCCGGACGGGCACCCGGATTTGCAGGGCACTTACGACCTGAGCATGATGACGCCCCTGGAGCGGCTGCCCGGAGATCCTCCGTTCCTCAGCAAGGAACAGGCGGCGATCCTGCAGAAGAAAGAAATGGAGCGCAGAGCCACGGATTATCAGCCTGACTCGCCGGATCGCCCCGCTCCGCCGGTGGGCGGCGATCAAACCGCGGGTAAATCGTTCTTTGAGATTCTCGAAAAGGCCGGAGGCGGCGCTGTCGGAGGCTACAACCGCTACTGGCTGAATCAAGGCTCCGCCTACACCGTGGTCGACGGGCAGATTCGCACCTCCCTCGTCGTTGACCCGCCGGACGGCCATGTGCCGCCCTACACTGCAATCGCGCGCAAGCGTATGGCGGCGGCGCGCGCCCTGCCGACATCCGACGCACGGGAGAACCGCGACCCCAACGCCGAACCGCCGGGTGCGTTCGACAATCCGGAGCAGCGGCCTCTGGGCGAGCGCTGCCTGCTCGGATTCGGTTCCACTTCCGGCCCGCCGGCGCTGCCGGATTATTTCTATAACGACATGCATCAGATCGTGCAGACTCCGGACTCGATCATGATTCTGAGTGAAATGGTGCACGACGCCCGCATCGTGCGCATGAACGCGCAGCATCTTCCGAAGAACATTCGCCGCTGGATGGGCGACTCGGTGGGTCACTGGGAAGGCGACACGCTGGTGGTCGACACGACCAACTTCACCGACAAAACGCGTTTCCGCGGGTCGACGGAAAATTTGCACGTGGTCGAGCGTTTCACGCGGGTGGACGCCAGAACGCTTCTCTACCGCTTCACGGTGGAAGACCCGGAGACCTGGGACCGGCCCTGGACCGGCGAATACGCCTGGCCGGCAACCAGCAAGCCGATCTACGAATACGCGTGCCACGAAGGGAACTACGCGCTCGCCGATATTCTACGCGGCGCCCGGCGTGAAGAGGCACAGGCAGCAGCGGCCAAGGCGAATCACTAACTTTGGCGGTGAGCGAACCTACGCGACTTGACGAGAACTGCGGCTCCGATCAGTGCCGCCACAACCAACGGCAAAGTGCTCGGCTCCGGCACGGAGTTAATGCTCATATTGTCCATCGCAAATTGGGTGCCCGAGCCGTTGTAACCGGCGTTGGTTCCACCCGAGGATGAAAAATCGAGTTCATCGATCCCAGTCCAATTGAAGGTTTCGAGCGTGGGCCCAGTCGTGTTTACTACGAAGCTAGTGGTGTCGACTGTCACTCCGCCTTCCTTGCCGACTACAGTGATCGTGAGGCCGGTATTCCAGGCAGCGGTGAAATAAGCGCTATTGAAGGTAAAGTCGCCGTCCGAGACCGCAGCGGCCGTGCCGTTCTCGTTAAAGGCTACATTCGTACCCGACACCGTACCGTTCGTATACCCGTTTGCGCCAATCTCGCTAAATGCGTCGGCTGTATTAATGACTCCAAAGTTGCTCCAGTTCAATCCGCTGTATCCGTTCGGGATAGCCTCGTCCAATGAGCTGAAGGTGAGATCATCAAAAGTGATGACATCGGCCCGAAGGGAAGGCGTCCAAACGCCCACAGCTCCGAGCAGGGCAAAGGCAAGACCAAAGGCCCGTGGCTTCAAAGCCTTCATACCGCTCCTCCTTATAAGGATGCTGATCTAAAACCGTGTTCGTCCTATCGCCTAGATGGATTAGGTACTGGCAAGTGTAACCGTGAGGCCTGATATGGGCAAGTCTTTTTTATCGTGAATTCTATACAAAAAGTACTAAAGGTTCCATCAACATACGTTACCTTACACTGCCAATGTCCCCTCGGCGAGGCGCATGATGGCTGGCCACTACTGTAGTCTCGACGGCCGGGATTAGCTTGAGCCGAACGCTTATCTAGCGAAGAACAAGCAGGCTACTTTGATTCGGCTGGCACCATCCCTGCCGGGCCCATGCCGATAATCTCCAGGGTGAGCCCGTCCGGCCCCGTGCCATCGTAGTGCACTTGGTTGGCAAAATCCTTAATCATGCTGCCCGGCCCAAGGGCGACCGTGTTCTTGGGATCGAACTTCGCGCCCGTGCCGATCAGCATCGTTCCCTTCAGAACGGTGAGGTATCGATCCTGGGGATGCGAGTGCGGCCGGCTCCAGTCGTTGGGCCCGCGCTTGAGGAGCTGGACATACATACCCGGTTTGGAAGGGTCACCGAACACGATCGCCGTTTGATTGGGGGAGCCTGGGCGGCCTTTCCATTCAATCTGGTCCAGCGTCCGGAAGTCTCTGGAGTTGCGGTCGATGCTAACGGCCTCCGCGCCGTAAAGCGCCAGCACGTCCTGGAGTTGCGGAGGAATCTGAGCTGCGCGGTTGCGCGTCTTCGTGGAAGGGTCGGAAAGCATCGCCAAGGCGAAAACCGCCAAAACCATCGTCGGACGCCGGAATCTTGTCACGTGGACCTCCTTGGAACTGCGTTTCACCATCTTACTGCTTCGCTCAGCGACGGAGATGGACGCTTGCCGCCATCGGTCCGGGATGTATAATTGGCCGACACGGAAGAGTTTCTCATGAACAGGTCGATTCGAAACTTACGTTGGTTGGCAGCGCTGGCGCCGCTGTGGCTGCTGGGGGTTCCGGCTCTCGGGCAGGTCGATTTCACCGGCGAATGGGCGCCTTTCTATCACGAAGACCCGGTGGAACGTGGACCTGGAGCGGAGTTGGGCGACTACACGGAACTGCCCATCAACGCGCAGGCCCGCATGCAGGCCGATAGCTACGACGCCGACCGCATCTCGGTGGTGGAAGAATATCAGTGCCGCCCACATTCGCCCGACTACGGATTCCGCAGCCTGGGCAACCTGCGGATATGGCGCGATATCGATCCGCGCACCCAGCGCACGGTCGCGTTTCACAGCCACACGCTGGCCTATGACAACGAGCGCACGATTTACATCGATGACCGGCCTCATCCTCCGCCCTACGCCGCGCATACCTGGCAGGGCTTTTCCACCGCCAAGTGGGAAGGCAACATGCTCACCATTACCACCACCCACCTGAAGGAAAACTATCTTCGCCGCAATGCCCTGCCCCGCAGCGATCGCGCCATCATCACCGAGCACTGGATCCGCCACGGCGATGTCCTGACCGTCGTGACCATCACCGAAGATCCGGTTTTTCTGGAAGAACCGATGGTGCGCAGCACCAACTGGTACTTGGATCCGGGCCAGCACCTGCAGCCCTACGGTTGCGAATATGAGCCCGAAGTTCCCAAGCCGGAAGGCACCGTGCCGAACTTTCTGCCGGGTCAGAATCCCTTCCTGCATGAGTTCGCCGACTACTACGGGCTGCCGTTCGAAGCCACGCGCGGCGGCAAGGAAACGCTGTACCCCGAATACCAAGACAAGTTGAAAGATTATAAGCCGCCGGCCCACTGTGAGCGCTACTGCCGATGCCTGGGACTTTTCGAATGCAACGTCAAGTAGCGCTGATCTCAATCGCCGCGTTCACGGCCGTTTGCGGATATTGCCAGACGAGTGCGCCCGCGGATGACGAAATCGGCGTTCTCAAGGTGCAAGGCAATGTCTACATGCTGGTGACTCCAGCCGGCAACATTGCGGCGCAGGTGGGCGACGATGGAATCCTGGTGGTGAACACCGGCACGCAGGCGCTCGCACCCAAGGTGGCTGCTGCGTTGAAGAAGATCGCCGACAAGCCGGTTCTGTGGGTGGTGAATACGGACGCCGGTGCGGACCATCTGGGCGGCAATGAAGCGTTGCCCCGCCTCAGCGGTTTGAACCCCAGACTGCAGCCACGCATTGTGGCGTATGAAAACGTGCTCGATCGCGTGACCCAGAAGAAGGCGCAGTTTCCCGAGCCCCTGTGGCCCAACGACGAATATTTCCGGCCGACCAAGGATTTCTCATTTAATGGTGAAGCCGTCGAGGTCTATCACGCGCCGAATGCTCTCACCGACGGCGATAGCCTGGTGCATTTCCGGCGCTCCGACGTGCTGGCGACCGGCGATGTGTTTACGCCCGGCCTCTACCCCAAGATCGATCTGGAACAGGGCGGTACCATCCAGGGCCTGCTGGATGCGCTGAACCAGATTCTGCGAATCACGGTGCCGTTGAAATACGAGGAGGCCGGCACCTACGTCATCCCCGGCCGCGGGCGCTTATGCGACGAGGCGGATGTGGTGGAGTTCCGCAACATGGTCACCATTGTTCGGGACCGCGTGCACGACCTCGTCCGCAAGGACAAAACCTTGGAACAAGTGGTGGCGGCGAAACCAACCTGGGACTACGACACGCAGTACGACGCCCAATCGGCCGACGCGTTCGTAACAGCCATATATAAGACGCTCACAAGCAAGAAATGATGATCCCGACTCGATCTGTTTTGTTCGCGCTGGCCCTAGCGCCGTTGTTTGCCCAGCCGCCGCGGCCCGCAGCCCCGAAGCTCTCGCCGCGCGAAGCCGCGCCGATTGATTTGACCGGCTATTGGGTCTCCGTGGTGTCCGAGGACTGGCGCTGGCGCATGGTCACGCCAGCCAAAGGCGACTTCGCCGGTATCCCCTTCACACCCGAAGGCGGCCGGGTGGGCGAACTGTGGGACCCGGCCAAGGACCAAGCTTCGGGCGATGTCTGCAAAGCGTATGGCGCGGCTTCGATCATGCGTTTGCCGGGCCGGCTGCACATCACCTGGCAGGACGACTACACATTGAAGATTGAAACCGACACGGGACTGCAAACGCGCCTGCTGAAATTCGGCGCCAAGCCTCCGGACGACCTCCAGCCCTCCCGTCAGGGATATTCACTGGCCCAGTGGGAACAGCCGGAACGCGGGATCGGCCTGCCGCGGCCTGGATTCGGGGCGACGCGGGACGGGACGCAAGGCCGCGCGCTGGAGGTCTTCACAACGCATCTGCTGCCCGGCTACCTTCGCAAGAACGGTTTTCCGGTGAGCGCCAACGCCACCCTTAAAGAGGATTTCGATCTGTTCACGGAGCGTAGCGGCCAGCCTTGGTTCGTCGTCACCACCATCGTGAACGATCCGATCTACCTGCAGGAACCGTTCGTCACCAGTTCCAATTTCAAAAAGGAGCCGGACGGCGGGAAGTGGCGCCCGCGCCCCTGCGCTGCGCGGTAACTCTGGCGCCTCAAAAGACGGGCTTACTGGCTGCAGCCCTTCTTGGTTTGCTCAAAGTCGTTGAATAAGCGCCCGGCATTCTCCCCCGCCAACGTCTCCATCCGATGCGGCTGGCCCTTCTCGACCGAATAATGGGCGACCGTCCCCATGGATCGCAGGACCTCCGCCTCCTTCTTCATCTCCGGATGCCACATGTATTCGTCGTTCTCGCCCACGTACAGGAAGACGCACATTTTCGAAATGGCCCGAAGTTTATCCAGGCTGGGCTCCCACATGTACCCGGGGAAGGCGGTCACGGACGAGAAATACTGAGGATCTAACGCCGCAACGTACATGGCGGCGATTCCGCCGTTGGACGGACCGGCGATATGAAACTTATTGTCTTGGATCTTGTACTCCGTCAGGATTCGCTTGAGAAATTCAGGGAAGATGCGAGCGCCGCCCTCGAAGAACAACTCACCATCCGGCGCGGCGGGAGCGACCACGATGTAGCCGCGTTTTTCGGCCTCTTCGCGGAAGTTGCGCTTGAGAACGCTCTCCACAGTATTCATGGTTTCCGGACCTCCGCCGAATGCCAGGATGGCCGGATAGGCCTTCGCGGAGTCGTACCCATCGGGAAGAACGACCTTATAGTGCACCGTGGTTCCGTTCACCTTCATGGTCTTCTCGAGCAACTCCGCCTGAGCAGGACGGCTTGTGAAGATGGCGGCCGCAATTGTGGCAGCCAGGAGCAGTGCCCAACGAGACGTGCGTCGTTTCATGTAAGGAGCCTCCAGGTTCCGGAACGGCAACAACGATTTTATCCGAGGAGACTTCCGGTTGCCTGATGGCTGTTGCGTGGTGGGCGCGACAGGACTCGAACCTGTGACCTCCTGCGTGTGAAGTTTCCGACCTTGGCCATCTCCTTGAGTACAAAGCAAATATTTTTGCAAGAAACTTCATTTTAAATACCAAAAGTACATTCGTGGGTGGGCACTTGGGTGGGTTGTTTAGCGCGTCGCAGCCTATCTAAATGGCGTCGAGACAAAGCCTGCTGCGCCGGTGCTCGCTGGCGTTCCTGCCTTGGGCGCGTGAGGTTGGCCCACCCGTAACTCATAATCGAAAAGTGGTGCCCGACAAAATTAGAGCAGTCGCCAGCTTCGGCGACGACCCTACGAAGATTGAAATCATCCTTCCGCCCGGCGACCCGCAGGTAATGCTTGCCGACGTTGCAACGAAGCCGAATTTCCAGCTCTTCGGCACGGCCCTTTCATATTCGTATGCCGAGCAGGAACTGGCGAAGCGGCCCGCTCAGCCGGCGAACACCTTGATTGAGATCGGCGTTCCTTACTGCTTCCACGTCCCAATCAACACCATGTTTATGTTGAGAGACGCCAAAGGAACTAGCCATCTCGTGTTCAAGAAGGTCTGGACCATTCGCGCAGAGGGTTCGAGCGACGCAGACTATCTCTCGCCGACCCACGTGCTGTATCACAACAAGACGAGCATCAAAACGCCCAACTTCCCTACTGAACCCAACTTCGGACCAGAGCCGATTTGCACCGGCACCAATGTGGAGGCGCTAAAGGACAAGGCAGGCCTCTATCGTTACAGCCTGGTCTGGATATTTTTTGATACCGCCTATACGCGCGAGATGTTGACATCCGAGAATGGTGGCCAGTTAGCGCGGTCTGAAATAATCGCCCATGCCGTCGCCGGCATTAATCGTTTTATTGACATCTACCGCGTCGTGACGAATAGCGCACATATCCAGCGCATCTCAAGCGTGCATGTCCGCGACATCTTTTTTGAGGAACACAATATCGGGTTCCATGGCGCATCATTCGGGCACGGCATCGGTACCGCGACCATGAATCGTTCTGGAGCCGAATTGAACGAAATCGCAGGCAAGGCAGCTACGGGTCAGGAAATCCCGGTGTGGGATTTGCTGTTTCTCGACGCGGAAGCCTCGCTTGAAACTAACGCCTTCACCCTGGCCGTTGTGAACGCCTTCCAGGCATTGGAGCTGCGTCTCGAAGACTTCCTGGGGACGAAGATGAAAGCTCAGGGACTCTCCACCCCAGACATCGAGGAGCGTCTTGGCAGGATTTGGCGGACGAAAGAGCGGCTGAAGGATTTGGTACCGTCTCTCGCCGGACGCCGCATGATCGATGATGATCCGAAGCTGTGGGATCATTTCTGCTGGGCCTACGACGATATCCGCAACAAGCTTATTCATGCCGCCCGCGATCTCGACCACGACAAAACCGAACGTGCCGTGAGCGCCTGCCGCGATGTCGGCCGGTGGCTCGACGCGATTGTATGACCCCCGGGTTACGATCGGGTTCATACCTCCGACTTCGCCGGGATGCGTATCGTTCCGGAGGCGTTCATCGCTGATGTTGTCGTTACACAAAT
>DATJNO010000017.1:0-5107 GCA_035508055.1 Bryobacteraceae bacterium | reverse complement strand
CAAGTGATGGTGGACAGCATCTACAGCTTCGGCGAGCTGGGGTTTCAGGAGTTCGAGACGTCGAAGTATCTCAGCGGCATCCTCGAAAAAGAGGGGTTTCATGTCGAACGCGGCGTCGCCGGGATTCCCACGGCGTTCGTCGCCACTTGGGGCGAGGGCAAGCCCGTGATCGCGCTCGGTTCCGACATCGACGACATCCCGCAGGCTTCGCAAAAGCCGGGGGTCGCGTATCACGACCCGATTATCGAGGGCGCGCCGGGGCATGGCGAGGGACACAACTCCGGGATGCCGCTTAATATCCTGGCCGCGGTCGCGGTGAAGAAGGTAATGGAGCGCGAGCACCTGAAGGGCACGATCATGCTGTGGCCCGGCGTCGCGGAGGAATTGTTGGGGACAAAAGCGTACTACGTTCGCGCCGGCGTGTTCAAAGATGTCGACGTGGTGCTGTTCTGCCATGTCTCGGATGACTTCAGCGTTTCGATAGGTCCGGCGCCGGGCAACGGGCTGGTTTCGATTGAATACATGTTCAAAGGCGAAAGCGCTCACGCCGCCGCTGCGCCGTGGCGGGGCCGCAGCGCGCTGGATGCCGTGGAGCTGATGGATACCGGTTGGAACTTCCGCAGAGAGCACTTGCGGCTGGCGACGCGTGTGCACTACGTCATCAGCAACGGCGGCGATCAGCCCAACGTGGTGCCGCCGAACGCGGCGGTCTGGTATTACTACCGCGAAGCCGATTACGACCACATCCTGAATCTGCGGCGCATCGGCGAGAACATGGCCAAGGCCGCCTCGCTCATGACGGATACGACTTACACCGAGCGCGTGCTGGGTAGCGCCTGGCCGGGACATTTCAACGTGCCGATCGCCGAGGATATGTACGCGAACATCAAGCGGGTCGGCTTGCCGCAATGGTCGGACGCCGACGAGACGTTAGCCAAGGCGCTGCAGCACGAGCTGAAAGTTCCCGAGCGCGGCCTGGCGACGAAGATACGGGAGCTGAAGGAACCGAAGCCGGCGAATCGTGGCGACGAAGAGAACGATATTGGGCCGATGGGCGGCGGTTCGGACGACATCGGCGATGTTTCCTGGACCGTGCCGACGGTGACGCTCCGGTATCCTTCGAATATTCCCGGAGGGCCCGGCCACAACTGGGCCAACGGCGTATCCATGGCCACGCCGATCGCCCACAAAGGTGTGGTGGCGGGTGCCAAAGCGCAGGCTATGACGATGCTGGATATCTTGCTGCATCCGGAACTGGTGCAAAAGGCCTGGGACTACTTCCACAACGTTCAGACCAAGGATGTTCAGTACAAGAGCCTGCTCGCCCCGGAGGATAAGCCCGCGATCTGGCTCAACGAGAAAACCATGGAGCAGTATCGCGGGCGAATGAAGGCGTTCTATTACGACCCGTCGAAATACGATACGTATCTCGATCAATTGGGGATCAAGTATCCGACCGTGCGCGCCGGGAGTAACTGACTTAGAAGCCGGGCGGACGCTCGGAAGCCACGTTGAAAGCCTGTTCCAGCGCGATTCCCGCGCGGCCGATGGTGCCTTCGTCGAAAAGGCGTCCGATCAGCGTGACGCCATGCGGCACGCGGCGCGGCGGCGAAAACTTGGGAAGCGGATGCGCCGGATCGGGAGCCCAATCGCTGCGCGCCTGGGAAACTTCGATGAAGCCCGCACGCAAGGTGAGCGAGGGATGCCCGGTGAAGTTGGTGATGGTGAGCATTTCATCGCGCAGGGACGGCACCAGGAGCAGATCCACTTGCGAGAAGATGCGGGCCATTTCCTGCGCGACGCTGCGGCGGAAGCGGTCGGCTTGAACGAAGTCCACGGCGGAAAGAAAGCGCGACTGGCGGAATGAATTGGGCCAGGCGTCGGGAACCTGCATCTTCAGCTCTTTGAGTCTGCCGCTGAGCGTCAGTTCTTCGAAAGCAGCCGCGCCTTCGGCGAACAGGATCAGTTGGAGTGAGTCGTAAGGCCAATCCGGGATCGAAACTTCGGTTGGTACCATGCCGAGTTTTCGGACGGTCTCAAGTGCGGCGCGGTCCACGTCGGTGGCAGGCGCTTCTTTCATCCACGCCGGGAAGTAGCCGACGCGCAGCCCCTTCACGGGCGCGGACGCGTCGAAATCCAGATGGCTGGGAACACTGGCGACGTCGCCGGGGTCTGGACCGGAGATGGCGCGCAGCACCAGCAGGGTGTCTTCCACCTGGCGAGTCATGGGGCCGAGCTTGTCGAGCGACCAGCACAGCGTCATCGCGCCGGTGCGCGCCACACGGCCGTAGGTGGGACGAAGGCCGGTAACGCCGCAGCGCATGGAGGGGCCGACAATGCTGCCTCCGGTCTCGCTGCCGATGGAAAATCCGACCAGGCCCGCGGCGGTGGCCGCGCCCGGACCGGCGCTGGATCCGGATGAGCCTTCTTCCAGCAGCCAGGGATTCAGCGTCTGGCCGCCGAACCAGACGTCGTTGAGCGCCAGCGCTCCGAGGCTGAGCTTCGCGACCAGCACCGCGCCCGCATCATGGAGGCGTTTTACAACCGCAGCGTCCTCGGAAGGAACCCGGTTGCGGTACGGCTCAGCGCCGTAAGTGGTCGGGATGCCGGCTGTGTCCAGCAGATCCTTGGCGCCCCACGGAATGCCGTGCAGCGGGCCGCGATAGTGTCCGGCGGCGATTTCGCGGTCGGCCTGCCGCGCTTGCGCCAACGCCAGGTCCGATGTCAGTGTGATGACGCAGTGCAGCTTGGGGCCGAATTGCCGCAGGCGGGCGAGATAGATCTGTGCCAGGCGTTCGGAGGTGATCGCGCGTTTCTCGACCCAGCGCGAGAGGTGCGCGAGCGGCGCAAAGGCAATGTCCTGGTCGTTGGAAGGAAGCGGCGGCGGGGCGGATGTAGTCCGAATGAAACGGTCGCCCGAGGGCGCAGGAGGCAAGCCCGGCAATTGTGGATCCCATCGCGTCGCGGGCGCGACCGGCGCCGAGGGAAAGAACTTTCGCGGTCCAACGCGGCGTTCGTACAAAGGCGCCATCGAATTGCGCCAATTGCCGGCAGCCAACTCGCGCTCAGCGGGGCTCATGTCGAATTGCACCAGTTTCCCGGCCTCTTCGAACGTGGACGCCGACACCGGCGGTCCCGCATCCGGGGCGGTGCCAAAGGCGGGTGGTGTACCGGGCGGCTGGCTGGAAGAAGCAGATCCGGAGGCCTCGGTCGCCGGCTTGCGGCACGCGGCCAAAACAGTCATCAGGCCGGTAGAGGCACGGCTGAGAAACCTTCGCCGCGAGTTAGACGCCTTCATTTCGCCTCCGTGATCGAAGTAACTTGGATCGTTTTGGTACGGGTATCTAACGTTCCGGTTACAGTTACTCTCATTCCGGCGAACTTTTCGGGCGTTTTCTGATCACTCAGCGTGTAAGTTGCCTTGCCGTCGTACAGGACGTACTGGGCGCCGTGCTCGTCGATGCACGCCAGCGTGCATTTGGCGTCGGTAGGTCCCATGCGCATCTGCGAATGATCGCCGTCCGGGCACATGCTGTCGGTGATGACGCCGGTGAACGTGCGGGCGCCCGGCCCCGCGGCCAGCGCCGCGATCAGCAAAAAGGTGCAGAGTAGAAGTCTCATGCCATCTCCTTGGAGTGGTGTCCAGCCGGCGACCCCGTGTCCACGGGTGGTCGTCGAACCACGTGAGTTCATGGTGCAACTCTGTGCTGTCGCGTGGCAAGTGCAGTGGAGCGTCTTTTGCTAACAATAGTGAATCCGGCTTTGTAATTGTCGTTACGTTCGCTCAACGTTGGAGCGAAGCTGCAACCTTTGGGGCGCGCCGGGAATCCTAACAGACACAAAGAGAAGGAGCCATGGCAGATCGACCCCCGAGCGGTCCGGCTGATTACCTCGCAGCCGAGAGAACGTTTCTCGCGTGGATTCGAACCGGCCTCGCACTGATGGGGTTCGGCTTCGTGGTCGCGCGCTTTGGCTTGTTTCTGCGGGCGTTGGAGATCGGGCAGCCGAGCCTCCGACTGCCGGTGGCCGGAATCTCGCCCTGGTTCGGCACGGCGTTGATCGGGGTTGGCATCGTCGTCAATGTTTCGAGCACGTGGAGTTACATTCGCCTGGTGCGGGAGTTGCAGCGCGGGATGGCCACATTCGCGCATCGCTCAGCGCTCGCGATTGCCGTGGCGGTGCTGTTGGCCGCTTTGGGTCTGGCGATGGCCATCTATCTGGTTTCGATTCGCGAGCCCCGCCAGGCGGCGCTAGACACAGTTCAGGAGAAAACCATGACTACAGATACGAAGAACGGTATTGTAACCCTGCCGGGCCATCAGACGGTGGACCAGACGGTCCAGAAACTGGAAGGCATCCTGGCGGCAAAAGGAGTGAAGCTGTTTGCCGTGGTCGACCACAGCGGCGAGGCGGAAAAGGCGGGCATGCACATGCGCCCCACCAAGCTGCTGATCTTCGGCAACCCGAAAGCCGGCACGCCGCTCATGCTGGCATCACCGAGCATCGCCATCGATCTGCCGCTGAAAGTTCTGGTGTGGGAGGACGCGCAGGGCAAGGTCCAGGTCTCCTACAATGATCCGGCTTACCTCGAGGCGCGGCACGGCTTGCCGCCGGAGTTGCTGCCAAACATCGCGGCAGTGGGAACGCTGGCGGCAAAGGCGGCGGAATGAGAGGGCTCGCCGGATTTTTCCCCGTGTGGCTGGGCGTGCTCGCGGCGATGACGCTCCTGGGCCAACAGGGCGAGTTCATCGGCAGCGTCCCCCAGGGGACGGCGACTTCCACGCCGCTGCCCTTGACGCTGCGGGATGCGCTCGATCGGGGCCTGAAGGCGAACCTGGGGCTGCTGGTGAGCGATTCGGCCAGCGACGTGGCCCGCGGCCAACGGCTCGTGGCTCTCAGCGCCTTGCTGCCCTCCATCACCGGCGGAATCAGCGAGACGGACGAGCAGCTCAGCCTCTCGACCATCGGCTTCAACTTCTCCTTTCCGGGAGTTTCCATTCCCAGGGTCTTGGGTCCATTCCATTTCACCGACGTTCGCGCTTTTGCTTCCTGGAGCGTTTACGATTATTCCGCACGCAAAAACCACCGGGCGGCACAGGAAAACGAA
>DATJNO010000016.1:0-230770 GCA_035508055.1 Bryobacteraceae bacterium | reverse complement strand
CTTAAAGGAACGCGTCACTCATGAAAATCGGCGTATTCACCGCACTGCTCTCCAAGCTCCCGCTCGACAAGGTGCTCGATAAACTCGCGAGCCTCGACATCCACACCGTCGAGCTGGGCACGGGCAATTATCCCGGCGACCCGCATTGCAAGCTCGACCTGCTCAACAACCGCAGCGCACTCACGGAGTTCAAGCACAAGCTGGAGGATCGCGGCTTTTCCATCAGCGCGCTGAGCTGCCACGGAAACCCGCTGCATCCGGATCGTGCCGTCGCCAAGGCGAACCAGGAGACCAGCCGGAAGACGGTGCGGCTGGCGGAAAAGCTCGGTGTGCCCGTGGTGATCGATTTTTCCGGCTGCCCCGGCGACCGTGACCGCGCGAAATATCCGAACTGGGTTACCTGTCCGTGGCCGCCCGAATATCTCGACGTCCTGGAGTGGCAGTGGGACAAGAAAGTTGCGCCCTACTGGACGCGCCAGGCCCAGTTCGCCCAAGATCACGGCGTGAAGATCGCCATCGAGATGCATCCCGGCTTCGTCGTCTACAGTCCTGAGACGCTGCTGCGCTTGCGCAAGATCGCCGGCGCTGCGATCGGCTGCAACTACGACCCCAGCCACATGTTCTGGCAAGGCATCGATCCGATCCGCGCCATCCGCGTCCTGGGCGACGCAATCTTCCATGTCCACGCCAAGGATACCCAAATGTACGAGGCGAATCTGCCCAAAACCGGCGTGCTCGACACCAAGAAGTACACCGACGAGCGCAACCGCTCCTGGATCTTCCGCACCGTGGGCTACGGCCACGCTTTCGGGTGGTGGAAGGAGTTTGTCTCCACGCTGCGGATGTACGGCTACGATTCGGTGCTGTCCATCGAACACGAGGACTCGCTCATGTCGCCCGACGAAGGACTCGCCAAAGCCGCGGCCTTCCTGAACGGCATCGTCATCCGCGACAAGCCGGCCGCCGCGTGGTGGGTTTGACGCGCTCAGCGCGTCGAAAAATCCCGGAATTTCGCAGGCGTCAGGCCGGTGTATCTCTTGAACAGCGCGCAAAAGTGGCTCTGGTCGGAGAACCCGCACACTTTCGAAATTTCCGAGAGCGACAATGCCGAGCGGGCGAGCAGCTGAGAGGCATGCTCGATGCGCCGCTTGCGGACGAACTCGCCCACGGTCATCCGGTAGTGCCGGCGGAACTCGCGCGCCAGGTGAACCGGATGGACGCGGGCGACGGCGGCCAGTTCGGCCAGCCCGCTGGACCTCAGGTACGAAGCTTCCAGAAATTCATGCACCTTCTTCAGCCACCCCGGCGCGTTCACGGCGTTCTCGCCAAATTCGCGCGCGCTCTCGGCGAGAATTTCGAGCAGCACCCCTTCCATGGCCAACGGCGCGAGGCCGTCGTCGGCGCGAAACTCATGCAGCATGCGGCCGGCAAGCCATGACGACACCGGACCTGCGATCTGCCGCGGTGAGGACAGCACCCGTACCTGATCGTCTCCCAGCCGGCGCAAAAGATGTGGCTCAATCTCAATCAGAAGACAGGTTGTCGGCACGGCGAACACGTTCTCGTGCAATTCGCCGGCCGGAAGAAAGCGCAACATGCCTTCCGCGCACTCGGTTTCGCCGCTGAGATATGTCTCCGTGTATCCTCCGGAGACAACCAACGAGAGGTACGCGTTGGAGTGGCGATGGCGACCCAGCGAAGTGCCCGATGCGTAGACCGCCTCTTTTACGGTGAATCCAGCCAGCGCGCGGCGCTTGACGATGCTTCCGGCGCTGTCGGTGATCGGAACGACGTTGCCTGGGGTTGAAGCTGACCGACAGGGACCCATACATTCTTCTACGCAGCCCGCAGGATTTTGGTTTGCCAAAAAAAGAGGGCAGGCTAATTTCCTGCTAACGGGATTGGGCGCGTACAATTCGCGGCCCGGTCCGCTCTACTTGATTTCGGGGCTGCTGGCGGTGGCGGGGTCGGCCGACCAGTTTTGGCGGAGGATCATGCTTTGATCCGTGAAAAAGGTCCGCCGGCCGGAGGTATTGAAAACCTTCGGATTCGCGTTGACCGTGTAGCCCTGGGGCGTTCCAGTCAAAGTGAACAGATAATTGTCCTTGTCTCCGCCGGCGAGGCTGGCGGGAATCAAATCCGCCGCCTGGGGGCCGGGGCCACCGCTGGTGGGCGGGCCAAGCTGCGCCAGCGTGGTCGCAAAGGTGCCGAATTGGGACATGTACTGCGTCTGCGCGGTGTTGATGGTTTGCAGCTCGCGGGCAACGGCCATTTCGTTGGCGCTCATGCGCGCGCTGCCCAACTTGGGAACGGCGATCGCCAGAATAATCAAAATGATCGCGATGACGATCAGAAGCTCAATGAGTGAGAATCCGCGCGCCCGGCGCCGCTTACAAACCTGCCGCATGACATCAATTATGACGCGAAACCGGGGTCTGGCGTGCAGACCTTCCGGAAGCCAGCGCAATCGCCCCTAACACCCCCGCCTTTTCGCCGAGCGCTGGCCGAACGATTTCCGGCAGAGCCAGATAGCCATTCAAAAGATTAGCCATCTTTTTGCGCACCATGGGAAGTAGCTCTCTATGCCGCAGGATTCCCCCTCCCAGGATGACCCGCTCCGGGGCTAACATACAGGTCCAATTGGCGATGCCCAGCGCCAGATAATCGGCTTCCAAGTCCCAGGCCGGATGGCTGGCAGCAAGGAGGTGACCCGCCAGCCCCCAGCGTGCTTCAATGGCCGGACCGGCGGCCAGTCCCTCCAAACAATCGCCGTGATAGGGGCAGTTGCCCGGGAACGGATCGCGTTCGCGGTCGTGCGGAATGCGGATATGGCCCATCTCCGGGTGCGCCGATCCATGCACCAAACGCCCGCCCACCATAGCTGCTCCCCCGATGCCGGTTCCCACGGTTACATAAAGGAAGTCGCTACAACCTCGCGCGCCGCCCCATTTGGATTCAGCCAGCGCAGCGGCGTTGACATCGGTGTCAAAGGCAACCTCCACGTCCAGCGCCCGCTGGACAGTTCCGGCGAAATCGAAATTCCGCCAGGCGGTCTTGGGCGTGGAGGTGATGAAGCCGAAAGTGGGCGACGACGGGTTGGGGTCGATCGGCCCAAAGGATCCGATTCCCAGCGCGGCGATCGGCAGCCGAGCCCGAAAGAATCGAATTACCGTGTCGAGCGTTTCCGCCGGTGCCGTGGTGGGGAACTCCGCGGTCTCCAGGTCGCCGGGACCGGCGCCGACGCCGCAAACGAACTTGCTTCCGCCAGCCTCGATGCCCCCAAAACGAAACATTCATCCAAGTTTACGTTGAAAAGGACGCCAGCGGGCATAACCCTGTACAATGGACCTAATATGCGTTTATTTCAATTTGCCAGCCTGTTCGCCATTTGCGGCCTGACGGTAGCCAGCGCCCAGCAGGCACCCCCGGCCGCTGCTCCACCCAAGCCTGCTCTGGAAGCGGCCAGCCTCGCGCCCGACGCCGTGGTGCTGACCATTGGCGATCAGAAGGTCACCCGCGCCCAGTTCGAGAGTCTGCTGGCCGCATTGGCGCAAAATGGCCGCCCGGCCACCACTCCAGCCGCCAAGCGCCAGGTGGCCGAGCAATTCGGCGAAATGGAAGCGCTGGCGCAGGAAGCCCGGAAGCGCAAGATGGATCAGGATCCGGCGGTCAAGGAAATGATGATGGTCCAGTCCGACAATTACCTGGCCCGTTCCCTCGCCGAGCGATTGACCGACGAAGTGAAGCTCAGCGAAACCGACGTGGCCGCCTACTACAACGCCCACAAGGACGAGTTCGAAGAGGCGCAGGCCAGCCACATCCTGATCCGCTACAAAGGCTCACCGGTGCCCTTGAAGCCGAACCAGAAGGACCTGACCCAGGAGGAGGCGCTCACCAAAGCGCAGGATATCCGCAAGCAACTGGTGGCCGGAGCCGACTTCGCGACGCTGGCCAAGACGGTGTCCGACGATCCCGGTTCGGCCGCCAAAGGCGGATCGCTCGGCAAATTCAGCCATGGGCAAATGGTTGCCCCTTTCGACCAGGCCGCGTTTAGCCTGCCGGTCGGCCAGATCAGCGAGCCGGTGAAGACCCAGTTCGGCTATCACATCATCAAAGTCGACTCGCGGACTTCCAAAACTCTGGACGAAGCCAAGCCGGAAATCGAAAAGCGCATTAAGCCGAAGATGGCGCAAGAAGCCGCAGAGAAGATCAAGCTGCAGAACCCGGTCACGCTGAACGACTCGTACTTCGGTAAGTAAATCAGCTCATCCGCTCGGCCCAGCGCAGAAACCGCTCCAAATCGGCGCGGCGCTGCCACACCAACCGCCAGAAATCGCGAAACCCGATCTGGTCGGCCGGCGTGCCCCAATACGTCTCCATGCGCCAGCGCAGATAGGGGCTGCGCCACGGACACAGCCGGTACCCGCGGGAAGCGCGCCACAGGAAGCGCAGCATCAGCGCAGTTCGCTGACCGCTTTCTTGGTGGAATCCGGCGTGGCGTAGTAGCCGGTGCGGGTCCGCACGATGGGATGGCCGGGCCCGTTCACGGTCACTTTGATCTGGCGGAAGCTGCCGTCCATCTGCTGCACTGTGGGCGAGTAGGCGATGGTGTACTGGTTGCGGATCTCGCGCGCCACTTGCAGCGCGATCTGATCGACGTCCGCCGGGCTCTTGGGGTAGAACGCCAGCCCTCCGGACTCGCGGGTGATGGCGTTGAGCGCGCGTATGGCCAGCTTGGCCTCGCGGCGCTCTTCGTCGTTCAGCAGGCCGATGGCGTAGATCAGCACCTCGTTCTGCTCAGCGCGCGTCACCAGCTTTTCCAGATTGATGGTGCTGGCGTTGTCGTTGCCGTCGGTGATCACCAGCAGCACCTTCTTCTGCCGCTTGCCGTCTTTTTTCAAATAGTCGATGGACATGCTGATGGCGTCGCGCATGGCCGTGCCGCCGCGCGAATCGATGCGCGCCACACCTTCTTCCATCTTCTTGATGTCGCTGGTGAACGGCACGTCCAGGAAGGCGTCGTCATTGAAGTTGACGATGAACACTTCGTCCTGGGGATTGGAAGCCTTCACCAGATCCATGGAAGCCGCTTCCACCTTCTGCCGTTTCTCGCGCATGCTGCCGCTGTTGTCGATGATAATGCCCAGGGAAATGGGGACGTCTTCGCGCCGGAAAATCTTGATGGGCTGCTCGACGCCGTTCTCGTAGACTTTGAACGCTTTTTGCGGCAGATCCGTGATCAGCTTTCCGCCCTTGCCCACCACGCTCACCGGAAGAAGCACCAGCCGCGTGCCGACCTTGAAGACCGGATCTTCGTCCTGCCCGGATCTGTCCTGCGGCACAGCGTTCTGGGCCGCGACCAACAGGGTGACGAAGAGAAAACTAGTCAGACGGCGCATAATATCCTAGACGGAAGAAAGCCTTCAGCGGGGGAAGCCCGCGCGGCTGCACCAGTTTCACGTTGACGTGGCGGTATTTGCCGTCTCGCGCCTGGTTAGAAGAAGTGTAGTACAAAACGTATTGGTTGCGCAGTTCGATGCCGATCTTGGCGGCGATGTCGGCCAGCTCGTTCAGATTTTCCACGTTGTAGCTTCGCCCGCCGGTGAGTTGCGCCACTTCGCTCAGCAGGCTGGGCCCCATGAGCTCTTCCGGCGTCCGCCCACGCGACCCGATCGGCTCGAAAATCCCGATCCCATAAATCTGCACATCGGCTTCGCGCACCGCATTCTTGATTTCGGTCTCGGTGTAGCGGCTGTTGTTGTCGCCGCCGTCGGAGATGATCAGAATGGCCTTGCGCGGATTGTGCGCCTTCTTCATCTGGTTCATGGCCATGTACACGCTGTCCAGCAGCGCGGTCTTGCCCTTGGACTGCGAGAAATCCAACCGGTTTTGAATCTCCGCCGTATCGGTGGTGAACGGGACCATCATCTGCGGGCGGTCATTGAATTCGACCAGGAAGAATTCGTCCTGCGGGTTGGCGGTCTTGAAAAACTCCACCGCCGCCTCGCGCGACTTCTGCAGCTTCGCTCCCATGCTGCCGCTGGTGTCGAAGACCAGGCCGATGGAAAGGGGGGCGTCCTCGCTGGAAAAATCCAGGATCTTCTGCTCCACCTTGTCCTCGAACAGCCGGAAATGTTCCTTCTCCAGGCCGGTCACGAAGCGGTTCAGCGGATCAGTAACCGTAACGTTGATCTGAACCAGCGTCTTGTCGACGCGAATGCTGGCCGGATGTTCCTCGGCTTCGATTTCCCGCGCGTCCTTGGGCGCCGGCTTCACACGCGGCGTGATGTTGACCGGATCGTCGGGACCCGCAAACGCGGCCGCCGCGAAAATCGCAGGAACGAGGAGGAGAAAAATCCCGAAACTACGGACGCTGAATGAGCGCTGCGCCACGTTCGTCACCCGTCCAGACCAAGACTCACCCCAGTATAGCATCGGGGTGGGTAATGGCTCACTGTGGGCCTGAGGCGCCAAGTCATCGTAGACTCTGAAAGATAATCGAGCAGGACCAGCAACCGGCGGAAGCGGCCGTCCATCCCGCCGAGGAGAGTCGTTCGAGACCCACCAGACTGGAGAGGCGAAGACTAAAAGAACCCGAAGCCGGGAACTGGCGCCTGAAACCGGCTGCGCCAACAAACTGGATCACCGTTTCATCGATCCGTCCGCCGCCTTCGGCTTCAACGACTACGTTTACACCTTTGAAGAAGCAGCCTTAGCCGGCCGCAACAGGCTGGGCCGAGCCCAGCCGGCCCGAGCCCAGCGGCTGACGGCGGGTGTATAATATGGCGGTTCGCGGAAATCCGTATTCTAACGACCGCCGTTCGAGGTGCCGGTTATGCAAGACCAAGACAAAGGTGAAATGCAGGATGCTCCCCGCGGGGTCTCCCGCCGGGATCTGATCAAGGGAGTAATCGCGGCAGGCGCTGTATCGTCCTCCGCCTACCTGTTCCGCACGGCGCTGGTCCATGCTGACCAGCCGGCGGCCGGATCCGTCGAGCGGCTGGTGACGCTAACCGTGAATGGCCAGCAGCGCCGCGTGGACGTCATGAAACAGGAAACGCTCGCCACCACGCTGCGTTATAAACTCGGGCTGACGGGCACCAAACTGGGCTGCGACCGCTCGGAATGCGGCGCATGCACGGTCCTGATCGACGACGTCCCGCACTATTCGTGTTCGATCCTGACGCACACCGCCCGCGGCAGGCAGATCACGACCATCGAGGGGCTGGCCAGCGCCGACGGTAAGCTGCATCCCGTCCAGCAGGGTGTGATCGACGAACAGGGCTTCCAGTGCGCCTTCTGCATGTCCGGCTTCATCATGGCCACCGTCGGATACCTGAAAGTGAATCCCAGCCCGACGCGCGCCGAACTGGCCCATGGAATCTCCGGCAACCTGTGCCGTTGCCAGGATTATGACAAGATCCTCACCGCGATGATGCGCGGCGCTGAGAATCTGAGAAAGGTGACCTAACATGTCCACCTCCCAGCCGCCCCATACGCCCCACTACAAACTACTGGGGCAGAACTACACCACGCCAGACCTGATCGCGAAGGTCACCGGTCGCGCCAAGTATGCGGAAGATTATCGCGCCGAGGGGATGCTGTTCGCCAAGCTGCTGCTCAGCTCGATGCCGCACGCCCACATTCGCAACATCGACGCTTCGGAAGCGCTGGCGATGCCGGGCGTCAAGGCGATCCTGACGGTGGACGATCTTCCCTCGCCCGCCGACGCCATGACGGACTTAGGCCAGGTGATCCCAGCCAACAAGCTGGGCGAACGCGGGCTGACCAACGACCCGGTGTATCAGGGCGAGCCGATTCTGGCGGTCTGCGCGGTGGACGAATATACGTGCGCGGAAGCGATCGAGAGAATCAAGATCGACTATGAGCGCCTGCCGCATGTGGTAGATCCGCTGGTGGCGCTGCGGCCCGGATCGCCCAATCCGCGCGTGGAAGGCAATGTCTGGGTCAGGCCCGAGCCGCCCAAGGCGGGTCCGGGTCACCCCCCGCCGCCACCGCCGGCTCCGCAGGTGCAAGAACTGAAGTGGACCGAAGAGGACTTCGCGGCCGCCAAAAACGGGCAGCTCCCGATGGGTAAGGCCACCGATCACTGGTCGTTCGGTGATTGGGAAGGCGGGCTGAAAAACGCCGATCTGGTTCTGGACGAAACATTTGTCACACCGAATACCAGTCATCAGACGCTGGAAACCCGCAGCGCGATGGCGTACTGGCAAAACGGCAAACTCTACATTCACTGCTCCACGCAGAGCGTTGCACAGACGGTGCCCGCGATCGCGCGCTGGCTGCACATGGACGCGAGCGATGTCGTCGTGATCAGCGAATACACGGGCGGCGGCTTCGGGAGCAAAATCACCAGTGCGATTTCGGCCATTATTCCGGCGCTTCTTTCCAAGAAGACCGGCGCTCCGGTGATGATGCGCATCAGCCGCGAGGAGGAGCACTACATCGGACGCGCGCGGCCTGCCCTGCACGGGCGCCTGAAGGTCGGATTCACGAAAGAAGGCAAGATCACCGCCATCGACATGTTCGTGATTTGCGATAGCGGTCCCTACGATCCCCAGGGCGACGCCAATCAGTCCGGACGCATGGTTTCTCTCATGTACCAGCCGCCGGCCATGCGCTGGCAGGGCGTTTCCGTGCTGACCAATACGCCACCGCGCGTTTCGCAAAGCCAGCCGGGCGGATTCCAGGGCATCGTGCTGATGGAGCCGGTGATCTCGAAAGCCGCGCGCAAGCTGGGCGTCGATCCTGTGGCGATCCACCGCATGAACGCCCCGGAAGGCAAAGCGTCCATCGGTCCGCCACTCGGCAACGGCAAGCGGCTCTACGTCACCAGCGCCTTTATCAAGCAAGCGCTGGACAAAGGGCACGAGGCTTTCCGCTGGGACGAGCGGAAAGCGCTGCCCAAGCGCAGCGGCACCAAGGCGCGCGGCATCGGAGTCGCCACCAGTTGCTTTGTCGGCGGTTCTGTGGGATTCGATGGGCTGTTTGTCATCAAGCCGGACGGGAAAGTGTATGTTCAGTCCGGGATCGGCAATCTGGGCACCGAGTCGGTGAGCGATTGCCATCGGGTAGTCGCCGAGATTCTCGGCGTGCCTTGGGAGAAATGCGAGATCACCTGGGGCCATACCGGCCGCAATCTGCCGTGGACCTGTCCTTCGGGAGGCAGCCAGACCACGCATGCGATGACGCGCGCAGCTTACGCTACGGCGATGGATGCCAAAGATAAGTTGCAGCAGATCGCCGCCAAGGATCACGGCGGTAAGCCGGAGGACTATGAAGTCTCGGGCGAGCGTGTGTTTCGCAAGGGCGGGGGCGCCGGAATGACGCTGGCTCAAGCGGCCAAACGCGCGATCGACCTGGGCGGCATCTACGACGGTCACGAGCTGCCCAAGGGCATCAACAAATTCACCGTGGCTTCCGCGAAGGCGCTGTCCGGCCAGGGACTGTTGGCAGTGGCGCGCGATACGATGCCGCGCGACGGCCAGACGCATTCCTACGTCGCGGGCTTCGCCGAAGTGGAAGTGGATTTGGAGACCGGCAAATACCGGATTCTGGATTATCTCGCGGTGGCCGACGTGGGCACCGTGATCCACCCGCACGCGCTGGGCGGGCAGGTGCTCGGCCGGTCCATGCTGGGGATCGGCCACGCCATCGGTCAGAAGTGGGTTTACGACCAGCACTACGGTCTTCCGGTTGCAAAGCGTTTCCATCACACGCGGCCGCCCACGATTCTGGATGCGCCCGAACACATGGCGTGGGAGGCGGTGGGCATTCCCGATCCGGAGACGCCCATCGGCGCTCGCGGGATCGGCGAACCGCCCGTCGGCGCCGGCTGCATGGCGATTCTCAACGCGCTCTCGGATGCTTTAGGAGACGACGTGTTCCGTCGCGCTCCGGTACTGGCGGATACGATTCTGGCCTCGCTCGAAGCGGGCCGGCCGATGGAAGAGGGCCTCACGGCCCACATATAAGGAGCGGAACATGGCGATCGTACGCGATATCATGCCGGCCTTCGAGCTCTTTCAGCCGGCCAACGTAGACGACACATTGCGCTTGCTGAACGAGCACGGGAGCGATGCCTGGGTTATGGCCGGCGGCCTGGACACCTTCGATTGGCTGAAGGACCGCATCAAGCGGCCCAAGGTTGTCATCGATCTGAGCCAGGTCAGCGAGCTGCGCGGAGTGCGCGAGCGCGACGGAGGCCTGGAGATCGGCGCCACCACCACGCTCACGGAAGTGGTGCGGCATCCGGCAGTGCGGGAGAAGTTCAGCATTCTCTCTACCGGAGCCGAGGCCGCCGCCTCGCCCCAAATCCGCAACCAGGGCACCATCGGCGGGAATGTGTCGCAGGATGCCCGCTGCTGGTACTATCGCGGCGGGTGGAAATGCTACCGGGCCGGCGGCAACATCTGCTTCGCCGATACCCCGACAGCTATCAACCGTGAACATGCGATTTTGCACGCGGACCGGTGCGTGGCGGTGAACCCCTCCGACAGCGCGCCTGCGCTGATCGCGCTGGATGCGCAGATGGTGATTCGCAATCTGCATGGCGAGCGGGTGATTAATGCGGAAGATTACTTTATCGGGCCCGCGCTCGACATCACCCACATGACCGTGCTGCAGCCCGGCGACCTGTTGACCGCGATCCGCATTCCGTCCAGCTGGGCCGGCGCGCAGTTCTACTTCGAGAAAGTCCGCGACCGCAACGTATGGGATTTCCCGCTGATGAACGTCGCTTCCGCGATGATGGTGAACGGCGGTCATATCGAGCGCGTCCGGATTGCGGTGAACGCCGCCGCAGCAACGCCGCTCCGCCTCAAGGCAGTGGAGGATGCTGTCCGCGGGCAGCCCCGCAACGCCGCCACGGGCGAAATGGGTGGAAAACTTGCGGTCGCCGGTGCGCGGGCGCTTCGCTACAACGGCTACAAGATTCCTCTGATGCGAAACCTGGTGAAGCGCGCCATCAGCGGCGTTGAGGAGGCCAAGTGGGCGTAGTTCAGTTCGCGACCAACCCATGGGGGCAGACCGTCCCCATTCACATCTCGTTCGTGCTGATCTGGGTGGCAGCCATTGGCGGCCTGGCGTTTCTAATGGCCCACGCACTCTACGTGCAGTTCGCCGCGCGGAAAGAGGCGGCGGCGGGATCCATTCCGGCCGCTTTGGTGGCCAAGACGCCCGCGAAAGTGGCCCGGCACAGTGTAGCCGCGCGACTGTTTCACTGGATCATGGCGCTGGCGATGTTCGCGCTTTTAATCACCGCCTTCCTGCCGAGAGTCGGTTATCCATTCGCCTGGGTTACCTATCACTGGATCGCAGGTCTGGTGCTGACCGCGTCGATCATCTACCACATCATCCATGCGACCTTCTGGATGGACTTCTGGTCCATCTGGCCCGACAAGATCGACATGGAAGACGCCAAGCGGCGCTGGCTGCGAGCCACCGGCAAAGCGGCGCCTGCGCCACGTAAGTTCGCCAAATACCCGATGGAAAACAAGATGTACCACCTCATCATCGTGCTGGCCGGACTTTCGGTCACATTGACCGGCGTCTTCATGATGAAGCGCGTGCCTACTCCGTTCTTCACGCGGAATCCCTACGTCTTTAGCGACATGACCTGGGGCCTGATGTACGTGCTGCATGGCCTGGCGGGCGTCGGATTGATCGCGCTGATTATGGCGCACATTTATTTCGCGCTGCGCCCGGAGAAGTTCGTCATCACGAAGTCGATGGTTTTCGGGACGCTGCCGCGCGAATACTATCTGGAGCATCACGATCCCGAGCGTTGGGAGGTCACTCCCACCACCCGTGGACAAGCCGCCCATGGCGACTGAACTTTCCGCGAGCTGTAGCGTCATTGAAGAGTGCTACGAATTCATGCTGGGCTATGCGGGACAGGGTTTGCCCGCGGAAGCCGGACGCGACGGGCAGGTTCGTGATTACTTGACACGAGCGGCCCAGGCTTTGGCGGGTTTGGAGGACGTGTACGCCGCTGTTGTCCGGCAGCGGGCCCTCGCTCCCGCGGAACGCTACGCTGCCTTTCAAGCGGTGCTGGCTCGGGACGCCCGCGATTCCCTGGCGGCCGTGGAGCTGGTTTTGGCTCAACCTGCCATCGGTTCGCAGCTGATCGATAATCTGAACGCCTCCATTCACCTTCGCGCTTTGCTTACTGACCTTTTCCTCATCGACGAAATTCTCAAAATCAGGTCGCGCGAAAGTTCGATTGTGCTTAACTCGCCGGCGCCGAGTTCTTCATCTGCCGGATAAACCACAGGCGCGCGGTTCGCCAGTCCCGCTTGACGGTTGCCTCGGAGATACCCATCACCTCGGCCGTTTCTTCAATCGACAAACCTCCGAAGTAGCGCAGCTCCACCACCTTGCCCTGCTGCGGATCGAGCAGGGTCAGACGTTCCAGCAGCTGGTCCACCGCCAGCAGGTCCGTGTCCGGATCGACGGCCGGCCCCAGGTCGCCTTCGAGCGAGAGCGCGCCTGAAAAGGCTGCCCGTTTCGCGGTGTTGCGGGAGTTGGCGTGGTTGATCAGGATGCGCCGCATCATGCTGGCGGCAATCCCGAGGAAATGCGCGCGGTCCTGGCAGTTCACCGACCGCTGGTCCACCAGACGCAGATAAGCTTCGTGCACCAGGGCGGTGGGCTGCAGAGTATGGTCCGGACGTTCGGCGGCCAGTAACCGGCCGGCCAGACGGCGCAGTTCGTCATACACGGCGCCGGTGAGGGCATCCAGGGCGGATTTATCGCCGTTGCGCCAACTCACTAGCAGTTGCGTGAATTCCTGTTGCGGCTGTGGGTCCACGGTCGAGCGTCTTAATTTTAACCAAATCCGTTGAGCCGGTTTCCACGCCAATCCTGCGTTCATCTGCTGAGGGGGAATTCTCCCCCGGAAGGGCCGAACGGCCCCGATTCAAACGGAGGAAACCAATGACTATACGTACTAGATTCGCTCTTCCAGCATTAGCGCTGGCTGCCTGCGCCATGCTGCTGGTCTTGCCTGTCAACGTGCATGCTGACGTAATCTACACGTACACCGGACAAATGCTGGGCGCGGACCCGGGTTATGTCTTTCCCTACACCGGATACTCATTTGATGGATCTTTTACCGTGGCCACGGCTTTGAGCGATCCAACGCTGACCGACATTACGAGTCAGGTAACCTCATTTTCATTCAGCGTCGTCTGCCAGGATGCGACCGGCTGCGATGCCGATGGTACCGATGAAGCGTTCGGTTCTTCCATCTTAACCTTCAACGCCACTTCGGTTACGACGGAAGATTTCCAGGTGCAGACCAACAGCGCAGGGGCGATCACGAATTGGCTGGTGGAGCTTGTGAACGACGAGCAACACTTAGCCCTCTCCTGCGACGAGAGCTCGGCCAATCCAGGCCCCACAAGCGCATGCACGTCCCCGGGCTGGGGGAACGGCGGCGGGGACGAGATATTTGATGGCGGTGGCACGGTGGGGATCGTCGAATGGCCTAATAACGGCACGTGGAGTTCGGTTCCTGAACCCTCCGGAACCGGCCCCTTCGCTGGAGGGTTGTTCGGCCTGATCGTGATGGGAGTGACTCTGCGCCGGCGCTCCCTCTCGCCTGGCCGGAAGACTGACCTGCCCCTTACGGCCCAGGACAGCCCGAGCAAGTAGTACCCCGCAGCACCGCCCACCGGGTTTTCCGGGTACCTGATATGCTTTTCTGAATGCCGGACGAGCAGGCGCGCTGGGCTCGTGTTCGAGAGATTGTAGACCGGGCGCTGGAGAGCGGACCCGAGGAACGCCATGCCCTCGTCGTTCGTGCGTGCGGGGGCGATACAAGTCTCGAGGAGGAAGTGGAATCGCTGCTGGATTGCTCCGGCGAGACTTCGCGGCTGGATCGCTGTCTGGTTGACGCCGTTCAAAGCGCGGTGGCGGAGCACAGCACGGCGCCCGAGCGCATCGGCCCGTATCGAATCGAGCGCGTGCTCGGGTCGGGCGGTATGGGGACGGTCTACCTGGGCGTGCGCGAGGACGACCAACTTCCCGCACGCGTCGCCATCAAGGTCACGCACTCCGGCGGCGAGAACCTGCTGGAACGCTTCCGTAGTGAACGCCGCATCCTGGCCGGCCTGATCCATCCCTACATCGCCCGTCTGCTCGACGCCGGCAGGCTGGATGACGGACGCCCTTACTTCGTCATGGAGTATGTGGATGGCCGTCCCATCGATCAGTACGTAGCAGACGTCCAGCCGCCGGTTCTGGAACTCTTCCTCAAAGTTTGCGCGGCCGTTCAGTTCGCTCATCAGAATCTGGTGATTCACCGCGATCTCAAAGCGGGCAACATCCTGGTGACGGAAACCGGCGATCCACGCCTGCTCGATTTCGGAATTGCGAAACTGATGGCTGGCGACAGGGAAGCGCGCATGGAAGAGACCCTCCCGTGGGATCGCATGTTGACGCCAGCGGCCGCCAGTCCCGAGCAGGCCAGCGGTGGGCCGGTCACCATGGCCAGCGACGTCTATTCGCTAGGCGTGCTGCTCTACCGGCTGCTCACCGGTGCTTCCCCATATGCGGGGGCGAAGGAATTCACCCAGGAGCCCGCTCGCGTCATTCGCGAGTACGAGCCGCCGCTCGCCAGCGCGGCGCCGGGTGTGAATCCGCGCGTTCGACGCCAGCTGGCCGGCGATCTCGATAACATCCTGCGCAAGGCGCTTGAAAAGGATCCGGCTCGGCGCTATCCCACCGCTCACGAATTGGCCGCGGATATCGAACGGCACTTGAAAGGTCTGCCGGTGGAGGCGCGACCCGCATCGTTCTCCTATCGCGCCGCCAAGTTCGTCCGCCGCAACCGGCTGGCGGTGACGGCGGCGGGCCTGTTGGCCTTGAGCGTCACGGCGGGAGCGGTGGCCAGTTTGGAATACGCGCATCGCGCCCGCCTGCAACAACTGCGCGCCGAGCGCGAGTTCGGCTCGCTTCGCAAACTGACTCACTCCTTCCTGTTCGAGATCGACGATGCCATTGGGAACCTCACGGGAGCCACCGCGGTACATGAGCTGGTGGTCCGGCGGTCGATCGAGTACCTGGATCAACTGGCCGCGGAAGCCGGCGATGACACGGTAGTTCTGAATGACCTGGCCGAAGGCTACACGCGCATCGCGAAGTTGCTCGGCACTGAGCGGCACGCCCGCCCAGAAATGTCGCCCGAATCGGCGACCGAGACCGGTCTGAAGGGCCTCGCCATTCGCAGGCGTCTGCTGGCGATAAACCCCGGCGATGTCACGGCCATCCGTAACCTGCAGGACAGCCTTTGGGCGGTGGCCTCCTTTTACTTGGAGACTGGCGACTATCAAAGGGCCCTGGCGCTGCAACAGGAACGCCTGCAACTAGCCGGGCGGATACCCGCCGCACAGAGAACCACCGATGACGGCTTTCATCTGGGCGATACGCTGACGGCAATCTCGGAATACCAGTGGCGCATGGGCCAGTACGACCAGGCTCTCGAAACCGCCGGCCATGCTTTAGAAGTCCGACAGCGAATTCTGGACTCCAATCCTCCCAGCTCTCGCGCGCTGCGCAGCGTCGCCATTTCGCACGAGTTTGTGGGCTACGTTTTTTTTCAGCAGGAAGATTACCGGGCGTCGGCCGGCGAACATCGCGCCGCGTTGACCGCGGCGGAAGCAGCTTTGAAACTGTCACCGAACAGCGCGGATCGCCAGCGTCTGGTTGCGGTCGCGCACGAAAGCCTGTGCGAATCGCTGGCGCTCGCGGATAGCGCAGCGCAAGCTTTGCCGCATTGCCGGGCTGCGGTCGCCGGTTACTCCAAAATGGCAGACGCGGATCAGACTGACATGCAAGCTCGCGAAGACGTGGCATCCGGCGAATCCACGTTCAGCCTGGCGTTGGAGCGCTCCGGCGAGCCGCGGCAGGCCCTGGAATGGCAACTCCGCGCGCGCAAATTGTTCGACGCGGCGCTGCCCAGAGATCCGGCCTCGCTCGATCTGGCGGAGTCCAATGCCAGGAGTCTGCTGGAATTGGCCGACATCGAGCGGCAACTCCACAATGGGCCCGCAGCCAAAGCCGCGGCCGAGCGGGCCCGAACAGGGCTCCGTGAGCTTACCCGGCGCGTTCCGCAAAGTCACACGTTCGCCACTTTGCTCGAGCGCGCGGAGGCGAAGTATCAGTCGTTTCGGTGACTGCCTATGCGTTCCAGAGCCTTCCTCCTTCTGGCGACAGCCGTTGCTATGCAAGGCTTTGCAGCGCAGCGGCCAAGCGGAGCCGACTGGCCGACGTTTAACCACGACCTGGCCGGCACGCGGTTCTCTCCCCTGACTCAAATCAACGCGGCCAATGTTTCGAGATTGACCGAAGCGTGGACGTTTCACCTGCATCCACCCGGAGACGCCGCTCGGATGCCGTCGTCGGAAGCCACGCCGATCATGGTCAACGATGTCCTATATCTGCCGGCCGGAGACAGCGTCGTCGCATTGGAGCCCGAAACGGGGAACGAGATCTGGCGCTACAAAGTCGCAAATGGATTACCTTCGCGCCGCGGAGTCAGCTACTGGGCCGGCGATAAGAACAACCCACCGCGCATCCTATTCACCGCGGGCCGAAGGATGATTGGACTGGACGCACGGACCGGGAAGATCGATCCGGGTTTCGGCAACGAGGGGGTGGTCGATCTGATGGTCGCCTATCAGTCGCCTCCCACGATTTACAAGAACCTCATCTTTGTGGGCGCCAACGTGGCTTCCGAAGCCGAGGGCATCGGCGAACCGGGCGACACGCGCGCCTACGATGCCCGGACGGGCGCCAAAGTCTGGGAATTCCACTCAGTCCCGCGGCCCGGCGAGACCGGACATGAAACTTGGGAAGGCGATGGCTGGCAGGATCGCAGCGGAGTCCATAATTGGGGATTCTCCATGACGGTGGACGCGGCGCGCAATCTGGTCTATACGATCTTCGCCAGCCCGGCTTACGATTACTGGGGCGGCGACCGCAAGGGCAACGATCTCTTCGGCAATTCCGTGGTCGCGCTGGACGCGAATACGGGGAAGCTGAAGTGGTATTTCCAGTTGGTGCATCACGATCTTTGGGATTTCGATCTGCCTCCTGCTCCCGTTTTGCTCGACGTGGAGATAGACCACAAGAAAGTGCCAGTGCTGGCCCAGACCGGCAAAGTCGGCTACCTATTTATCCTGAACCGGGTCACGGGCGAGCCGGTGTTCAGCGTCAGAGAAACGCCTGTTCCACAGAGCCAGGTCCCGGGAGAGCAGACCGCGCCGACTCAGCCGGTCCCTCTGAAGCCTCCACCATTCGGACGAATGAATTTCAGTATGAAAGATCTGGTGACCGCCGAGGACACGACGGCGGAACATGCCAAAGCGTGCCGCGAGTTTTTGGAAAAGAGCGGCGGTCTCTATAACGCAGGCCCGTTCACTCCCTGGGTGTACCACGAAGCCGGCGCGCCTCCCGCTTCTACGGTTGTGTTCCCGGGGCCGATCGGCGGATCCGATTGGGGCGGCAGTGCCGCTGATCCGAAACTCGGCTACGTGTTTGTGTCCACGAACGACTACGCCGACACCGGATGGGTTGAGAAGGCCAAGCCCGGCGCGCGGATTCCTTATCAAGCCGGAAGCTTTCTGGGGCATGGCACGACGCGATTCCGTGAGACGGTGCGGGATGCCCATGGCGTCGTGAACGAAGAGCTGAGCTGGCCTTGCCAGAAACCGCCCTGGGGCCGTCTGACGGCTGTGAATGTGGCGACGGGAGAGTTTGCCTGGCAGGTGCCGCTGGGGGTCACCGACGAGCTTCCGGAGAGCAAAAGGAATACAGGCCGCAGAAGCACAGGCGGGCCAATCGCGACGGCCGGCGGCCTGGTGTTTATCGGCGCAACCAACGACCACCGGTTTCGCGCGTTCGACTCGAAGACCGGCAAGGAACTGTGGGAGACGAAATTCGCGTCCGGCGCGGAGTCGGTGCCGATTACCTTTCTCGGTAAGGATGGCAAGCAATATGTCGCGGTGGTGACTTCCATGGGCCATCCGGGCATTACCAGCCGGAGTTCACCGGAAAACGAAGCGTTGCACGTTTTCGCGCTGCCATAGTTGACGCTTCGAGAGCACTGTGATATATCATTGCGGTCGGCGCCACGATGTGATCCAGGAGGCCTCCATGAGAATTTCGAGTTTCGGCCAGCTTCTTTTGCCCGCGATGGCGGCGTTGGTTGGGGCTCTGATTCCGGCGGCCGCCATTGGCCAGAATGCCGGCGATCCCGCGAAGACAGCCGGCAAAACCTGGATGCCGCCCAAGACTCCCTGGGGAGATCCGGATTTGGAAGGGGTGTGGCCGGGAACGGCCATGGTCGGGGTACCGTTGGAACGGCCGAAGCAGTACGGAACCCAAGCCTATCTCACCGATGAGGAATTCGCCAGGAAGGAAGCTTTCGCGAAAGAGCAAAGGCAGGTTGACACCGCCAAGTATGCCAATCATGACCCTCTGTTTGCGCGCGGCGATAAATTCCTGACGTGCGAAGAGGACCCGGAACGCTGCGCCAACGGCGTGCGCATCGGTCCGCCGAATTATTGGGACGAGCGCGGCACACCGAACCGCAGGACTTCTCTGATTGTGGATCCGCCCGACGGCCGGATACCTCCGTTGACGCTCGCGGCACAACAGGCCGCACGCGAACGCGCCGCGGCACGGGCTGCGCGTCCCTGCGGAAAGACGGCCGCCGGCTGCCATGACTCCTGGCTGGATGAAAGCTTGTGGGACCGCTGCATCACGCGCGGCGTAGTGGGTTCAATAGTGCCGAACACCTATAACGAAGGCAATCAAATCGTGCAGTCACCGGGCTATGTCGTGCTGCGCAACGAAATGATTCATGAGGCGAGAGTGATTCCTGTGGACGGCAGCCCGCATGCCAGCCCCGATATCCGCAGTTGGATGGGAGACTCACGCGGCCACTGGGAAGGAAATTCCCTGGTGGTCGATACGACGAACTTCGTGGATCACACCTTCGTCGGCAATACTCCGGCCAGCGAATCCTTGCGTCTGGTGGAGCGCTTCACTCTGACGGACGCCAACACGCTGGAGTATGAGGTCACCGTCGACGATCCGCGGACCTGGACGCGCCCCTGGACGATCGCTTTCCCCTTGAAGAGCGACCCTCAATATCATCTCTTCGAGTACGCCTGCCACGAAGGCAATTACTACATGTACAACGCGCTCACCGGCGCGCGAGCCGACGAGAAGAAGGCAGCCGAAAAGCCGAACAACTGAGGGGCTCGGTAGGTTGACACTCCAAACAACGTTGATATATCATCGCAGGCTGATGATATATCAACGCCCGGCCCGAATTGCATTGCTCATCGTTCTGGGGGCCGCGCTTCCGGTCATTGGTCAAACCGTCCGGCCCGCTACCCTGGACGGCAAGCCGAACCTGAACGGAATCTGGCAGGCAGTGGGCACGGCCGATTGGGACCTCGAAGATCATTCCGCGAAAGCCGGTCCGTTCTGGCAATACGGTGCGATCGGCGCGATTCCGCCCGGCAAGGGCGTGGTGGAAGGCGGGCAGATCCCCTACCTGCCGGCGGCGCTTGCCACCAAGATGGACAATGCCGCCAAGTGGCCGCAGGAGGATCCGGAAGCGAAGTGCTACATGCCCGGCGTGCCACGCGCCACCTACCTGCCCTACCCGTTTCAAATCGTTCAATCCGCCACCGACCTCCTCATCGTGTATGAATACGCCACCACCAACCGTCTCATCAACATGGGCAAGTTCCAGGAGGCGGGAGCGGACAGCTGGATGGGCACGTCCAACGGGCATTGGGAAGGAAGCACGCTGGTGGTGGATGTCACCGGTCTAAACGGCAAGGCCTGGCTGGACCGGGCGGGCGACTACGCTACCAGCAACCTGCATGTGGTGGAGCGCTACACGCTGCTGGATGCGGATCACATCGCCTACGAGGCGACTTTGGAAGACCCCAAGGTCTTTACGCGGCCGTGGAAGATTAGCATGCCTTTGTACCGGCGCGTGGAGAAAGAGGCGCAGTTGCTGGACTTCAAATGTGTTCCATTTTCCGAGGAATTGCTCTACGGTAAATATAAGAAGCACGCGAGCGACTAATAGGGAGCAGCGGATGAAACCTCGATCGAAGAGCGCAGGGATCCCTCTGGCAGTTGCGGCGACGATTGCTTTCCTCGTGCCGGCGGCCGCGGCCGGCCAGACGGTTCAGACAGCAACCGAAAAGGCCTACGCTCCGCCTCGGACGCCATGGGGAGATCCCGACTTACAGGGCGTCTGGCCAGGCACTGCGATGAATGGTGTGCCGCTGGAGCGGCCGAAGTATTTTGGGACGCGCGCCGTTCTCAACGATCAGGAATACGCCCGGCGAGTGGCCGGCCACGATGAGACGGAAGAAGTCGATTCGCAGGAGTTCGTGACTGCGATCACGAAATGCGACCCCACCAAAGGCGGACTCGGCAATACGCCGGAGACGTGCGCCAACGGCGTGCGCATTGGCCCGCCGCGTTATTGGGATGAGCAAGGACAACCCAATCGGCAGGCGTCTCTGATTGTCGATCCGCCAGACGGCAGAACACCGCCATTGACAGCGGAAGCGCAACAAGCCCAGGCCGAGCGGGCAGCGGCGCGCAAGGCCCGCCCCTGCGCCAGCACCGCCGCCGGTTGCCACGATTCGTGGACCGACGACAGCCTGTGGGATCGTTGCATCACACGCGGGCTGATTGGATCGATCCTGCCCGGCGGATACGATCGCGGCAACCAGATCACCCAGGGGCCCGGATACGTGGTGATCCGCAATGAGATGATCCATGAAGCTCGTGTCGTCCCGCTGGACGGGCGCCCGCATGTCTCGCCGGAAATTCGCAGCTGGATGGGAGACCCGCGTGGGCATTGGGAAGGCAACACACTGGTGGTGGAGACAACCAATTTCTCCGGCCACGTGCCCATCGCGAACGTTCCCACCAGCGATGACCTGAAGATCGTGGAGCGCTTCACGCGGGTGAGCGCCGACACGCTGGAGTATCAGGCTACGATCTACGATCCAAAGACGTGGACGGCGCCCTGGACCATCGCATTCCCCATGAAGCAGGACCCGAAGTATCAGCTCTACGAGTACGCGTGTCATGAAGGAAATTACTACATGTACAATGCTCTCACCGGAGCTCGCGCCGAAGAGAAGAAGGCGGCGGAGGCCGCGAAGAAGGCGGCTCAGTGAGCCGGTTGCGATCGATTTTTAGCAGGAGACGAAAGAGATGCAAGGCAAACTTCTCGTTCTGATTCTTGGGGGGCTCTCGACACTGGCCACCGTGCCGGCATGGGCGCACCACTCCTTTGCCGCGGAATTTGACATCAAGCAGCCGGTCACGCTGCACGGCACGGTCACGGAGATGGAATGGGTGAACCCTCACGCCTGGATTCACCTCGACGTGACGGGCGCCGACGGCAAGGTGGAGCATTGGATGGTGGAAGGTGGAAGCCCGAACATCCTGCTGCGGAAAGGCTTCACGAAGCAATCGTTGCTGCCGGGCACGGAGATCGTCGTGGAGGGCTACCGGGCCAAGAATGGAGAGAATCGAGCCAACGGCGCCAACATTACGTTCAAAGACGGCCGGCGCCTGTTTCTCGGCTCATCGTCGGGCGTGGACGACCCCGCGAACAAAAAGTGAACGGCTTGCCGCGTAAGACGGATATTCCGATGAAAAAGACTGTTCTTCTCCTGGTTGCCGCTGCGGCGTGCATCTTCGCTGCTCCGGTGAAGAACTGCGCCGACATGGCGGCGATGCCGTTCGAGCGCGATGTTAAGATCGCCTCCGCCCAGCTCGTCGCAGCTACGCCGCAGATGCCGGAACATTGCGATATCCGCGGCGTAATCTGGCCGGAGAACAGCTTTGCCGTAAAGCTTCCGACGAATTGGAACGAGCGCTTCGAGATGGTCGGAAACGGCGGTTGGGCGGGTGTCATCAGCCTCCGTCAGGTCGACGACGCCGTCCGCGAAGGTTACGCCGCCACGTCCACCGATACCGGCCATGACGACAAGAAGGAGCCGGGGGCTTCGTTCGCTTATCCGGGGCCAAACAATCCCAACGCCGAACGAAAGGTCATCGATTTCGGCTACCTGGCCGTTCATGAAACCGCGCTGCTCGCAAAACGGATGATCCGGACCTATTACGGCGCCGATCCCAAATACTCGTACTGGGTGGGCTGCTCCACGGGCGGCCGGCAGGGTTTGATGGAGGCGCAGCGCTACCCCGAGGATTTTGACGGTTACGTGGTCGGCGCGCCGGTTCTCGATCTGGCCGGGCTTCAAGCGAAGTCCGTGTACAACTACCAGATCGCGGGGCAGGGGCCGGCGGAGATCACTCGCCAAAAGGCCGCTCTGCTGAACAAGCAATACCTGGACAAATGTGACGCATCGGACGGCCTGAAGGACGGCGTGGTGGAGAATCCGATGAAGTGCAGTTTCGATCCGGCCAAGGATCTGCCCCGATGTGCGGGAGCGGATGCTGCGGGCTGCTTCACAGACGCGCAGATCGAAGCGTTGAAGAAAATTTACGATGGAGTTCGCGACTCCCATGGGACGCTGCTTTTCCCCGGCATGCCTGCAGGCGGCAATGGCGGCGTCGCGCAAGGATTCGGCCTTTCGAAATCGTTCATGCAGTTCATGGCGTTCTATCCGCCGGCCGGCCCGAATTGGGACTACCGCACGTTTAATGTCGACAAAGACTGGGCGCGCCTGACGCCGATCCGCCTGCGCATTGACGCCACCATCACGGATCTCAGCGCGGTGCGAGCGCGCGGTGGAAAGATCCTGCAGTACCACGGGTGGTCCGACCCGGGTGTCAGCCCGGAGATGTCCATCCACTATTACGAAGCGGTTCGCAACACGATGGGTCCGAAGGACACTGACGATTTCTATCGGCTCTTTCTTGTGCCTGGGATGGGCCATTGCCAGGGCGGTGCGGCGGCCTGCAGCAACGTCGGGTGGCAGGGCGCGATGGTGAACTGGATCGAGAAAGGCGTCGCGCCGAGCGCGCTTACCGGTGCGCACAAAGATAAGGAAGGTCAGATCACTCGGACGCGTCCCATCTGTGCTTACCCGGCTCAGGCACAATACAAGGGCAGCGGCAGCATCGACGAAGCGGCGAACTTTACTTGTTCCGCGTCAGGCACTGAACAGTAGCGCACGGCATCCTGGAGAACAGCAGATTGGGAAAAACCATCGCCGAAAAGATTCTGGCCGCCAAGTCCGGGAATACTTCCGTGACGCCGGGCCAGATCGTCGACGCTTATCCCGATCTGGTCATGTCGCATACGGCCACCTGGCGATCGGCCAGCGTCATGAAGCGCATCGGCGCGACCAAGCTGTATGATCCGAATCGCCTGGCAATCGTTCTGGATCATATTTCGCCGGCCAAAACCGAAAAGTACGCGGCAGACCAACTCACCTCCCGAACCTTCGCCCGCGAATTCGGCATCCAGAAGTTCTACGACATCGACGCGGGAATCGCTCACCTCGTGCTGATGGAAGCCGGCCACGTGCTCCCCGGCGCTTTAATCGTCGGCACGGACTCGCACTGCACCATCTACGGCAGCCTGGGAGCGCTGGGAACGGGCATCGGCTACACCGAAGTGACCTCCGTCTGGCTCACTGGCAAGCTTTGGATGAAGGTTCCCGAAACCTTCAAGATCGTGCTGAATGGCCGGTTTGCAGCAGGTGTCTTCGCGAAGGATTTGATGCTGCACTTGATAGGCACGCTGGGAGCGGATGGCTGCAACTACAAATCCGTCGAATACTACGGCGGCGGCGCGGAAAGCATGAGTATCTCCGAGCGCATGACGGTGACCAACTTATCGATGGAAATGGGAGTGAAGTGCGCGTTCTTCCCTCCCGACCTGAACACCTCGCAGTATCTGGAAAGTAGCATCGACAAGAGCAAGTATGAGCCGGTGTTCGCCGACCCCGACGCCGAATACGAAAAGGTGCTGGAACTCGATCTCGCAAAAATCGAACCCATGGTTGCCTGCCCGCATGAAGTCGAAAACACCAAGCCGGTCAGCGAGGTGATGGGCACGCACATCGATCAGGCTTTCCTCGGCTCCTGCGCGAACGCGAAGTATGAGGATTTGGTGGTAGCGTCGAAAATTCTCAAGGGCCGCAAGATCCATCCGAATGTGCGTTTGATCATCACGCCCGGGTCGAAGAAGATCATGCTGGAAGCGATGCAGTCGGGCGTACTGCAGACGCTGCTCGAAGCGGGTGGCCTGGTTACCAATCCCGGCTGTGGCGC
The DNA here is from genome assembly GCA_035508055.1 of Bryobacteraceae bacterium. Taxonomy (GTDB): domain Bacteria; phylum Acidobacteriota; class Terriglobia; order Bryobacterales; family Bryobacteraceae; genus Palsa-89. The sequence goes on along the minus strand of DATJNO010000016.1, from coordinate 206,449 downwards.
CTGCGCCGGCGACGGGGGTACGCTGGCCGATGGCGAGGTCTGCCTTTCTACCGCGAATCGCAATTTCGTGGGCCGGATGGGCAGCAGCAAGTCGTCCATTTATCTGTCCAGCCCCGCGACTTTGGCGGCTTCCGCCATTCACGGCGTTATTTCCGATCCCAGAGAGTTCGTCTAAATGGATTCCGTCATCCAAGGCAAGGTCTTCAAGTTCGGAGATAATATCAATTCCGATATCATCATCGCCGGCCGCTACCTTATCTATATTGACCCGGAGCAACTGGGTCAGCACGCCTTCGAGGTGCTCGGCGACGGCTTCCCCTCCAAACTTCGCAATTTCGACATCCTCGTAGCCGGCCGGAATTTCGGCTGCGGCAGCGCGCGCGAACAGGCCGCCACGGCGATCAAGGGCCTCGGGATCAAGGCTGTTGTGGCCGCTTCCTTCGCACGCACTTTCTACCGCAACGCGATCAACGATGGATTGCCGATCGTCGAATGCCCCGCCCTGGTTCAAGCCGTGCAGGAAGGCGATGAAGTTCGTATCGATCTCGCCGGCGGCACTGTAACGTTGGGCGGCCAGGGTTTCTCTTTTCAGAAAATTCCGGAATCGGTCCGCAAGATCCTCGAACTCGGCGGCCTGGCGGCTTATCTGAAGTCGCATTTGGAAACAGAAGGCGCGGCGCCATCGGATGTCCCCCGATGAGCCGCCAGCCCGTCACCGTCCGCCAATGGCTCGGTGTAGTCGCCACATTTCTTGTTCTCGCACTGCCATTCTCCTTCGCGATTTTTTCGCTGACTACTTTCTATGATTCGTTTGCCATCGTCTTCCATTGGAGCCGCACGAACGCAGTCACGGGCAACTCCATCATCCTGCTGCTGATCGGCGTCTTGTCGCCATTCATCGGCAAAGCAGTGGACGCGCTCAGCGCCAAGACCGTGATCTTGGGTGGATGCCTCGCGACCAGCTTGGGCTTCACGCTTCTTTCCACGTTAAGAGGTTCGTTGGCCGAATACTATCTCTACTGCGCATTGCTGGGCCTGAGCGGGTGCGCCTCGTCGATCCTGGCGAACTCCATACTCATCGGCCCATGGTTTGAGCGGGCGCGGGGCTTGATGGTCGGCATCATCAACGGTGGTATTGGCGTAGGCGGATTCATGGCCCCGCGGCTAATTGCGAAACTGCTTCCTTCCACGCGCTCCGTGCCGGTCCTCGCCGCGGGAATCTCGCACGCGTTTCTGGTTCTCGCAGGCCTGATGCTGATCCCTTTCGCGATCACGTTGTTGGCGGTGAAGAATGAGAGCCGCAAGGCTACCGGCGGTCCGAATGTGAAAGTGCCGGACACCGCCGAACTCCTCCGCATGCCGATGTTCTGGGCCTTCGGCATCAGTCTTTTCTGTGCCGCCCATGCGATGGTGGGCGTCCAGAACCCCATGGTCTTGTATTTTGTCAGCGAGGGGCTGACGCGGCCCTCGGGCGCCGCGATCCTGAGCATCGCGCTGGGTTCGGCGTTTTTCGGGAAAGTGATCAGTGGCATACTCGCGGACAGAATCTCGGCCCGGGCCGCGGTGATCTTCAGCATCATCTGCGTGCTCCTGGGGATCCTCGGATTGCTTGTTACGCCGGCGCAGTCGGCCGCGATCGATTGGGTGGCCGTTGTGTTCGGTTTGGGCTACGGCGGAATTTTTAACGCAGTCCCCGTCATTGTCTTTGAACACTTCGGAACGCACAAGGTAGGCTCGTCGCTGGGTTGGCTTTATGTATTCTTTGGGCTCGGCACGGCGACCGGCCCCGAGTTGGCCGCTCAGATTGTCGACGCGACGCATAGCTGGCCTGTGGCGCACGCGGTCGACCTGGCGATTGTCGCGGCGGGGCTGGTGTTGGCGCTGGCAACCGGACGGCTGACACGACGGCGTTCGGAGGTCAGCTCGAACTCTGTTCTATCGGCTACATCATGAGCATGATCTTCAAAGGAAACTGCTGGAAATTCGGCGACAACGTCCCCAGTGACGCCCTCATCGGGGGCCAAGTCATGTTCAAAACCGTTGAGGAAATGGCCGAGCACGTCTTCGAGAACCTGAATCCGGATTTCCCCAAGCAGCGGCAGCCGGGCGACATCGTGGTCGCGGGCCGCAATTTCGGTTGTTCGTCGGGCCGCGCGCTGGCAGTCAAAGCCCTCCAGGCAACCGGCATTGGCTGCGTGGTGGCTGAACTCTTCTCGCGAACCTTCTACCGCAACGCAGCCGAAATCGGCTTGCCCATTCTCGAGGTGCCCGGCATCCATGAGTTCGCGGAAACAGGCCAGCGGTTGCATGTTGATATCAAAACCGGCCGCGTGGAGAACCTCACTACCGGGAAATCCCTGCAAGGAAATCCGCCCTCCGAATTCATGCTGGACATGGTGGAAGCCGGCGGTCTCATTCCACTTCTCAAAGCCGGCAAATTCTTCGAACGCTACGGAGGCCGGCGCTAAGTGCTGCTCCTCAACAACGAGGAAGTCGAGAAGGCGCTTTCTCCCGAAGACGCCATCTTGGCCACGGAGACCATCTACCGCGAGCTGGCCGAAAACAGGGCCGTGAATCGCCCTCGCACCCAGACCTATTTCCCGCTGCAGTCGAGAGAGCATCCCGGCTTTCAGTACCGGATGAAAACCCAAGAGGGCGCCGGCGCGGCGAGTGGAGTTTGGGCCTTGCGCATCACCTCCGATATGGCGGGCTTCGACTTCACGGCGGGTGTCAAACGCCGCCGGATCCTGCGCGCGGCAACCGGCAATCAGTGGTGCGGCCTGATTATCCTCTTCGATCTCGAGCGCATCGAGCCGGTTGCCATCATGCCCGACGGCGTCATTCAAAAGGTGCGCGTGGCGGCGCTGAGCGCCGTCGGCGCAAAATATCTCGCCCCTGAAAAACCCAAGGTCCTGGGACTGTTTGGCAGCGGATGGCAAGCCGGCGCCCACCTGGAGCTTCTCTCGAGCCGTTTCGCCTTCGAAAGGGTCAAAGTCTACAGCCCCAATCCCGACAGCCGCTGCGAATTTGCGCGCAAAATGACCGCCCGGTTGGGACGCGCAATCGAGCCTGTGAATTCTCCGCAAGAGTGCGTGGCAGGCAGCGATTTCGTGCAAGCCGCGACGGCGGCCTGGGAGCCGGTCTTCGACGGCCATCTGGTCCAAAAGGGCATGTACATCTGCTCGATTGGCGGCGCAGACAAGAGCAATAAACGCCGCGAGATCGATGACGAATGTCTCCGACGCGCCGATCTCTACGTGGTGCACTCGAAAGAAGTCGCCCAGAACGACCAATCACCCGACGTCTGGGAAGCGGCCCAAAAGGGCGTCGTCCGCTGGAATGACATTGTCGAAATCCAGGACCTCGTTGCCGGCAAGGCGCCCGGCCGCACCAGCCCCGATCAAATCACCGTCTTTAACAACAACACGGGCGCGGGCACCCAATTCGCCGCGGTCGGCTCCGCCGTGTTGAAGCGTGCCAAAGCCATGGGATTGGGTCGGGAGTTGCCCGTCGAGTGGTTCCTGGAGGATGTCTCGCCGTAAGAGTCAACGATGCTGAATCAATCCCGGCTCCAATCCCTGACCAACCTGATGACCGAACAAGGTTGGGACGTTCTGCTGTTGTACGGCCATGGCTGGCGGAAGGATTTCTTTCGCTACCTGGTCAACGCGAGTTTCTGTGGCGCCCACGCGGTCGCCGCGCTTTCCCGTTTCGGGGACGTTCGCGTGGCTGTCACGGACCCCTGGGACTACGAAATCGTATCAGCAGCGCTCCGGGGCGGCGTGTGCCTGGCGCGCGATTTCGTCAAGGCTCTGGCCGAATTGGCCGCCGTATCCAAGGACGGCGCAATCGGCATCGGCGGTATGGAACTCATGGAAGCCCGCTTCGTCGAGGCCGTTCGTCAATCCGCAAAGCGGCCGCCGGTTTCCGCGAGTCCCGCAGTCGAAGAGCTGCGGCGCGTCAAGACTTCCGATGAAATCGAACGCATCCAAAAGGCCGCTGATCTGGCCGACCGCGGCTATTTGCATTTCGCGGAGTGCGCCCAAGCCGGTATGGCGGAATACGAACTGGTCGCCGAGACGGAAGCTTTTTTGAAAGAGAACGGCGCCGAGGATAATTTCATGTTGATCGCCTCGGGCGGCGTCGAAGTAGTCGGCATGACGCCTCCCAAGGATCGCCGCTTTCAGCCGGGCGATGACATCATCACCGAACTCACCCCGCAGGTCGACGGCTATTACGCGCAGATCTGTCGCACTCTTGTTCTCGGAGAGCCAAGTGCGAAGCAGCGCGAAGCGTTCGCGATTTTTGCCGAAGCCCGCCAGGCCGCCGAAGACATCCTGCGCCCCGGCGTCAACATCGCCGACGTTGCCAAGGCGCAAAACGACGTCTTTCGAAAATACGGCTACGGAGAATATACGGGGCCGAAGTACACTCGCGTGCGCGGCCACAATCTGGGGCTTTATCCCGACGAAAGCCCGCACGTGCTGGAAGACGTGAACTACACGGTAAAGGAAAACATGGTGATCATCGCGCACCCGAACACCTATCTGCCTTTGGCCGGCTACATGGTTTTCGGCGACACGCTGCTCGTCACAGCCGACGGCTGCACGTCTTTCAACAAGGCGGAAAGGAAGCTCTTTCAAAAATGAAGCGTGGGCTAATTGCGTGGGATCGAGCGGAGCTCCCTCCGGCGGCTTTTGAGTCGCGGCTCGCCAGTGTCCGGAAGACCCTCGCGGAGCGCGATCTGCCCGCACTGGTGATCTACACCGACGTGTGGCGCTCCAATCAGGGCCGGCATTTCTCGAACTTCATGCCTTATTGGAACCGCGCCCTGATCGTGCTGCCCCGCGACGGCGCGCCTGTCTTGTTGTGCGCGCTGTCTCCCCGAGTTTACCCCTGGATCCGCTCGGTGACCATTTTGGATGAGATCCGCCCCAGCAGCAATCTGACACAAAAGCTGCTCGAAATGTGCGCGGAGAAAGGCTGGAAGCGCATCGGTGTTCTCGACCTTTCCCGTTTGACGGAAGATCTCTACCTTCCGACACAGGCTTCCGAAATTGAGGCGTTGGAAGTGCCGTCCAGCGAGGTCTGGCGTTCCCTGGACGACTGGGAACTGGCGATGCACCGGCGCGCCGCGCAATTGGCCCGCAGCGTCCTCGCCGAAGAGTTCTCGAAAGCCGCCGGATGCACGGATCACGAATTTGCGGGCCGTCTGGAGTGGAATTTCAGGCGCGAGGGCGCCGAGGACCTGGCGCTGCTGTTCACGGACGGCCAAACTGCTCCCCATCCCGCTGACGGCGCCAAGATCACCGAGACCTCGTCGGTCAGCGTCGCGCTGGAATATCGCGGCCATTGGATCAAGCTGGCCAGGCCGCATCCCGGTTCGGGCGCTGCGGCTCCCTTGGAGAATCTTTTCCGCGGTTCTATCCACAATCTGGGCGTGGATCTGAATACACCGGTGTACCTGGAGACGCTGTCAGGACCGTACCCTTACGAGTCGTGCGAGCTCTCCGCGATCAATCCCGGAGCCCTCTTCGCCCTTCATATAGAATCCCGCTCCGGCCAGCACCGCTGGTTCTACGGGGACACCGGCTGGTGGGGGCCTGAGGGAGCGCAACTTCTATGAACATGGTGGAAAAGATTCTCGCCAAAGCGAGCGGCCAAAAAGAAGTTCGGCCGGGCGACGTCGTGTTGGCCAATGTCGACCTGATGATCATGCACGACCTCAGTGCGAATTTCGTCATGAAAGTCTTCGAAAACGAGATGCCCGGCGAAACCATCCAGCATCCGGACCGTATTGCTTTCGTATTTGACCATAATTTTGCGCCCGCCACGCAAGCGGCAGCAGAAGCTCTCGCCGCAGTCCGGAAGTTTTCCGCCAAACACCGCATTCAACACCTCTTTGATTGCGGCCATGGCAGCATTCACCACACAATTATTGAAGAGCGCCTTTGGGCTCCCGGTCAAATCATCATCGGCTGCGATTCCCACACGCCGGTCTACGGCGCGCTCGGCCTCTTTGCCACTGGAGTCGGCAACAATTCGATGGCGGCTTTGGGATTCCCTTATAGCTTGGGCTGGTTCCGCGTGCCGGAGGCGATGCGGATCTGGTTCGACGGAGAAACCGGGCCGGGAGTCGCGCCCAGGGATGTTTGCCAGGTGATGCTGGGGCGTTTGGGCGAGGACGCAGCCGTATACAAGGCGGTGGAGTACGCGGGCCCCTACATCCAATCCCTTGCGATCGAGGACCGCACGCTATTCCCGCTCGTCGCGATCGACATCGGAGGCAAGTGCGGGTTCGTGAATCCCGATGAAAAGACGCTCGCATTCGCCAGGTCGACGCTGGGAGATCGTAGTTTTGACATGCCGGTAAACGATCCTGGCACGCGGTACGCGCAGTACATTGATATCGATGTGAGCAAAATCGAGCCGCAGATCGCGTGCCCGCCCACCGTCGGTAATGTCAAACCGGTGCAAGAAATGAGCGGCCTGCGTATCGACATCGCCGAAATCGGCGGCAGCACTGGAGGACGGCTATCCGATATCCGCCAGTTGGCCGCCTGCTTCGCTGACCGCAAGGTGCACCCGGGCGTGCGGCTGCAGGTAGTCCCCGCTACGCGCGGCATCTACAGCGAGGCCTTGCGCGAAGGTTTATTCCAGGTGCTTCACGATGCCGGCGCCAATATCTTTCCGCCCAGCTGCGGCTCCAATCAGGCGTACAACATGGGTGCGATGGCCGAGGACGAAGTGATGGTCTCCACGCAGGCGCGCAATTTCCCGGGCCGGAACGGACATCCGAAAGCCCGGCATTACCTGGGATCCACCTGGACCGTCGCGGCGGCCGCGATCAATGGCCAAATCACGGATCCCAGGGAAGTGTTCGAGCCCGGGGCGCTCAGTTTGGCGCAAAGCTCGCGCTAAGCCGGCCTTTCGGACGGCAGGACTGATTCTGCCGGTTCTGATTCGGCAATAACCCAATCCAGTGAAATCAATTGCTTGGAGTTTCTTGGATATTCTTGGGGATATTTTGTCTGAAGTTTGAAATATAGCTCAAGACGTCGCAGTGCATTGCACATGCTGAACCGAATGTGCTCGCGCATGGCCTCGGAAGCAGCTACGGGGCTGCCATTCGCCAGCACCTTCATCAGGTCCTGGTGATGGGTGAGTGGATTGGCCCGTGAGGATGCCCGCGTGGCGCACAACCAAGTCGAGGCGATCGCGGACGTCCGGCTGATCGCCGCGGTCAGCGCGGGGCAGCGTGCAAATTCGGCGATCTGCTGGTGCAATTTCTCATGCAAAGCTGCATAAACGAAGCGGTCACCATCGGATTGGGAGGACAACGCGTCCACGCGCCGGGCCAGTTTCAGGAGATCCGCCCGTTCCTCGCGCTCGGCCCGCTCGGCAAACAGCATCGCGGCCTGAACCTCTAACGCTTCCCGGACCACGTAGTGCCCCTCGACGTCCTGGCGTGTGGGAACTCTGACTCGCGTGCCGGCCCGCGGTCTGCTCTCCAGCAGACCTTCATTCTCCAGGCGGATCAGCGCTTCGGTTACGGGCAGAAAACTCATGCCCAGTTCGGCGGCGATTTTACGCCGCGAGATGACCTGGCCAATCGCGAGCTCTCCGCGGACAATTCGCTCACGCACGGTCGCGTAGGCCTCTCCCGCCAAACCGTGCCGTTGGGGGGACTTGCGCGGCCGCACCTTCCGCGATCCCCTGATTTCTCGAGCCGTTTTCATCCAAAGTACGTCATGTTAACACATCTGGGATACTTTTAACGATTTTCGTTGCTGGCGGCGCTTACTGGCACCCTACTCAGTTTGACTTACCAAATGCGCGTGGCAGGCATTTGCCATCTACTGATGATCGGCCTTGCGGATAGTCCTGAGCTGTGATATAGTCGCGTGCCAAGTGGAGGGCTGTCTTGAAAACTTTGAGAGCAGTTGGGGTACTTTTATGCGTAACGGGTTTTAGCTGGGTCGCCGCGTGGGCTCAGTCGCAAAACTTGTCTCAAATCCAGGGAACGGTTCAGGACTCCTCGGGAGCGCCAGTCCCCGGGGCCGAGGTTAAAGCCACGCAGACCGACACAAACGTCACGCGAACGGTCACCACGCAGAACGATGGCGGATACGTGTTACCGAATCTGCCGATCGGACCCTACCGGCTGGAGATCAGCAAGACTGGTTTCGCCACGTTTGTTCAAAGCGGTGTGGTGCTACAGGTGGCGAGCAACCCCACCATTGATGTGACGCTCAAAGTGGGCGCCGTGAGCGAACAAGTGCAGGTGGAAGCCAACTCGGCGCTGGTGGAAACGCAGGCGACGGGCGTCGGAAACGTGATGGAGACGCAGCGCATCGTGGAACTGCCGCTGAACGGCCGCGTCGCGACCGATTTGGTCCAATACACGGGTGCGGCGATTCCCCTCGGCGTGGCCGGCAACGGAGGTTATCCCGGCACGCCGCAGTTCTCCATCATGGGCGGTCAGGCCTTTGGGGTTGGATTCTGGCTGGATGGCAGTGTGTACAACAACCCCTGGGACCTGGCCAACATGCCTCTCCCTTTTCCCGACGCATTGGCTGAGTTCAAGGTCGAAGCGAACGCGCTCACGGCGCAGAATGGCGTTCACACCGGCTCCCTCACCGGCGTCACCAAGTCGGGAACGAACAGTTTCCATGGGAATGCCTTCGACTTTCTGCGCAATGGCGACATGAACGCGCGCAACTTCTTCGCGCCCACCCGCGACACTTTGAAGCGGAATCAGTTTGGCGGCACGATTGGCGGCCCCATCATCAAAGACAAACTGTTTTTCTTCTTCGGCTATCAGGACACTCTCACGCGCCAGGACCCCACCGCGAATCCAACCGCGACCTTCGTTCCCACCGCCGCGATGATGGAAGGAAACTTTAGCGCTTGTCCTCAAGACTTGAGCGCCGCTGTTTTGGCCGGGATCCCCTCGCCGATCGCAACCCAGATTCACAATTTCCAGATTCCGGCTTCCCTGCTCGACCCGGCAGCGCTTAAACTCGCATCCATGTTACCCGCTTCCGCGGGAGCCTGCGGTCAGACCAGTTTTGGTTTGATCACGCAGATCGATGAGGACCAATATGTCGCTCGCGTGGACTACCAGACCAGCACGAAGAACTCGCTCTTCGCGCGTTATATTCGCACTCACTATTACCGGCCTGCGTCCTATCAGTTCACGCCTTCTAATCTCCTGACCACTTCGCAAGGCGAACTTAACGACGCGGACCAGTCCTGGATCTTCGGCGACACTTATCTTTTCACTCCGACTCTGGTGAATCAGTTCCGCGCCTCCGTAGACCGGCTCGCCGTCCTTCGCAATGAGCCTCCTTATGTGTCGGCTTGCGATCTGGGCGTACCCGTTTATTGCGGATACGTGCCTCACGAGAGCGGCTTCACGGTCACCGGCGCCTTTGCGGTGGGGCCTGGTACGGGCGGGCCGGCGCACAATCACAGCACGCCGCTCCAACTGAACAACGACGTCAGTTGGGTTCACGGTCGCCATCAGATCAACTTCGGTGGAGGCGGAGAAGTGTCCAAGATGCTCTTTTACGGCAACGTCTACTCGCAAACCAACTGGACCTTCAACAACCTTCCCACCTTCCTGCTCGGGGAGTTCAGTTCCAACTCCATGTCGTTGCCCAACGATCTATTGCAGGAAAAGTGGTTCGTGAATTGGTACGTGCAGGATACCTGGAAAGTGACTTCCCGCTTAACGGTGAACCTGGGTCTGCGCTGGGAGCCGTTCCTGCCTCCCTCGGAGATCAATGGCTCCGTGTACAACTTCAGCCTGGGCAATCTGATCAACGACGTGCGAAGCACCCAATTTGTGAACGCTCCTCCGGGCCTGACCTACCCCGGCGATCCCGGCTTCATCGGCAAGCAAGGCGAGCAGAGCCAATGGAATCTCTGGGCTCCTCGCGCGGCGCTGGCGTATGATCCGAAGGGCGACGGCAAGATGGTTATCCGCGCCGGGTTTGGAATTACCTACGACTATGTAGCCGGCGAAGTGATGGTCAACTCGGCCGACGCCGCTCCTTATGGCGGGACCGAAATTTGGGCCGGGCAGTTTAGCAATCCTTTCGCCAGCAATCCCGGCGGAAACATTTATCCCTACGCCGTCAATAAAAATGCTCCGTTTGCTCCCAACGGAACCTACATCTATTTGCCGCCCAACCTGAAGACCCCGGAAACCATGCAGTGGAATGCCGTGGTTCAACGGCAGCTCGGCCGGGATTGGCTGGTGTCGGCCACCTATGTCGGCAGTGAGAGCGAGCACCTTTGGGATTCCTACCAGATGAATCCGGCGGTTTATATTCCGGGAACTTGCGCGGCTGGGCAATACAACCTCAAAGCCCCAGGGCCGTGCTCCAGTGTGGCAAACCAGAGCTACCGCCGCGAGTTCGTGTTGAACAACTACCCCGGCACGCTCACGGCGAGCGGCACTCCGGTCTTCGGGTATGTGGACTCCTTCGACAGCGGAGCCACCTCCAGCTACAACGGCCTGCTGCTGACGGTGGAGAAACAGTTTAGCAACGGGCTCAGCGCCTTCGCCAACTACACCTGGTCGCATTGCATCGGTGATCTTTCCATCGGCGACAGTACGGGGAATGCCGGGCAGGGCTTAGCGATTCCCAACAACCGAGCCTACGACCGGAGCAACTGCCAGTCCAACGAAATCGGTGGCATCTTCTCGGCTGACCGGCGCCAGATTTTTAATTTGAATATCGTCTATCAGACGCCGAAGTTTTCTAACGCCTGGGCGTCTCGGCTGGCGTCGGACTGGAGGTTCGCGGAGATCTTCCACGCAACCTCGGCCTATTGGATCTCTGCCTACCTCTCCACGGACATCGCGCTGAATGGCGACACTGGGAATGAGCGGCCCGTTCAGGTCTTACAGGACCCGTTGTGCGCGAACCCGAGCCCAACTTGCTGGATTAATCCAAAGGCCTTCACCACCCCGGCCGCCGGTACGCTCAGTGGTTTAGGACGCAACAACATTCCCGGGCCGGACTTTTTCGGATGGGACTCCGCCCTCTCGAGGGAGTTTCCGATCAAAGAACTCTACCGGCTGGAATTTCGCGCCGAGGCCTTCAACATTACCAACAGTTTCCGCGCGGGCGTCTCGCTGCCCAGTCTTGCGACCGGCACTTCGGGAGTCAACACCACGTTCGGCACCCCGACCTTCGGCCAGATCACCAGCGCAGAGGATCCAAGAATTTTGCAGATGGCGCTCAAGTTTACGTTCTGAAAGGGCCGGGCCAGCGAGCGCTAGTGTTGACTGCCGGAAGAAGCCGCTTTTTCGGCTTCTTCGCGATCTAGAGCCCGGGCCGCGCTCAGACGATTGTGCATCGCCCGGTTGCCTTCATGACAGGCGTACTCGAAGATGCGATAGCCGGGCTCATGTTTGATCGGGAATTCGACGGTCCAGGGGCGGGTGAACGTCTTGGGATCGTCGACGGTGACCTGGTAGTCGACGACATCCGGCGCGACGCGGGTGAAGCGCTCCACCAGCTTCAAGTCCTCGCTGTAAGGCACACCGCCAACGTCCACCTTGCCGCCGATGAAGTTGGTGGTTTCCACGACGAGCGTGTTGCCTTCCCAGTGACCGCGCGGATCGCCCATGTAGGAGCGGAGCCCAACGCTCGCGTGCGGGCGGCCATCCAGGGGAATGATGCGGGTTTCGTGGATCATCTCCGTGCGCAGCGCCACCACGCCCGGCGCCTGCAAAATCTGCGATCCGTTTCCGTAGATGGATGGAAAGAACGACCCTGTGACACCACGCGTGATGCAACGGTCGTACGTGCTCAGATCCAGCCAGGACGCAGGACGCAGATTATAGTAGTTGGGCTGAGCCTTGCGCCGCGCTTCGCCTTCCGAAGTGAGCGGGGGAAGCCGGCCGTCCGGCGGATCCACGATGAGGGATGTCAGGTGAGAGGCGTGCCGGGCGTACTCGATCCACTGCGCCGGCGCGGCGGCCGCATCCACGCCATGGACGCGGGCCCAGAATCCGGTCGTGGGACGGATACCCGTATCGATGGTGCTTCTCTCCGACTTCACTTCTTTGGAGCGCGCGGCGTATTCTTCTTCCGTCAGGAACCGGCGCGTCCCGAACTCCTTGGGACGCTGCAGAGGCACGCCCTGCAAGTCGTCGGTGGTGTAAACGCCTTGCAAGTCGGGATCGCCCCAGGCCGTTTTGGGCGGCGTCCAATTGTTCTCGACGGTCTGAGCGAAAGCCGCAGCGGCGGCCAAGCCGAATACCAATAGAAAAGATCGAGTTTTCATCGGGCAAACACCTCGCTACTTCTTGGTCGTTGGTTTTCTTGCGACGTCGCCGTATAACAGTTGCTCGGCAAACTCCACGCATTTGAATTCGGTCAATTGCGCATTTTTCTCGATGTGCCGGTACAGCGGCAAACTGATCTTCCACGGCCGCGTGAACACCTGTGGGTCTTCGATGGTGGCTTCGTAATTCATATGATCGGCGTCGATCAGCGTGAATCGCTCCACCACGTGCAGCTCGTCGCTGTGGAAATCACCCGCGCGATCGAACCAGCTGAGGTCGTTGAAGCCGGTGTTGTCCACCACCAGCGTGTCGCTCTCCCAATGGCCGTTCGCCGTGCCCATCCAGGTGTCGACCGACGCTTCCAGCGGTGTTTTCGTCATGTTGATGACCCGGTTCGCGCTCGCGTACTCGTAGGCCATCAGGATCGCCGTGGGAGTCTCGACGATCTGGAACGGATAGGGCATGTAGTTAGCCCGCGGAATTCCGGCCATGTAGCATTTGATTTCCGGGTCGTCTTTCCAGCGGTTCGCGAAGTTCTTTGCCTTCTGCTTGAGCGCTTCCGGCTTATAGGGGATCACGCCGCCTTCCACCACTCCCTGCCCTGACGGAACCGCTCCCACGGCGCCCAATTGGAAGAACGGCCCAGGCGCCTCCGGGTGGTCCTGAAGATCCCAATTGGCCGTGCTCATGGTTTGCCAGATCCCGTTCAGATCGGGATGGCCGTCAAAAGTGCGGCCGGCCGAAGCGGCGGTCAAATTTCCGCACGCGGCTAAAAGAATTAGAAATGCGGCAGAATACAACCTGGTTCTCATGACCGGCCTATGTTAGCGCAGCGTTTCGGATTTCGGCGCACTTTTCGAAGCATTGATGGCCATCAGCTGCCGAAGCAGATTGGCCGTGCCCTCGCGCACCGTCGGAGGACCACCGGCATGCCCATGCAGGCCGACGCCCAGCGCCATCTCAACCGGCGTGCGTCCCTGCTTATCCTTGACGTCCAACCTCGCGCCTTTTTCCGCCAGAAATTTCACGATCCCGTCCGAGGCCTGAGCGCCGTAATGCAGCGGCGTTTCGCCTGCGTCGTTCACTGCGTTCACGTCAGCTCCAGCGGCGACCAGCAACTTCACCGCCTCCAGCAATTGCGCTTCGGTCGCGTAATCCTTCGTGAACGCTCCCGTGCCTCGGCCCAATCCGGCGGCGAACATCAAGGCTGTCGTGTGCTTTTTCTCCACCGCGTTGGGATTCGCGCCATGTGCCAGCAGCAGGCGGATTGCGTCGGAGTCGCCGTTTTTGGCGGCGCGCATCAGCGGCGTCGCGCCCTCGCCCAAAGCAAAATCGCCAGGCGTATGGGCACGCTGCAGAGTGGGCGTTTTCAGTCGCGCATTCGGATCTGCGCCGTGCGCCAGCAGGACCTTCATGAGATCGATCGCGTCAAGCTTGTCCGTCGGCGGCCGCTCGGGCCGGCCATAGACTTCGCCCAGCGTATTCATGTCGACCGTGGCGTAAAGCGCCGCCATTCCAGCAGAGTCGGCGAGATTCGGGTCGGCGCCCTTTTCGCTGAGCATCGCGGCCGTGTCGTAGTGACCGTTGATGATCGCGATTTCCAGGGCGGTCGTACCGTCCGGATCCGTCAGATTGAGCTTTCCGCCGGCTTCCACGAGCGCGCGAGCCGCATCCAGCGAGCCCTGCCGCGCGGCGTACATGAGCGGCGTCCAATCGCCATGCGGGAGAATAGTGAGCACGCCCTCCAGACCGAAACGATCCTTTTCACGCTGCAACGCACTCGTCCGAGCGTTCACATCCGCGCCGTGCGCAATCAGCACTTGGGCTGCTTCCGCGTGATTTTGGTCGGCGGCCCATACCAGCGCGGTTTCGCCGTACTCGGTTCCTTTCGCGTTCACGTCGGCCCCATGTTCGATCAAAAGACGCACGATTTCGGGGTTGCCTGTGCGGGCCGCAGCCATCAGAATTGTGCTGCCACCCGGCAACCTCGCGTTGGCATTTGACCCGGCTTTGAGCAAAGCTTCGGCCATCGCGGCGTCCCGATTGGTGGCGGCCAGTGAGAGAGGCGTGACTCCGTAGCGGTTCGGGGCGCTTGGGTTCGCGCCGGCGCGCAGCAGAAGCCGGGCCGTCGCGAGGTCGTCCGCGTAGACGGCCCATTCCAAAGGCGTGGTCCCGTCCGCGTCGGCCAGATTGACGTTGGCGTGCGCCTTCAACAGGCGCTCAATCTGTTCCTGATCGCCTGACTGGACCGCCTCGGAGAGCGTGCCGGCACGCAAGATGCCCGCCGCCGCGCAAGCAACTAGAACTGCCTTACCCCAGAACATCCGCTTTCCCCGTGCTGTCGCCGAAACGATCCATCGGCTTCCCGAATTTCTCCGCGACATCGACCCAGAAGTTTCCAACCGGTGTGCGCGTGGGCAATACAACGTGACGATGTCCCGTACCCACGCCGCCACCCGCGCCGATCACGGGCAGCGGATCCGTGGCGTGGACGTTGGAATCCGCCATGCCCGCGCCATAAAGCACCAGCGAATGATCCAGCAAGGAGCCGTCGCCGTCCTGAATGGACCGCAATTTCTCCAGGAATTTAGCGTACATTCCAACGTAGTACGTGTTGATCTTGACGCACTGCGCCATCTTGTCCGGCTTGTTCTGATGATGCGAAACGGAATGGTGCTGCTCGGTCACGCCGATTTGCGGATACGTGCGCTGGCTCAGCTCCCGCGACATCATGAAAGTGAAGACGCGCGTGATGTCGGCCTGATAAGCCGCGGCGATCAGGTCGAAGTGTAAAGCGACATGCTCGTCAAAGGAATCCGGAACACCTATAGGCGCGGGAGGAGCATCCACGCGAGTGGCGCCGCGGGCCTCCTGCTTCTGAATGCGGCGCTCGATTTCGCGCAGGTTATCCAGATAGTCGTTCATTCGCGTGCGGTCTCGCGGACCCAGGCCTTGCCCCAGGCTGCCCGCTTCGTCGACCACCGAATCCAGAATGCTGCGTTCTTTTTGCCGGCGCGCTTCCCGCTGCGCGGCCGTTCCGGGAGCCCCGAAAAGCCGCTCGAACACGGCGCGCGGATTGATTTCCATGGGCAACGGCGTGGTGGGCGAGCTCCAGGAAATGGTGTTCAAATAAGCGCAGCTGAAGCCCGGCGAGCACCCGCCGACGTAGCCCGTGAAATCTTCGGTCGCGACTTCCAGCGACGGCAGCGGCGTGTCCTGCCCGATCTGCTGCGCGACCACTTGATCGATGGTCGTGTTCGCGTGCACATCCTCCGCCTCGGTTCGCTTGGGCCAGACGCCCGTCAGAAATCCGGCGGCGCTTACGGCATGATCGCCAAACTGGCTGCCCGGATGCGAGCGCGTGAGGTTCGTTACCACAATTACCTTGTCGTGCAGCGTTTCGAGCGGCTTCAAAATCGGAGTGAACTCGAAGCCCGCGCCGGCGGTCTTCGGAGTCAGCTGCTGCATGATGGCGCCGTTCGGAAAATAGACAGCGCCAAATCGCATCCTCGGTTTCGCGTCGGCTTTGGCCAGCGGCACAAACGCCGGCAACATGGCGTCCAACAGCGGAAGCGCCACGGCAGTTCCCGCGCCGCGCAGCACGGTCCTCCGGGACAGCGACTTCTTCGTGACAAACATCTAATTCACCTCCCGATTTTGCGCCGATTGGATGGGAGCAGCGCCGCCTTCGCCTCGCGCCGTCCTCATCTGAAAAGGTGTGCTGTGAACCACGCCGAAAATCAGCGCGGAGAACCGGTAGTTATCGCGCGAGGCATCGCGCAGGATCGCCCGCACCGTGGGCATGTCGCGGTAATCCAGCCCGCGGCCGAGAGCGTAGATCAGCAGCTTCTTGGTTACCGTGCCGGCAAAAAGCTCCGGATGGCTGATCAGTGCGTTGCGCAGCGACACCACACCGTCGATCTTCGTTCCGTCGGCCAGCACTCCGGAGGCGTCAATCGGATTGCCCGCATCGGTGCTGCGCCAGGCGCCCACGGCATCGAAATTCTCCATGGCGAAGCCAATCGAATCCATGGTCTTGTGGCAGCTCGCGCACACCGGATCGGCGCGATGCTCGGCCATTTGCTCGCGCATGGTCTGTGGCTTCTGCCCTTCCTGATTTCCCTTCAACGGCGGCACGCCAGGAGGGGGCGGCGGCACGGGCTGGCCCAGGATATTTTCCAGAATCCATTTGCCGCGGACGACCGGCGAAGTCCGTTCCGCGTGCGAAGTGAGCGCCAGAATACTGCCCTGCCCCAGCAGCCCGCGGCGCGCATCATCGGCAATTGCCACGCGGCGGAAGCGGCTGCCGTAGATGTTGGGGATTCCGTAGTGGCGGGCCAGGCGCTCATTCACAAACGTGTAGTCCGCCGTCATCAGGTCGAGAACGCTGCGGTCCTCCCGCACGATGCTTTCAAATAACAGCTCAGTCTCGCGCCGTAACGACTCCCGCAGGTTGTCATCGAAATTCGGGAACAGGTCCGTGTTCGGCTGCACGTTGCGCAAATTGCGAAGCTGCAGCCATTGGCCCGCGAAATTAGCAACCAGCGCCTGCGCCTTGGGATCGACCAGCATGCGCCGTACCTGTTGGTCGAACACCGCGGGATTCTTCAGCTTGCCCTGGCTCGCCAGACGAAGCAGTTCATCATCCGGAATGCTGCTCCACAGGAAGAACGAGAGCCGCGAGGCCAGTTCGTAATCGTCGAGGCGATAGGGTTGGCCGGCGCGGGCGTCCAACGGATCGCGCTCGGTGCGGAACAGGAACTTCGGACTAGCCAGGATTCGTTCGAGAGCCAGTTCAATGCCGCCCTCAAAACCGCCGTCGCGCTTGCCTTGATCGTAGAATGCCAGCAGAGTTCGCAGATCCGAATCGCTCACTTGGCCGCGATAAGCCCGGCGCGACAGCGTGGTTAGAATTCTGCGGGCGCAGGCCCGTTCGCTGAGGTTCGGCCCAGGATGGCACACGAGAATCCGGCGGCGGCTGGGGGTGTCGCTCGCGCCAGCCGGATGGAACGGGCCTGCGACGGTCAGAGATTCCAGGTGCGGTGAGCCGGACCAATCGAAATTGTCGACCGAACTGCGGATGTACGGCTCCAGCCGGGCGGGTTCCACATCGTCCGGGTCGGCCACAAAGGCGATGGTCACAACATGCGGGCCGGCCTTCACCGGAACGCGAACGCGCAACCGCGCATCCACCGCATCGCCGGTGTCGGTCGGCTTCTCGAACAAGGCTGCCAGGTCCGCCGGGCCGCCGATCGACGCCAGATGAATCCGGCGTCCGTCGAGCGCGAGTTCCACCTGGTGCGGCGATTCCAGGCCCCGCATAATGTTCAGATTGGTTCGATACAGTTTGGCCTGAAAGGCGTACTCGCCATCGAGCGGGAAGTTGTAGCGAACCAAAGTTCCGCCCACGGTGCCGAGCGGTAAACCGTTCACGTGCCGGTCCTGCGAAAGATCCTGCCGGATCCGCCAGGTTTCGCTGCCCGGCGCGATGTTGGGATCGCCTACCGCAAGCGCGCCAATCTTCAAGGCGGCGTCGAGGTAATGTTGCTCGAGCGAGGGCGACACGCCCAGAGCGTCGGAAACGTTATCGAATCCAAAGGCCGAGTCGTCAGGAGGAAGCAAAGAAGCCGGATCGATGTTCAACGCCAGCAGATCGCGGATCGCGTTGCCGTATTCGGTGCGATTCAGGCGGTGCAGAATGGGACGGCCGGCATACGGCTCCGTGGCCTGATCGATCTGCGTCTCCAGCCAACCGGCCAAGCTGGCGTAAGTGGCCGCGTCCGGCCGAGGCATGCCAGCCGGAGGCATGGTGCGCGACCGCAATTTGGCAATGACCTTTTCCCAAACGTCGGCGTGTGCCGGGACCTGGGCGAGATCCATTTTGTCCAGCATCAAGTCAGCTTTCTTGAGCCGCTGGTTGTGGCAAACGACGCAATATTGATTCAGGACCGCGCGATAATCCGAGCCGGCGAATGCTGCGCCAGCGGCAGCCAGACACAGCACCATCAAAACTCCAGCCCTTGCCATCTCTTAGCCAGTCTACTCCAACTTGCATGCAATCGACGAAGCCCGAGCGCCGGATCACCGAGATTGATATATCACATCAAGACTGAAGTACGGGGGTCCAGTGGCTCAATCTCGCACCGCTGCCTGGAGTTCCACCGGCCGTGCCGGCTCGATCACGATGGTCTGATGGGCAATTCGAGCCAAAGAGGCGCGATGCGTGATCAAGATGGCCGTGCGCCCCTCGGCCACGCGGACCAAGGTGTCGGCGATGGCGCGCTCGTTGGCTTCATCCAGCGCGGAAGTGGGTTCGTCGAGCACCAGCACCTTGGGATTGGCCAAAAGCGCTCTCGCGATGGCAATGCGCTGCCGCTCGCCGGCCGAGAGCGTCTGGCCGCGTTCGGCGATCATCGTGGCGTAGCCTTCCGGCAGAGTCAGAATCCGGTCGTGAATGGAGGCAGCCTGCGCCGCCCGCACGATCTCCTCGTCGCCGGCGTCCGGCCGCGCGTAGGCGATGTTCTCCCGCACGCTGGCGTGAAACAGATAGGGGGCCTGATCCAGCAGCAGAATGTTGTGGCGCAAGTCGTGTAACGGCAGGTCGCGCAAATCGCGCCCGTCCAAACGGATCGCGCCCGAGCCTGGATCGTAGAACCGCACCAGAAGATCCGCCAGCGTGGATTTTCCGGCTCCACTGGGGCCCAGGATGGCGCAGATGGTTCCAGGAGCAATCCGGAAAGACATGTCTTCCAACACCGCGACGCCGCCGTAGCTGAACGTCACGCGGTCGAACTCGATTTCGCCCCGGGACTCCGCGAGCGGTTGCGCATCCGGCCGCTCGGCAACCTCCGCCTTGGTGTCAAACAGTTCCCAGACCCGCGATAGCGACACGCCGCCCGAGACCAGGTTCGTATACAAGCTCATGAGGTTCTGCACCGGTGCCAGCAGGCGCATGTGATACGCCATCAGTGCCACCAGAGAGCCCACAGTGAGCGTGCGTTCAATCACCAGCCATCCGCCATAGAGGAAGATAGAGGCCGTCGAAAGCGTCAGAATGGTTCCCGGAACCGCGCCTGTGAGAAAAGACGTCAACTGCATCCGCAGCAGGGCGTCCAGGAAAGTCTGATTGCGCGCCCGGAACCGCTCCGTCTCCCGCCCCTCCGCCCGTGAAGAAACCACCAGCCGGATTCCGAGCAGCGATTCCAGCAGGAAACTTCCGATGTCCGAACTGGCCTCCCGCACCGCGCGCACACGCGCCGCCAGGCGATGCTGGTAATGCCGCAGCGCCCAAATGCTGGCGGGAACGGCCGCCACGCTTACCAGAAACAGCCGCGGGCTGAGCGCGATCATGATGCCGGCGCTTCCGATGAGAAACACCACGTTGGAAAGCACGCTCAGCAGGCTGTCGGCGGAGATGCGCTGCACCTCGGCAATATCATTATTAATGCGAGAGATGACGTCGCCCAGCTTTCGGGCCGCCCAGAAGCGCGGCGAAAGCGTTTGCAGATGCCGGTAGAGCGCCAGGCGCATGTCAAACAGCACCGAGGCCGAAACGCGGACGTACTGATAGCTGGAGAGAATGTTGAGCACGAATCCCAGCACCGTGACGCCAAACATCAGCGCGCTCACCACCAGCAACATGCGGAAGTTGCGCTTCAGCAGCGCATCGTCAATCAGAAGCTTGGAGATGTAAGGCTGCAGCAGCCCGAAGCCCGTGGCGGCCACGCTGGCAAGCAGTACGATGACCAGGCGCGGCCAGTAAGGGACGATGAATCGCAGAGCACGGCGATACCCGTCGATCAAAACGCCGCGCGCGGGAGTCATTCATTTCTTAATAGCACACGCCGGCGCGCGCGCACCGGAAGCGCGGCATCCCGCCGGATCCATGGCCGGCAAAGTTTCCGCTTCCACCGCACTAGGTGACAGTGTATGATATTCGAATAAGGTTATGAAAATTCTGCTTGCAACCGTTCTGGCGCTTCCCTTATTGGCTCAGGGCCAGAAGCCGCAAGCTGCCCCGTCCGCAGACACGGCTCAGACCGCACCCGAAGAGGGCATCCCGGTCACCAATCAACTGGTGATCTCCAAATGTGGCGCGTGCCACACCCGCGACCAAAAGGGCGACATGTTGCGCATTTCCTGGGAGCGCGGCACACCCGAAGCCTGGGAAGAGGCCATCAAACGCATGGTGCGGCTCAACGGCGTCCACCTGACTCCCGAAGACGCCCACGCTATTCTCAAGTATCTGGCCACCGATCATGGATTGGCCCCCGAAGAGGCCAAACCGATCCTGTATTACCCCGAACACCGGATTCAGGACGAGACCAACATTCCGAATGACGACGTTCGCGGCGCTTGCGCCAATTGCCATCCTCTGGCCCGGCCTCTTTCCTGGCGGCGTTCCGCGGATGATTGGAAAAAGCTGGCCAACCTGCACGTTGCGTTGTACCCGCAGGCCGACGAGGCCTTCCGTTTGGGAATCGCGGCGGGCGGATTCGATGACAGCCGTCACCGCCGGGAAGAAGGCGCGCCGCTGCCCGTAGATGTGGCTCTCGCTTACCTGGCCAAGACGGCTCCCCTGCACACGCCGGAATGGGCCGCATGGCGTGCCCGGATGCGTGCGCCGAGGATCGCCGGCCGCTGGCTGGTCACCGCTTACAGCCCGGGCCACGGCAGATTCTACGGCGAAATGGAAGTCACGCCGGTCGGCGGGACCGACGACGAGTTCACCACCAGCGTCAAGCTGACGTCCCTCAAGGACGGCTCAACGCTGACACGAACAGGCCGCGGAATCGTGTATGCCGGCTTCGAATGGCGCGGGCGGTCGCAAGGAAATCTTCCCGCGAATGCCGCTCCCGACGATCTTTCGAGCCAGGTGCGTGAAGTGGTGACGTTCTCCTCCGACCTCTCTTCGGCCGAAGGCCGCTGGTTCTGGGGCGAGTACCAGGGATTCGGCTACGACGTGACGCTGCGCCGCCCCTCCGCCGATCCAACCCTGATCACCGTTGATCGCCTCTCGCTCAAGACCGGATCTCAAGGAGACCGTGTTCGCCTGATCGCTGAAAGCATTCCCGCGCAGGTTGACGCGGCCGACTTGGACTTCGGCACCGGGGTGACCGTCCGCCGGATCGTTTCGCATAGCGCGAAAGAGATCGTGGCCGAAGTGGATGTGGCCGCCGACGCGGTACCCGGAAAGCGCGACATTTCCTTCCGGCGGTCGGTGCTGCCGAGTGCAATCGCCGTCTATGATCGCATCGATTACATTAAGGTGGTGCCCGACACGGCGCTGGCGCACCTGGGCAGCGAGGTCCATCCCAAGGGCTATGAGCAGTTTGAGGCGATCGCCTATCAGCGCGGCGCCGATGGCAAGCCGCACACCGCCGACGACGTGGAGCTCGGCCCCGTCGACGTCAGCTGGTCGACGGAGGAGTTTTACTCCACCTATGGCGACGACGACCGGGAGTTTGTCGGATCGTTGAACGCTAACGGTTTGTTCACGCCTTCGTCGGATGGGCCCAATCCCCAGCGTAAATTCAGCCGCAATAATTACGGCGATGTCTGGGTAGTGGCCACCGCGAAGGACGAGAAGGATGCCGACGGCAAGCCTCTGATCGGCAAGTCGTATCTGGTGGTCACCGTTCCAACCTACATCAAATGGGATCAGCCGGAGGTTGGACAATGACCGCCGCCGACGCGCGCGTCTATCGGCTGGCCGAGTTCCATCGCTTCGACGCCGAGGGCGCCCGTTTTCTCTATCTGGTGCCGGCGGGCGCCATCTTCGCTGTCGACAAGGATGTCCAAAAGCTGATCGACTGCCTGAGCACCGGCGAGCGGTCCCACGGCGCACTGATCGATGCGCTTACGGCCTCCGACGTCCAAGCCGGCGAGGCCGAGGAACTCGTCGCCGAAATGTATCACGCCAACGTAATCCTGGCCGACAATCCCGTCGAGGAGCCCACCAGTCTCCCCGATGTCTTCCCCATCCAGACGCTGGTGATGAATCTCACCAACCAGTGCAACCTGTCGTGCCAATACTGCTATGAGTTCGGCGCCGATAAGCTCGCGACTCCCGAAGGCAAGCCGAAATTCATGGACGTGGAAACGGCCAAAACCTCGGTGGATTTCCTGCTGGAACAGTCCACCGGCCGGCGATCGATCCATATCACTTTCTTCGGCGGCGAAACGCTCATGAATTTCCCGCTGCTGAAGGAAGTGGTCGCCTACGCCAACCAGAAGGCCGCGGAGCAGGACCGCCACATCGACTTCAGCCTCACCACCAACGCCACGCTGCTGACGCCGGCCATCATCCAGTTCCTTTCCGACAACCATATCGGCGTCACCGTCAGCATGGACGGCCCGAAGGAGATGCACGACCAGTTGCGCGTGTTTTCCAACGGCCGGGGCAGCTACGACATCATCGAACCGCGGGTTCGCGCGCTGATTCAAAACCATCGCACGCGGCCCATCACGGCCCGCGTGACGCTCACCGCGGGCGTGTCCGATGTCATCCGCATCTTCCGGCACCTGAAGAACGACCTGGGGTTTCACGAGGTCGGCTTCGCGCCCGTAACCAGTTCCGCGAATCAGCTTTACACCATCGGCGCCAAGGGCATGGACAACGTGTTGGACCAGTTCCACACCTTGGCCGACGAGTATCTGGAATACGCGCTACGCGGCGAGGCCCACGGGTTCTCGAACGTCAGCGACACCCTGGCGGAGCTGTGCCAGGGCGTCAACAAATCGCACCCTTGCGGAGCCGGCCTCGGGCTGCTCGGAGTCGGGCCTTCCGGCGATATCGCACCTTGCCACCGCTTCGTCGATTCCGATGCGCACGCCCTGGGACACGTCTCCACGGGCATCGACAAAGCCAAACAGTCCGACTTCCTGCGCCGCGGCCACATCAATTCCAAGTACGATTGCCACACTTGCTGGGCGCGCCCGTTGTGCGCCGGCGGCTGCCATCACGAGGCCTACGTACGCTACGGAGATACCGGCCACCCGAATCTTCACTATTGCGATTGGATCCGAGACTGGACGAACACTTGTCTGGAAATCTACGGCGCCATCGCCGCCAAAAACCCCGCATTCTTACGACAGTTCGCCGAAAGGAAAGCAGCAGAATGAGACACATGCGACCGCTGAACAAGAAGGCAGCCCGGATCGACGGCTACGTCTCCTCCAAAATGGACGATGTCGTCGCCATGCAGGACCGGTCTTCCAGCCAACAGCAACGCCCCCACGTGCCCATGGGGTGTGCCTTAATGTTTACGCCCGGCTGGGAAGTGGATGCAGCCGGCGGAACTGCCGGGCTCTGTCAGCCCGTGGAACGCGACATCTACGATTGCTTCGTCAGTTGCTACTGGCCGTCCCAGGTGCCCGATCACCTGAACAATGCGCCCGACTGGACCGCGAAGTGCGCCGCCGCGACCAAAGACTGGCGCAACCTGGATCTGGTATTTCCATAAAGCCATGCGACAATTTTTGCTTTCATTAGCCGCCTGCGCGGCTGTAGCTACAGCTGTCCACGCGGGCACGCTCTATCTGCCCGCCTACCCGGCCTCGGTGCTTGTCTTCGACGAAGGGCAGCAAAAAATCGTCGACCGTATCCCGCTCTTCACCGGAACGCCGATGACCATTCGCCTCTCGTCGGACCACAAGAAGATCTACGTCACCACCATCGACCACAACGGCATTGAAGTGATCGACGTCGCGTCCCGCAAGGTGATCAACCACTTCGAACTGAACACGCCCACCAAGCAATACCGGCTCTTCAATGGCGCCGCGGACCCCGACGGCAAGTACTTCTACGCTGTCACCAAAGAGATCACCAGGTTCCCGGAGCATTACGAAGTTTCCAAGCCGAAGTACACCCTGGTCGATCTGCAACAGCAAAAGATCGTCAAGATGGTGGACATCCCTAAGGAGGAAGAGGCCGCCAACGAAGGCGACTATGGCGTCGGCTCGATCGATGTTTCGCCGGATGGCAAATACCTGTATCAGTTCGGCGAAAAGATCACCATTCTGCAGGCCTCCGACTTCAAGGTAATCGATCACATCGACCTGGCCCGGCCCGATCAACCGGGCATGGAGAATCTGCACTTCGGCAGCGACCTGGATCTGATCAATGAGCCCGGTGATCACACGGCCATGTTCGTCTGGTCCGATCCGGTGGTCCACAACCGCGTGTTCGGACTCGCGCGCTTCGATCTGAGCACGCGCCACATGGACTTTAAGCCCATCGGGCCGGTTCCCGCGGGTATCGCCGGATTCGAGGTCACGCCCGACAAGAAATGGGGCTACACGGTGGTCAGCACCGGAATCAATGGGACCAAGCGCTGCGAGTTCTGGAGGTTCGATCTCACCAGCGACCGGATCACCAACACGGCCGAGGTTCCCTGCCGTACGCGCTTCACGCTGGGCATCTCCACCAATGGCAAGAAGCTCTACATCTACGGCGCCGGCTTCGATATCGAGGTCTACGACGCAGCGACGCTGAAGTACGAAAAGACCTGGGATCTCAACAACGACGTCACTTACGCCGGAATCGTCGTTCTGCCTTAGCGCGGCTTCGCGTTAAAAGCCGTGCTCTGGATTCCTTCGCCCGCGCCCAGCAAGGCGGCCGTGGCATACCCGGTGGCTGCGTCGCTCATGAACTTCGCCGGCATGGTGCCGCTGGCGTGCTTGTGGTTCATCGACTCGGCCTCCCAAGAGCCGTCGGCGTTCTGATGGCTCTTGAGCCATGTCAGCGCTCGCGCGAGCATCGGATCGGACGCGCGTACGCCAGCCTGCTCCAAGGTGAACGCGGCTAAGGCCGTGACATAACTGTTTGAACCGGTCGAAGGCGGCGCTGCGTCGTGCTTAGCCCAAGGGCCGAGCGACGCCAAGGTCCACCCTCCGTCAGCCTCCTGTTTACGCCCCAGCTCCGACAGAATCGCAATCCTGTCCGGGTTCGACAACAAGCCGTGGAGCTTCGCGGAAGCCCACAACAGGAACAACCGGTTGTGCAGCGCCGTGTTCCCTTCCTCAGCCCGCAGATAGGCCGTGAGCCACTCGAGGTTGCGGCGGATCTCCGGGCGCGCCTGGTAGTCACCGGGCGCCAAGCCGGTCGCCAAAGCCCCCAGCGCCGCCCCGTAATACACGGAGTCCTTCGTTTCCCAGGGGTCGAGGTTGTAATCGGACCATTGCCACGCTCCTTGCGCCGGCCCCTCCTTCACCTGGATCGACCACATTCGTTCGAAAGCCTTTTCGCCTTCCGCGCTGAGCCGGCCGCTCGGAGCGTCTTCCATCGCGATCACTACCGCCGAAACCACCGACACGGCGCCATAGACTTGATCGATGAGACGACCCTTCAGCCCGCCGAACAGTTCCTTGGCATCGGTACGGAACACGGTGGCACGCGTCCCCTCCACCAGCAGGTCCTCGTACAGCGTGGGACCCGACTTCTCGCCGAGCGACCGCCTCAGGGCCGGGCGCGCAACCAGGTACGGCAGGCCGGTGTGGCAGGAGACGCACACCACGCCCGACACTTGTGCGTTGGGCCACGCCGCCCATTCTTTCTGGCGTCCGTCCAGATAATGTTCGGCCTGCTTTGCATTCCAATCCGCGCAAAACGCGGGAGCAACGGCCAGTATCACGAGAGCGGTCCATCGCATCGGCATAGGAATCCTCTTCGACTGGCAGTATAGCCCGAATTAGCCACCGCGGTCCAGACCAACGTTACGCAACTTGTACAAGGTTGCTCCTTGACTCTCAAGCGATGCTTAGTTATACTACCTCACAACTTCATAGAACCCACGTTGGTTTTGTTTATAAGACAGGGGCAAGCGAGTTAGACGCAAGCCTTGATTGATTAGTGGGCGCATACTTCATGCAACTGGTTGCAAAGTAAATGCATCCAGGGGCGGCGCAACTCCGGTAACGGGACCGCGCGGTGGATCGGCTTAACGATCGCCGCATGGGGAGGGGTGCTGGCTCTCCGTCGAGCAAGCTGAGTTTTCGTCAGCATAAGGTCCATAGAAAATTTTGATGAAGTCCTCTTACTGGTATCGTTGCCGGCACATCCTCGCCGGCCTACAGCTCGTAAATTCACAAGGAGAGTTTCCGATGTTGTCTGCATCTTCCTTTGCGCATTTGTTTTCGTCGCTAGCCTCGCGCCGCCGCTGGATGCGTCTTGCCTCCGCTTGGACGCTCGGGGTTCTCTGCCTCTTGGCCTGGGCGTCGGCAAGCTATGGCCAATCCACCTTCGGCACCGTGCTCGGCACGGTCAAGGACCCGTCGGGCGCCTTTGTGCCCATGGCCACGGTCTCACTGACCAACACCGGCACGAACGCGGTAAGGACCGCGATGACCGACACGAACGGAAACTATCAGTTCGTCAACGTCGAGGTAGGTGATTATAAGCTCACCGTCGAAGCGGCCGGCTTTCAAAAAACGGAGTATCAGGCGTTCAACTTGCAGGCGCGCGCTACCATACGCGCAGACATCGATCTGAAGGTCGCCTCCCAGGCTACCTCGGTCACGGTCGAAGCCATTGCGGTGGTGCAGACCGACACGTCGAATATCGCGGAAACCAAGGGCAGCTTGCAGTTAACCGATCTTCCGGTAGCCATCGGTACGCGTTCCACCGGGTCCACCAGCGCCTATTCGACGTTGGGAGCGCAGCCCGGCGTGCAGTTTGATTCCAACAATAATATCCAGGTCGCGGGCGCGGGCCCTTCCCAGCTCTCGTTCAGCATTGACGGGATCAGTTCCGTCGGACCAGGAACGTTGGGCGCGCTTTCCGAGATGTTCCCCTCCTTCAACTCCATCGAGGAAATCAAGATCAGTGAAAACCTCAATCCGGCCGAGTTCGGCGGCGTCGCCGACGTCACCACGGTTTCCAAGTCCGGCACCAACGAACTCCACGGAGGTGTGTTCGAGAACCTTCAGAATACCGACTTCAATGCCGCCGACACGTTCAGTCACGTGGTCACCGAAGACAAGCTGAACAACTTCGGAATTTATATGGGCGGCCCGGTGATCTTTCCCAAACTGTACAACGGGAAAAACAAGACCTTCTTCTTCGGCAACTTCGAAGTTTTGCGATTACCCAGGACGGAGACTTTCGTCAATAGCGTTCCCACTCAGGCGATGCGCAATGGCGATCTGTCGGCCTACCTGAATCCGTCCCTGGGCGGCGACGGTGTCGAGCTGAATGGGTATCCGGGCAACATCATTCCAGCCAGCCAGCTCAACCCGTTCACCCAGAAGCTCATGAACTTCCTTTATCCCTTGCCCAATTTTGGTCCTCCCGGCGCCATCGCCAACAATTTCGTGGGAACCTATCAGATTCCCATCAACAGCGCTCAGGGCGATGTGAGAATCGATCAGAGCTTCGGTCCCAAGCATTTCATTTTTGTCCGGTACAGCTATAAGAACCGCCGCATCGAGGAGCCGCAGCTGCAGGGCTTCTTTGGCGCCAACCCCAGTACACCGCTGCTGGGTGGTGTCTCGACACCGCAGATCTACAACTCCCTAGCGACCGCTTACAACTGGGTTATCTCTCCGACCCTGGTCAACGAATTGCGCGGAGGATTCAGCGTGACTCGCCGCAATGCTACGGATTCCGTAACGTCTCAGCAGGCCGCCGACACCCTGGGCCTCACCACCGGCCCGGGAGCTTTGCCTGGAGCCATTCCGCCCGGTTATGACACTCCCACCCTCATTCTCACCGGATTCATGGGCTATCAGGCTCAATCCAACGACTTGAATCCCCAGGAAGGCACCTACGAAGCCACCGACAACATGACCTGGACCAAAGGCAAGCACACCATCAAATACGGTCTGGACTATCGCTACCTGGCGAGCCTGAATACGGAAGTTTTCAACGATTATCGCATGGGACAGTTTCAGTTCAACGGCTCGGTCATGAGCGGGCTGCTGGGCAATGCCGCCGCCACGCCAATCGCATCGTTCTTGCTCGGCTATCCGGACTTGACCACCATCGCAACCGTCCTTAACCCCAACACGGACGCGTGGGCCAACGCCTTTGGCGCTTATATACAAGACGACTATAAGGTTTCACAGTCCCTCACGCTCAACTACGGCTTGCGCTGGGAGTACCATCCGGGTTTCCAGGACAAGGACAACGACATGGTCAATTTTGACCCCTACTACCAAAATATTGTGAACGGCAGGAACACGGGAGCGGTGATCGCAGATAATGCTACGAACCTGGCCACCAACATCAATCCGGGGTTTATACAATCGATCGCGCCGACTCCCGTCATCCTGGCTTCGCAGGCCGGCGTGGGCCCATCCAACCGTTGGGCCTCGCACAGGGATTTCGCTCCCCGCGTCGGCTTCGCCTGGCGAGTATTCAACAACAACAAGACCGTGCTGCGCGGCGGATACGGCCGCTTCATTGAATCCTTGTTGAGCGGCAGCGCCATCGACGGTTGGTCCGTGGGCGCCAGCGACGTCGGGAACTTCGCCCAAACCTTTGGCGCAAACGGGATGCCTCAGTTGGTCGCACCCTATTCTTACCCCTCCAACATCGCTCAACCCGGCACGCAATTCTTCGATTTGGCTGCCGAGGTTCATTTCAAGGACCCGATCGTCGAAGAATGGGATATGACCCTGGAGCAAGACCTGGGCAAAGGTGTGGCGCTGCGCGCTTCCTATGACGGCAACCATGGTTACAATATTCCAACTGCGACCAATGCCGATCAGCCTCAGGTAAACACCGTGGGGTTCAGCAACCTGCCCCAGTCCGCAATTCCCTTTCCGCTCATGTCGTATATCGCTACCACCAACAACCTCGGCTTTGCGAACTACAACGCTGGGACCATCTCCATTAAGAAGCGTGCGTCCAACCTCCAGTTCGAGTTCAGTTATACGTACACGCGAGAGTTGTCCAACATCAACGGAGCGCCCGTTTCCTCGGCGGCCAGTTATTCCAACGAACTGGGATCCACGTTGTCGGACCCTTATAACCCCGGTTTGGATTACGGCAACGTGCCTTTTGCACGGCGAAATCGTGTCGTCGCGACCTTCCTCTACGACCTGCCGCTTGGAAAAGGTCAAACGTTCTTGAGCAACAATGCCTTGTTGGATAAGATTGTCGGCGGCTGGGAGCTCAGCGGATTTATGCTCTTCCAGAGCGGTCCTTTCATGTCCACGTCCATATTGAGTGACCCGTCCGGCACGGGGTATAACATCTACGGCAATCTCTATGGAGTCGGCGGCCGCGCCGATACGGTGCCGGGAGTGAGTCCATACCAGGGACAAACGACCAGCAACTGGGCCACTTCGTATTACATCAACCCCAATGCCTTTGCCGATCCATGCGCGAACGCTTGCCAAAATGGGACCGCCCTCGGCCGCTTTGGCGACGAGACCTCAGGCTCCATCGTGGGCCCCGGCACGCAGTCCGTCTCTCTGTCGCTGATCAAGCGGTTTTCGATCAAGGAGCGCGCTCGCCTGGAAGTTGGAATGCAAGTCTCCAACGCCTTCAATCATGCCAATTACGCTCCGCCGAACAGCCTGACCGTGGGCGTCGCCGGATTCGGTCAGCTCACCGGACTGCAGGGCCTGGGCGCAGACAGCGCCGGCCCCCGCCAGTTGCAGCTTACCGGACGCATCACGTTCTAGCCACAGTGCTACCCTGAGTCCGTGGAACACCTCGCCGTAAAGCGAGCAGTAATCTTCGCCGCGGTTGTCGTTTTCCAGATAACCGCGGCGCCGCCTCCGCCGCTTGTCGGAACGTGGCGCCTGGAGCAACAAGAGATCAACGGAGTAGCCTCCCATTCCGAAGCCCTCACCTTGAAGATTTCCCAGGACGGCGAAAAGCTTGCCTTCGCATTCTCCGTCCCCGTAAACAACATCTACTTCGTCAGCATGAGCTACACGCTCCGCCTGGACGGCAGCGACGCCGACATCAAGAACGCCCGCGGCGAGAAGATGGGCGTGATTCAAATGACGCCGGCCGGAAACGGGCAATACAAGTTGGTGATGAAAGGCCCCAACCGTCCGGACAGTTTCGGCAAGCTCACCGTTTCGCCCGACGGAAAAACCCTCATCAGCGAAACCGACGCCATGCAGGGCGAC
Source organism: Bryobacteraceae bacterium (assembly GCA_035508055.1). Classification (GTDB taxonomy): domain Bacteria; phylum Acidobacteriota; class Terriglobia; order Bryobacterales; family Bryobacteraceae; genus Palsa-89. Next base: position 176,055 of record DATJNO010000016.1, on the reverse strand, counting down.
CGCACGGTTCACTCCAAGCAAACCTTCTCTCGCTATACGCAGGCGCGGTAAATGAACGTTTTCGAGCGCTTCTTCCGCAGGCCCCAGCAGGTGACCGTCCGGAAGCTTAACTTTCAAGTCCATCTGTGGGCGGGCATCCTTCTTGCGCTCTACATGATCTTTATCGGAGTGACCGGCTCAGTCCTCGTTTTTCGAACCGAACTGGAACGGCTGTGCGGGCTGAACCCTTATAGTTCCGCGCGGGCCGAAGGACCTCTCGCCAATCTGTCGGCCGTCGCGAAGAACATCAGAGCGGCCTACCCCGAAAGCCATATCGTTTCCATCCTGACGCCCACGAATTCATCTCCCACCTTCGTGGCCGCTCTGTACACCCGGCAAGGCCGAATCAGGGTCGCGTGCGACCCGGCCAGCGGTCGCGTCCTGGGTGAGTTCCCAACGCAGCGCAATTGGCTCGATATTCTCAGCGGACTCCATGAAAGCTTCCTGCTCGGACACACCGGCCGGCTGCTGAACGGCGTTGGCGCGGCGATCTTGCTGTTGCTGAACGCGACGGGCATCGTGGTCTGGTGGCCCGGCATACGGAATTGGCAGCGCGCATTGAAAGTTGACTGGCGGAGGAATTGGCGGCGCGTCAATTTCGACCTGCATAACGCCGTCGGCTTTTGGACTCTGGCCATCGTGACCGTCTGGGCGCTCACGGGAATCTACTTCGGCTGGCCGCGCCAGACGTTTCAGTTCGTCAATTCCCTCTCGCGCGTGATCTCCGCGCGCCCTCCGTCCGTCACGGTCCCCTTGGAAAGCGATGCAACCGGCGCCAGCCTGCAAGACATGCTCGATCGCGCGCGCCAGATCGATCCGGGAACAACCTTGGGTGGAGTGGACTTCCCCTACGGCAGACGCGCACCTCTGGCCGTTCTGATGCACCGCCGCGACGCCCCGGGCCGCGAATACGACGACACAGTCTACTTCGACCCTTACACCGGCGAATACATCTCCACCTGGCGCTACGGAGTGAACCAAACGCTTGGCGACTGGATCATCTGGCTCCAGGTCCCGCTGCACTTCGGCACGTATTGGGGCCTGGGCGTCAAAGTGATCTGGGCAGCCGCCGGAGTGGCGATCCCGCTGCTCACCATCTCCGGACTGCTCATGTATTGGAATCGTGTGTTGCGGCGAAAGTGGAAACGGCTGCGCAAGGCGGCGGCCGCCCACGCCGATGCGGTTCCCGCGGCCTAAGGCGTTTCGCGTAACCTTGTCTAAGGTTTCGCAATCTTCACGAAGTTTTTATGATATCGTGATTAGCAAGCCATGCCAGAGACATCGAAAGACACCCCCGCCCTCACCCCCTTAGCGAGCCGCGATGTCGCCACTGCAATTCACCCATATACCAACCTGAAATTGCACGAGACCGAAGGCCCGCTGGTGATCACGGAAGGCGACGGAGTTTTTGTCCGCGCCGAAGATGGCAAAACCTATTTGGAAGGTCTGGCGGGCCTGTGGTGCGTGAGCCTCGGATTTTCCGAGCGCCGGCTGGCGGAAGCGGCTTACCGCCAAATGCTGAAACTTCCGTATTACCACACATTCGCTCACAAGGCGCACGACATCGGCATTGAACTGGCTGAAAAGCTGCTCAGCATCGCCCCGGCTCCGATGTCCAAGGTGTTCTTCGTCAATTCAGGCTCCGAAGCCAACGACACCGCCGTCAAGCTGGTTTGGTATTACAACAACGCGATCGGCCGCCCGCGCAAGAAAAAGATTCTCAGCCGCTCCAAAGCCTATCATGGCGTGACCGTGGCCAGCGCCAGCCTGACGGGGTTACCCAACAACCATCGCGATTTCGACCTGCCCATCGCCAACATTCTGCATGTCGAATGCCCGCACTATTACCGCTACGGACAGCCCGGGGAAACCGAAGAGGCCTTCGCCAGCCGACTGGCCGAGTCATTGGAACAGCGGATTCTCAAGGAAGATCCCGGGACTGTGGCGGCTTTCATCGCCGAACCGGTCATGGGAGCGGGCGGCGTGCTGCTTCCGCCCACAACCTATTTCGAGAAAATTCAGGCCGTTCTACGAAAATACGACGTGATGCTCATCGCCGATGAGGTGATTTCCGCGTTCGCACGCACCGGTGAGATGTGGGGAAGCACCGCCTTCGGTATCCGGCCGGATATGATCACGTGCGCCAAGGCGCTGTCCTCCGGGTACATGCCCATCGGGGCGGTGATGATTTCTCCGGCCATCTACGACGCGCTTCGCAAGCAGTCCGAGAAAATCGGGGTCTTCAGTCACGGCTTCACCTACAGCGGGCATCCCGTGACCTCCGCCGTCGCCTTGGAGACGCTGAAGATTTACGAAGAACGGGACATCCTGTCCCACGTTCGCAGCGTCGCGCCGCGCATGCAGGCCGGGCTGCGCCGCTTCGCGGACCATCCGCTCGTGGGCGAGGTCCGGGGTGTCGGGCTGGTCGGCGCCGTTGAACTGGTCGCCAACAAGGAAACCAAGAAGCCGTTCGAAGCGGCCGATGGCGTCGGCTCGTTCCTGGCCCGCCGTACTCATCATCACGGCTTGATTCTTCGCGCGCTCGGCGACTCCATCGCGTTCTGCCCGCCGCTCATCATCACGGAAGCGGAAGTTGATCTGATGCTGCAGCGCTTCGGCCTCGCCCTCGAGGACACGCTGGCCATGGTCCGCGAACGCGGGCTGTTCGAGAACGCGGGCATCCCGGCCTTCGCGAAGTAGCCGCACCGCTCAAAAGGTGGGCGGCGTGTTAATCCACAGAATCAGCGTTTCCGTCTTGCCCGGGTTGCACCAGCGGTGCGGAGTTTTGCTGGTGAAGTAGAAGCCGTCGCCGGAATGAAGCTGATAGTCCTCGTCACCCAGCCGGATCTGGAGCCGCCCGCGGACCACGTACAGGAACTCCTCGCCTTCGTGCGCGTAAGATTCGCCGCTGCCGGCCCCGGGAGAAATCCGGAACAGATGCGGCTCCATCGTGATCTTTCCCGACGCGAGCAATTCCATGCGCACGCCTGGCCCGCCTTCCAGGCTCTTCCGTTCCCGTGGACGCACCAGCGGCCCCGTGCCGTCGATCGGATTGAAGAGATCGAGGATGTTGAGGCCGTAATATTGCGCCAGCTTCCGCATGATGCCGATCGACGCACCGCTCTGCGAGCGCTCCAGATTGCTTAGAAATCCGATGGAGACACCCACGGCTCCCGCGACCGTCGCCAGCGATTCGCCGCGCTGCAAGCGCAGTTTCCGAAAGCGCGGGCCGATGGAGGGCTCTTTTTCCGCGATTCTCTCCGCGCGTTGATTGAGCAGTCCCTCCTGCTTCAATTCATGCAGGATCGCGGGCGCATTCAACCCCCGGACGCGGCGCAAATAGATGGCGCGCCGCAGGACTCGAATGTCGTCATTGGTATATAGGCGATACTTGCTCTGGCTGCGCGCGGGACTGGCCAGGCCAAGTTTCTCCCAGGATCGGACCATGGAAGCGGAAACTCCCAGGCGCTTCGCAACCGCGCCGACCTTCAGCGCTTCGCCGACCCGGCGTGGGGTTCGGGTTGCTTTCTGTTCGCGCTTGGGAGCGTTGGCAGAGTAATTCGAAGAAATTTCCGGCAAAATTGTCTCTACGTGGCCCTGCTGGGCGGACTCGCTTGTTTCCTAACGAGTATACAGGAGACCACACGCTTTCGCTACCGCACGGCCGCGTTCACCGCCTCCGCAATGAGCGCTTCTCGCAGCTCGGCCCGCGGGACCGACCGCAGAGCGCGCGCCACGAACCCGGTCATGTTCGCGACCGCAAAGCTCACTCCCTGCAGATTCGCCGTCACCGGCACTCCGGGAATCGGACGCGGATACGGCGAAGCCAGAAATACGCCGCCGCGGTAGCGGAACACCTCGCGCGGGCATTCCGGATCGGACGCGACGGCGAGGACTCCCGGCAAAATCCCGGGCAGCAGGCCCGCGGCACTTACCACCAGCAGATCCCCGCCAAGTGCGTCGATAAAGGCCTGCCGGTGATCCTGGTTCTTGGTACCCAGGCTCAGATTCACGATGTCCATCGCGTTCTTCCGGCACCAGGACAGGGCTCGCAGGATCGCGCCGATGTTCGCCGCCAGACGCCGGTCAAAAACTTTGACGGCGTACAGCTCGGCCTCCGGAACTTTTTCGCGGATCGCCCCCGCTACCGCCGTGCCATGCCCGAGCCGGTCGATAACATCGGATCCTTCGCCGCTGGCCGAGATTTCCACACCGCCGGCGATCTCGCCGACATGCGGATGGCCGGGATGAATCCCGCTGTCGATAATCGCGATCTTCATGCGGCGCGCTGAAGCAATCCAGCCGCTACGGCATCACAACCATTCCGGCGTATGTGATGTCGTTGTTCAGATCCCAGACCTTCTCCAGTTTGAGCGTGGCGGTGTCGTACACTTCGATCTGAAAGCCGGCGCCGTAAATGTAAAGCTTCTCTCCGTCGCTCGACATGCCGAAGCTGAACCGCGTCCGGCAAGGAACCTCCACGCGGCGCGTCACGCGATTATTGGCCAAATCAAACGACCAAAACTCGCAGCGCTTGTTGCCAAAGGCTCCGTTCGCCACGACAGTATAGGCGGTCTTCAAATCCGGTGTGATCTGTAGGCCGGCCATTCCGCCGGGCGCGGGCCCGATCGGCTGATAGCTTACATCGCGCGTGGCCAGATTCAGATGCGCCAGACCAAACACGCGGTTATGCACAATCGGATCCATCGAATTAAAGATGGAAATGTGCATGCCCGGCTGGCTGATCAGGTCGAGATCGTTTCCCAAGCGCACGTTCTCCATGCCCGGGAAATCGGGTGGCGACAGGTCCACCTGCCCGACCGTCGAGAAATCGGACGTCCGCAGAATTTTGATCTTGGACCCGAACTGATACAGGTACTCGCCATTCGGAGAGACTTCGAACGAAATCCGGTTGATGAGTTGATCCTCGGGCGGCATGTCCACGGTCTTGGTAATCTTCTGCTGCGCCAGATCGATCACGGTGTACTTCGGCTTGCCGACGTCGTAGTGTTCGGCGAGCTTGTCAATCTCCTGCGTCACCGTGTAGAGGTAACGGCCGGCGGGATCAATCCCACCACCGCGGAAGCGGTACTGTTTGGTGGGCGTGTTCAGCTCAAAATGATTGACCACCTTGCGCGATGCGATGTCGATCACTTCGATACCGTTGTGATCGATCGTCGTCACATAGATCTGCTTGCGGTCCGGCGAGAGGCGCATCCACATAGGTGTGCCGGTGGTGAGCGGAATGCGGTCCACGATCTGGCCCTTGGCTTCGTCGAAGACCAGAATGGCGTTCGGATAGGCGGGAAGATAGAGCGTACCGGCGCTCGCCGTCGAAGCAGCCAGCGCCAGCCAAGCAAGTAGTCGTCTCATAATCCGTTTCGAGCGTCCCCTAGTGGCAGCACGCCTTGGGCGGCGGGGGAGGCACGTCCATCGCGGCGCTGCGCTCGAAGAATCCATCCGGACGGAATTGGAATCCCAGCATTGCCGCGGGCATCACCGGCCAGTCTTCCGGACGCGGCACGTGATTGTGCGCGAACACGTACCAGAGCGAGACCTCCGTATTTTCCACCTTCCGATTCGCTTTGGTCCAGAAAGGCAGGCCGTCACCGGTCGGATGTTGATTCGGATATTCGCCGGCGGCGTAGCGCTCCTCGGGCCTGTAAGGCGTCACCCATACATGATTGGACGTAAACCCCGCGCGCCGCATCACGGCCGCATCCGGTTGCACCAGCGGCGGGCAGTTTTCACCCGGAACCAGGCGATACCCCACGGGCCGGCCCAGCCGATTTTTCTTGTTGGGATTGACGACCCGCCAGAAGCGTGCCGTCGCCGAATTTACGCGGCGCTGTGCTTCTTTTTCCGTGCCAAGCAGCGTTTCTTCGGCGACGAACGCGTTGCCGTGCGGGTTGGCGGGTCCGGTGGGCACGCCCACGCTATTCACTTCGTAAACCGAATTGTTGGGGCCGTCCACGGAAGGCACCAGCCGCGCCGCGAAGATGTGTTGATGGAAAGGCGCGTTCAACTGCGGGGCGACTTCCATTCCGTACTGCGGCTTCTCGCCCGGCGCCAGCGTGGTCGTGTTCATGATGCCGGTCAACTTGATCTCGCACTGAATGGACCCGTCCTGGTAAAAATACCAATAGTAGGCGTACTCGTAGTTGCCGACGGTTGCGATAAAGGAAACCGAAAGCCGCCGCGACCGGCGCACTTCGGATTGCCCGGTGCGCCAATCCGTATGCTTCCACAAAATTCCGAAATCTTCCTCGTGCAAGCACACCGCGTTCTTCAGCGGCGCGATCCTGCCGCGGCTGTCCACCAGCGGGAAATCGAAGTAATAGATGACACCCAAACAATCGCAGCCGAGCGCGAGCGAATTGGCCAGCATGCCCAGCCCGTATTCGCCGATGTCGAAAGCGTTCTTGCGATAGTACTGTTCGCGCGGATCGCCGTAGGGTACTACCATTTCGCAGATCGACGCGCGGTATAGAACGGGCCGTTCCACGCCATCCTCGGTGTAACTGATGGTGTGCAACACCAGACCTTCGCGCGACGTGAACCCCACGCGAAATTTCCACTTCTGCCACTGGACCTGGTTGCCTTCCACCGTGAACGTGGGGCCCTCCGGCTGCACAATCTCCAGCGGCTTGAGATCGGTCCGCATGTTCGGAATGTACTCGCGCGCCCAATTGGCGCTCTCGGGAGGCAACGCCGCGGGCCCGTACTCCTCCACGCGAATCACTTCCATCTTGTACAGATCCACCACGACCACCATGCTGTCGATGGGCCGCGCGTACCCGTTGTCCCTGGCTTCCGACCGCACGAAGCAGAGCGCCCGCATGCGCCGCACTCCCTGGTCCTCGGGCAACTCCGTTCCGTACATGCCGGCCGACCACGGCTCCACCATCACCAGGTCCGGATCGGTGACGCCGCGCTTGCGCAAGGCCTCCTGAAACAGCGCCGAGCGGCGCACGGCTTGCTCGCACTCAGAGAACTCGTCCAGCATAATGGATGGCTGAACGCCAGGTGGCAATTGCCTCACCGAACCAGCTGACTTGCTGGCTAAGTCAACCGTGATTTCGGAGGCGATCTTCTTGTTTCGATCCAGAAGTACGGCCAGCGCCTTGCGCTCGAAAGAATCACCGCCGCGGTAGCCTTCGACGAAGCTCTTCGGCGGTTCGATGAGATTGATGGAAACCGTGCGGACGCCATCCTGCAGATAGTTTTCGCGCGCCAGGATCGCTACCGTCTCTTCCAATTCGGGAACGGTCAACGGATCCAAAGGGTGCCGCGCCACCGGCGCTTTGTGGAAAGAAACTCCGCCGTGCTCCGGAAGCTCGTGCGTCACATCAGTTGGTGTTGCCATATTGCCGCCTCTCGTGAAGTGAGTCGCGATTTCCTCAGCGACAGAGCTGAAAACAGCAGGACGTGAGCCGGTGCGGATGTGGCCGGTAGTCCCAGCCGGGATGGTTCACTTCTTTACGATGCTAATATAATCGGATGGAACTTGGCAATACTTCGGCAAGGTTGGTGAAACCCGCCGCCACGTCCGCGTCCGAGTCTCCATCCGCGCAATCCTATGGGCTCAAGGCCGCCGCGCTTTCCCCGCTCGAGACCTTAGCTCAATCCATCGCACTCATCGCACCCACCGGCGCCCCGGTCATGACCATCCCTTTGGTTTTTGGTCTGGCGGGCCAAGGCGTTGCGATCGCCTACCTGATCGCGACCATGGGCATTCTCTTGGTGGCGCTCAACGTCAACCAATTCGCCAGAATCTCGGCTTCTCCGGGATCGTTGTACACGTACATCGCCGAACATATGCACCCGATAGTCGGCGTTCTGGCCGGCTGGGCGCTGCTGATCGCCTACATCGGCACGGCCGCGGCCGTCAGCGCGGGCGTCACGAACTATGCCAACGTCATCCTGCGGGACAGGTTCGGCTGGGAAGCGCTTCCCGTGCTCTTGGTTGCCGCCGTCGCTGTACTGGCCGGGTGGCTGGCCTATCGCGACGTGCAGATCTCCGCGCGCCTGATGTTGTGGCTGGAGGCCGCGTCGGTCGCATTGATTTCCATTCTGGCTGCCAGCATCATCCTCCGTCACGGATGGCGTGTGGATATGGGCCAACTCACCTTGGAAGGCGTGACACCGGAAAAGCTTCGCCTGGGCCTGGTGCTTGCGATTTTCAGCTCGGTCGGATTTGAAAGCGCCACTTCGCTCGGCTCGGAGGCGCGAAATCCTCTCACCAGCATTCCGCGCGCCGTTCAATGGAGCGCCATTCTGGCGGGAGTATTCTTCTTTGTCTGCGCCTATACGGAGGTTCTGGCGTTTCATGCCGCCGGCCAGGCTCTGGACAAGAGCCCGGCGCCATTGCATGTGCTCGCGCAGCAAGCCGGCCTGCCACCGCTGATCGGCACGCTCACTGATTTAGGCGCCGTGGTCAGCTTCTTTTCCTGCTTCCTGGCGTGCATCACCGCCGCCGCGCGAGTGCTCTTTCTGATGGGCCGGCGTGGTGCGTTGCACTCGTTCCTGGGAACCGCGCATGAAGAGAATCAGACGCCTCACATCGCGGTGCTATTCACCTCGGTGGCGGCACTGCTGCCCGCCGCTGTCCTGACGATGCGCGGCATAGACCTGTTCGAGATTTACGGACTCCTCGGCACTCTGGCCACATTCGGCTTCGTCACCGCCTATCTCCTGGTTTCGGCCGCCGCACCCCTTTATCTGCGATCGCAAGGGCGGCTGACTCTACGGGCTGTTTCGATCTCCATTCTGGCCGTGGGCGCCATGTGCGCCGCGCTTCTCGGTAGCCTCTATCCGGTTCCGCCGCCACCCTATTCGGTGTTGCCCTACCTCTATGCCGTGCTTCTTCTCGCCGGTTTCGGGTGGTCGATGGTTCGAACCACGAGATCGCCGGCGCTTTCCGATGCCGTCGCAGGCGATCTGGCTGTCGCGCCAACAGAAACCGACTAGGCTAACGGCGGGAAAACACGCACAGCTTTGGCCCTGGTAGCTGCGATATACTGGCTAACCATGAAGCGCCAAATTTTGCTCGCTTTTGCCTCGATTCTGGCGGGAGCCACGCTCGCTGCCGCTGCGCTCCCCAATGAAATCCGCATCGAAACCGGCCTGGTTTCGGGCGTCGCCGGCTCCAATGCCGAAGTGCGCGTCTTCAAGGGAATTCCGTTCGCCGCGCCGCCGGTTGGGGATCTTCGTTGGCGTCCGCCGCAGCCTCCGGCGCATTGGAAAGGCGTACGGAAAGCCGATGAATTCAGCCCGGTGTGCATGCAGAACCGCTTTCCCGGCGCCAGTTCCTCGGGGCCCGCGCCGAGCGAGGACTGCCTGTATCTGAATGTCTGGACCGCCGCGAAATCGGCCACTGAGCGCCGTCCCGTCATCGTCTGGACGTACGGCGGCGGCTTTTCGTCCGGTTCGGGGTCGCTCGCGATGTACAACGGCGAAGCGCTGGCCGCGAAAGGCGCGGTGGTGGTCACCTATAATTACCGCCTGGGCGTTTTCGGTTTTCTGGCGCACCCGGAATTAACCAAGGAATCGGGCCACAACGCTTCCGGCAATTACGGCATGATGGACATGGCCGCGGTGCTGCACTGGGTGCAGAAGAACATCGCGAAATTCGGCGGCGATCCCAAGCGCGTCACCATCGACGGCGAATCGGCCGGAGCCATTCTGACCTCCGTCATGGTCGGATCGCCTCAGGGCAAAGGTTTGTTCCAGCGCGCCATCGGGCAGAGCGGCGCCTGGATGGGCATCAACATCGGCCACATGACTCCGCTGGCACAGGCCGAGGAGTCTGGTGAAAAGTTCGCCAAGTCGATGAACGCCTCCTCGATCGCCGAATTGCGCTCCAAGCCCGCCGCTGAATTACTCGGGAACGGCCGCGGATTCTGGGGAATTGTGGTGGACGGCTGGTACGTTCCCGAAGATCTGTCTTTGACCTTCCAGCACAATCGAGAGAACGATGTCGACCTCCTGGTGGGATCGAATCACGACGAAGGAACGTTCTTCACCCGCCCCGGCAGCGGCAACGCCGAGCAGTTTATGGCGACGGCAAAGCGCCGCTTCGGCGACCTGGCTGACAACTACCTGAAGCTGTATCCGGCGAGCTCCAATGAGCAGGCCGGCGAATCCCAACTGGCTTCCATGCGCGATGAACTCGGATGGGACATGCGCACCTGGGCGCAGTTGCAGGCGCATCGCGGCAAGGGCAAAGCCTATCTCTACTTCTTCACGCACGTCCCGCCTTCGGCGCCCGGCCGTCCTTCGCGTGGCGCCACGCACACTGCTGACCTCGCCTACATGTTCGACAACCAGCCGCCCGGCGTCACCTGGAGCGACGTCGATCATAAGCTGGCCGATATTATGTCCTCGTATTGGGTCAACTTCGCCGCTACCGGCAATCCGAACGGCAAGGGCCTGCCCGAATGGCCGGCTTACGCCGATAACGGCAACACCAAGCCCATCGTCCTGGGCGACACCGTGATGGTTGGAACCGGCATCGATCCGAAGATGCTCACGTTCTACGATTCGTTTTACGCCGAGATGTTCAGTTCCGCTGCCCGGTAACCTCGAGCGCCGCGGCGGCTTCGGCGTTGAACCGCTTCTGGATGCCCTGCCAGTGCTCGTGGTAGTCGCGCTCCAGGAAGTCCGCTTCGAGAGCGAATCGAGTGGGCCGGATCACTAACTGCGTTTCGAACATGAACGCCAGCGTGTTGTCCAGGTATTGCGGTTTAGAATCGGCCTGCTGGCCGCGCTCGTAGGCGTCCTGATCCGGCCCGTGCCCCGCCATGCAATTGTGCAGGCTGGCGCTGCCGGGAACGAAGCCTTCGCGCTTGCCGATGTATTCGCCGTGAATCAGGCCCATGAACTCGCTGGAAATGTTGCGATGAAACGGCGGCGGGCGGAAGGTGTGATCGGCAACCACCCAGCGCGGCGGAAAGCAGCCCACTTCGATGTTGGATGTGCCCGGAGTAGCGGTGGGCGCCGCCAGGACACAATAGATGGACGGGTCGGGATGGTCATAGGTCACGCTGTTGATGCAATTGAACAGCGTCAGGTCATATTTGTAAGGCACGTAGTTTCCGCGCCAGGCGACGACGTCGAGCGGCGAGTGCCCGATCTCTGCCTCCCACAGTTTGCCGAGAAATTTCACGACCATCCGGAAGTCTCCTTCGCGATCTTCGAAAGACGCCACGGGCGCGAGAAAGTCGCGCGAATTCGCCAAGCCGAAAGTCCCAATCGGCCCCAGCTCTGGCAAACGAAAATGAGGGCCGTAGTTTTCGCAGAGGTAGCCGCGCGCGGAACCGTCCGCGAGCTCGACGCGAAACTTGATCCCGCGCGGGATCACGCAGAGTTCGCCGGGACGAACCTCCAGCACGCCCAGCTCGGTGTGGAATGCAAGCGCGCCCAGCTGCGGCACGATCAACAGCTCGCCGTCGGCGTTATAGAAAAACCGGTCGCGCATCGACGTATTCGCCGCGTATACGTGGATTGCCGCGCCGGTTTGTAGCGACGGATCACCGTTGCCGCCTAGCGTCGCGATGCCTTCGATAAAGTCGGTCGGCTTGGCGGGAATCGGCATCGGCTGCCAGCGCAGTTGATTCGGCGGCGTGGGGACTTCGTGAAATGGCCCGCCGCGGATCAGCCCGTTCGCCGCTTCATGGAATGGTTTGTGTTTGGCCGAGGGCCGGATACGATAGGTCCAGGTCCATTTGCTCGCGGCGCGCGGAGCCGTGAACGAAGTGCCGTTCACTTCCTCGGTGTACAGGCCGAGCGCGATCTTCTGTGGCGCATTCTGGCTGCGCGGCAGCGCGTCCGGCACGGCCTCGGAAGAAAACTCATTCCCAAATCCGGCTTGATATTCAAGATGCGGGGAGGACATGGCAATTCGAAGATACCGCCCCGGCCCGTGCCCGTCAATAGCGTATAATCCTGAGAATGCGATTCCTGTTCGGTCTGCTGCTGGCAACGTCGCTCGGCGCCGCTTCCGTCGACGGCATCAAGATTCACTCGACCATTACGGGAAAAGGTCCGCGCACCGTGATCCTGGTGCACGGCTGGACCTGCGATGAGACCACTTGGGACCAGCAAGTCCCGGCGCTCTCGCAACACTACCGCGTGGTGACGCTCGATCTGCCGGGGCACGGTCAGAGCGGGTCGCCCAAAGATGGCACGCTGTCGATGGATCTTTTTGCTCGCGCGGTGGAGACCGTTCGGCGCGAGGCCAAGGCCGGCCGCGTCGTGCTCGTCGGCCACAGTATGGGAACGCCCGTGGTGATGGAGTATGAACGGCTGTTCCCGCAGCACACCGCAGCGCTCGTGTTTGTGGATGGCGCGGTGACCATCCCCAAAGACGGGTCGTTCAATCCTCCGGATCCGAACCAGCTGAAAGGGCCCGGCGGGCAAAAGGCGCGCGAGGCGATGATTCGCGGCATGTTTTCCAACGCGACTACGCCCGAAATGCAGCAGCACATCCTGCATATGATGTTGGCCGCTCCGGAATCAACCGCGGCCGGCGCGATGCAAGCCACATTCGATCCCGCCGTCTGGAAGGACGACGTCATCACGCAACCCGTGCTGGGGATCTATGCCGACAACTCCCGAATGGCGAACCGCGACTACATGATGACGCATTTCCCCAACATGGAGTTCGTGGAGATCCCGGGAACAGGCCATTTTCTGATGATGGAGAAGGCCGGCGAGTTCAACCGGCTCGTGCTGGCTTTTCTCGACAAGCAGAAATTCTGAGTGAGCGCCCGGGCTAACGAAGAATCAGCTTCGGTACGGTGACGCGCTGGACCTCCTCCAGCGTGACACCCGGCGTGAGCTCTTCGAGCACGAGGCCCAGTGGGGTGATGCGGATCACCGCCAATTCCGTGACGATCGTGTCCACGACATGCAGGCCCGTGAGCGGCAGCGTGCATTGGTCGAGAATTTTCGGAGCGCCAGACTTGGTCGTATGCTCCATAGCCACGATGACGCGGCGCGCACCCGCCACCAGATCCATCGCGCCGCCCATGCCTTTCACCATTTTGCCCGGCACCATCCAGTTGGCGAGGTTTCCTTCGCGATCCACTTCCATAGCGCCCAGGACGCTCAGATCGAGATGGCCGCCGCGGATCATCGCGAAGGAATCGGCGCTGGAAAAATAGGCCGCGCCCGCGAGCTCCGTCACGGTCTCCTTGCCGGCATTGATGAGGTCGCAGTCCTCTGCGCCTTCAAACGGATAGGGGCCGACGCCCAGCATGCCGTTCTCGGACTGCAGAAAGACCTCCATGCCTGCGGGTACGTAATTGGCCACCAGCGTTGGAATGCCGATGCCCAGGTTGACGTAGAAGCCGTCCCTCAGCTCTTGCGCCACGCGGCGGGCGATACGCTCGCGCGGGTCCACCCGTTCCTGAGCGCCGGTCATTGCGCGGCCTGCCGCACCGTCCGGCGCTCGATGGTCTTGTCGTATCGCTCGCCCTTGACGATGCGCTTCACGTAAATGCCCGGCGTGATGACTTGGTCGGGGTCCAGTGTTCCAGGCTCAAGCAACTCCTCCACTTCGGCGATGGTGACCTTGGCCGCCGTCGCCATCATGGGATTGAAATTGCGGGCGGTCTTGCGATACACGAGGTTGCCCAACCGGTCGCCCTTCCAGGCTTTCACGAGCGCGAAGTCGGCGGTGATCGCGCGCTCCAGCAGATAGCTGCGTCCATTGAATTCACGAACCTCTTTGCCGTCGCCGACCACCGTGCCGACGCCGGAGGGCGTGTAGAACGCGGGGATTCCGGCGCCGCCCGCTCGAATGCGCTCGGCCAGCGTGCCTTGCGGAATCAGCGTCAAGTTCAGCTTGCCGGCGAGCACCAGCGACTCTAAGAGCTTGTTCTCGCCCGCGTAGCTGCCCAGATGAGACTCGATCATCCCCGCTTCCAGCATCACGCCCGAGCCGACACCGTCAACTCCCAGGTTGTTGCTGATGGTGTGCAGACCGTTCACGCGTTTTCGGACCAGCGCGCGGATCAGATTTTCCGGAGCGCCGCACAGGCCGAATCCGCCCATCATGATGGTGGCGCCATCGGGGATATCGGCGACGGCTTCGTCGGAACTGGCGACCACTTTATTCATGGGCCGTCATGTGCTTCTGGAATCGCGCGGCGGCGAATGAGCCGGCCGACGCGATCGCGTCGCGGCCTTCGCTCAGCATGAACGAGAAGGCGTGCCAGACATGTGGCATCCCCGGCCAGACTTCGAGTTGCACGGCGACGCCAGCCTCACCCGCGCGAGCGGCCAGACCCGTGGCATCGTTCAGCAAAACTTCCGCCGAACCGACCTGAATCAACAGCGGCGGCAGCCCGGATAGATTCGCATAAAACGGCGATGCCAGCGGGGATGTCGGCGAAGCGCCATTCAGATAGGTGGCAGCCATCCCCAGCAAACCATCGCGGTTGAGCGCTGGATCTTCGGAAGCTTTGGTGGTGAGCGAAGCGCCCGTGCAGGCCAAGTCGGAAAACGGAGAGATGGCGAGGGCCGCGGCGGGCATCGGCAGGCCGGCGTCGCGCGCAGCCACCAGCACGGCTACGGTCAACCCGCCCCCTGCCGAATCGCCCGCAATGGCGATGGAGCCGGGCTTGGTTCCTTGAGCCAGCAAGGCCCGATACGCCGCCAGCGCGTCATCCACCGCAGCTGGAAAAGGATTTTCCGGCGCCAAACGGTAATCGAGTGCCAGCCCGCGAGCGCCCGCCGCACGAGCCAGCGCGCTGTACAGCGGCCGATACCCGAGCGAGCTGCCGAGCGAGTAGCCGCCGCCGTGCAGATAAAGCAGCACCTTGTCCTTTGACGCGCCCGGCGTTAGGGAGGAGCGGGCCGGAATTCCCCCGATCGTGGTGAGTTCGAAGCTGACATCCTCGGGAATCGGGATGCCCGCGAGCATCGTTTCGAAATTCTGGCGAGCTTGCGGAAGCGGAGCCGCTAAGTCCGGCCCTCCGCTCCGCAGCATCTGAATCAACGATTCCAGTTCTTGCGCACTCATGGTTACCTCAAAGTTGAATCTTGGAGAACAAGTAACTGCCGGTGCCGAGCAGAGCCGCGGCGATTAGCGAGAGCACCACCAGGTCGAGCGTCAGGCCGAAGTGGGCGATACCGACTAGCGCGAGACGCAGGCCGTCCACGCCATAAGACAATGGATCGATACTGGCGATAATATCCAGCACCTTCGGCAGACCGGCCAAGGGAAACAACGCGCCGGACAGGAAGAAGATGGGCATGACCAGGAAGTTCATCACCAGCTGGAAGCCTTGAAAATCCGAAAGCACGGAGGCGATAGCGGTGCCGAGCGCCGTAAACATGATGGCGACCAGGATCATGAACACGATCGCCAGGGGGAGCGCCTTATAGTTGGTGACGCGGAAGCCGGCGGCGAAACAGATCAAGATGACAATCAGCCCTTGAATCATCGCCACCGTGGCACCACCCAAAGTGCGGCCGATCATCACCATAATTCTCGGCACCGGCGCCACCAGCGTCTCCTTCAAGAAGCCGAACTGGCGATCCCAGATCAGCTCGATGCCGGAAAACACGGCCGTGAACAGAATCGTCATGCCGATGACTCCCGGCGCCAGGAACTGGATGTAATTGCCCTGGCCGGCGCGCTGGAAGATCGGCCCGAAGCCGAAGCCCAGAGCAATCAGGAACAGCAGGGGCTGGCCGAGCGACGCAATGATGCGCGGCTTCGAACGCACGTAGCGCTTCACCTGCCGCAACCAGAGGATGTAGATGGCGCTCATTATCGTCTCCTTTGGCGGAACATCCTCGCCATGTTTCGCATCTGATCCAGAGATCCGGCTTCTTCTTCGCGAATCGTGGAGCCGGTGAGCTTCAGGAATGCCTGCTCCAGCGTTTCGCCGCCGGTTTGCTCTTTCAATTCCTGCGCCGAGCCTTGCGCGACGATCTTTCCGTGATCGATGATGGCGATGCGTTGCGCGACTCGCTCGGCTTCTTCCATGTAGTGCGTGGTCATAAACACGGTGACTCGCTCTTCTTCGTTGAGCTTCTTGACGTGAGTCCAGAGCTGATTGCGAGTCTGCGGGTCCAGGCCCAGCGTCGGCTCATCCAGGAAAACGATTCGCGGAGTGTGCAGCAGGCCACGCGCGATTTCCAGACGCCGCTTCATGCCCCCGGAGAACTGCTTCACCACGTCGCCGCGGCGGTCCCAGAGTTCGAACAACTTGAGCAGGCTCTCAATCCGCTCCGTGCGGACTTTGCGCGGCACCTTGTACAGAACGCCGTGAAAATCCATGTTCTCGTACGCGGTCAGTTCGTCGTCCAGGCTGGGATCCTGGAAGACAATGCCGAAACGCTTGCGCGCCTCGTTGTGTTCCACGCTGGGATCGAGACCATCCAATTGCACCTCGCCGCTGGTGGGTTTCAGCAGCGTGGTGAGGATCTTGATGGTGGTCGTCTTCCCCGCCCCGTTTGGACCCAGGAACGCGAAAATCTCGCCTTCGGCAACCTCGAAGGAGATGTCGCGGACGGCCTGAAAATCGCCGTAGTTCTTCACCAGGTTGCGCACGCGGATCATGGCGTGGCCCGTTTGCTGTGCGATGCTTGCGGTAGCTGTTTCACTCATCCGGTTTTCTCCATCGTGCGCTCGGACTCTGGTTTGGCCCGCGCGGAAATTTTCGCCATCAGTTCCAAAAACGTTTCCCGTTCGCCCGTGCTCAAAGGCGCCAGCCAGCTCCGCGCCATAGCCTGGTGCTTGGAGCGCAGCGACGCCTGCAATGCCTTGCCGTGCTCGCTCATCTCCACCTGCACCACCCGGCGATCCTGCTCGGAGCGGCTGCGCATGACCAGGCCTTTCTCCACCAACCGGTCCACCGTGTGCGTTGCGGTGCTGAGTGGGACGCCCAAGGCCGCGGCCAAGTCGCTCATCATCATCCGGCCGTTGGACCCCAGACGGATCAAAGCGCGGATCTCCTCGCGGGAGCATTCGACGCTGGGCTTCTCCGCCTGCAGCCGCGGCAACACCAGACGCTGGAACAATGCGTCCAAATAGCCCAACAACTGCCCGGATTGCCGGTCCAGCGCGACGATCGGCGTCGCGTGCAGCGGCCCTTCAGGCGGCCCTGTTCTTCGCTTTTGCAATAATTCGATTATCGAAGAAACTGGCCGGGCCTGTCAATACCCGGACTGCCCAATCGCAGCCCGGGCGACTTCAGCGACGAACGCTTGCTATTGGCCCGCCTTGGCGGTTTCTTTGACTTCCTGGCCGGGAGTACCGCCGAGCTGCTTGATCAGGGTCGCGGTGGTTTCATGGACCGGGCCGAGGCCGCCGGCGTAACCGCCCTTGCCCAGGGCGAGGTCCAGCGGCGTGAAGCCCTTCTTGTTGCGGGCATTCAGGTTGGCGCCCTTCTCGGCGAGGAATTTCACGATGGAGTCCGCGCCGCGGTGGGCCGCGCCGTGCAGCGCCGTCTCGCCCTTGTCGGTCGCACCATTGACGCTCAGACCGAGATCCGAGCACAGTTTCACGGCCGCCAGCGCTTGGGCTTCGGTGTCGCGGATGTTGTCATCCCAGCCAATGCCCGCCGCCACCATGAGAGCCGTAAGACCGTCCTTGTTGGCCAGCTTCGGATCGGCGCCATGATCGAGCAGATAGTGCATCAGGTCCAGGTCGGCGCTGCGGGCCGCGCGCATGAACGGCGTCGCGCCCTCGGCGAGCGTCCTGCTGCCCATGTCCTGGGCGAGCTTCCAGATCGGCGCGGGCGCCTTGAGGCGCGCGTTCACATCAGCCTTATGATCCACCAGCGAACGGATGATGTTCATGCTGGTCGTTTTGTCGGTTTCCTGGCGGGCCGGACGCGGCGACCAGTCGACATCATGTTGCTCGACCGCCGTATACAGAGCCGTTCTGCCATTCTTGGCCGCAATGTTCGGGTCCGCGCCGCGATCGATCAGAAACTGCGCCAGGTCATAGTGGCTGTTGAGAATCGCCAGGATTAGGGCGTTGTTGCCATCGGAATCGACGACGTTGATATCCGCCTTGGCTTCCAACAGAGCGCGGGCGGCGTTCATCTGGCCTTCGCGCGCCGCAAACAACAGCGCCGTCAGGCCGCCGCGCGCAATTGGAGCGATCGGCGTGCCGGCTTCCATCTTCGGCGGCGTGGTGTCGCGATCGAAGGAACGCGCGTTCAAATCAGCGCCCTTGGCTGCCAGCGCCTGGATCACGTCGGCGTGCCCTTCCGCGGCGGCCCACATCGCGGCAGTCTGCCCGCGGAAATTTTCTTTTGCATTGACATCGGCGCCATGATCCAGCAGCACCTTAACGGCGTCCAGATTGCCGAAGCGCGCAGCGCGCATCAACACGGTCTCACCTTGCGCGGTCACGGTCGTATTCGCGTCCGCGCCGGCGTCGAGCAACTTGCCGATCAACGCTCCGCTTCCGATGCGCACCGCTTCCGACAGCGGCGTCGCTCCATAGCGGTTGAGCGCGGCCACATTCGCGCCGTCCTTCAACAGCAGGTCCACCATCTCCAGGTCGTTCCAATGGGCGGCCCAATGCAGCGCCGTGGTTCCATCCGGCTCCGCCGCGTTCACGTCCACATGCTGTTTGAGCAGAGCGCGGACGGACTCCTGGTCCTGATTCTTGGCGGCGTCTACCAGCGCGGTCGTTCCGTTGGTAGCCGCGTAACAGGCGACGGACAACAGCGCCGCCATCGACCAACTGGTCAAGTGTTGGATTCGCATGTGTCGTTTCCCTCCTGAGCGGGAATGGATCAGAGATCGATAATGCCGTTGCTGTCGCCCACGTGGTCCTCGTGCAACCCGGCTTTGATGAGCGTGGAGGCCAGCAGGTTCGCCATGGGCGTATCTTCCTGGCACTTGATGTGGCGGCCGCCTTTCATCCTGCCGCAGGCGCCGCCGGCTACAAACACCGGCAGCGGCGCATGATTGTGGACGTTGCTGTTGCTCATGGAGCTGCCGAACAGGACCAGCGAATGATCCAGCAGCGTGCCGTCGCCATCCTGCTTGGAGCGCAGCTTGTCGAGGAAGTAAGCGATCAGACTGACGTGATAGGTGTTGATCTTGGTGAGCTTTTCGAGCTTCTCGGGATTGTCCTGGTGATGCGAAGTGGCGTGGAACGGATCGGGCACGCCGATCTGCGGGAACGTGCGGTAGCTCACTTCGCGGGCCATCATGAAGGCCGATACGCGGGTGATGTCGGCCTGGAAGGCCAGCGCCATCAGGTCGAACATGAGCTTGGAATGGACTTCGTGATCCTCGGGAATGCCGATGGGCTCGGCCGGGACCGTCAGCTTGGTTGAGTTTTGCTTTTCCACCAACTGCAGGCGCCGCTCGATTTCGCGCACGTTATCGAGATATTCGGCCACCTTGTCGCGATCGTGCTGCGGCAGTCCGCTCTGCAAATGGTTGACTTCGGCGGTAATGGCGTCCAGAATGCTGCGCTCGCGCTGGATGCGGGCCAGCCGCTCGCTGGCGCTGCTGCCGTCGCCAAACAAGCGGTCGAACACCACGCGCGGATTGATTTCCATGGGAAGCGGCGTGGTGGGCGTGCGCCAGGAGATGGTGTTGGTGTACGTGCAGCTAAAGCCAACGTCGCAGGCGCCGATCAGGCCGGTCATGTCCTCGGTGGCCAGTTCCAGCGAGGGCAGTGGCGTGTCCTGGCCGATCACCGCAGCGGCCGTCTGATCGACCGTCGTTCCCGCGCGCACGTCCTCTCCCTCGGTACGCTTGGGATGAACTCCGTTCAGAAAAACGGACGGCGAGCGGCCGTGATCGCCGCCACTGTCGCCGGGACCCATCGGACCGGCCAGCTTGTGCGCCAGATTGCTGACCACGACGACGTGATCGCGGAACGGCTCGATGGGTTTCAGAGTCCGCGTGAACTCGAAGCCGGAGCCTTCCCCCACGGGAGTCCAGTTGCTCATCACGGCGCCATGCGGGATGTAGCAGTACGCCAGGCGCATCCGTGCAGCCGCCGTCTTCGAGAGCGGCGTTTGCGCCGGCAACATCGAGTCCAGCAAAGGCAGAGCCAAAGTGACGCCCATGCCGCGCAGGAATGTGCGGCGGGGAAGATGCTTCTTAGTGATAATCATGCTTCCGGTCTCCTCTTTAGCTGCGATAACAATATAAAACCCTACCGACGAGCGCTGGCGGTCTCGACCTCGTGACCCTGCGGAGCGCTCTTCTCCTTCATTTGAAAGGGCGCGCTTTTCACGATCCCTAGTACTATCGACGAAAAGCGGTAATTGTTGCGGCCGGCTTCGCGTAGAATTTCGCGAATCACCGGCATGTCATAGTATTGGACGCCGCGGCCCAAGGCGTAAGTCATGAGCTTCTCGGTCAGTACGCCGGCGAACATGTCCGGCCGGCTGGTCAGCATCTCACGCATCGCCACCGGCCCATCGATCTTGGCGCCGTTGAACATCACGCCGGACGGGTTGATTTTGACGCCCTCGTCTGTCGTTCTCCACTGGCCTACCGCATCGAAATTCTCCAGCGCGAATCCAACCGGGTCGATGGTTCGATGACAACCCGCGCACGGCATGTTCTTGCGGTGCTCTTCCATGCGTTCCCGGAGCGAAGTGGGATGACCGGCATCCGCTTTTTCCTTGAGCGCCGGCACGTTGGGCGGCGGCGGCGACGGCGGCATGCCGATCAGATTGGTCAGAATCCATTTGCCGCGCTGCACCGGCGAAGTTCGGGTGGCATAGGAGGTCAGCGTCAGGATGCTGGCCTGGCCCAGCAGGCCGAAGCGGCGCGGGTCTTTCAAAGTGACGCGGCGAAAGTCCGTGCCGTAAATGTCTGGAATCCCGTAGTGGCGCGCCAGCCGCTCGTTCAGGAACGTGTAATTCGCGTTCAGAAGATCCATCACGCTGCGATCTTCATGAATGATGCTGCCGAAGAACAGATCCGTCTCCTCCTTCATCGCCTGGCGCAGATTGTCATCAAAATCCGGGAAGGTCTCGAAGTCGGGATTGATGTTCTTCAGGTTGCGCAGGTAGAGCCATTGGTCGGCGAAATTGTCGACCAGGGCTTTAGACCTCGGATCGGCCAGCATGCGCCGCACCTGCTGTTCGAGTACGCCCGGCTGCCGGAGCCGCCCCGCGGTGGCGACGTCCAGGAGCTGCTCATCCGGGATGGTGCTCCACAGGAAGAAGGACAACCGCGACGCCAGTTCCAGATCGCTGATGCGGTAGACGGCGCCCGCCGCGAGATTGGCCGGGTCGGGCTCAAAGCGGTACAGAAATTCAGGATTCGCCAGGATGAGCTGGATAGCGGCTTCGATTCCCGAATCGAACGTGCCGCCTTCGTTGCGGCCGCGCTGGTAGAAGCTCAGCAGCGCCTCCATGTCGTTGTCGGTAACCGGCCGCCGGTACGCCTTGCGCGCCAGGCGCGCTATGATCTTGCGGGCGCAGGGCAGCTCTTCGGCGCGATTGGCCGGACGGCAGGTGAAGATCAAGCGGCGGCTGGCAGTATCTCCCGGGCCCGTGGGCTTCAGCGGACCCGTGATGCTGACACGATCGACCACCGGCAGGCCCCGAAAATCGAGGGCATCCAAGTTGGCGCGTTCAAACGGCTCCAGGATGCTGTCGTCCTGGGCCTCGCTGTCGGTGAGAAACGTCGCGACCACGGTGCGCTCGCCCGCCCTCACCGGCACCCGCACGGTCAGCCGCTGGTCGATCTCGGCCGCGGATTTGCCGGAGTTCTGGTAACTCAGCTCCTGATCCTCCTTACCGCCGATGGTCACCAGCTTGATGCGGGTGTCGTCCACGCTGATTTCCACCTGGTGCTGTTCTTCCAGGCCCTTGATCACGTCGGCCGTCGCGCGCCACAGACGGACCTTGATGACGTATTCGCCGTCCAGCGGGAAGTAGTTGTGAATGATCAGGCCGCCGCGCGTGCCCAACGGCAGGCCGGCCATGTGCTCGTTTTGCGAAAGATCCGGTTTGGCGCGGTACGTGGAGGTGTCGGGGGCGATCGCCATGTCGCCCACCGCCAGCCGGCTGATGTTCCAGGACGCCGACATGTAGCGCTCCAGCAGCGACGGCGATGTCTTCAGCACGTCGGCGATGTCGTCGAATCCGTAGCTTTCGTCGTCGGCGGGCAACAGCGGGGCCGGATCCACCGTCAGACCAAGCAGGTCGTGCACGGCATTGGCGTATTCGGTCCGGTTCAGCCGGTGCAGGGTGGCGCGTCCGGGATTTGGGTGCGCGGCGGCGGCGCGATCAATCGAGCTCTCCAGCCATCCTGCGAATTGATCCAGCGTAGCTTTGTCCGGCCTCGGCATGCCTTGCGGCGGCATCGCGCCCAAGCTTACCTTGTGGATTACTTTCTCCCAGGTCTCGGCGCCCGCGGGGATGTTCTCGAAGTCCATGGACTGCAAAGACAGGCCGCCGGTCTTCAACCGGTCGCTATGGCAGACCATACAATACTTCCCTGCCAGGGCTTTCTCGGTAGCAGCCGTCGGCGTTTTGGAGCTGGATTCGTTTTGTGGAGGAGGGGAGGCCTGCATGCAGGCGGGAACGATCAAAAGAGAGGCTAGTAAACAGAGGATAGGTTTCTGAGTCATTTACCCTCCGCCGCATCACATGGCGTGCTATTTATGATGACAAAGAAATTGCTTGCATGCAAGGGGGGGCCGGGGGGCCCCGGCTGGTCCCGGGAAACCCCTACTGGAGGGTGAGGCCGCGTGACGCCAACTGGGTTGAAACTTCGGCGATTACTTCCCGGAGTTTCGCTGGTTCAATTGGCTTGGTCAGGTACCCGTTCATTCCCGCCTGAAGGCACAACTCGCGGTGCTCCGCGGTCGCCTCAGCGGTGAGACCGTAAATGGCGGGCCGGTCAACTCCCTCCCACGCGCGAATCTGCCGGGTAGCCTCCAGGCCGTCGACTTCCGGCATGTGGGTATCCATCAGAATCAAGTCATAATGGTTTCGCCGCGCGGCATCCACGGCTTCACGACCGTTCACCGCCAACTCCGCTTTTACTCCCAACTTCTCCAGAAGCTTCTGCACAACCCGCTGATTGACAGGATTGTCTTCCGCGACGAGTACCTTGAGGTTTCCGGCTTCCGGCGGCGAAGCCTGAACCGGGCTTGGACGCGCCGGCTCTTGCGCCAGTCCCAGCCGGACCGTGAACCGGAACCGGGTTCCCTGCCCTGCCTGTGATTCCACGCCGATGCGTCCGCCCATGAGCTCGACCAGACGCTTGGAGATCGCCAGACCCAGGCCGGTGCCGCCGAAACGCCGGCTGATGGAGGCATCCGCCTGCGTAAACGACGTGAAAAGGTGCGGCAGTTCGCCGGCTGCGATTCCGATGCCTGTGTCGCGAACTTCGACGCTAATGAAATAGGACGTATCGTCCCGGCTTTCCACCTGGGCAGAAAGCACCACTTCTCCTGCGCTGGTGAACTTGACCGCGTTCGACACCAGATTGAGGATCACCTGGCGCAGCCGCGTTTCGTCTCCGGCGACCCACTGCGGGAGTTCGCCAGAAAGCGCGCAGGTCAGGCGCAAGCCTTTTTCGGCGGCCTTGACCTGAAAAAGAGCGGCGCAATCCATGATGCATTCCGGCAACTGGAACGGCGCAGTCTCCAAATCCAGTTTGCCGGCGTCTATTTTGGAGAAATCCAGAATATCGTTGATAACGCGCAGCAGCGCGTCGCCGGAGGAGCGCAGCAGGCGGGCGGTAGGCGGCACCTCGGCAGGATCCTGCAGCTCCTCCAGCAGACGGCTCAGTCCGATGATGCCATTCAGGGGCGTTCTGATTTCGTGGCTCATCTGCGCCAGGAAACGCCCCCGGGCGTCGTTGGCTTCGTCGGCCCGTTTTTTCTCTTCCAGCACCTTGGCGCGCTCCGTTTCCAGTTCCGCGGTGCGCTTTCGCACGGCGTCCTCCAACTCGCGGTTACGCAGGTGCAGGACGCGATGTCTCCACATCAGGAGGCCCCATGCAGCCGCGGCCGCGAGCACCAACAAAACGGCCTGGAACCACCAGGTTTCCCACCACAATGGGTCCACCTGAAACTCGGCACTGGCGCTGCGGGCGGACGCCGTGTCCCGGCGTACCCAGGACTTGACCTCGATGCGATGCCGGCCCGGCGACAATCCGGCGATAGAGATGGTTCTTTCCGGGGCTTCGGTCCATGGCTCGCTGTCCAACCGGTAGGCAAAATGCGCCAACTGTTCGCTCCGGAAGTTGAGCGACGAGAAGGCAATCTGCGCAAGCCGGGGATTGCGGCGGGCCTCCACC
The DNA here is from genome assembly GCA_035508055.1 of Bryobacteraceae bacterium. Lineage (GTDB taxonomy): Bacteria > Acidobacteriota > Terriglobia > Bryobacterales > Bryobacteraceae > Palsa-89. Next base: position 151,752 of record DATJNO010000016.1, on the reverse strand, counting down.
GAGGTGATGACCGGATCGGTCACCGGAGGCGCAATCCGGCCCGCGTTTCCGGGTTGAAAATGGGCCAGCCCGGCGCTGGTTCCGATCCAGACTCCTCCATCCGCGTCCGCCCAGAACGCCTCTCCATCACAGTCGTTCCAGACCAGCCCGTCCTCGGTCGTGATGTGTGTCCAGGCCCTTCCCTGCAACACGAAGACGCCGTTGGCGGTGCCGCGCCAGGCTCGTCCGAACGCATCGAAGCCCGCGAAATCCGTCACCTCGGTAGAAGCCGGGTCCACTGGCACCACCGGAGTCGAGCGAATCAACCGGCCGCCGGAGAGCTCCAGCCGTTCCACGCCGGCGTTAAAGCGGTGGCGCAGCAGCAGCGCCCCGTCCGGTGCGACCGTCATCACGTAGGGGTTGTCGCTCAAAAGACCGTCGGCTTTGGTGTACTCACGCCACTTGCCGTCACGCAGACTCCATAAAGCGTCCGGATTGGTAAACCACATTGTCCCCTGATGGTCTTCGATCACCGCCCAGGCGGTGCGCTGCAGTGCGTCCGGCTGGGCGATGCGGACAAAGCGCCAGGAGCGCGTTGGCTTTTCGTTGAGATAAATTCCGCACGAAGTGGCCAGCCAAATCCGGCCAAGGTGATCCACCCATCCTCGGTTCAGCGTCTGGCAAGCCAGCCCATCGGACTCGCCCACCACACGCGCGTTTCCGCTCTGATCGATCCGCGCGAGCCCTCCCGGCCTGGTCACCGTCCAGATGGAGCCGTCGGAAGTTTCGCCTATCCAGCGAACCGTTTCGCCTCCCAATCCGTGCTCCGCGTCCCAAATCTTTGGCGGCTTCTGTCCGTCCAGACGGGCCAAGCCTCGCGCGGTTCCCACCCAGAGCGTGCCTTTTTTATCGCGGTAAATGTTCCAGATAAGATCGGACGGCAAGCCTTGTGCCCGGGTCCAGGACTCCCAACGAGCATCCAGCCGCCTCGCAACGCCGGCCCCGATTAACCCAATCCACAGCGATCCTTCCCGGTCGATGAGGGCGGAGCTGGTCATGGACGTGCGCAGGCCGGTGCGGTCGTCGATGACTTTCCAACCGGCCGCAGTGTCGATTGCCAGGCCGCGATCGGTGGGGACCAGAAGGCGCCCGGCGCCGTCAACTGCCAGCGCGCCCCAAAACATGCTCGAGGCCAGCTCCCGGCCTTCTTGCACAAACCTTTTGTCGTTCGCCTGCTTGCGATACAGCTTGTTGGGGCTGCGGGCCCACACGGAGCCATCTGGCGTGACCGCGATGCCGTCCCAGTGGTCTTCGGGGAGGCCCTGTTCGGGCCCATAGACGGTAACCCGGGCCGATTCGCTCACGCAGACCCGATCGCCACAGCCGATCCAAAGTTCAGAGCCATGTTGGAGCAGCGAGTGAGCCGGTTTGCCGTCCACCGCGGCACCTAGCCGATAGGGCCGTAAGGAATAAACCCGGTCAGGTGCGAACGGCCCGGCCTCATAAACCCCGGAGGAAGCTGCCACCAGCAGGCGGCCTCCGGCTCCATCGGCGAGCTTTTGCCCGCCTGACAGCATTTCGCTGAACCCACTGACGGCGCTGAACTCCTTCCCATCAAACCGGAACAGTTGTGCGCAGGTGCTGGCCCATACGGCGCCGTCCGGGGCAACATGGAGACCTTGCACCTCCGCTGTGCAAGGCAAGCCTTCTCCCCGCCCAATCACTCGAAAGCGAGTGCCGTCATAGCGGTACAAACCGCCCTCGGTCCCGGCCCAAATATAACCGGCGCGATCCTGCACCAGCGACAGGATGACGAGATTTTGCAGCCCTTCGGCGCCACTGTAGTGGCGGAAGCCATACTGCTGCGCTTCGCCGGCGCAAGCCGCCAGCACCAGGAGCAGGCCTATCTTTTTGGCACGATCGAGCACGCACTTATCCAATTAGCTATCGGCGGAGACGCTAGAAAACAGGAGGGTTGCTCGCCGCCTCCGGGGGCTTAGGTAGCTAAGCCGATGCTCCGCAGCAGCGTAGCGAAGCGCCCGTCGGTGTGCAACGCATTGAAAAGCGGGTCGACTTTCAGAAAAACCAGCCAGCCCGAGCGGTCCTGATAGGCCTTTTCGAGCCAATCGAACGCCTGATCGTTCTCACCGAGCCCCATGTATAGCGCGGCTCTCCACATGGGCTGCACGTAGGTTTGCTGGGAGCGCTGATCCAGCTCTCCCAGGATCTTTTGGGCGTCGGCCTTTTGATGCGCCACGGCTTCGGCGTATCCGAGGGCGGCCAGCGCGCTGGTATCCTGGCCGGAAAGCTGGACGGCTTTCTGGAATTCGGTCAAGGCGCCCGAGTAGTCCGCCTCCTGCTCGTAGGCGCGGCCCAGGTAAGTGTGCGCGGGAACGTAACTGGTGTCCAAAACCAGGGCTTTTTCGCAGAGGTCGACGGCGTCCGGGTACTGGCCGGCGTAATACGATCGGGTGGCGAGCGCGAGGTTGACCGCGGGCGAGAGAGGATCGAGATCGCGCGCCTGCCGGATTTGCAGGAGTGCTTCGTCGAAGCGGCCCCGCGCCATGAGGAATTCTGCGTAGCGGAGGTGCGCGGTGGAGTAGCTGGCGTTGAGCGAGATGGCGCGCTGGAACTCGCGCTCGGCGGCCGGCCAGTCCCAGTCAAAAACGAAACTCACCCAGGCCAGGGCGGCGTGCGCCTCGGCGAGCGAATCGTCCAGCGACAAGGCATGCTGCGCGGCCTCCTTCACGCGCGGCATCACTTCCATGGCGGACAGAATGTTGTAGTCGGCCATGGAAGCATAGGCGTCGGCAAGCCCGGCATAGGCTAGGGCAAAGCGCGGATCCTTTTGGGACGCTTGCTGGAAGATTTCGATACTGCGCTGCAGCCCCTCCAGTGTGCCGCGGTTCCATTCATAACGGCCTTGGAGATAGAGCTGATAAGCAGCCGGGTCGCCGGTGGAGCGCCGGGCGATGCGCTCCTGCTCGGCGTCGCTCAGCCGGAAGCGCAGCTTCTCCGAAATGCCCTTGGAAATCTCCTCCTCCACACCCGCCAGGCCGGCGGTCCGGATCTCGTATTGATACCCGGCGATTTCGCGATTATTGGACACGTCGATCAGCTCAGCGTCGATGGACAGGCTGTCTCCGTGCTGTCGCAGGCGGCCGGTAACCACGGCCCTGACGTTCAACTCGCGGCCCACGGCCTGCGGATCGAGGTCCTTGCCTTTGTAGCGCAGCACGGAGCTAAAGGACCGGACCGATAAGGCTGGAAGCTGCGCGAGGGTGTTGATGAGATTTTCCGCGACGCCGTCACTAAGGTATTCGGCGCCGGGGTCGCCGCTGACGTTGGTGAAGGGCAGGACCGCGAGGGATGCGAGCGGAGCCGCTGGGCCGCGCAGTAAGACAGCGATGGCCCCAAGAGCCAGTAGCAGGGCGAAAGCGGCAGAGCCCATCCAGACGCGCCGCGCGCGGGTGAAACGGGTCTGGGACACAACGGCGGGCACGCTCTTCGGTGGGGGTGGAGGTTCCTCGACGCGATCGGCGTCTGCCCGCGGATCCAGATTCACCGGCGGGGCGGCGTCTGGCGTGATTTCGGCGAGGCCGGCGGCCTTCTGCAAGCTCTCCCGGAATTCCCTCGCGGATGGATAGCGGTCCTCGGGCTTGCGCGCGATGGCCTTCAGAATCACGGCGGAAAATTCGGGCGACAGGCCTGGATTGCGCTGGGTGGGCGGATTGGGCACCGACTCCAGGTGAGCGCGCATGATGGCCCACTCGCTGGGCCCGTCGAATGGAACCGCGCCCGTGACCATCTCGTAAAGGCTGATTCCCACCGAGTAGATGTCCGAGCGCGCATCCGGCGTCAGGCTGCGGATCTGTTCGGGAGACATATAGATGAAGGACCCGATGAGGCCGCCGGTTTCGGTGAGGTTTTCGCTGGCTTCGGCCTTGGCGATGCCAAAATCGGTTAGCTTGGCGACGCCTTTCGGATTGACGATGATGTTGTGGGGCTTGACGTCGCGATGCAACACGCCGTGCTGGTGCGCGTATTCCAGCGCCGAAAGCACCTGGCACATGATCCTGGCGGCCTGGGCCGGGTCCATCGGTCCGGGGGTCAACATATCGTGGACGCTGACGCCTTCGACGTACTCCAGAATCATGAGGATCTGATCGTTGAGCTTCAGCGCGGCGTGGAGCGAAGTGATATTGGGGTGGTGAAGGCGGGCGTGGACCTTGATCTCGCGCAGGAATCGTTCGGCCAGCAAAGACTGCTTGGAGGCGCCGCTCAGGACGATCTTCATCGCCTCGTGGCGATCGGAGATCACATTGCGGACGCGATAGACTTCGCCAAAGCCGCCGGACCCGAGCAATTCGAGGATCTCATAGTCTCCGACCAACTCCCCAGGGGAGAAGCCCATAAAGCATGCTGTCCGCGTTCTTCAGTATATCGTGCGACTGGTGCGGAGCATGCTTTTTCGTGGACGCCAAAGGCGCTAGCTGCGAGCGGCAGGCACCAGCCACTCTCCCGGCGCTTCGGGCCGGCGCCGTGCGCCCAGGGACTCCAGGATCGCGGGCAGCGGCGCCAGGGACAACACCAGCGTCCCGTGGTCCTCTTCGCTTTCCCAAATATACGCCCGCGCGCCGCAGAGCCAGCGCGACAACTGATCAAAGGCCGCGCCGGCGATGGCCGCCGCGTCAAGCAGCGGAACCTGCAACTTGAACATCTGAAAGGCTGGATCTTTTAGCATTGGCTGCAGCAGGGTCTTCGAACGTTTGAAGAAATCCGCGTCGCCGGCGGGCAGCAGGAATTCGAGCAACGATCCCAGCCCGCGCAGCGAGTCGGCCACCTCGCGCTGGGCTCCTTTGCGGGTGATATGGAAAACCGTGTCGCGCAGCGGCCGAGGCGCCTGGCCGGGGTCCAGAGCCATAAACTCTTCCTTGGTCCACAGCTTGGGGGGTTCGCGGCTGGGCCAGACGCCGAGTCCCTGCCTGGGACTCCAGGCCTGGGCATGCGCCGCCAGCGTTCGATTTCCGCCGCCGCGATTCAACCGCGGGATGTACAGAAACATCTCCGACTCCAGGCTCCAGCGCGAGCGCAACGTAGCCACCAGACGATGCACGAAATCACCGTGCGTCTCCAGTTCGCCGCGCGGCGCCGGGTAGGCCGAGAACGGGATCAGCACGGCTTCGGCAGGCGCGGCGCAGGGAAGCTCGCGGATGGAGAAGCCGCCGGTTTCTGAGGAAGCCGATCGAGGATGCATGGTGTCTCCTTCTACGTGCCCTGTTCGGGATAGATCAAACCCTGCTGGCGCAACAGCGTCACCGTTCGCGCCAGGGGTTTCTCCATGTCGGCGCCGGTGGCGAGCAGGAACCCGTCGTCTGTGGGGCTCTCCTGGACACAGATCTCGATGACCGAGAAGAAATTCTTGATGTCGTCGGCCCCCATGGCGAAGAAAGCGGCAGCGTCCATGCGCGGGACGATGAACGGCAGAACATCGAACCCTAACTCGTTTTCGAGGCCGGCGCCGAACACCGTTTTGGCCTGCTTGCCAAACTCGTCGGATCCGAGCGCCAGGTTATAAAGCGATTCCAGATCGAACTTTTTCAACTCAGCGTACTTGTCGAGGATCTGCTGAGGAATCTGGAAGGGCACCGGCTTCGGCGCCGGCGGAGCCTTGCGATAGAAGAGAGACAGGCCGCCGCCGGTCTGAAACAGATGCCGCGCCTCGTGTTCCGCCTTGGCGGACAACCAGAGGCACTGGTTTGGCACTAAGGAAAGAGGATCGAAGCCGGGTTTCGCGGCGCTCGCGGCTTCGCGCTCCAGCTTTTCCGGGTCCGGCATCAAGGCCGTTTCGCCGGGCCGGCGGCTGACGCCGGCGCGCGGCCGGAAAGTCCGGGCATTGCGAATGAAAGCGTCGCGGTTCTTTGAAACGGCGCTCATTTGGACAAACACTTCCGGTTGCAGTTGGAACTGCGTTTTGGCGATTTCGTTGAAGGCGTCGAAAAAGCGCAGCATCCACTCGCGCTCGTCTTTGCGAGCCGGAAAGCCGGAAACGGGCGCCCAATAGAGGTGATACTTCAGATCGGGCGCGCGCCGCCAGGGATACAGCTGCTGAGTCCGGACCGCGGTGGAAAGCCGCCCCTTGGCCGAGGCAGATGATTTTGTTTCCGGTGTCATGGGCACGCTCCTCGGTTTTAGGCTCAGGGCAGAACCGGCGGTATCTGCGCACTAGCGATATCGGGCGCGCCGTTGATCCTCATCTTGGTACCCGCCCAAAGCGTTCTGACGCCATCCTGGAGCAGGCCGATATCGATCTTCATGCTTTCCAGGGCCAGTTTTTCGGCCGTTTCCTTGGCATGGTTCCCCTTGATTTCCAGGACTACGGCTCCCATCGTCACGTCGACCAAAGCCGCCGTAATGTCAGATACTACGCAAATCGTTATTTCTCCCAGAGCAATGGTGATCTCCAGGCCCACCGCCTCGAACTGGAACCCAATGCCCATCCATTCCTCGGGAGTCCATTGGAACTGGGACTCGTTTTCGTGGTTATAGGATCTGCCGACCACCGTCGTGGTCGAGTCGGAATTGCAAGTCACAGTGTAATCGCCCATAAAGACTTCGTTCGTCCACCCGTTCACCTGCAGACTCCAGTTACCGTTGACCGTCTCATCGAAGTCCGAACTGATGTAGGTGGTTTGAACGCCGTCGATATACTGATAGCGCTCGCCGTGGATCAGCTTGCAATCGACACCGGTGCATTCCGACAGCGCCGTGGTCGTGTCGATATTGCTGAGCGATAGATTGGAGCCGACCGGCGGCACCTGGTAATCGGTCGCGGGCTGCGGGACGGCGCGTGAAATTGCTGTCTGCTGATTGAATACCGGATTAAAGAGGGAAGCCATGGGCTGGATCCTTTCTTACGAAGCGGGACCGACCTCGCGCGAGAACAGCTTGCTATGAATGTGGACGCGCCCGTTGGGCGCACTTAACAGGATGTCGCCGGTGGAGTGCAGCACCAACATGGCATCGCCGGTTTCGCTTTGCGAGTTGGTGGTCTCGAACAGCGAGATGCGATTGTTGTTGGGCGTGGCGAGGATCAGCGATGCGCGGTTGGTGCCGTCGTCCTGGATCGAGTCGAGCATTTGCAGGCGCGTCCCGCTCTTGGTGACGATGCGCTTGATGTTGTTGTTCTGATTGTCCGTCGGCAGAAATTGCTCGAGCGGCGGCTTATCCTGGCCGTTCCAGGCGCATCCCAGGATGCGGCCGCGCTCGGGGTCGCCGTCCTCGAAAGCCACCCAAACTTCGTCGCCGACCTCGGGCAGGAACAGCATGCCGCGATCGGAGCCCGCGTTGGGGGTCATCATGCGCAGCCAGGTGGTGGGGCCGTCCTGCTGCCAGAAGAACTGCACCTGGATGCGTCCGAAGCCTTCCGGATCGACGTTGCTCGTGACGCGCGCCGGCACCACGCCGCTCCAGTGCGCCATGGGCGGAGCCTCCGGCTGCGTGTACTGCATCCAGGGCGTGCACCAGAATTCATTGGAGTATCCGCCGGTCAGCGTCCAGGAATGGATCACCTTGGTGACTCCGTAGGTCCCGGATGCGTCGATTCCTGAGATTTGAACCGTGTTGCCCGGCAGCACATCCGGGTGGAGGCTGGAGCCGTGACAGAGCACGCGCTTGCCGATGGAGCGGCGGCTCTCCTTGGCGAGGAGCGCCTGAAAATCGCTCAGCGTCTGCACCCGCGCGCGATGATCAATGTAGCCGGGCGGCAAAAGATTAGTCGAACCGCTGGCCGCCGAATTGACCAGTTGGCTGACCGAATCGTAATACGAGGGGTTGGACTGTTGGGTAAAGGTTCCGCTCTGCATGGCCTGATCGTCATAGTGCGCGCCGATGAACTGCGCCGGAGTCAGCTCTCCCCGGATCTGAAAGGTCAGCAGCCCCTCGGTATCCCGCCAAATCAGACTCGGGCCATTGGAGAATGAGTTGGCGATCAGGATGCCGGGGGTGGTCTGTTGCAGCATGGGGCGCAGCCAGGCTTCGTGATCGTCCGCGATACGCACGACGAAACTGAAGTCGGTCTGTCCGTACTGCACGTAACTTCGCGTATCCGTCATGGGCACGCTCAGGTTGCTGGCGAGCCCGGCGTTCGAGATCAGCTTCTGGGCCACGTCCGAGCCGGTTTGATTCAGGTAGTACGCTTGGCGAGGAGCCAGGTCGAGCACATAGGAAGACGTAATTCCGGTCAGATGCGCGACGAAGTTTCCGGCAGTCTCATAATCCAGCGCCGCTTCCAGAACGAATCCGGAAAACAGCACGTGCAACCCGCCCGCGTCATCGACGGCGTTGACCTGGATCGACTGCCCGAGCACTTGTTCCACCGGGAAGCGCCGATCCTGCGTGCGCGTGCACGTGATTTCGCAGCGCCAGTGTTGATTCAATTCCTGCGTGATGGTGACCGATCGCAGGACTGTGTCGGTGAGCGCCACCTGGTTGAGAAGGACCTGCAAATAGTTAGCGGACATCACGACCTCCGTGGACGTTGGCGACCTGAGGCCTGCGGGGGCGAGATGCACCGCCAGCCTGCGTGAGTCAGGGTTCGGCCAGCAAGTATAGCAAAAGCCGGGGCGTGTTCAGGTTACAAGCAGCGATGGGCGATCGCCTGGGCTGCCGCTCAACAAGAACGGTACTTTCGATCGATTTACGGATGCAAGTCCGGATCGCAAGCTGGAAGCATGGGAAGCTCCGTAAGGACGCCCAAGGCACGCGGTGAGGCGAACCCAACGGCGGCCGTCGGCGTGAAGCGCGATCGGGGACGCAATTTTTCTTCCGCCGGAACTATCCCCTGCTATGACATTCTGGCGTTTGTGCGCCGCGAGATGGAGCTGCGGAAGACGGCTGGCCTTTCCGCTACTGCGGCCAAATCGTGAAATCGCGAAATGCCATTCGCACGGGCGTCTGCATGTGCGCCAAAGCGTCGTTTAACTCCAGCAATTCGCCGCGGCCCATTTCGAGCGAATGTTCATCCGGCTGGTATTTCGTGCCGACCTTGTAATCCAGGTAGGGCGTCCGGGTCTGCTCAATGTGGCAACCCACAATGTGGGCCACGATCTTTCCTTCCGTAAAGCGCACCAGCCGTTGGGTGCTGGCGACGAACGCCGGAAAGTCATGCACGTAGAGCCGGCCCGGATAGAGGCTGTCACCGGCGTGCAGAATCCCGGTTTGGCGGTCGTAATAGGCCACGCTCAGAACATCATGGCCGGGGATAGGAATCACGTCCAGGATGCGGCCGCCCAGGTCGATCTGACCGATCGAGTCGGGCCAATGAGCGATACCGAAAGTCTTCACGGTCGCTTCCACAGTGAGCGGAATGACAGTGGTGTTGGGGCGCGCGCGAAACTGCGGGTCGCCCGCGGTGTGATCGGCGTGCGAATGGGAATGGCCAACGATGAGCGGGGGCGGCTGACGGTGATTCCGCCGGGCCCACTCATCGATAATGCCGGACACGGCGGAGGCGACGTGCGTTTGGCCCGCGCCGGTGTCGATGAGCAGCGCTTTCTCGCCGCCGAAGTAAAGATAAAGAAAGGGTTTCTCGTAGTTCACGCAGCCGTTTTCGCGCAGAATGTAAAGGTCCGGGTTGTATTCATGAATCTCCCATTCCGGCGCGTCGCCGCAGGTGGGTCCTCCGGTTCGCCAGGTTCTAGGAAGCGTCCCGGGCCGTACCCCGGCGCCATCGGGTTGCGGGGCCTGCGCCCACAGGCAAGCGCACGTGAGCAACAGGCTGAACATCGCGGGGAAAGACCGGTTGTGTAAAGGATGTGTGATCGTCATAACATGTTGTCGCGCAGAACAGGCACGTTACCTAACAGGGGTGAGTTGGCGCAAAACAGGGAGCCGCTGCGAAGCCCAGGCGCGGCGAAGCGACCGCGGGCGAAACTCCAGAGTAGCAGCAAAACTTCCGGTTGCAAGCGAATGGGCGGGGGCGTAAGGAAACTCATAATAGCGTCTTAATATTCACTTAATTAGTGCTTGCTATTCTAATCCGGGAGACGTATATCAATTACGTTGGCCAACGCCGGCAGACAGGGCGGAGGCCAGATTGTTACTCGCGCCTTCGTAAAGGAAGAGGTACGAGCACGAAGATAAGGAGGCCCAAAATGTGTGACTACTCCCTTGCGGCATTGCCGAATCGGCTAGCGGTTGAAGGGGAAGAACTAGTTGTCCACCGGTTCAGGACCGGATCCAAAGGGCTGGCGCCGCCGGCGGAACTTCAGGCCCTGTTGGAGCGGCGCGAGCAGGCCACTCCCAAGAATTTTTGGAAGTGGCTGAAAGGCATTTTCGAAGTTTCGGCCAGTTGTCCCAATGTGACCGCCGTATGCATACCGCCCGGTGCGCAACTGGTGTTGAAGAACGTGCCCCAGGACTTGCAAAGCCAATGGGGCGTTCAGGACGCCGCGGCGGTCTCGTTCGTGCAATTGAGCGCCGCGGAGAACACGTACCGCGATGCGGTGGCACTCCGGAACGGGCGCCAGATCCTGCTGCAAAATCTTCGGGAAGGGATGCTGCTGAAGGTGCTGTCGCTCGGCGCGGTCGAGACCCGGGAGGAATGGACGCTGGTGGAGCACAGGTAACGCGCGAAAACAAACGCGCGACGTGGTCGCTCGGGCATGGGCTGAAGTAGGATCATGAACAAATGACGATTTTTTCCCGCGACCGCGTCGCGCCGCTGGTGTATCTTTCGAACAACTGGATCAGTCTGACCGGGGTGGTCGTGGTGACGACGGCAACCGTGTTCTGGCTCTTTCTGTTGCCATTCTCGTTGCGCGGCGAAATCACGCATCCCTACATCGGGATCCTCATCTTCCTGCTGCTTCCGGTGGTATTTATCGCCGGACTCATTCTGATTCCGCTCGGCATCGTCCTGCGCCGCCGCCGCGAACGCCAGGCGAGAGTCACTCCCTCGGCCTTTCCACCCCTGAACCTGCAGAACCGGGATTTCCGGCGTCTGGTGCTGTTCATCGCAGTCACGACGTTCGTGAACCTGGTGATCAGCAGCCAGTTCGCCTATGGCGCGGTGAACTACATGGACACGACTACTTTCTGCGGCTTGACCTGCCACAGAGTGATGGCGCCGGAGTTCACGGCGCACGCCAACTCGCCGCACGCGCGGGTGGATTGCGTGGCCTGCCATATCGGGCCCGGAGCTTCGTGGTTTGTGCGCAGCAAACTCTCGGGCACCGCGCAAGTGTTCTACACGATTTTCGACACGTACCCGCGTCCCATTCCCGTCCCGGTTCAGAATCTTCGTCCCGCGCGGGAGACCTGCGAAGTTTGCCACTGGCCGCAGCGTTTCGAGTTCGACAAACTGGTGCTGCTCCCGGAATACGCCGAGGATGCGGCCAACACTTTTACCGAAACCGTGCTGCTGATGAAGGTAGGAGGCGGCAACCCGCACGCGGGAATTCACGGCGCGCACGTTGGTCCCGGAATCCGCATTCGTTATGCCGCGTCCGATGCCGGCCGGCAGACCATCCCTTGGGTGGAGTACACCGATGCTATGGGCCATTCGACGGTCTATACAACCCCCGGCGTGAAGCCCGCCCAAGAGGTTCGCGACATGGACTGCATCGATTGCCATAACCGCCCGTCTCACCCGTTTGAGCCTGCGAACCGGGCCTTGGATGAAGCCATCTCGAACGGAGAAATCCCTACCACGCTGCCCTTTATCAAGAAAGAGGCCCTGGAGGCGATCAAGCGAACTTATTCGAGCCAGGAAGAAGCAGGACAGAAGATTCCCGGCATCATCGAAGCGTTTTACCGGGACAAGTATCCCGACTTGTCTCAGCACAACGGAGCTCAAATCGGCAAGGCGGCCACGGCAGTGGTGGAGGTGTACCGCAGAAACGTGTTTCCCGCCATGCGAGTGGCCTGGGGAACCTATCCGAACAACATCGGGCACACGGATTTTCCCGGTTGCTTCCGCTGTCACGACGGCAACCACGCCGCCGCGGGGGGACAGACCATCACACAGGACTGCAACGCTTGCCACAACCTGCTGGCGGTGCAGGAGTCAAACCCGAAGATACTCTCCGACCTGGGAATTGGAAAATGACATTACGCGCGCCCGGCAGGCGCCATGCTTAAACAGCAACGGAGTGTGCTTGTCGACACGATCCTCCTGGGGATCGTCGGAGCGCTGAGTGCGCAGGTGTTCGTGTTGCTGCTGCGGTGGTGCCAGAGATTTTTCCTGGGCTGGGTGGCGCATCAACCGGCTTTGGCGGCGGGCGGCGCGGCCCTACCTGCCGGAACGCCGTGGCTCATCCCTCTTTCCACCACGTTGGGTGGGATGTTGGCAGGCCTGATCGTTTATGTTTTCGCTCCCGAAGCCGAAGGCCACGGCACGGACGCCTCCGTGAACGCGTTCCACAACCTGCGGGGTGTGATTCGTGCGCGTGTGCCGGTGGTGAAGATGGTGGCTTCGGCGATCACCATCGGGTCCGGCGGGTCGGCCGGACGGGAAGGCCCGACTGCCTTGATCAGCGCGGGAATCGGTTCGATTTACGCCAGAAGACGTGGGTATTCCGACGAACAGACTCGCTTGTTGCTTTTGGTAGGTATGGCCGCAGGCCTTTCTGCGATTTTCCGCTCCCCGATCGGCACGGCGATTTTCGCAGTGGAGGTTCTCTACAGCGAGACCGCATTCGAGTCCGGGGCCCTGCTGTTCACGATGCTCGGCTCGATCGTGGCCTACGCCGTCAACGGATTGTTTGTGGGCTTTCGGCCGTTGTTCCAGGTGCCTTCGGGCCTGGGGTCGCCGAATGCGGCCGATTATGGCTGGTACGCCGTTCTCGGCATCGCCTGTGGACTGGTCGCGACAGTATTGCCTATGGCGCTGTATACGGTTCGCGACCTGTTTCATGCCATTCCCTGCCGCCCACATTTCAAACCGGCCATCGCCGGCGTGCTGGTCGGCTCGATAGCGATGGCGCTTCCGCAGGTGCTGGGGGGAGGGTACGGCTGGATTCAATCCGCCATCAACGGCGCCCTGCCGACGGATCTGCTGTTGCTCCTTGCCCTGGGTAAGATCGTGACGTTCGCATTGACGATCGGATCGGGCGGTTCGGGCGGCGTCTTCGCGCCGAGCCTCTTTACCGGCGCGATGGTGGGAGGCTTCCTGGGGGCGCTCCTCCATCAGCCACCGGCTGCATTTGCGATAGTGGGCATGGCGGCCGTGTTTGGCGGCGCGGCCCGCGTGCCCATTGCCACTCTGCTGATGGTTACCGAGATGACCGGCGGGTATCACTTGTTGGCCGCCACAGCGCTGGCGGTCATCCTCAGTACCCTGCTGCAATCGTTTCTTTCTTCCTTCCTGAAGTACAAAAGCTTGTACGAGGCGCAAGTCCCCAACCGGGCGTACTCGCCCGCCCACTACCTGGAACAGATCCAGACCGCGCTCGATCTGCTTCGCACGCGCGATCTGTCGCCCGCGCTGGACGGCCGCGGCCTGGAGCTGATGTCGTTTCTGCGCTCGGGAATGCCCGTCAATCTGCTGGATGGGAAACAAATCCGAATCGGAGTGTTGCTCCCCAAGAGTCCGTGCGTGGGCCAGTCGATTCAAGCCTCGGGCCTGGAGGGAAGAGAGGATCTGGAACTGATCCTGGTGCTGCGCGGGGACCGGACGCTTTGGCCGCACTCGGATTTGAAGCTGGAGGCCGAGGACCGGCTGGTGGCGGTGACTTCGGAGGCGGGCTGGTCGTCGCTCGCCAACCAGTTGCAAGATGTCGCGCCACCCGCGCGAGTTCCGTCGCAGCCTTCCAGCCGCGGGGCCACGGGAGCTTCCTAAACGCGCATCCGTCCGGAATAAGGAAAAACATAACGATCTCTTTATCTGCGCCTAACGCCGGTTCGATAGCCTCGTGGGTAGGAGATGCATGCCGCCGAATCGAGCACGGATCCAATGAACCAACGCTGGGCCGTGATACTCGCCGGGGGCGACGGAAAACGGCTCCTTCCGCTGACGCGCAGAATCTCCGGAGACGACCGGCCGAAGCAGTTTTGCCCCGTGTTTGGCGACAGAACGCTGCTGGATCATACGCGCCACAGAGTGGCGAAAGTCGTGAGCCCGTTCCGGACGTTCGCCGTGGTAACCCGGGCGCACGAACGCTATTACTCCGGCGCGGAATGGGAGTGCGACACAACTTCCCTGCTCATTCAACCGTGCAATAAGGGCACTGCGCCGGCAATCGTGTATAGCCTGATGCGCCTGCGGGAGATCGATCCCCGCAGTGTGGTCGGCGTCTTCCCTTCCGATCATCATTTCGGAAGCGACGAGGCCTTCGCCGACTGTGTCGATCAGGCCTTCGAAACCGCCGCGGTTTCTTCCAAGCTGATTCTGCTCGGCATCAAGCCGGACCAGCCCGAGGAAGGCTACGGTTGGATTGAGCCGGGCGAGCCCATGGCGGCTCGCGGCCCCGGCCTGGTCTTCGCGGTGAATCGCTTCTGGGAGAAGCCTTCGCAAGGGGCCGCCGTGGAATTGCTGCGGCGCGGCTGTCTTTGGAACAGCTTTGTCATGACGGGACGGGTTGAGGCCTTCCTCGGTCTGGTCCGCCGCGCCCTTCCGGATTTGTGCGCGTCTTTTGAGTCCATCCGGCGAACGCTCTTTACGGAGGAAGAACGACAAGCCGTACTCGATCTTTATCTCAGCCTCCCTTCCACCAGTTTTTCGCACGATGTGCTTTCAGTGGGCGAAAGCGACTTGGCGGTTTTGTGCAGCAAGGCACTCTCCTGGGCGGATGTGGGGGAAGTCGACCGCGCTCTGTCCCTCATCGGGCGCAAAGCGGCCGGCTCAGAACACGATGTTGCCGTCCGCCACACTGCCGCGGGTTAGCGCGTCGCTCAGCCGCCTGGACGGCGCCGCGAGAAAGGGGCGCACACTGTGACTCGCAGATATTCCGTGACTTGGAAGAGCGCGCTGGCCGCGCTGGTGATTGCCGTGTGTGCGGGCGGGATTGCGGGTTCGCTTACCACGGCCAAAACGGGCCGTTCCATTCCGATCTTAATGGCCGCTGAGGCGCCCGGCACCGGCTCGCGCGTTTCCTTCGAGGCCGGCTTCGAACCGGTTGCCAAAGCCGCGGTTCCCGCCGTGGTGAACGTATCTTCCTCCAAGATCATCCGCACTCCGGCAAGCGAGGTCCCGTCGCCGTTCTTTTCTGACCCCTTCTTCCGTCAGTTCTTCGGAAACCAGAGCCCGTTTGACTTCCAGACGCCGCCGTCGGTGGAACGCGAGCACAGCCTGGGATCCGGGGTCATCGTGAACCCGGACGGCTACATCCTAACCAACAATCACGTCATCAGTGGAGCGAAAGATGTCCGCGTTCTGCTCGGCGACAAGCGGGAATTTTCGGCCCGCATTATCGGAGCGGATCCGAAGACCGATCTCGCCGTGCTCAAAATCAACGCGACCCATCTCCCGGTTTTGGCTTTCGGAGACTCCTCCAAGCTGGAGGTGGGCAACTTCGTTCTGGCCATTGGGAACCCCTTCGGGCTGAATCAAACCGTGACGCTGGGAATCGTAAGCGCGAAAGGGCGCGGCGGCCTGGGTATCGAGGATTATGAGGACTTCATTCAGACTGACGCCGCCATCAATCCCGGCAATTCCGGCGGCGCTCTGGTCGATGAGCGCGGGAACCTGGTCGGAATCAATACGGCGATCCTTTCCGGTGGAAGCGGCGGCAATGAAGGTATCGGATTCGCGATTCCGGTCAACATGGCCCGCGGCGTCATGGATCAGATCCTGAAATATGGGAAAGTGAACCGAGCCTGGCTGGGGGTGTCGATTCAACCGGTGACGCAGGACATGGCCCAAAGCTTCGGCCTGAAGGAAAATTACGGCGCTTTGGTGAGCGACATCCAGAAAGGCAGCCCCGCCGCCCAGAGCGGTATCGAGAGAGGCGACATCATTCTGGACATCAACGGCCAAAAGGTGCAGGACAGCCGAGCGCTGCAATTGCAGATCGGCTCGATGAGCCCCGGCTCCACGGCGAGGCTGACTGTTTTCCGGAACGGGGCAACCCGCGAAATCACCGTGAGGCTCGGCGAGATGCCGTCGGGCACGACAGCCGGCAGGACACAAAATCCAGCGCCCGCCGGCAGGCTACGAGGAATTTCCGTCGGCGAGTTGACTCCCGATGCCGCCAGTCAACTGCAGCTGCCCTCGGGAACCCAGGGCGTCGTGATCACAAAAGTAGATCCTGCCAGTCCGGCGGCCGATGCAGGACTTCAGCAAGGCGATGTGATTCAGGAGGTGAACCGTCATCCGGTGAGCAGTGTGGCGCAGTACGAGCGTGCCATGCAGGAGGCCGGCAACCGGCCGGTGCTTCTGTTGGTCAACCGGAACGGCGAGACCAGCTTCCGAGTGGTTCAGCCGCAATAGTCAAAAGGCCGCGTTTCCGCGCCCGACAACCCACGCGCCAAGGAGGCCGCAGTGCGGATATTGCTTCGAATTTTCGCTGGCACGTTGTTGCTCCCGGCAATCGCGCTGAGCGCCAATCTACCGGCGCCCGAGGGGATGCCGGAGGGGCGCTTGATGCGCTTTCCGGACATCTACAAGGACAAGATTGTCTTCAGCTATGGCGGGGATCTTTGGCTCGCTTCCACATCCGGAGGCATCGCGCGAAGAATCACCTCGCACCCCGGCTTGGAGATCTGTCCTAAGTTCTCACCGGACGGCAAATGGATCGCGTTTACCGGCCAGTATGACGGCAATTTCAACGTTTACGTGATTCCCAGCGATGGCGGGCAACCCAAGCCGTTGACCTTCCTGCCGGACGTGGCTGAAGTGCCGGGGCGCATGGGCCCCAACAATGAAGTGATCACCTGGTTTCCCGACAGCAAGCGCATCCTCTTCCTCTCGCGAAGGAACACCTTCAACGTATGGTTTGGACGCTTGTTCAGCGTGAGCATCGACGGAGGGCTGCCGGAACAACTGCCCCTGCCCAAGGGCGGACTGGCGTCGTTTTCCCCGGATGGCACTCAGATCGCTTACAACCGGATTTTCCGGAATTTTCGCACTTGGAAGCGATATCACGGCGGGATGGCGCAGGATATCTGGATCTATGACTTCCCCGCGCGGCAGATCGAGCAGATAACCAACTATTCCGGAACGGACACGTTCCCGATGTGGCACGGCGGCACGATCTATTTCGTGTCCGACCGCGGGCCCGAGCACCGCGAGAATATCTACCGCTACGATCTCAAGGAGCATCGCACCCGCCAGATCACTCATTTCGCAGACTACGACGTCAACTGGCCGAGTCTCGGACCGGACTCCATCGTTTTCGAAAACGGCGGCTATCTGTACACGCTCAACCTGCAAACGGAGAAGACCGCCAAGCTGACGATCTGCCTTCCGGGCGATGAGCCGCAGGCGCAGGACCACTGGACTGCAGTGGACAAGCTGATTACCAGCTTCGACCTGTCCCCGGACGGGAAGAATGCCGTGTTCACCGCGCGCGGAGATATCTATACCGTTCCCACGAAGGATGGAACGATTCGCAACCTGACGCAAAGCCCCGGGGCGCGGGAACGATTCGCCACCTGGTCGCCGGATGGAAAATCCATCGCGTATGTCTCCGATCTGAGCGGCGAAGACGAGTTATATCTGTCGCCCGCCACCGGCGGCGGACCGCGCATCCAGCTGACGACGGGCAATCGCAGCTTCCTGTTGCCTCCGGTCTGGTCGCCGGACAGCAAGAAGCTTGCGTACGCCGACAGCAACGTGCGGCTATTCTTCATCGACGTCGCCGCGCGCCGGCCGGTGCAAATCGTGCAGGGCCACTTTGCGGATCTGACGGATTATGCCTGGTCGCCGGACAGCCAGTGGGTCGCCTACGCCAACACGGAGGAAAACCACAACTCCGTCATCTTCCTTTACAGCCTCGCGGACGCGAAGATCACCCCGGTGACCGACGACAGCACGAATAGTTGGAAGCCGATCTTCGATCCCGGAGGCCGCTACCTCTACTTCCTTTCCAATCGCGATTACAACGCGGTACCCGGCTCCTTCGACATGGAGTTCTCGAATCCACAGGCGACCCGAGTCTACGCCGTCACGTTGCAGGCCAGCCTGCCGTCTCCCTTCACTCGCCAAGACGCAGAATCCGCTCCCGTAAAGCCGCTGGCTGACGCCGCCGTGAGGTTGGAAATCGACTTGAAAGGCATTCAAGACCGCGTGGTGGCCGATCCCACGGCGCCGCTTAATTTGACCCAGTTGGCCGCCTCCAAAGACGCGATTTTTTATTTGAGCCGCCCGATTCAAGCGTTGTCCGGGCCGCTGGCCGGCGAAGCCGCCACGATTCACAGGTTCGATCTCGGCGAGCGCAAGACAGCCGCGTTGATTTCCGGCCCCGCCGCCTTCGCTCTTTCCTTCGACGGGAGCAAGCTGCTGTACGCAACTCCTCACAAGCCGGAGAACGAAACGGAGGAGGCTGAATCGGGAGCCGTCGAACGCACTTACGGCGTGATCGATACCCAGGCTCCCGCGCACGGACCTCTCAAGGCGGGTGACGGCGCATTGAATCTGGAAGGCATGCAGGCGGACGTTGACCCACATGCGGAGTGGCGCCAGATTTTCAATGAGGCGTGGCGCCAGGAGCGCGAATTCTTCTTCGAGCCCGCCATGAACGGAGTGGATTGGAAGGCCGAGCGGGAACGCTATGCCCCGCTCCTGCCTTACGCGGCCAGCCGTTTCGACCTGACCTATATCATTGGCGAGATGATCGGCGAACTGTCCAATTCGCACACCTACGCCGGCGGTGGCGACTATCCGGATTTGAAACCGGTGAACGTGGGTCTGCTGGGAGCGGATTTGGAAGCCGACGGCGCGCACGGCCTCTACCGGATCAAGAAAATCTACGCCGGCGAGAACTGGAATGGCGGTCTTCGCTCTCCCCTTACCGAACCGGGCGTCAACGTCCAGGAGGGAGATTATTTGCTCGCCGTGGACGGCCATGCATTGCGCATGCCGCAAAATCCTTATGCGCTTTTCGTAAATAAGTCTGGCCAGACTGTCACGATCCTGGTGAACGCTCAACCGTCCGAACGGGGCGCGCGCAGCGTCGTGGTGAAGCCGGTTTCAAGCGAGCTCAACCTGCGCGAACTGGATTGGATCAATACCAACCGCCAAAGGGTCAGCAGGCTTTCCGGCGGCCGGGTTGGGTATGTCTACTTGCGCGACATGTCCGATGCGGGCCTCAACGCTTTCATGAAGCAGTATTTTCCGCAAATTCGAAAGCAGGGTCTGGTCATCGATGTCCGGTACAACGGCGGCGGCTTCGTGGATCAACTGATTTTTGAGCGGCTGAGGAGGGTACTGGCGGGGATGGAGTCGGCTCGCCATTGGAAGAGCGACACCATACCGGACGATGTGTTTCATGGGTACCTGGCCTGCGTCACCAATCAGTACACGGCTTCGGATGGGGATTTCTTCGCTTACTTCTTCAAACGCTACAAACTGGGCCCGGTGGTCGGAGAGAGAACCTGGGGAGGCGTTCGCGGAATCCGGGGCTACATCCGGTTAGTCGACGGCGGTTATATTACCAGGCCGGAATTCTCGCTTTACGGTCTGGATAGCAAGTGGCTGGTCGAGAACCACGGCGTCGACCCGGACGTGGTCGTCGATGACAGCCCCGACTTAGTAGAGAGGGGACACGATCCGCAACTCGAGAAGGCCGTGGAGTTAGTCATCAGAGAAATTGACGCGCATCCGGAGCCCTTGCCGCAACGCCCACCGGACCTGCCGGCCTATCCACAGCCCCAGTGAGCGCAAACAAATCATCCTCCGGGCAGCCACCTACGCATCAAAAAATTCGTAATGTCTTCCTTATGGGTTCCTTATGGCGCTTCCCCTATAGTGAATGCATGGACGGCGAACCCCTGAATTCATGTGGCGTACATAACTGGACTGAGTTGGAAGAAGCACAGTTAATCGAGCATGGACAGCAAGGCAATCGCGAAGCCGTGGCGGAATTAGTGCGTCGGCATTACAAAGTTTCGACTTACATCGCCCGCTCTATCCTGCGCGACACTTACGACGCTGAAGATGCCGTTCAGTCGGCCTATTGCAAAGCTATCCAGCATTTCGGGAGGTTCCGGCGGGAAGCGCGTTTCGGAACCTGGATCACCCGGATTGTCATGAACCAGTGCATCGCGCGGCTGCGCTCTTTGCGAACGTCCCGGTCGGGCCTGGAGAAGCTGGTCCGCACGTCCGAATTCACGTCCTTCATCGTGCGCGAGTTGACGCCCGAAGAGATCGCCGAGGACCGGGAAGCTGCCGTGCTTCTGCGCCGGGCCGTCGTGAGTCTTCCCCTGCCTCTTCGCCAAGCATGCCAACTGGGGTTACAGGGACTCTCGGCCCGGGATGTCGCCACGAGACTGCGCATTAATGAATCGACGGCCAAGGTGCGGCAGTTTCGCGCCCGCGCTGTACTGCGGTCGCAGCTGAAAGCAGCCCAACAACGCCCTTGAGCTTCCTTCCGGGGAAGAGTCACTTGCTGGGCTTGCCGGGTGCGCCGGAACGAACCACGTTGACGCGTAGACTGTCCGGAATTACGCGGTCCACCTTCACCCCGGGCGGCAGATCCAGGGAGTCCGGCTGGAAACGCACGGTTTGCCACCCTGCGTGTTGGCCCCGCAAATCGAAACGCGCCACCAGCGGTCCGGGGTTGACCGAATCCATGATCCACGGACTTCCCCGAAGCTGAACTTCCAGCGTGTCGGCGGATTGTTCCGCCACCTGGAGGCCGGCCGGAACATTGCCGAATTCCACCGGCGCGCTCACCGTGCGGATAACCGTGCCGGAAGCCAGAAAAGACATGCTCCAGATCAGCGCAGCCAGCCCCAGGGCCGCGAACTTCAAGCCGAGGTTGTTGAAGAAGAGACGGTGCAGCCGGGGCGCCGCGCGCTCCCGCACCGGGTTCAACAAGCCCTCCAGGGCGGCGGCGAATTGCTCCGGATCGATTACCTGCCGGATCCTTCCCGCTTCCATCAAGGTGACCTCACCGCGCTCCTCAGAGACGGCCACCACCAGCGCATCGCAGCGTTCCGCTAAACCCAAAGCGGCCCGATGGCGCGTGCCAAAGAAATTCGGCACATCCTGTTGGCGGGTCAAGGGCAGGACCGTATTGGCGCGCACCAGGCGGTCGCCTTCAATGATCACAGCGCCATCGTGGAGAGGAGAAACCTTCTGGAAGATCGCTTCCAGCAGCTCCCTGGAAACGGTCGCGCCAATCGCCACGCCTCCCTCGATCAACTCGCCAACGGAATCTTTCCGCGTAATCACGAATAATGCGCCGATGCGGTTTCGGGCCAGCGCGAACGCGGCGTTGGCCATGGCGCGGTTCGCACCGGCTCCCGCTACGGGCGGCCGCTGCGGCCAGCGTCTCACCGCCGTATCCACACGCATGAAAGCGCGCCGCAGCTCGGGCTGGAAAATCACCAACAAGACCAGGATGGCCAGGATCGCGGAGGCGTCCAACACCCAGCTGGTAATCACCAGGTTCAGGTTGCGCGCCAGCAAAGCCAGCACGTGCAATCCGACCACGCCCAAGGCCATGCGCAGCGCCCGCGCGGATTTCGCCCAGCGCAGCAGGCCGTAAAAGACCACGGCCAGAATGAGAAAGTCTACGACCACTTGCCAACGGAAAGCCGGCAGCGTAACCATGTCCAAACCAGTAGCTTAACTTGAATGGCTCCTCCACCACATTGGACGCCTACGGAGCGGACCGCGAATTCAGGTAGTTCCGGCCTTCCCGTTCCCTCCGGATGGATATTGTGGCGAAGTGGGCAACCAGTGACGGCCAGGTTACAGGCCTGCTACCGCTGCGATTCTTCGCTCTGGCGCCGCGAAAGCTACCTTCGCGCCGGTATTTACACCTCGTAACAAAACGAGTAGCATTCTGATGCACGCTGTGTGCCGGCGTTCGCACAACTGCTCCGGATGAGCTGGCCAGGGCCTGTTGATGGCATGATGGAAGAGAAGTCCGAGGCGCGAACGATGCGACTGAGGTTCCTCCGCGGCCTCCCGCGAGTCCTAATTTCGGCCCTTTTGGTGGTGGCAGTCCTCTTCCTCTGCCTCCACCTGCCGCGCATCAAGGACACCACCGTAGCCCTGGCGCTGGTCCTGGTGATTCTGGCGATTGCCGCGCGCTGGGGATGGCTGGAGAGCCTGGTTGCCGCGGTCGCCGGCGGGATCGGCTTTGATTACTACTTCCTGCCTTCGCGCGGCCTTTCCGTCGAGGCCCCAGAAGACTGGATCGCCCTGGCCGCTTTTCTGGCGACCGCTGTTACGGCGAGCTGGCTTTTCAGGCAGGCGCTCCGCGCGCGAATGGAAGCTACCCAACAGCGTGACGACATGGAGAAACTTCACCAGCTCGTCAACGCCATGCTGGATGGCGGAAAATCCGAATTCGGAGTCGGCCATCTGCCGGACGTTTTGGCGGAAATCTGTGCAGCGGAGGGCGTGGCTTTCTATGACAAATCCAGCGGGCAGACGTTTCGATCCGGCCCTCGCGCGGAAGAGATTTCCAGCCAGGCCCTGCGTGAGTTAGCCGACAAAGGTGGCGCGCTGAGCGTTGGTCCGGTGTTTTCACTGGCTCCCATCCGGTATGCAGGCGAACTGTACGGCAGTATCGGCATTCTTAGTGTCACGCTGTCTCCCGCGCTGCTGGACGGGATTGCGGGACGCCTGGGGATGGGCCTGGCCAAACTGTATGCCAACGAAAAAGCCAAGGAGGCCGAAGTCGCGCGCCGCGCGCAGGAACTGAAATCCGCGGTTCTGGATGCGCTGGCGCACGAGATCAAGAATCCCTTGAATTCCATCAAGCTGGCCGTGACGACCTTACTGTCCGACCGTCCAGCCGGCCAGCTGCCCAGCCGGGAGTTACTCAGCATTATCGATGACGAAGCCAATCGCCTGGCCCGCCGGATCGATGAAGCCGTACAGCTGGCCCGGGTGGAAGCCGACCAACTCACTTTGGACAAGGAGCCGCAGGACCTGGCGGAGCTGATCCCGGCCGCCATTGAAGAAATGGGCGCGCTTCCCAATCACCGTCCGATCGAGGTCCACATCCCTCAATCTCTGCCTCCGGCCGAATGTGACAAGAGTATGATCATGCACGTTTTGAAGCAACTGGTCAGCAATGCGCTGAAATATTCGCCCAAGGATACGCCGCTCACCGTGTCCGCCGAATTCACCGGTGCGGCGATCGTCATGAATGTCGTCGATCACGGCCCCGGCGTGCCGGAAGAAGAACAGGAGCGGATCTTCGAGAAGTACTATCGCGGCCAGGCGGCCGGCTCCGGATTGCCGGGCAGCGGGCTGGGCCTGGCCAGTGCGCGGTACATCGTGCAGGCTCACGGCGGAAGAATTTGGGTCACCCGCCCTGCCGAAGGCGGCGCCGCATTTCATGTCTCGCTTCCCGTGGCCGGGGAGGCGCATTGATGGAAAGCACCAGGGTTATGGTCGTGGACGACGAACCGCAGGCGCGGCGCGTGCTGCGCACGGCTCTCATCGCGCATGGATTCGAGGTGACGGACGCGCGCAGCGGCGAGGAGGCCCTGATCCGCCTGCGCGGCGAAGCGCCCGAGGTGATTCTACTGGATCTGAAGATGCCGGGCATCGGAGGCCTGGAGACGTGCCGGCTGATTCGCGAATCCTCCGAGGTGCCCATCATGATCGTGTCGGCGAGGAAGTCGGAAAAGGAAAAGGTGGAGGCGCTGGAGAACGGAGCCGACGATTACGTCACCAAGCCGCTGGGCATCGAGGAACTGGTGGCCCGAATCCACGCCGTCACGCGCAGGCCTTCGGTGGCTGCGCATTCGCGCGTTGTGAGGCTGGACTCGGTGGAGATCGATCTGGAAAGCCACGAGGTGACGCGGGACGGCGTGACGGTCCACCTGACTTCGAAGGAATTCAGGCTGCTCTACTACTTCGTCCAAAACGCGGGCAAGGTGATTTCGCACCGCAGAATCCTGCAAGCGGTCTGGGGGCCCGATTACGGCAATGAAGTGGAATACCTGCGCGTGTTCATCAACCAGCTGCGCAAGAAAATCGAGCCGGATCCCGCCCATCCCCGCTACATCCTGACGGAGCCCAGCTCCGGCTACCGCTTCGTGTCGCGCGCCCAAGCATTAGGAAAATCATAAGGTCTTCTTTATCCTGTCTTTACGGCGCCCCTGCTAAGCTGGGATCGACAATTCGGTTGGCAGATGTTTTGGGGTGGGCCGGGCTGAATCCGGGCCATTGGATCCCTTTATTGACCCGAGTATTAATTGTCGATGATGACCCGCAGTTCCGTAGGACGCTGCGGATCGCTTTAACCACGCTTGGCTATGAGGTCGCCGACGCGGCCAGCGGCAGCGAGGCGATGGAGTCCATGAAGGCCAGCCTGCCGGACATCATCCTGATCGATTGGCAGATGCCGGACATGGATGGGCTGCAGACCTGCCAGGCGGTCCGCGGCTCGTACGACGTTCCCGTGATGATCATTACCGGAAACCGCGCGAATCCCCGGGCCAAGGCGATGGCGGCCGGCGCGAGCGCCTTTCTGACCAAGCCCTTCTCGGTTCAGGACCTCATGGCCCGAATCGAGTCGACTCTGAAGCACTGAAGGCATAAAGGGAAACATAATTCTTTCCTTACGCGGTGCTTACGCCGTGTTCCTACACTGAGTGTGGGAACTTATGATTGCTCGCAAAGAACGTGAGCGGCGCGCTGTGCGTCGCAGCTGGTCCCGAAGCTGGCTGGTGTTCGCCATTGCTTGCACCTCGGCATGGGCAGCCTCGGGCCGGGAAACCCCAAGCGGTGGTAACCAAATCGCTCGTGAGGTTCAGCACGAGTTGGTGACCTTGCCCTTTTACACGGTGTTCGACAATCTGACCTATCGAGTTGACGGCGGCACGGTAACGCTCCTGGGGCAGGTTACGCGCGGGGCTCTCAAGACCGACGCTGAAAACGCTGTGAGAGGCATCGCAGGGGTCGAACGGGTGATTAACCAGATCGAGGTTCTGCCGCAGTCGGCCAGCGATGTCCGGATGCGGCTGGCGGAGTATTTGGCACTCTATGGCGACGCCGGCCTGAGCCAGTACGCAACGCGCGCCGTTCCGCCAATCCACATCGTGGTGAAGAACAGCAACGTAACCTTGGAGGGAACGGTGGACAGTAAATACGACAAGAATCTGGCTTTCTCTCAAGCCAGTAGCGTTCCCGGCGTGGTGTCCATAACCAATCATCTGCGGGTCTCCTCTTGAAGACATGCAAAACCTAGGAGGTAAGTGATGCAAGTAAGAGCCATCCTATGTGTGATGGGCGGTTGCGCTTTCTGTGGCGTGCTCTTGGCGGCACAGTCATCGGCGTTAAACAAGTCGGATCGGACATTCCTCAACATGGCGGCGGATACGAACATGACGGAGGCGCACTTGGGGCAGATGGCTCAAACAGACGCTTCCGCCAGCAGCGTCCGGGATTTTGGCCAGACGCTCACTCGCGACCACACCAACGCGTACCAATCGCTCACGGAACTGGCGAACCAGGCCGGCGTGACAATTCCCAAAGGAATTGACATCCGGCGGGATCACAGCGTCGAGGCACTGGCTCGTCTGAAAGGCGCCAATTTCGACCGCAGCTTTTTGAAACAGGAAGTGCAGGATCACGAGACGGCGCTGGCGGCATTCAAGCGCGAAGCCGAGCATGGACACGACGCCGCGGTGAAAGCCTACGCCGGCAAGATGGTTCCAATTCTGGAAGGCCATCTGCGCACGGCGCAGCGCCTGGAGAAGAACGGTCAGCACGCCGGATAAGTCAAGGGGGGCAAACGCGCGCCATGCGGCTTGGCTCAATCGCGCTCGTCCTGATAAGCTTCCTTTGCGCGCCGATAGTCGCTTCGGCATCGTGGGAGTCGCTGCGTGAGGTGCACGGCGTCGTTCTGGACCGGGAATCGCATCCTTTGGATCACGCCGTCGTGCAACTTCAGAACAACCGGACTTTGATGGTCCGGTCCTACATTACTCAGGGCGACGGTAAATATCACTTCACCGGACTGGACCCCGACGACGACTATCAGTTGATAGCCCAGTACGACGGCTTCTGGAGCCATACACGAACCTTCAGCAGGTTCGATTCCGGCATCGACCGCAAGATCAATCTAACCATTCGGCTTGGCAGGTGAGCCCCGAATGGCGCCGCTTTGGATCAGCCTTTCTTCGCGGCGTGATATTCCCGGCGAATGTGTTCCATGTCGACGGTGGGTTTCGGGTAGGTCATTTTCAGGCCTTCCAGGTGCTCGGTGATAATGCGGGCCACCGCCAGATTCCGGAACCACTTGTGATCGGCCGGAATGACAAACCAGGGCGCGTGTTCCGTGCTGCATTGCGACAAAGCGTCTTCATACGCGGCCGTGTACTCGTCCCAGTAATTGCGCTCTTTGTAGTCCGCCTCGCTGATTTTCCATTGCTTGGTGGGGTCGTCCAGCCGGTCCTTGAAGCGTGAAAGCTGCTCTTCTTTGGAGATGTGCAGATAGAACTTAAGGATGTGGGTATCGTGCTCGACAAGGCCTTTCTCGAAGTCGTTGATCCGCTCATAACGCCCGGACCAAACCGCTTTCGGAACCAGATTGTGAACCCGGACCACCAGCACGTCTTCGTAGTGAGAACGGTTGAAGATGACCACCTCGCCCGAGGCCGGCGCGGCCTTGTGCACGCGCCACAGAAAATCGTGGGCCAGCTCTTCGGCCGAGGGCTGGCGAAAGGCCGCTACCCGGCAGCCCTGCGGGTTCATCCCGGCGAAAACGTGATGGATGGTCCCATCTTTGCCGCCGGTATCCATGGCTTGCAGACAAATCAGAAGGGAACGGCGGCGCTCCACGTAAAGCAGTTCCTGGAGTTCGTGCAGCCGCGCTTGATAGTGCGCCATCTCCTGGGCGGCCTGCTGGTGGCCTTCGTGAAGATCCTGGAACGCCGGATCGATCTCCTTGAGCTTGACCTTGGCGCCGGGCAGTACTCGAAAACGCTGCAGATAGTTCATAGCCGTCTTATCGCAGTGTATGCAAACCGAGGCGCAGAGCGGTGGAGAGCGGGCCAGGGCCCGCGGGCATCGAACGCTATGGGAGGCAACATGGTTGGCGTCAGGATGAGAGCGCTGCTGATTCTGCTGGCCGGCGCCGCAGACGCTTCAGGGTTCCAGGCGCCCGGCGCGGCCGAAATCCTCCGCCGGTCCGTTGAAGCCAACCAAGCCGATTGGAAGGCCGCTCCGGAATACGATTACTTCGAACGTGAGCGGAAACCCGGCAGCGTCAAGACGTACCACGTCCGGATGATCGACGGCTCGCCCTACCAGGAGCTGGTGGCGGCAGATGGAAAAAAACTCTCCGCCGCGGACGAAAAAGAGGAAGAGCAGAAGTTACAACAGGTAATTCGCCAACGCCGTTCGGAGTCCGCCAGCGATCGCGCCGGGCGCGTCGCGAAATACCAGCGGGACCAGAAGCGGGTCCACGCGTTGATGCAGCAACTCACCCAAGCCTTCGATTTCCGCTTATTGGGCGAGCGCCGTCTGGGACCATACCGGGTCTATGTGCTTCGCGCCACAGCGCGCGCGGGTTATCATCCGCCGAACCTCGACTGCGAGGTGCTCACCGGCATGCGCGGCAGGCTGTGGATCGACAAACAGACTTATCAGTGGGTCAAGGTCGAAGCGCGGGTTATGCGCCCGGTTTCCATTGCCGGGTTTCTGGCGCGCGTGCAGCCGGGCACGCATTTCGAGCTCGAAAAAACGCCGGTCGGCGATGGAATTTGGCTTCCCAAGCACTTCGCGATGAAATCCAACGCCAAGGTCCTGTTTGTCTTTCGTCGCCGCGCGCAGGAGGATGACACTTATTTCAACTACCGGAAAGCTACGGTCTCGAACTAACCGGCGCGCATGGCGCAGCACCGAGACGATGTTATGATTGCGGCAGGATGCAGCCAGGCGCTGATGGCGTGCACTGTTCTGTCAGGTAACGGCATGGACTGAGGCTTTGCGCTCACAGATCAAACTCGGAAAAGTCTTCGGGATTGAGATCGGCCTGCACTATAGCTGGTTTCTGATCGCTCTGCTGATCGTCTATTCGCTCTCCTCGCAGTTCCATTCCAGCAACCCTTCCTGGGGAGATCAAGTGATCCTGATGATGTCGATCTCCACCGCGATCCTGTTCTTCGTTTCGCTGTTGCTGCACGAACTGGCGCATTCGCTGGTGGCGAAGTCGCACGGATTGCCGGTGAAGGAGATCACGCTTTTCGCTCTCGGCGGCGTGTCCCAGATCGAAAAGAACCCGACCAGCGCGAGCCTGGAGTTTTGGATGGCGTTCGTGGGACCCCTCACCAGCGTCATCCTCGGAGTGGTCTGCGTTCTAACCGCGCGTGCCCTGGGAGGCGCGGCGACCGACCCGTGGACGGCCATGCTGCTCTGGCTGGGATACATCAACCTCATGCTGGGAGTGTTCAACCTGATTCCCGGTTATCCGCTGGATGGGGGCCGGGTGCTGCGGGCGATCATCTGGTGGAAGACGGGCAACGCCGACCGTTCCACCCGCCTGGCGTCCCGGACCGGTCAGGTAGTGGCCTTCGGCTTCATCGCGGTAGGAATCTTCGAATTCTTCTCCGGAGCCGGCTTTGGCGGCTTGTGGATGGCCTTCATCGGGTGGTTTCTGCTGCAAGCCGCGCGGGAGAGCGACATGCAGGTGAGCTTATCGGAAGCGCTCAAGGGCGTTACGGTGGCCGACGTCATGACACGCGACTGTCCGACCGTGGAAGGATGGCTGAACGTGCAGAACTTCGTCGACCAGCATCTCCTGCGCACCGGGCAGCGTTGTTTTGTCGTGTTGGAGCAAGGCACGGTGACCGGTTTAGTCACGCCACATGAGGTCAAGGAAGTGGAGCAGGCGAAATGGCCGTTTACAACCGTTCGCGACATCATGCGCCCTCTCGAAGACCTGCGCTCGGTAGCGCCGGATACGCCTTTGATGACCGCGCTGGAGACGATGAGCCGCTACGATCTGAACCAGCTGCCGGTCACCTCCAACCATCACCTGGACGGCGTTCTGTCGCGGGCGCATGTGCTCGGCTATCTGCAAGTGCACGCCGAGCTGCGCCGCTAGCGGCTATTCCCGCGCCTTCCCGGTTACAGCGGGTTCTTCGGACTCGGCCATGAGTTTGTCCAGTTCCTCCCGTTCCAGCGTTTCCTTTTGCATGAGAACCGCCGCGATCCGGTCCAGGTCAGGGCGCCGCGCGTGCAGCGTGCCCAAAACCTGCTCGTAAATGTGGTCCATGATCCCGCGCACGGCTTCGTCAATCTGCTCGGACGTGCGTTCGCTGTAGTTGCGCTCTTCATTCGCGAACGGCGTCTTGAGAAAGCGCGACTGATGAGGAATGCCATAAGTCAGGTTGCCCAGGCTTTTGCTCATCGCAAAGCGGGTAACCATCTGCCGGGCGAGTTCGGAGGCCCGCTCCAGATCGTCGCTGGCCCCGGTGGAGACCACGCCGTCGTACACGACATCTTCGGCGCCTCGGCCGCCCAACAGAACCGCGATGCGTGTTTCCAGTTCGGGTTGCGTCATGAGGTACTTGTCTTTGGCGGGCAGCTGCAGCGTGTGGCCCAGCGCGCCGATCGAGCGCGGAATGATGGAGACCCTCCGCACCGGGTCGGCGTTCGGCAGCGACAGAGCCATCAGAGTGTGGCCGAGCTCGTGATAAGCCACGCGCTCTTTTTCTTCGGTGCTGATGAGCCGGCCCTTTTTCTCGAAGCCCAAAGTCACGCGGTCCACGGCCTGCTCGAAGTCCCGCTGCTCGATCTGAACGCCGCCGCGCCGCGCTGCGTTGAGCGCGGCTTCGTTGACGATGTTCGCCAAATCCGCGCCAACCATGCCGGGGGTCGCAGCCGCGACATTCTCCAGACTCAACCCCGGAGCCACGGGGAGTTTCCGCGCATGTACGTTGAGGATGGCCTCGCGTTCCTTCAGGTCGGGCCGGTCCAGCATCACCTGCCGGTCGAACCGCCCGGGCCGCAGCAGCGCCGGATCCAGCACCTCGGGCGTATTCGTCGCGGCCATGATGATCACGGCTTTCGCAGAATCGAACCCGTCCATCTCCACCAGCAGCTGGTTCAAGGTTTGTTCGCGCTCATCGTTGGAGAAGAACATCGGCCCGGAGGCGCGGCTCTTGCCGATCGCGTCCAGCTCGTCGATGAAAATGATGCACGGCGCGCGCAGCTTGGCCTGATCGAAGAGGTCGCGCACGCGGGCCGCGCCCACGCCCACGAACATCTCCACGAACTCGGACCCGGAGATGGAAAAGAACGGCACGCCGGCTTCACCGGCCACCGCACGGGCCAGCAGCGTTTTGCCGGTCCCCGGCGGACCCACCAGCAACACGCCTTTGGGAATGCGGCCGCCCAGCTTCTGATACTTCTGCGGGGTCTTCAGAAAATCGATGATCTCGCTCAGTTCGCCTTTGGCTTCGTCCACTCCGGCCACGTCGTTGAAGCTGGTGTCCAGGCGGCTGGATTCATCGTGAATCTTGGCGCGGTTCCGGCCGAAGCTCAGCGGCCCTCCGCCCTTTTGCATCCGGCTCATCGCCACCCAATAGATGACGAACAGCAGGAGCAGCGGCCCCCACGAAATCAGGAATCCGGTCCACCAGGACTCCGTCGGGATCGTTCCGGAAAACTTTACGCCTTGCGCCTGCAACTCCTGCACCAGCGGCCCGGCATCCAGTCCCGGGATGCGCGTGCATTGAATCTGGAGGTTCTGCGGGCCTTTTTGATTCTTGACCGCGTCCTTTTTCAGCGTGCCGATGAGTTGACGCTCCGTGATGCGAACATCCTGCAGGCGCCCCGCCTTCACCTCGCCCAGGAAGTCGCTGTAGGACAGCTCTTTGGGCTGCGGCGGAGAGAAGATCTCGCGCAGAAACCAGACGGTGAGAACAACCCAGAGAAGGTAAACGACCGTGAACTTCCACTGCTGCTTATTGAGGCTCTTGGGCATCGCCGGCCCCCTTCCACCAGTTTCCCACTCTGCGCGAGGCGGCGATTTTTCGCGCCGCGCCCTCCTACCGTTTATCCACAACCACCACGCCGCCTTTCACCACCACTTTGGTCTTCAGCCAATTCCAGTAGCCTTCCAGCGGATCGCCGTCCAGAAGAATGATGTCCGCCAGTTTGCCCGGCTCCAGCGTTCCCAACTGGTCGCCCATCTGGATATAGGACGCCGTGTTCGGCCCCATCATCTGGATCAAGTCCTTCATCGAAAACATCACATTCAACATCTTCAGCTCATGATCCAGGCCGGCCCTCGCGTCGTAGCTGGTGTCGGTGCAGTAGCCCAGGGGGACGCCCGCGTCCCACACGGTGCGCGCATTCACCGGCATGTATCCGGCCTCCTGCCCGACCTTGACGCCGTCCAGCAGGTCCCCGCCTACGATCGATTCCGGCCACGGCTTGCCGTCGCGGAAGCGCGGCTTGTTGTCGTCGGCAAACACGCCGAACACGGGCGAGCCGAAGCTCACCGTTCCCAGCACCTTCACGCCCGCAGCCGCCACCTTCTTCGCATCCGCGGCAGTCACAAAGTCTTTGTTCGGCAGATGCACCAGCAGCGGAACGCCGGCGTTCACCGCGGCCATCATCGCAGTGGAGCTCACGGCGTGGACCTGCACCATCACACCGGCCTTCTTGGCCTCGTCGACCACCGCGCGCAGCACTTCCATCTCGTGTTCGGTCGGCCCGGGTTCGGGAGTCAGCGCGATTTCGCCGGTAAACTTGATACCCATCGCGGCCATCTTGCGGATCTCGGCGCGCGCGGTTTCAGGTTCCAAATTGTTGAGGCGCAGCGAGCCGGACGGAATGATGCGCGGTCCGTTGATGAGACCGTGGTCAATGTGATCGCGCAGCGTGATGTTGCCTTCCGCCGGACCGCCGCCGGAAAGAATCGTCGTGTACCCGGCTTCCAGCAGCGCCTGCATTTGCGCCTTCTCGTTGGGTCCGGTGTTGATGTGCTTGTGCCCGTCGATGAAACCGGGCATGGCGGTCATGCCTTTGGCGTCGATCACGCGGCCGCTCGTGCTGGACGGAGCGCCCGTTTCAACGGAGACAATCTTGCCGCCGCGCACCACGATGGACCCGCGGTCGATCACGCTCGCGTCCGGCCCGATAATGCGGACGTTGGTGATCGTGAGGTCCTGGGCTGCCAAGGACGCGACAGCCGCCAGCATAAAGCAGACAGGCTTTGCGAAGTTGTATCGTTTCACACGGGTTCTCCAGCGCCAGAGGGCGAGACAGAACCTTATGATATACAAATCAGTGTGACCGGAATGCCACGCCAACATGCGAACCATAACGCTTGAAGAACACTTTGTCACTCCAGGATTTCTCGCGGGGCCTGGCCGCAGCTTGCTGGAACGCGCCGCAAACCCCTCGGACCGGCTGTCCCACACGCTGGAACAGTTGCGCGACGTGGGCGAAAAGCGCCTCGCGGAAATGGACGCCGCGGGCATCGAGATGCAAGTGCTGTCCCTCAATTCCCCGGGCCTGGAACAGATGGAGGACGCCGCAGCGGCTGCCTCGCTGGCCGAAGAAACGAACGATTTCCTCGCCGCAGCCGTCCAACGGAATCCCGCACGCTTCGGCGGATTCGCCTCATTGCCGGTGGGGGCTCCCGGCAACGCGGCCGCCGAACTGGAACGGCGCGTCCGCGCGGGATTTCAGGGCGCGGTGATTAACGGTCACCACCGCGGCCGCTACCTGGACGACCGTTTCTTCTGGCCCATTCTGGAGCGCGCCGAGGCGCTCGGTGTCC
Source organism: Bryobacteraceae bacterium (assembly GCA_035508055.1). Lineage (GTDB taxonomy): Bacteria > Acidobacteriota > Terriglobia > Bryobacterales > Bryobacteraceae > Palsa-89. The sequence continues at coordinate 118,903 of DATJNO010000016.1, read as the reverse complement.
CCATTTATCTTCACCCCACTCAGCCGCCCCCGCCGGTAGTGGAAGCTTCGTTCGGCGGGTTTTCGCCCGAGGTCACTTATCTGCTTTCCACCGCTGGTTGGGGCTGGCACATCGAAACCGCGGTGCATCTGCTGCGCATGATCCTGGGCGGAGTGTTCGACCATTATCCGAAACTGCAGATCATCATCGGACACATGGGCGAGGCGCTGCCCTTTATGCAGTCCCGGCTCGATATTATGGCTCAGTCCATTACTGGACTGGAGCGGCCGGTCAGCGCCTATCTCCGCGAGAACGTCCACTACACCTTTAGCGGCTTCAACTTCACTCCGACGTTCCTCGACCTGCTGCTTCAGGTGGGCGTCGACCGGATCATGTTCTCCGCCGATTATCCGTACGGATCGATGGCTCGGGCGCGCGCGTTTCTCGATCATTTGCCGGTCAGCGCCGCCGACTGCGAGCGGATCGCGCACTCGAACGCCGAGCGCCTGCTGGGCTTGTAGGTGCGCCCGTCAAATCAGCCAGTCCGACAGATCACGGCCCAACAAACCCGCCAGCTTCTCGATATCCGGTCGAAAAAACTCCCTCAAGCAGACGCGATCTCCCGGCTCCGGCAGGAACTTCGGCTGTTCGGATTCAAGATACCGTTTCGACATGTCCGGGCAAAACGTCGGATCAACGCCCAGGAACCGGAAAAGCTCCGCCAGCATCTGCAGCGGCTGGGCTTGAAAATCCTGGTACCAGAAAATGCGCACGTGGTCGTGGGAAAACGTTTCAAGCACCCGTTTGACCTGGCCATGATAAAGTCCGAAGTCGAGGAACGGATGAAAAACATCCAGCTCCCCGCCACGCTGCGCCAGGCCCATCTGAATCGCTTCCCGTAAAGTGCACTGGGTCGACCCGCTCCGCAAGGTATGCCGGTACAAGGAAAACACCATCTCCACCGGATCGCGCAGTACCAGGATGATCTGCGCATTCGGGATCTTGGCGCGAATGTTTCCGGCCGCCGATTCGGACCAGAGATAGCAGACACTGGCCTCTCCAATCGCTTTGTGGCCGTCCGCATGCTCGAATAATTTCACGTAGTTGGACCACTCCGTTACCGGACCGCCGAAGCGCCTTTCGAGCATGGGGCCTTTGAAATATTCCTCCAACGCCCGAGCGTCCCGCTCCACCCGCGGTCGCAATCGCCGGCTGAACCGTTCCAATCGGATCTCGGATGCGAAATAGTGCGGCTCCTTTATGCGGCTCATGTAGATTTCGGGATGCTGATCCAGATAGTGGTAGAGCGACGTCGTCCCGGACTTCGGCGCGCCGGCGATGAAAAAATTCGGAAGAGTCAAGGTCTCTCGCTAACCGAGCTTCGGGTGGCGCGTGTGCCACTTCGTAACCTGCTCATAGGCGTGCGCCAAAGCCAGTACAGCGGACTCCTTCCAGGGCGCGCCGGCGATCTGCAAACCAACCGGAAGCCCGGCGCTGGTGAAACCGCAGGGTATCGAAATCACCGGAACCCCGTAGACGTCGAAGGGCAGAGTGTTGCGCGCGCTCACGTTGTGCGTCAACGCCAATTCAATCTTGAAGGGGGGCTCGGCCATGGTCGGCAGCACCAGCAGATCCACGTGCCGGAAGACATCCTGAATATCCCGGCGGCTCTGCTCCAGGCTGCGTAGGGCGCGCGCGTATTCCGCGGCTTTCACGGAAGCGCCGCTCTGCACGGCGGTGCGAACCGGCGGATCGTAGAGTTCGGGAGTTTTCGTGATCCATGGCTCGTGATAAGCATACGCCTCGACGCGGATCACCGGAAAGGCGTTCGCGACGGGAGGGAGGTTCACGTCGGTCATGCCGGCCGTTAGCTTCGCGAGCACCGCCAATGCCGTCTCGACGGCCTTGCCGACGTCCGCATTCAAATTATCGAAGAATGGTTTGCGTGGGATTCCCAGCTTGAGCGCCGAAGGAGGCGTCCGCAGCGCGCGAACATAATCAGGAACCGGCACGTCGGCCGTCGTGACGTCCTGGGGATCATAGCCCGCGATCACGCCCAGCAGAATCGCGGCATCTTCCACCGACTTACACATCGGACCGGCATGGTCCAGCGACCAGGAAAGTGGAATGATGCCCCGGATGCTCACGCGTCCGTAGGTGGGCATGAGCCCGACGATGCTGCAATAGGAAGCGGGGATGCGAATCGAACCTGCGGTGTCAGTTCCCACCGAAGCGAAACAAAGATCGGCCGCGACCGCCGCGCCCGGCCCTCCCGAAGAACCTCCGGGCGTCAGCGCCGGATCCCAGGGATTATGGACCGGTCCGAAATGCGTCACCGCCGACGTGCCGCCGTAGGCGAATTCATGCAGGTTCAACTTGCCGAGAAGAACCGCGCCAGCGTCCTTGAGGCGGCGGGCGACTTCCGCGTCTTCAGAAGGAACCCGCTGTTCGAAGAGCTGGCTGGCGGCGGTGGTGCGAACCCCGGCCGTATCGATGTTGTCCTTGAGCGCGATGGGAACGCCGTGAAACGGGCCGCGCCACTTGCCGCGGCGCAACTCAGCGTCCAGCCGGCGCGCTTCCGCCAGCGCCTGATCGCCGGTCACTGTGATGAATGCATTGAGCACCGGCTGCAGCTTTTCGATACGCGTCAGGCAGGCGCGAGTGAGTTCCACCGAAGAAACCTTCCGCGCGCGAAGCGCATTGGAGGCTTGTTGGACCGTCATGCCCGTCAGGTCGGGCGCCGCCGCAAAAGCGAATTCCGCGGCTGCGCCGGCACTGTAAGCGAGAAAGCTTCTGCGATTCATTTGCACGTTTAGCACCGCCCAAACCAAGATACAATTTCCGCCCGGCGTCCACCGGCGATAATGGTTTTGGGGAGAACGTAACATGAACCGACTGCTGACGACGGGCGCAATCTTCGCAGCGTTCGCACTGAGCGCCTTGGCGCAAGATTGGTATCACGAGCGCGAGGAGCGCTTTCATGGAGACCAGTGGCGGCCCCACATCTTCATGAACGTGAGAACGGATCTGGACCATGTTTGGAGCGGCCGGGCGAGCGACAAGGAACGCAGGCGGCTGGAGAGAACCGAACAGGAGTTGACGCAAATGCAGGCGGATCTCGATCAGGGGCGCTGGGATAACGGCATCCTGAACGATGTGATCGATTCCATTCAGAAGTCGTCCAATGACAACCGTCTTCCGCCGCGGGACCGGGGCGTCTTAGCCGATGACCTGAATCGCCTCAAGGAATTTCAAGACCAGCACAATCACAAGCGTTAGCTCATTCGAAATGCGCGCCAGTCGAACTGTTGCGGATTGCCGGCGGCAGCCGCCGAGTCCGGGATGGCGCGGGCGCGAAAACTCGATTTTTCGGGTGTCCAACGCGTTTGCTCGTATAGAGCGGAAGTACTCGTTGGCGAGGGCTCGAAGCGCTTTTGCCTTAGGGCAGTTCTAAGGCCCGTCAGATTCAGTAATTGCTGCTTATACTGGGCCGTCTCGGGTACCTTGTGCCCTGCCGTCCTACACGCTGGGAGCTATAAACCCCTCCTCGGGATCTGTCGAACACAAGGCCATGAGGCCCAAGTCCGGTGGAACTCTCGGTTGTGGAAGATGGCGGACGCAGATGGTCCGGTTCGGCAGTCGATTCGGCTCACTGACGGTATTGCTGGCGTCCGCCTGTGCGTTACTCAGTGCGCAGATTGTGCATCCGCTGGCGCAGCCTCGTTATGATCAAGGGCCAGTCGATGCGGCTTTCCGGCTCCCTCACATCCAAATGATGTTTCAGCAGACCGCGGCGCAGCGCGCGGATCTCGACCGGTTACTGGCGGCCCAACGCAATCCTGCGTCGCCGGATTATCATCACTGGCTCACGCCGGAACAATACGCCGACCGGTTCAGCTTGAGCCTTGCGGATCTCGCGCGGGTCACGACGTGGCTCAAAGCAGCCGGGTTCACGATCGAATACACGGCTCGCGGCCGGGATTGGATCACTTTCAGCGGCACCGCGGCCCAGGTTCAATCGGCCTTTCAAGCCTCCGTGCACCGTTACGCCGTCCAAGGCGAAACTCATTTCGCGGTTGCGACTGAACCGGTAATCCCCTCTGATTTGAAGCCGCTGGTGGCCACCATGCTCGGCTTGAACGATTTCCATCCGAAGCCCATGGTGAAGCCGGCGAACACGTCGGGGGCTGGGTACTCGCTCGTACCGGCGGATCTGGCCGCTATTTACGATATCAACCCGCTCTACCAGCAGGGCCTGACGGGTACCGGCGAAAAGATCGCGATTGTGGGACAGGCCGCCGGGAGCAAGTCCCTGCTTGCCGACGTTCAACAGTTCCGCGATAGCTACGGTCTTGGCCCGGAGCACGTCAATACCTTGTCGGATGGGACGACCCCTGCGAGCGATCAGGGCGACCTGATGGAAGCGGATCTGGATCTGGAGTGGGCCGGTGCGATCGCACACAACGCCACGCTGATCTATGTTTACGGCGCCGATGCGGACAACTCGGCGTTCTTCGCGATCGATCAGGATCTCGCTCCGATCGTCAGCGAGAGCTTCGGTATTTGCGAGGCCGGGGCGCAGGGCTCGGCTCCGTCCCAGTATGAGGCCGAAGCAAAAAAAGGAAATGCACTCGGCATCACGTGGATCGCCGCCAGCGGCGATTCCGGCGCGGCAGGCTGCGATCCAGGCGCAACGGTCGCATCGAACGGGCTGGCGGTAAGTCTTCCGGCGAGCGTTCCAGAGATCACGGCGGTGGGCGGCACGGAATTTAACGAAGGGAGCGGGAATTATTGGAACCCGGCCAATGGCGCCAACGGCGGTTCGGCGCTGGGCTACATCCCGGAGATGGCCTGGAACGACACAGCCCTAAACGGCAGCCTTGCCGCGACGGGCGGCGGTGTCAGCATCTTCTATTCGAAGCCATCCTGGCAGATCGGCCCGGGCGTCCCGAGTGACGGCCAGCGGGACGTGCCGGACATTGCACTTGCGGCCGCCAACGATCACGATCCTTATAACATCATCGCGTCGGGAAAAGCGGCCCAAGTCGGAGGAACGTCGGCGTCGGCGCCGGTGTTCGCGGGCATCCTGGCGTTGCTCAATCAGCATTTGAAGGAGAACGGCGCCGGCAACATCAACGCGACTTTGTACGGACTCGCGCTCGGTTCGCCGGCGATGTTTCATGACGTCGTCAACAATAGCAACATCGTGCCGTGCGAATTCGGGACGGCAAACTGCGTGAACGGCGAGTTGGGCTACACCGCGGGAATCGCATACGACCTGACTACAGGCCTCGGGTCGGTGGACGCCTCCAACCTGGTGACCGGTTGGAACAGCACGGTGACCGAAGGCGTGGCGCCGGTGATCCAGTCGGTGACCAACGCGGCCAGCTACGCAGGGGGCGCCGTGTCGCCCGGCGAAATGGTGGTGATCTACGGAACCGGGCTGGGTCCCGCCCAATTTGCTGGGATGACGGTGAATAACTCGGGATTTGTGAGCACGCAATACTCGGGCAATGCGGTCATCAGCGTCCAGTTCAACGGGCTCGCCGCACCACTGGTGTACACGTCCGCGACGGCAATCGCAGTCGTCGTGCCTTACGAAATTACCGGACCGGCCGCGCAACTCACCGTAACCTATCATGGAGCAACCTCGGCGCCGGTAACGCTGAACGTAGCCCCTACTGCTCCGGGCATTTTCACCGCCGATACGAGCGGGTTAGGTCAAGCGGTGGTGGTCAATAACTACGAGGCCGGCACCCTGAACTCCGCGACGAACCCAGCGGCGCAAGGAAGCGCCATTATCCTGTACGCAACTGGCGCGGGGCAGACGTGGCCGCCAGGAGTGGACGGAAAGCTCGCGGCGGCCCCTCTTCCCGTGCCGATCCTACCGGTTCGCGTGACCATCGGAGGCGTCCCCGCTGTGGTGCAGTACGCGGGCGGAGCCCTCGGTCAGGTAGCTGGAATGATGCAGCTCATCGTTGTCGTTCCGTCCGGGGTTTCAGGAAGCGCGGTTCCGGTAGTGGTGCAGATCGGTGATGCCGTGAGCCAGGCCGGAGTAACCATGGCTGTGGCGCAAGCCCAATAGCTTTTGCCGGGGGGGATTTCAAGCCGGCTACCAGAGTTGACGGTTCGCTCTGGCGGACTCCTGCTGTAAACCACCGTTCATCAACGATCGCCATGCCGCGAGGCGGCTGCAGATCACGCGCGCGTTACAGGCAAATGTAACGTAGGTAACATTTTATGCCGCGCTGAGTCCAACCCCAGAATGCAATCTTCACGGATTGGACGCAAATGCGCCCCATCAGAATCACGCGGCCGGCGCGCGTTGGAGCGTCTGCTCGTTCTGTTTGTGTTGATTTCAGTTGCGCTTCCTGCTGTGACACACGGCACCAGCCCTGTTCAGTTACCGCCGCCGTACGCGACCCCATCGGTTTACCGGCAACCGAAGATGATCCCCAAGCCCGCCGACGTGAACCTTCGCGTCCCGGAGGGCTTTCAGATCGAGGTTTTCGCCGAGGGATTTCGTGTTCCCCGGTTCATGACCTTGACGCCGCAAGGCGACATTCTGGTGAGCGACAGCGCCGGCAAAGCGGGACTTTCGCCGGAGGCGCCGTACCTGGGCAACGTTTCCGTCCTCACCGGTCAAGGTCAAAGGAAGGCTCTCATCAGCGGACTGGATCGTCCTTATGGGTTAGCGTTCTGGAACGGTTACCTCTATGTCGCCGAGCCGGAGTCCGTGAAGCGGTACAAGTTCGACGCCACGACGATGTCGGTTGGAAACGGGCAAGAGATCATTTCCTTAAGAGGCTTAGGAGCGTTCCACTGGACGCGCACGCTCCTGTTTGACCGAGCCGGGGAGAAGCTTTACGTCTCTATCGGATCGGGCTCCAACCATAACGTCGGTGAAGACGAGCATCGCGCCACGATCTGCCGTTCCAACCCGGACGGCTCCGACTTTGAGATCTTTGCGTCCGGCTTGCGAAACCCGGTGGGCTTGCGCTGGTATCCGGGGACTGATCGTTTATGGACTTCGGTGCAGGAACGCGACGATCTGGGCGACGACTTAGTTCCCGATTATCTGACCCACGTTCAGCCGCACGGATTCTATGGCTGGCCTTACGCCTACATTGGCCCTCACGAGGATCCCTTCAATTCCGGCATGAAGCTGGTGGAACATATGGTTCGACATCCGGGAGCCATCCCAGACGCCGCTAAGATTTCCGACCTGGTGAAGTCCACGCTCGTTCCAGACGTGCTGCTTGGTTCGCACGTGGGGGTGCTCGACTTCCTCTTTTACACCGGCCACCAGTTTCCCGCCGAGTACTGGGGAGGCGCCTTTCTTGCTTTCCATGGCTCAGCCAACCGCTCGAAGCGTGTGGGTTACGCCATAGCTTTCCAGCCCTTCCAAGACGGCCGGCCTTCAGGCCCTCTCCGCGAAGTGGTGACTGGGTGGATGCTCTCCCCGGATTCGGACTCGGTGTGGGGAAGGCCGGTGGGGCTGCTGCAACTTCCCGATGGCAGTTTGCTCATTTCCGACGATGGCGGAAAGAAGATTTGGAGGCTTAGCTACGGGGGGAAGAAAACACACTAAATGCATCCAGCCTTGACGATGCGTGCCTATCGTCTTTCGCCAATCCAAGAAGGAATGCTCTTCCACCACATCCGCGATCCCCATTCGGGCGTGGATATCGAGCAGCTAGTCTGTTCGCTGGAAGAAGACGTAAACTGCGGCCACCTGCGCGTTGCGTGCGAGCGGTTAGTGGCGCGGTACGACGTGTTCCGAACCAGCTTCCAGTGGGAGGGCCTGGAACAGGCCCGGCAGACCGTTTGGGACCACGTGGAAACGCCGTTTGCAACCGCGGACTTGGGCGCGCTTTCACCGGAAATCGCGGCCGAACGTCTGGAGCGGGCGTTAGAGGAGGATCGCAGCGCGGGCTTTGCGCCTGATCGCGCGCCACTGTGCCGTTTTTCGTTGTTCCGTTTGGGCGCCGCCAATTACAAGCTCATTTGGACCTTTCACCATGCGATCCTGGACGGGCGTTCCTTTCCGATTGTCCTCAACGAATTGTTCGCTCTTTACGACGCCCAGAGAACCGATACCCAAGTCCAGTTGCCGGAGCGCCCGTCCTACAGCCAATACATAGAGTGGCTCGACACTTTGGACCTGGGTGAGGCCGAGCGCTTTTGGCGGGGCTATCTCGACGGCTTCCGCCTGGCTACCGCCATACCGGCGCTGGACGGAGTTACTCCTGGCGAATCGGGACACAGTGCGGAGCAGGTCACGCTATCTTCGGAAACCACCACAGCGCTCCAGGAGTTCGCGGCACGTCAAGGGGCCACGCTCAACACAATGGTGCAAGCTGCCTGGGCTTTGATTCTCAGCCGCTATACCGCATCCCCGGATGTAGTTTTCGGCGCGACACGGGCTTGCCGCAATTTCCATCCCGATGCCAGCGGCATGGTAGGCACGTTCATCAACACGCTGCCGGTACGCTTCCACGTGGAAGGCGCCGCAACCCTGTCCACGTGGCTGAAACAGATTCGTGCTCCCCAAGCCGCCATCCGCAACTATGAGCACACGTCCCTGGCATCCGTACAAGCCTGGAGCGAGGTGCCGCGCGGCGCATCCCTGTTTGAGTCCATTCTGGTCTTCGACTACTACGATCTGAATGCGAAGATGCGGGCGCAGGGCGGAAACTGGACACATCGTCAGGTGCATCTGCGCGAACGCACCAACTATCCGTTGACTTTGTACGCCTACGCCGATACGAGCCTGACGCTACGCCTCGCCTTTGACCGCTCGCGGTTCAACGCCGCTTCAGTGCGGCGCACCTTGGGACATCTGAAGACCCTCCTGGAAGCTATGCCCGCGGCGGGTGACTGCCCACTCTCCAAGCTGCCCATGCTGACCGCCGAGGAGCTGCGCCGGCATGCGCAATGGAACGACACGCACGCCGATTATCCACGCGCCAAACGGGTGCATGACTGGATCGAGGAACAAGCGGAACGTTCTCCGGAGGCCATTGCGCTGGTGTTTCGCGACCGGCAGCTCACTTACCGCGAGCTGGACGCTCGCGCGAACCAACTGGCGCATCTGCTTCGCTTTCGGAATGTGCAAGCCGGCGATCGCGTAGCCGTTTCGCTGGAGCGGTCTCCGGAACTCGTGATTGCTTTGCTCGGGACGCTGAAGGCCGGCGCGGCGTATGTTCCGATCGACCCGGGTTATCCCGCCGAACGCAAGAAGTACGTCCTGGAGGACGCACATGCCTCCGTCGTGATCACGCAGGAGAAATTTCGGCCGTTGGTTTCCGGCTTTGCGCCATCCGTGGTCGCGCTGGACACCGAGCAGGATCTCATCGGCCGGTACAGCAGCGAGCCCGTGACTTCCGGCGGCTCCAGTGACGGCCTGGCCTATGTCATTTACACCTCAGGGTCCACGGGGAAGCCCAAAGGAGTGATGGTCAGCCACCGGAATGTCGTGAATTTCTTCGTTGGAATGGACCAAAAGTTGGGGCGAGACGCCACCGGCGTCTGGTTGGCGGTGACCAGCATCTCGTTCGACATCTCAGTGCTGGAATTGTTTTGGACGCTCGCGCGCGGGTTCCGCGTGGTGCTTCAAGAAGAGGACTATGATCTTCCCTCATCGCCGGTGAGCTTGCGGGAACAACGCAGCAGCCTCGAATTCAGCCTGTTCTATTTTGCGAGCGAAGAGAATGCCGGGCATTCCCCGGGCAGCGCCTACCGCCTCCTGTTGGAGGGCGCGAAATTTGCTGACTTGAACGGCTTTTCCGCGGTCTGGACGCCGGAACGCCATTTCCATGCCTTTGGCGGGCTGTTCCCTAATCCCTCCGTCACGAGCGCCGCATTGGCCATGATCACCCGCAACGTGAAAATCCGCGCCGGCAGCGTCGTGCTGCCGCTTCACGATCCCATCCGGGTCGCCGAAGAGTGGGCCGTGGTGGATCAACTGTCGCACGGACGGGTCGGCATCTCTTTTGCCTCCGGCTGGCACGATCGCGACTTTGTGCTCGCGCCCGCCAACTATACCGACCGGAAGAGGATTATGCAGCGCGACGTGGAAGTGGTGCGTTCGCTATGGCGCGGCGAACCGCTGCGGCGGCAGAACGGCTCCGCGAAAGAAGCGGCCGTGTCGTTGTTCCCGCGGCCCATCCAACCCGAATTGCCCGTTTGGGTCACATCCGGCGGCGATCCGCTGGTATTCCAGTGGGCCGGCGAGATCGGGGCCAATTTGCTGACTCATCTGCTGGGCCAACGGATAGAGGACGTGGCGGCGAAGATCCTGATTTATCGAAACGCCTACCGGCGCGCCGGGCACGCCGGCTCGGGCCACGTAACCCTCATGCTGCACACTTTTGTGGGCTCGAGCGATGCCGAGGCCGAGGAAATCGTCCGGACGCCGTTGTGCGATTACCTGAAGAGTTCCGTGGATCTGATGAAGCAGGTCGTAAAGGGCCTGGGGGAGGAGTTCGCGGGCTCGTCTCTGAGCCGGGAGGATCTGGCCTCCCTGATCGACCACGCGTTTCACCGCTACTATGCGACGAGCGGGCTTTTCGGAACTCCGGAATCCTGTCTGGAGATGGTCCGGAAGCTGCAAGAAGCTGGCGTGGATGAGGCCGCTTGCCTCGTGGACTTCGGCATTCCGGCCGAGACGGTGCTTGCCAACCTCGATGGTCTGCGCGAACTCGCCGAACGCGTGAGGCGTCCCGCGCAGCCCGGCTACTCGATCCCGGAACAGATTCTCAAGCACGGCGTCACGCACATGCAGTGTACGCCGTCACTGGCACGAATGCTGCAGGATAGCGTGGCCGGCCGCGAGGGACTTGCCGCGCTCAGAACGCTTTTGGTAGGCGGCGAAGCGCTGCCCCCTTCGCTCGCGGCGGAATTGCAATCCACCACCGCGGCGGAAATTTACAATATGTACGGCCCTACCGAAACCACCATCTGGTCCACGATGGAAAAGCTTCGTCCAGACGTGCGTGAGGTTTCCATTGGACGTCCCATTGCCAACACCTCTGTTTTTGTCTTGGACGGCGACCTGTGCCCGGTGCCGGTGGGCGTTGCCGGTGAACTTTACATCGGTGGCGACGGCGTCGTGCCCGGCTACCTCGACCGGCCGGAACTCACCGCGCGACGATTCGTGCATCTGCCGTTCTGCGGCGAACGAGCCTACCGGACCGGCGATCTCGCGAAGTACCTGCCTGACGGCCGCTTGCAGTTCCTCGGCCGGGTGGACCACCAAGTGAAAATTCGCGGCCATCGCGTGGAACTGGGTGAAATTGAAGCCGTCCTCTGCCAGCACGCCCACGTGCAGGAAGCCGTTGTTGCCGCCACGCAGAACGAGCATGGCAGCGCCCTGGCGGCCTACGTCGTCCAGCGTCTGGAAGCCGAGGTGCAGCCCGCGGAACTGCGGGAGTTCCTCGCCTCCCAGCTTCCTTCTTACATGGTTCCTGGCCCGTTTGTCTTCCTGGGCAGTCTTCCCCGAACGCCTAACGGGAAGATTGACCGAAGCCGGTTGCCTGGTCCTGATCTTGTTCTTGAGCAGCGCCCCATGGTCGCACCCCGCAATCCAGTGGAAGAGAAGCTGGCTACGATCTGGCGTGAGGCTTTGCGTGTCGAAGCGGTTGGCGTTTTTGACAATTTCTTCGACCTTGGCGGTCATTCGCTGACGGCCGTGGTGGTCACCGGCAAAATCCGGCGCACCTTGGCTCCCGCATTTCCCTTGCGAACGGTGCTGGATCACCCCACCATCGCGGAGGTCGCTGAAGAAATAGAAAAACTACAAGCGATGGAGTCGCCCGGCTCCAAGCCCGCCCGGCCTCCCATCGTCAGATCGCCAATTTCCCGGGCGAGGGCTGCACAGGCGCCTTCCCCGCTCGCAAAGTGAGGACCACCCATGGGCCGCGCGATAATTGAATCCGTGGACGAGCGCGCCGGCATTCAGCCAAGATTTGAACCGTTGTTCTACCCGTTGTCTTTCGCGCAACGCCGCCTGTGGTTCCTCGACAAGCTGGAGCCCGGGCAGTCCGTCTACAACGTGTGCGAAGCGTTGCGGTTAAAGGGCCGCCTGGATCGGGATGTTCTCGCCCGCAGCGTCAACGAAATCGTCCGGCGTCACGACACACTCCGCACAACCTTCCGCGAAGTCAATGGAAATCCAGTCCAGGTTGTGGCTCCTGGTCTCACCGTCGACGTTGCGCTGGAGGATCTTTCGGATCTGCCCGCCGAACTGCGGGAGAACGAAGCAGTGCGACGGCTCAGCGACCAGGCCAACCAGCCTTACAACCTGGAACGCGGTCCGCTGATTGCCGTCGTGCTGATTCAGCTCGCCGACGACGACCACGTCCTGTTCATTGGCATGCACCACATCGTTTCGGAAGGCGGCTGGTCCATGAGCGTCTTCCTGCGTGAACTCAACATGCTGTACCGCGCCTTTTCCGCGGATGAACCGTCACCTTTACCGGAACTTGCAATCCAGTACGGAGACTACGTTCTCTCGGAGCAGGATTTCATGCACGGCGAAGTGCGGGACCAGTTCTTGGACTACTGGACCAAGCAGCTTGCCGGCGCTCCCGGAGTCCTCAATTTGCCCGGCGATCGTCCTCGGCCGTCGGAGCAGAGCTACGCCGGCAGCAAGGAACAATACTGGCTGCCGGCCTCCCTGCAGACTGCGCTGAACAACTTCAGCAAAAGCGAGGGGGCCACGCTGTTCATGACCCTCTATGCGGCTTTCACGGTCCTGCTGGCCCGGTACTCAGGCCAGGAGGACTTCGTGGTAGGAGTTCCGGTGGCTGGCCGCGGTTGTCCAGAGACCCACGACCTCATTGGGTTCTTTGCGAACACTCTCGCCGTGCGCGCGCGGCTTCCCGGCGACCCCAGCTTCCGTGAACTGGTCGAACGTGTCCGCGAGGCCTGGCTTAACACCTACGACTACCAGGATCTTCCGTTCGAACTGCTGGTCGATGCTCTCAAGCCGGAGCGCAGCCGCGCTTATTCGCCCGTTTTTCAGGTGATGTTCGCGTACCAGAACGCTCCGCATGAGCAGCTGAGTTTTCCTGGAATCGAGGTCTCGCCGTTTGAGGTGGAAGCGCGCACCTCCATGTTCGATCTTACGTTGTTCGCCTGGGAGCGGCCCACCGGTATCCAGCTGAGTCTGGAGTACAGCACGGACCTGTTCGACCGGCCGACAATCCAGAACCTGCTCCGGCACTTGGAGGTGCTGCTGCACGGTGCGATGGCCAACCCCGCAACACGGATATCGCAACTTCCGCTCCTGTCCGGCGGCGAGCGGCAACGCATCCTTGGCGAATGGAACTCTACGGGAGCAGACTACCCCTCGGTTCCTTTGCAACAACTGATCGAAGAGCAAGTCCGCCGGGCTCCCGACGCACCCGCGGTAACCTGCTGCGGCCGGACGCTCTCCTATCGCGAGTTGAATGCGCAGGCAAACCGATTGGCGGCCCATCTTCGTTCGATGGGCGTTGGGCCCGACACGTTGGTTGGCGTGTGCCTGGAGCGTTCTACCGATCTGGTGGTGGCCCTACTGGCCATTCTGAAGACGGGTGGCGCCTACCTGCCGCTGGATCCGGCATATCCGGAAGAACGCATTATCTCCATCGCACGTGACTCCGGCATCGGCATTCTGATCGCTCCCAGGGAGATCCAGCAGCGCCTTCCAGATTTCCGTGGCCGCATCGTCACGCTCGATTTCAATATCCTGAATCGCTACGCCCCGGTTGACTGCGTCGTGCCGGTTACCGGTGATCATCTCGCGTACGTGCTTTATACTTCCGGTTCGACGGGCCGGCCCAAAGGTGTCGCGATACCGCGTAAGGCCCTGACCAATCTCTTGTGGTGGGTCCGTAAGGAGTGTAGCTTCACAGCCGCAGACGTGCTTCTCGGCGTGACGACGATTTCGTTCGACATCGCCGGAGTCGACATCTGGCTGCCATTGCTCAGCGGCGCGCGGCTGGTGCTGGCGGACCGGGATACGGCAATGGACGGCCGCCGGCTGCAGGCACAGATGGAGTCCGAGCAGGTCACGTTTTTGCAGGCGACGCCGGCCACCTGGCGACTGCTCCTCGAATCGGGGTGGAAAGGCCAATGTGGTCTGAAGGCGGTGAGCACCGGAGAGGCTCTGCCGAAGGACCTGGCTCGAAAACTGTTCCCTCTGGTGGGGACCCTTTGGAACCTTTATGGCCCAACTGAAACCACCATTTGGTCGGCGGGTTGCCGCATCTCGGATCCCGACTTCCCGATTCTGATTGGCCGCCCCATCTCCAATACACAGGCCTACATCCTGGATACTAACCTTGCCCCGGTACCTGCCGGGGTGGTCGGCGAACTGTACATCGGCGGCGAGGGTGTCGCACGCGGTTACCTTCATCAACCGGACCTGACGGCGGAGCGTTTCATTTCCGACCCATTTCGCCCCGGCCGGCGTCTCTACCGGACGGGCGACCTGGCCCGCCACATGCCCGACGGCGGCATTGAGTGCCTCGGCCGAAACGACCATCAGATCAAACTACGCGGCTTCCGAATCGAGCCGGAAGAGATCCGGGCAGCCTTGACCCGTCATTCTGCCGTCAGTGACGCCGTAGCGATTCTCGATTTCTCCACCGGCGAAGGCCGCATTGTAGCCTATGTGGTTGCGGCGGGCGAGGGGCGTCCGGACGTGCGCCAGTTGCGAGACATCGTTCGGAAGAGCCTGCCGGATTACATGGTTCCCTCGGTCTTCGTTTTTCTGGAAGCTTTACCTCTCAATCCCAACGGCAAAGTCGACCGGAACGCACTTCCGGCTCCGGAAGGTTCCGCGGCGAAAGCCGGGTTTGCAGGGCCGCGAAACGAGATCGAGACGCGCCTTCAACGCATTTGGGAGGATGTTCTGGGCGTCCAGCCTATTGGCATTCGTGATGACTACTTCGAGCTGGGAGGATATTCTCTACTGGCGGTCCGCTTGTTCTTCGAGATAACGAAAGAGTTCGAGATTAAGCTACCCTTGGCGACGCTGTATCAGGCGCCAACCATCGAGTCGCTGGCGGCGGTCCTCTCGGAAGGCGGCCGGCTGGATCTGTGGGACGCGCTCGTCCCAATCAACCGGTCGGGCCACAGGCCGCCCTTCTATTGCGTATCCGGCGTCGGAGGAGGGGTCCTCGTCTTTCGCGACCTGGCCGAACAACTGGGTGCAGACCAGCCGTTCTATGGGCTTCAGCCCAGCGATAAAACCGGACAGGCTCTAACGCTGACCACCATTGAGGAGATCGCCCAGCACTACATCGCTACGATTCGAAAGATTCAGCCGGAGGGGCCGT
Organism: Bryobacteraceae bacterium; assembly: GCA_035508055.1. Classification (GTDB taxonomy): domain Bacteria; phylum Acidobacteriota; class Terriglobia; order Bryobacterales; family Bryobacteraceae; genus Palsa-89. The sequence continues at coordinate 103,595 of DATJNO010000016.1, read as the reverse complement.
ACTTTCTGTCGGGCTACTCTTTCGGGGGATTAGTCGCCTTCGAAATGGCTCACCAACTCACCGACGCCGGGTCTCAGGTAGCCTTGCTCGGCTTTTTTGATACGACAGCTCCCCTTCGCGCCAAGCCTTCCGGGAATGGGCTGTTCGCACGGCGCACTTACGGCACCACCTGGCAGCGCGTGCGGGCGATTCTCTCCTCCGATGACATCGGAGGCGCGGTGAGGGATATTTTCCGGCGGCGGCAGCTCCGGCTGCAGGAACGAGTGGCGCGCGCGCTGAATCTTCCCCTTCCATCCGAGCTGGAGACCTTAAAGGGTAGCCAGGGCTTCGCGGCGCTCAACTATGTAGGCCGGCCTTATGCTGGACCCGTGACGCTATTTCGCTCTCAGATCCGTCCTTCCAACGAGCTCTGGAGCCGCACGCTGGGCTGGGAGCAGTTTGTTTCCAACATTGAGGTTCGCGATGTCCCTGGCGATCACCTGTCTATTTACGCGGGTCCGAATGTAGGGGCGCTCGCCGCCGAAGTGCGCTCCTGTCTGGTACGGCTCCAGTCGAAGGCCGCGCCGATGGCAGCAACACAGGCTGTGGGCTAGGGCGTGCCGGCCTCGATCCCCGGAAACAATCGATCTCTATGACGAGGCCCTGGGCCGCGCAAGTCAAATGCGTTCTCTTTGGCGCGGCGCTGGGTGCAGTCTGTACCGTTGCGAGTTTCAAGCTCGCGCAGCCGGCTCGCACCCTGCTGTCTCGAGTGGCACGTCTCGCCGGCCGCGCTCCAAACCGGGAATGGGTGGATAGTTCCCGAAGCGCCCCGTCAGGCACGCGTTACGAGACATTCTTCAGCCCGACCGCCGGCAGCCGGATGAGCTATTTGCTCTATCTGCCGCCGGACTATGTAACTTCTTCCGGAAGGCGCTATCCCGTGATCTATTGGTTGCACGGACGGGGAGGAAACCAGGAGGAAGGCGCAGCCACCTTTGTTCCGCGGCTCGACGCCGCGATCAGAGCCGGCAAAGCTCCGCCTCTCATCATCGTCCTACCCAATGGCCTGGGCTATAACCGCTGGGTCGACACCTCCGATGGCGCACAGCCGCTGGAAAGCGCTTTCATTCAAGACCTCATACCGCACGTCGACCGCACTTATCGAACAATCGCGACACGTCAGGGTCGCGCCATCGAGGGTTTTTCGATGGGTGGGTTTGGCGCCGCGCATCTTGGATTTAAGTACCCGGAGATCTTCGGCGTGATCGCCCTGGATTCAGCCGCGCTCTTTGATGAGAGTACTCAGGATGCTTATCTCAAGGCCAACAGCCCCTGGAGTCTTGCCGTGCGCAACGCGGACGCCATCCGCGGACGAACCATAATTCGACTGGCCGTAGGCGATCAGGATTCGCTGTTCGATCTCAATCGGAATTATCACCTGCTGCTCGAAGCTCTCGGAATTCGAAACGAGTTCGCGGTATTCCACGGCGTGGGCCACGACGAAGTGGGGCTTTACAGGCAACTGGGAGACCGGCTCGCCACGTTCTACACGGATGCATTGCTAATAGAGACGACCAGCTCCCGCTGAATGCGCGCGGTCCTTCTTTGAATCCCCGGCGCGGAGAAATCCACACGACGCGAACGACATCGATGGGGCAGCACGTCTTCGCCCAAGTCGACCATGAGTTTCACGGCCTCCAGCCGCTCGGCGGGCGGGTGTTCGAGCATCTTCGCCTTCTTCAGCGAACACACCAAACCCTAGCCGCAGACTACCGGTACTCCATCTCATCCAGGCGGCTCAGAAGGTCGCGGGTTGGGTCGAAGATCCAATTCACCAGCAATCCGATGAAGAGCAATCCCGCGAAGCCGGTAGCGAGAATGAATCCGTACTTCGGGTGGCCCATCGCGTCGCTCACCGCGGCCATCCCCATTGGCCCCACCACAGCCGAAAGACAAGTGAAGAAGAGGATCACACCGGCGATGGCGCCATGCTCCGACTTCGGGAAGCAGCTAATTCCCTTGGAATTGATACTGGGGTAAATCACGGACATGCACAGGCCGGACGCCGGCAATAGATAGACCGCCGCACCGGCCCCGCCAATGGCTGCTCCGAGAAAGCAGAGCAGGACCACGCCACTCGAAAGCGCGAGAACCTTGGTCCAGTAAACCCGTTCCAACATCCAGGCTCCCACGAAGCGTCCCGCTGCTCGGAGAATAAAGAAGACCGAAACGCTGTAGGCGGCAAGCGTGGCCGCAGAATGGTGATCGGCGGCCAGCAGGGTCGGCAGCCAGACGTACACGGCGGCTTCCGTGGCGACGTAAAGGAAAGCGCCGAGCGAAAACGTCAGCACGTAGCGATTTTTCATTGCCGCGGCCGTGCGCCGCAGGTCCATGGATTCCTGGCTGGCGGCCGTTCTGTTCGGGTATTGCGCTCGCAACGCCGTGAGAATCAGCAGCACGCAGATTGTGCCAGCCAGAACGTACAGCCCTTTCCACGAGGCGCCAGCTGCCAACAGGCGCGCGAGAATCGCCGGCCCGATGATCGAACCTACTCCGAAGAACCCCTCCACCGTATTCATCAGCGAGGTGTGTTCGGTCGTCGACTTGGAGAGATCTCCGATCAGAGCGAGAGCGCCTGTCTTGAAGATGCCGATGCCCATCCCGGATACGGCGAGCAGGAGTGAGAAGTAAAAGAATGAGTTTGCGGTCGTGAATAGGAATGAGGCAATCGCAAACAGCGTGAGGCCCGCTGCGATGGTCCGCTTCCGGCCGAGCGTATCGGCAAGGTGGCCAAGCAGGAAGCCAGTGACGCCGATTCCCGCCATGCTGGCGTACTGAAACGTGCCCGCGGCCGTAAGGCTCAGGTGAAACGTCTTGATAATCTCCGGGATAATCAGTCCAACAGAATCAGTCGTCATTGCAAACATCATGAACATGACGAACGTCAGTATTTTGACGCCCTTCGTGCTCTGCGTCCGCCGGGCGGCCGCCTGCATCATCGATTTGCCTCAACGACAGTGGACGCAACCAGGATCTTTCGCTCGCCCGCGGGGTCGGAGTGCGAAATCGCCGCGCGCCGGACGGCCAGGTCGACGTCCAGCCTGGCCCAGTCGCTATGCTTCCTCCATTCCATCGCGATCGAGGTGCTGCCGGAACTGTGGACTTCGAAATCGCCCGCGAACGCCGGATGTGCATTCCGGAAACGGATCAGATCGAATAGAGAACGCACGACAGGTGCTTCCATGCGCTCCTCGACTTCGGCCCGTGTATAGTAATGACGGTTGATCTCGCGGCCCGCTCCGGTCCGCCGCAGCAGATCCATGTCATTCGTTCCCGCCAAAAGCCCGACATAATAGACCTGCGGCACTCCCGGAGCAAAGAATTGAATGGCGCGAGCGATCAGGTAATCATCGTCCCGCCGTCCCAGGGCATCGTAATACGTGCAATTGATCTGATACAGATCGAGATTGGTGGCGGCTGCTCCTGTGGCGCGGCGGCTGTCGCCGGCGCTCCGCAGGTGAATCGTTTCGACCAGGCTGGCGATTTCCTCCTCGGTAAGAAGTCCCGGCAAGCCGCCCGGCGTCGTTCGATCCGGCCCGGCATCGATCACTCCGATCCCGTCGTGCGTATCGAGCACGGTGATGGCGTTGCGCGGGCTCATTTCCAGCCATTCTTTCAGGCGCCGCACATCGCCGGTGTAGAGTGCATGTAAGACCAGAGGCGGCAGTGCGAAATCGTACACCCACTGCGCTTGCTTGGCTATTTCGATCTGTTGTAGATAATGGCTATGGATTTCGACCAGCACTTCGATTCCACGCTGGCGCGCCAGCTGCGTTAGCTCGCCAATGAACTCAAAAGTCTCCGGGATCATGAAGCAGCTCGTGCCGCGCTTCTTGATGGCGTAACCGGCGGCGTCGAGCCGGATCGCGCGAATGCCGGCCGCCTGGAATTGACCGAGGATTTGATCCAGGTACCGTTTGCCTGGCGAGGAACGGACGTCGATATCCACCTGTTCGGAAGTGAAGGTCGTCCACAAGAGCCTCTCGGTTCCATCGTCCAGGTGCACTTTGGTGAAGGGGAGCCCCGGCCGTGGGCGATAGATCTTCAGAAGTTCCGTTTCCGGGGCGCCGTCCGGGAAGACGCGGCCGTAGGTAAGAAACAGGCAGGCGTAGGACGACGCGTCGCCACGCTTGCGGAAGTCGGTAAATTGAGGGGACCGGGTGGAAATATGATTCACGATCAGATCGGCCATCAGATCGGTGCTCGAGGCCAGCGCGCGCACGTCGTCCCAGGAGCCGAGCCGCGGGTCGGCCTTGGTGTGATCGATCGGATCGAACCCCGCATCCGCGCCGTCAATTGACCAAAAGAACGGCAACAAATGAACGCCGCCGAACAATCCCGCCAACGGCCCCTCCAGCAGCGCCTGAAGTTCGCGAAATCCGCCGCCTGAAAGGCGGTCGGTGTAGGCGATCAGTTGGACCTGGTTTTTCATCGCCGTCGCGGATCGGAGGCCAACTCCGTGATGGTCCAATCCGGAATCGCGCCAGCACGGCTCGCCACCAGCGCGCCGATGCGATTCGCAAACTCCGAGATCTTGGCAGCCGGCCAGTGGGAGATTAAGCCGTGCAGAAAAGCCGCTGCGAACGCGTCTCCTGCCCCAACCGCATCGGCGACGTCTACGGGGTACGCGGCTGCCTGCACATATTCTCCGTAGCACAGCATCGCGCATCCGCGTGCGCCCAAAGTCACGCAAACAGCCTTCCAACCGTACCGCTTCGATGCTTCGCGGCAGAACGCCTCGATTCCTGTTGGCAGGCGCGCGACCTTACACACCACGCCGAGTTCTTCTTCATTGAGCTTGACTACGTCGGCCCGCTCCAACAGCTCCAGGAGAAGCGGCAAAGAGTAGTGGCCTGGGCGGAGATTGAGGTCGTAGAAGCGTGTCGCGGCCGGCAGCGACTCCATGAGCCGGTGAAGCACCGCTTCACCCTCGGGCTTGGACGCAAACAGGGTTCCGTAGTAGAAGCACTCCGGGGCGCGCCGGATGATCCGTGCGATTTGTTCTTCGCGAAGGCTGAACCCATCATAGGCCGCCGGACGTTCGATGACGAAGCGCGTTCGATCCCCAGGTCCCAGTTCCACGCGCGCGGTACCCGTTGGGAACCGGCGTGTGGTCTGCAAAAAGGAAATGTCCAGGCCAAGCGCGGCGATCTCCTGCCGTGCCGTATTCCCCAGAGAGTCGGCGCCAACCCCGCTCAGCAGAACTGGGTTATGTCCTAACCGCTTGGCGTGAGCCGCGAAATTCAGCGCTGCTCCTCCCAGGGCTGTGGAGTGTTCGAAGATGTCCCACAACACTTCGCCGAGCACAAGAATGGAAGCTTGCCGTTTGCCATCCTGTAAAGACAGATTGTGGCTATTTGTCAGATCATTCATTGCGCAAAGCCAGTATCGTCGGTCGCGGATTAGCTGTCAACGCTTTTTTCTGGCGCCGCAAGAGTCGCGAATTACCAGACGGAAATCGAGCAAAATGTCGCGCGCCGGCAACTGCGGCTGGCGCAGCCTTTCCAGCATGGTGCTGACGGCAATCGCACCCATGGCGGCGCAGGGTTGATGCAACGTGGTGAGCGGAACCGACAGAAGACTCGCGTACTTGACGTCATCGATTCCCGCCAGGCGCACCTTCCCCGGTACATTCACCCCCAGTTCCGTAAGCGACTTCATCAGCTGGGCCGCGGTGAAATCGTTTGCGCAGACAATCCCGTTCGGACGGGACTTGGCGAGCGCGGCTTTCACCTGCTCCTTATCTTCCGGATCAATACGCCAGATGCTGGGCTCCGAATCCACGTCCGCTTCCCCCAGAGCCTCGCGATAACCGGCGATGCGTGCGTCGACCGTCGGCGCGGACCCTGGACGGCCGACAAACAGGATTCGACGGCACCCGCACTGCAGCAGATGAGCCGTGATCGTATATCCGGCCCGCCGGTTATCAATGCCGACCAGGTCGTACCGGCTTCTTGCCGGGTAGGCAACCAGGTCGCGGTCCAGCAGCACGATCGGGATGCCCGCCTTGTCGAACACGGCCGCGATCTTGTGATTGATGGCGTCCTTTTGCGGCGTGAGTTCCAGCGGTGCGAAGAAGACACCGGAAACTCTCTTGGCCACGAGCTGCCGGCAGGCCTGGGAGGCTTGTTGCTCGATATCCGCCGATTCGGTCAGCGAACTTCCCCACAGCAGCACGTGAGGGCCGTTGTGCTGAGCCTCGGTCATCCCGCGGCAAATCGGCTCGAAGATCTCGGTCCGGCCCAGTTCGGGAATCAGAAGACCGAACGTATAGCCGCGCGTTGCTGCGTCCGCGGCGCGAACATAGCTGCCCGATCCGGCGCGCCGGTCAATGATACCCGCCAACTGCAGTTCGCGGAGCGCACGATTCACGGTGGGTCTCGATGCGCCAAAAGTTCTTACCAGTTCCGATTCACTTGGCAGACGCTGGCCCGGCTCGTACTCGCCGGACGCGATGGCGTCCGCCAGCGTTTGGCGCACTCTCATGTGCTTGGGAAGCAGAGTCTGTGTCCCCACGACCTGATAATACAGCTTGGCCGCTGGCGAGGCAATGAAGTTCTTCTTGACACGGGATGTTGGCGGAGATATATTTCCATCTGCATTTGGTTTACTGAACAGTTTCAACATCTGTAAATACAGCTATGTGCTTTGACAAGCCTGCCGTGATTCTCGCCGGCCTCGCGGTGATGTCCTGGGCCGCGCCTCCCGGGGGTGTCGCTCCGGACGGAACATTGCACATCAAAGAGCTGTCGGTCCCGCTTTCGAGCTTCTTGAGCCCGGAGGCGCGTGCTTACATGCTCCATTTGCTGCGAGATCAGCCCTTCGCCGGTGGACCAACCCCTGTCCAGGACATCCAGGGGTACCGCGCGCGCCAGGATGAGATCCTGAATGGGTTCCTGAAGCCCATTCGCGACCACTATCCCGTGAATGTAGAGCACCAGACCATCGCCGGAGTCGATACGGATATCGTCACGCCCCAGAGTGGCGTTGCGCCGAAGAACAGGGCTCGGGTGCTGCTCAATATGCACGGCGGTGGGTTTGTGTCGGGCGCGCGGACCGCGGCATTGATCGAATCCATTCCGATCGCGTCCACCGAGAAGATTAAGGTCGTTACCATCGATTACCGGATGGGCCCCGAATACAAGTTCCCCGCCGCCAGCGAGGACGTCGCCGCCGTCTATAAGGAGATCCTCAAGCAATACCAGCCGCAGCACATCGGCATATACGGCTGTTCGGCCGGTGGAATGCTGACCGCCATGTCGATCGCCTGGTTCCAAAAGGTCCATCTCCCGAATCCCTCCGCGATCGGCGTACTCTGCGCGTCCATCGGCGATATGGGAGGCGGCGATGCCAGCTACATTTCCGGCCCGCTGAACGGCTTCACCGTGCCGGTCGGCAACCCGCGTGCGGCTGGTCCGTCGACAAGCGGCCCCGCTTACTTGAGTAACGTCGATCCCAAGGACCCCTTGGCCTACCCCATCAATTCGCCCGCGCTGGTGGCCAGATTTCCACCCACTTTGCTGGTGACCAGCACGCGCGGCATGGAATTCAGTTCTGCGATCAATTCACACAATGCGCTGGTGCAAGCTGGAGTCGAAGCCGAACTCCACGTCTGGGACGGATTGCCGCACGCCTTCTGGTATAACTCCGGCCTTCCCGAGTCCCGGGAGGTCTACCGTGTCATAGCCCGCTTCTTTGACCGGCACTTCGGCAAATGAAATCATGAAACACGCGGTATGGTTGCTGAGTCTCTCCCTGTGCCTCTCTGCCGCCCAGGAAAGAATAGCCTCCCAATCCAAGGAGCACTGGGTCACCACATGGGCGACGGCGCAATCTCTCGCGCCCGTCGCGCCGATTGGCGGACGCCCGCCGCGCGCCGAGCCCAGGCCGGCTCCCCCCTCTCCGATCGGCGTCATTCCAGAGACCTTCAAAAACCAAACATTGCGGATGATTGTCCGCACCAGCATCGCGGGCCGGCGGGTTCGAGTCCAACTTTCGAATGCGCTCGGCAACCCCGCTGTTACCATCGGCGCGGCCCACATCGCCCTTGACCTAAAAGGCTCCGCCATCTCTCCCGCGTCGGACCGGACGTTGACATTTGGCGGAAGAGCGTCCTTCAGCATTCCCCCGGGGGCATTGGTTGTCAGCGATCCAGTGGAACTGGACGTCCCCAAGCTCGCGGATTTGGCCGTCTCGCTGTACCTTCCTGACGACACGGGCCGGCCCACAGTCCATCCCCTGGGCCTGCACACGACCTATATTGCAGAGGGGGATGCCACCCGAGATGCGGCGTTGAAGCCAGCGGATACGACCACCGCTTATTTCTGGCTCTCCAGCGTCGACGTCCTTGCGCCAGCCGGTGCTGCCGCCATCGTCGCGTTCGGTGACTCGATCACCGACGGCTTCGCTACCACGATCAACAAGGATGAAGCCTGGCCGGCTCTGCTTGCAAAGAGATTCGCATTCGCCAACCCCGGCGCGATGCTGGGCGTAGTGAACCTGGGAATCTCGGGAAATCGAGTGCTGCGAGACGGCGCCGGCGCCAATGCGCTGGCTCGCTTCGACCGCGATGTGTTGAGCCGTGCCGGCGTGCGCTGGATGACTCTGCTGGAAGGAATCAACGACATTACCTTTTCCGCACTGCCGGGAATGCAGCCGACGGAGGCGGTAACCGCCGAAGATCTGATCTGGGGATACCGGCAGATCCTCGGGCGGGCGCACCTGCACGGCATCCAGGTAGCCGGCGCGACCCTCATGCCGGTCGAAGGAGTGGCCACCTATACCGAGAAAGGGGAGGCAATCCGCCAGGCAGTGAATCGATGGATCCGGACCGGCGGGGAGTTTGACGCTGTCATCGATTTCGACGCCCTCGTGCGCGATCCAGCCAACCCAAAGAGGCTGCGGCCGGAATTCGATTCCGGCGACCACGTTCATCCCAACGATGCCGGGAATGAGGCTATGGCTGACGCCGTCGATCTTTCCGTTTTTCAGAAGTGAGGTCGCGCTGGGGAGCAAGGATGAAACTGAAAATCTGTTTTTGCTGGATGTTTCTAGGCCTGCTGCCGCTTGCGGCGCAGCAGCGGTCCGGCCGGAAGACGGTGGTGGTGGACGACGACGGAACGGTGCATGTCCCTGCCAGCGCCGTGCCGGTTTCCGGCTTTCTGAGTCCAGAGGCCCAAGCCTATGTCACGCAGCACCTGAAGGACATGCAAAACCCTCAGATGCTGGTTCAGGACAACGGTGTGCCTCGCTTCATGCAGGGCTATCTGGAGCGGCAGAAGATGCTCTATCCCACGGTTCGGGTGGACGCCAGGATTGCCGGCGTGCATGCCTTTGTCTACACGCCAAAGGCGGGAATATCCGCCGCGAATCGTGACCGCGTCCTGATCAATCTTCACGGCGGCGGCTTTACCGGATGCTGGCCCGGCTGCGCTGAACTGGAATCCATACCGATAGCCGCGCTGGCCAAGATTCGCGTCATCAGCCTGGATTATCGCGAAGCGCCCCAATACAAGTTCCCCGCAGCAAGCGAAGACGTCGCCGCGGCTTATCAAGCTTTGCTGAAAGATCATCGGCCGCAAAACATCGGCATTTACGGCTGCTCCGCCGGAGGCATGCTGACCGCGATGTCCGTTGCCTGGTTTGAAAAGCACCACCTGCCTCAGCCCGGAGCCGTGGGCATCTTTTGCGCTGGAGCGGGCTCTCCTATCGGCGCCGGATTCGGTGGCGACGCAGCTTACACCGCCGGGCCTCTCGGCGAAGCCCGTATCATGGCGCCACCGCGACAAAATACACCAGCTGCCCAGGGCGGTGGATTGGGTTACCTTGCCGGCGCCGATCCCCAGGACCCGTTAGTGGCGCCGGTCAACTCGCCCGAAATTCTGGAAAAGTTTCCGCCAACGTTGATCATTACGGCGACCCGTGGCTTCGAAATGAGCGGCGCCGTTTACACGCATGCCCAGTTAGTGAAAGCAGGAGTCGACGCGGAATTGCACGTCTGGGAAGGATTGTTTCATGGGTTCTTCTACAATCCGGATGTGCCGGAGTCGCGCGACTGTTACGACGTGATCGTCAAATTCTTCGATCGCCACCTCGGGAATCGCGGTGGGTAGGAACAGTTGGCCCGGCTAGCTCAAGGCCATTGGTTCCCGTCCCGAGGTCTGCATGCCCTGGAATCGCGACCCGGGTGGCCACGGGCATCCCGGACTCAGCTGCCCGGGTGGCGACCGTGTGCCTTTGCCCAAACTAAAGTGTTGGAGGCGCGGGGGGGAATCGAACCCCCGAATAAAGGTTTTGCAGACCTCTGCCTTACCACTTGGCTACCGCGCCGAACCGGATGAGCGTGCACCGGGTAGCGCTGCACCTCTCTTCGCACGTTACCGCGCGGCGGCAGACGAAGTCAATTCCTGGCGCGGCATGCTATGATCGGGCCGTTGAACGCCACGAGTACCGAACAGCCTTCCGATGCGGTGGAGGCGGAACTTCTCTACCTGGCGCCGGACTCCACGCTGAACCGCCGCTTCGTCGCGCCGGGCATTGACGTGAACACCGGCCGGTTCGAGCCGCACCGCGTGCTGATCCGCAATGGACGGCCGGTGCAGCACCAGTTCACGCTGGACACCCACGGCTTCACGCTCGCGCCGCACCGCAGCCGCGTCCCCGATTTCACCGACAAAGCCGCCGTCGACGCCCTCTATCCCGGCGAACTGATCGAAATTGTCAAGACGCTCACCGGCGCCGATCTGGTTGTTCCGCTCGGCGCGATCGTCCGTACCGCGGACGCGAGCGCCGGAGGAGCCACGCAGCCGCCCGCCAGCGACGCGCACGTCGACTTCACACCCACTCGCGCCGTCCGCTACGCCGAACAGGTTTACCGCAAGCACTCGCCCGGCGGCCCCGGCTTCCGGCGCTTCATCGCATCCAGTTGTTGGCGCGCGTTTAGCGATCCGCCCCAGGACTGGCCGCTCGCCGTCTGCGAGGCGCGAAGCGTCGCGCCCGAAGAAGGCACCCCCAACGTCATGGTCGTCGTGGACGCGCTGCCCAGCCGCGAGGCCATGTATGGCCCGCTCGCGGGCGAAGACACCATGCCGGCGGCCTCGGTGTTCCACTTCAATCCGAACCATCGCTGGTGGTACTTCCCCAACATGACCCGGGACGAAATCCTCTTGTTGAAGTTCTACGATTCGGATCAGTCGCGCGCCTGGCGTACGCCGCATACCGCGTTTCACGATCCCACCTTCCCGGACGCCAGAACGCGCCGCAGCATCGAGTTCCGGTCCTTCGCGTTTTTCCTTTGAGGCTATCGGACGCGGCTGTGCAACTCCCGCGCCTCCGTTTCAGCCTCCGGAATCACCGGCAGCAGTACGTAGGAAGGATACTGGGGCGAATGATACACCAACTGTTGCGCTTTCTTGAAAATAGTTTCGTTGGCGAAAGCGCGGCCGGTGTTCGCATTCCGGTCGAAGCGCGGAAAATTGCTGCTGGAGATCTCCACCCGCAGGGAGTGGCCGCGCAGAAACACATTGCTGGTGACGCCGGCATCGATCTTCAGCCGGTAGACTTCGCCCGGCCGCGCCAGTTCGGCCTCGTCCAGGCCATCGCGATAGCGAACGCGCAGGATCCCGTCGGTCAGGTTGCGCGCCTCGCCATTGGGGAAAACATCCACCAGCTTGGCCGTAAAATCAGTATCCGGCGCCGAAGTCGAAGCGTAGAGAACCACGCGAATGGGGCCGGTCACCTCCAGGTCTTGCTTGAGCGGCGCGCTGGTATAAACCAGCACATCCTTGCGCCGCTCCACCGGTCTTTGGTCCATGGGTCCCCAGGGAAAAATCTTGGGATTGCAGCACACCGCGCCCCCGCGTGTCGGCACGGGATTCCGGGGGTCGTAAGTGAACTGGTCGCGCGAACGGCTCTTGGCCAGTTTCCAATCCAGTGCGCCATCGCCCCCCAGGCTGTTGGCGCCGCGCCGGCTCTCCAGGTAGAACGGTGTGCTTTTCGCGCGCGCCAGCGGCCACTGCGGCTCATCGCGCCAGCGGTTCACTCCCATCACGAAAATGTGAACCGGCGCGCGGTCCACCTCGCCGCGGGTCTCGTGCCACATCTCGGGCGTGTAGCTCGCGGCTTCGTCCGGCTCTCCCTTCAGCCAATGATCGAACCATTCAATCTGATAGGAGCGGATGGGCGCGGAGGAATCGCTGCCAAAGCCAACTCCCGCGAACGGAGTCGACATGTTGTGCGCCCAGGGGCCAATCATGATCCTGTGCCGTCCGTCGCCCCGCCCCGCCAGTTTGTGTAGCGCCGCGAACGCCTCCAGATCGCTTTCTACGTAATTGTCATACCAGCCGCCTACCGCAAATACCGGCACGTGGACCTGGCTGATTCTCTCCTGAACACTGAGCGCCTTCCAGAACGCGTCGTACGTCGGATGATCCAGAATCGTTTGATACAGGCCGATGGTTTGCCGTGTGGCCGCGCGGTCGGCGGTGCGCAGCGGCAGATGATTCACGTAATCGGCAAATCTCGCCTTCGCGGTTCCTGGCGCGGTCAGGTTCTCGGACATCCACAACAGCCGGTGGCCCAGCTTGGTGGCGCCGCCGGTGGAATAATAGCGGTCCATGTAGTCATCCGACCCGGAAACCACCGGGAAAATCGCCTTCAGATGCGGATTGTTCATCAGCGCCAGCTGCCACTGCGCGATCCCCAAGTATGAGCCGCCGATCATGCCCACTTTGCCGTCCGACCAGGGTTGCGCCGCGATCCAGTTCAGCGTGTCAGAACCGTCCGGTCCCTCCTGATGGAAAATGTCGAACACCCCTTCCGAGGCGTAACGGCCGCGCACGTCCTCCAGCATGACCGCGTAGCCGTGGTTCAAAAATGACTGGTAGCCGGCCGGCAAATCCCGCCCTTTGCCATACGGCGTCCGCAGCAATACCGCGGGAAAGCGCCCGCCGCCGGACGGATAAAAGACGTTGGCGTCCAGATGCACGCCATCGCGCATGGCCACGCGCACGTGCAGCAGCCTTTCAAACGGGCTGGGCGACGTCGCGCTCAATACGCCCGCGCACACCAACAGCAGGGAGGCAACCTTGGCCACAGAGCTCTCACCGGCGCCTACCGGACAACAGCGCTGTTGCCGGCCGCTCGATTCAGATTGGTTCTATCATAACAATCCGCCAGCGCCTGCCAATACAGAGCCGCGGCGCGCTCGGGGGAGTGGAATTCGCGGATATGCCGCCGCGCCCGCTCGCCCACAGCCCGGGCGTCATCCGGATATCGCGCCAGCCACACCAGGTATTCGGCCAGCATTTCCTCTTCCGCGGGCCCTGGGTCGACGCGCAGGCACGCGGCGCCCGGATACCGCCCGGTTTCTTCGCCCGCCGTCACCAGCACCGGCTTGCCGATGCCCATCAGCCGGATGCCGATCCCCGAAGTTTCGCCCGCCATCGGATAACGCAGGTTGATGCACGCATCCACGGCCGCCGCGTGCACCCAGAATTCGCGTTCGCTGACATATCCGATTCGGATAACGGCTGCATCCGAACTGAGCAGTGGCTTCATGGCGCGTTCCAGGTCCGAGGAAACGAAGTCTCCCGCGACAAGCAGCGCAATCTCGGAAGCCGCTCGCGCGCGACCCAAAGCGCGCAGCACCGAAGCCAGGCGCTTCGATTCGCGCAGGTAACCGAATACCCCCGCGAGCAAGGTACGCGGCGCCACCCCATGCGCGGCACGCCAGCGGATCACCTCCGCCTCCGGCGCCAGCTCGGCGGGCGGCGCGAATAGATGCGGAATTTCGTACACCGCCGCTTGCGGGGCGTGCTCGCGAACCATCGCCGCCGCTCTTGGATTGTGCACGATGATGCCCAACGAACGTTCCGCCACCCGCTTCAGCATCGGATAAAGAAAATAATCCGGATCGGCGCCGGAGATCGCGCAGCGCTGCCACAGGCCGCGCGCCAGGTCTTCCGTCCACGCTCCGTAGTTGTAGGTGAACTCGGCGATGTATTCCTGCGCGTTCAGCGCGTCCAGATAAAAATGATGCAGCACCGCGTCATGCAGCACCGCCACGCCCGGCCGCTCCATCGCGCGCTCGTAGATCTCGCGGTGCAGCCGGTTGTTGCCCAAATGATAAAGCGCGATCTCGGCGTCGCGCGCATTCACCTCCACGTCGCCCAAAGGGGCCAACGCCCGCAGCAGTGCCGCCGAATAATCCGCCACGCCCGTGCGTGCCGGAGGCAGTGGCGAGTAGAATCCAACTTTCAAACGTTCAGTCCTTCCGGCGCGGACCGAACAGGGCCGTGCCCACGCGCACCATGGTCGCGCCTTCTTCGATGGCGGCTTCCAGATCGTGCGACATGCCCATCGACACATGCGGCAGCCCGTTCTTCATGGCCAAATCCCGAAGCCGCGCGAAGTAAGGCCGGCTCTTCTCGGCGTCATCCGACCACGGCGGCATCGTCATCAGCCCCAGCAGCCGCAGGTTCACGCAGCCCCGGATCGCCTCCACCATCGCCGGCACGTCTTCCGGAGCCGCACCCGCCTTGGCTTCTTCCGCCGAAAGCTTTACCTCAATCATCACCTCCAACGGCTGCTCCCGCGTTTCGTCCAGCCTGCGCGCCAGCTTGGCCGTGTCCACGGTTTGCACCACGTCGAAGATCTCCGCCGCCTTCTTGGCCTTATTGGACTGCAGATGGCCGATCAAGTGGAATCGCGCGCCCGGGCAAGGGCCCAGCTCCGGCCGTTTGGTTTCAAACTCCTGCACGTAGTTTTCACCGAACTCGCGCAAGCCCAACTCGTAGGCCTCGCGGACCACAGCCGCGGGAAACTTCTTGGTGACCGCGATCAACAGAACATCCGAACGATCGCGCCCGGCGCGCGCCGCCGCCGCCGAAATCCGGGCTTCCACCTGTTCTAATCTTTGTTTCAGCAAAGGTCGATAATAGATTAGCTGAAGACGAGCGCCCGCTTCCGCCCGCCACCTTCCCGCAGTCCGTCCTCCTGCGCAAACCACCCAGTGGACGACATCCGCCAAACCGTTGAGCGCTTCCTGGCCGTCTGCCGCGAGCCTGTCCTGTGCGAGCCCGGCGAGGAATCGCTTCCCATTTCTAACGGCAACTTCGTGCTGGAGTCCCGCAACGGAACTGTAAGCCTCCAGGCTTGGGATAACAACCGCAACCTGGTGCGCCGCGTTACGGGAATCGAGCGCCAGACACGCGGGAAACTCGTGCTCCAGGTGGAACGCTTCGCCAAACGCACCGGCACGCTGGAACTGGTCGACCTCCAGCGCGCGGCGGGTGAAAACGTGACGCGGCGCAGCTCGCGTCTCCATTTTCGCGACCGTTTCCGCCGGTTCCTGCAGCGCCAGTTTCCCACTCACAAGCTGGCCGAATTGACCACCGAGGCCGATCTCGAACACAGCCTCTCGCCCGCCTACCCGCGAGCGTTGCTGCGCCAGGGCGCTTCCGCCTGGGTTGCCATCGGGTTAGCGCCCGACGCAACCCACCCCGACGGCGTACTCACCTTCGGACTGATCTGGCTCGATTACCTGCGGCGGCGCGAACCGTCGCTCGCCATCCACGGCCTGATCCTGTATTTGCCCGCCAGCCAGGAGAAAAGCACCTGCCTCCGCCTTTTGTTCCTGGACCCGGCGGTTGCCCAATTCTCCGTTTTCGTTTACGGCGAAGACGGTCTCGAAGCCCTCATCGATCTGCGCGACCACGGCAATCTCGACACCCGCTTGGACCGGCCCTCGCCCGCGGCGCGAATCCACAAACACAGCCTTTACTCGGAATATCCGGAAGCGCGGCTCGAATCCCAGGTTCGCGCCCACATCCAGGAGATCGACGCCGGCTTGGCGCCCTCGCCCGTCTACGGTCAGGTGCCTGCTTTCGCGGCGGCACACCGCGGCATCCTGGATCTCCTGGCTATCGATTTCGCCGGACGCCTCGCTGTCATTGAGCTCAAGGCCAGCCAGGACGTCCACCTGCCGCTGCAAGCGCTGGATTACTGGATGCGCGTCCAGTGGCACCTCAACCGCGGCGAGTTCAGCGCGCGCGGCTATTTCCCGGGCCGGCAACTGGTGAACGAGCCGCCGCGCCTGTTGCTGGTCTCTCCCGCCCTGGACCTCCATCCCACCAACGAGCGCCTCCTGCGCTTCTTCTCTCCGCACATCCCGGTCGAACAACTCGGCGTGGGTTTAGAATGGCGTAAGGAGCTTAAAGTGATGTTCCGCTCCTGTAGTCCATGTCCATCCAAGTCTTCAAAAACCTTCGAGACGCCCTCGGCAACCTGAATCCGGACGAAATCCACAAACACACCGAACGGCCCCTGCGCCTGTTCCTCTATGCCGATAGCGACGGGCAATACCGCCTCATGGAGGATTTCTTCATTCCGCGCGATGTCTCGGAAGCCCGGCGCCTTCAGATCCGTCACCAGGTGTACCGCGCCTCGGAAGGCTTCGTCCCCTCCGCCGGCGGGGACCTGGAGATCTACTTCGACGAGTCGCCCGCGCGCCAGCCCGGCGCCGGCAATGCTTTCGCGTTTTCTCCCGCCGAGCCTCGCATCACGGTTCATGACGTGCTGTCCCGCCGCCCCGACCTGGCCATTCCTCTGGGCCTGCACATCCCTCCCTTTCGCGAGGAAGTCTCGCGGCGCATGATCAAGAAGGTTGCCAAAGAAAACGCCCTGTTTGCGCTCGCCACCGCGGTTCCCGACATCGTTCCCTTCATTTCCCTGCCCTGGGCGGTCGGCGAATTCGCTTCCGATACCGCCGTTCTCACCGCCAACCAGATCCGCATGGCGTTCGTGCTGGCCGCCGCCAACGACCGCGAGATCGGCTACCGCGAACAGAAGGCCGAAATCGCCTCCATCATTGCCGGCGCGTTCGGATGGCGCGCTCTGGCGCGGGAACTGGTGGGCAAGATCCCCTGGGGCGCCGGCATGGTTCCCAAAGCCGCCATCGCCTTCGCCGGAACCTACGTCGTGGGGCTTTCGCTGGAACGTTATTATCGCCTCGGCCGCCGCTACACCCGCTCCGAGCGCCGTCTGGCTTACGAAGACGCGCTGGACCGCGGCAGAAAATTTGTCGCAACCTTCCTGAATGGCATCCATCAAAAGGGTTAGCAGGATCTGTGTTTTTTCGCTTGCGCTAACCTAACCTCAGGAGGTCTTCTCTCATGCTGGTTCGCATTACTCCCGCTCTGCTTGTGATCGCCTGCCTGTGCTCGGCCGATACGCTCACGCTGCGGAGCGGCAGGCTGGTCGACGGGCAGTATTTGGGCGGTGACGCCCGGCACGTGCGGATGGCGATTGGCGACCGTGTCGAAACCTTCGACGTGGATGACGTCGCAAGCCTCCAGTTCGGCAACAGCGGCGGCGCGCCCCCGCCGGCTCCCACCGCGCTTCCGCCCTCTGCTGCCGCGCCTCCGCCTCCTCCGGCCCCTTACCAGGGCCGCGATCCCAACGGCTTCGCTTCCCAGCAGCCTCCCCCGCCCGTCAGTGGAGTTCAGATTCCGGCGGGAACCGCAATCGTCGTGCGAATGATTGACGCCGTCGATTCCGACCGCAGTACGCTCGGCCAGACTTTCCGGGCCAGCGTCGACGAACCGGTGGTGGTGGACGGCCAGACCGTCATTCCGCGTGGCGCCGATGCCGTCGTGAAGCTGGTGGAGGACCAGCAGTCCGGCAAATTCGAAGGCCGCACCGTCCTCACCCTGGTCCTGCATCAGGTCATGATTAACGGACGCCTGGTGGACAGCACCACGGCCGATGTCTCGCAGGCCAGCGGTTCGCGCGGTGCGCGCACGGCTAAAGTCGTTGGCGGCACTACCGCGCTCGGCGCTATCATCGGCGCACTGGCCGGCGGCGGGCGCGGCGCGGCTATTGGAGCTGCCTCGGGCGCGGCAGTGGGCGGAGGCGCGCAAATCATTACCAAAGGCCAAAAAGTTAAGATCCCCTCCGAAACGCGCTTGACCTTCACGCTGCAACAGCCCATCCAGCTATGAGGCTTTTTGGGCCGCCGCCGCGGTAACTTCCGTGGCGGCCTGGGGCGCCGCCTTCCGCACCATGCCCGACGAGCAGCTCCTGCCACGATATGCAGCGGCCGAGAGTTCGCCGGGCACCTGGGCGTCGATCCGGCTACCGCGGCAGCGGCATTAACCGATCAACGTCTGGCGGATTTGGTCGAAAAGGATTATCAGCATGATATCGCCCGAGGTGTATCGCGAACGCCGACGGTACTGGTCAATGGACGTCCGTTTATCGAGAGCTTCACGGTGGAAAAGATCTCCAAAGCCATCGAGAGCGAGCTGGCCGGCGGCGGCGCGGGCGCACCTTGACCCTTAATTCGTTATGAATGTTAGCTTTATAAATGTTCCTCGGTACCGGCTTCCTGCATCTGAACAAGTACCCGGACCAGAGGCGGGGGATTGTGTTAAGAAAACGTAACTGGTACAGTGTATTGAGCAGTCTGGGAAGTGCTAGGGGTACTGTGTCGATTTTCGTGAAGATGAGACTGAAACCATTTCTTGCCGTCGTTCTCGCTCTTTCGGTCACTCCGCTCATCGCCTCAGCCGATCCCTCCAAGCCTCCCATGCCGGAGGATGAGATCGTCAACCGCTATCTTCAGGCTACCCAGCAGCAGCAGAGCGTTTTGCGCGGGGCGACGGAGGAAGTCAATATCGCCGCCGCAGTTCCTAAATTCAAGAAACAAGGCAAATTGCACGCCCTGAGGAACATCTCCAAGCTGGGCAAGATCACCTATCACGCCCTCGGCTTCATCGGCGACAACGTGGTGAAAACAGAGGTCATCGCCAACTACCTGAAGGCGGAGGTCGAATCCTCGCAGAACCCGGCAACCAACGTGGCAATCACGCCACAGAACTACAAATTCAAGTACAAAGGCATGGAAGATTGGAACGGCCGCACGGTCTATGTCATGCACCTCAACCCCCGCCATAAGAAAGTGGGCCTGTTCAAGGGCGAGCTGTGGTTGGACGCCGAGACCTACATGCCGGTGCGGGAATCGGGCTCGTTCGTGAAATCCCCTTCGTTCCTGCTCAAGAAAATGCAGTTTGTGCGCGAATATGACCTGCAGAACGGTGTATCCATCCCGCAGCGCACCGAAAGCCGGGTCGAGACCCGTTTCTTTGGTCCAGTTGAGCTCAACGTGGACTATCTGGCCGTTTCCCAGGATAATTCTGACGCGGTGGGGACTGCGGCCGCTGATCAACAGTAGCTCCCGCTTCGTGAGGCACGCTAGCTCATCGGCAGGCAGCGGCGCACTTCAACCTGATAAACTGGCAATTTAGCTGGCGTAATTCGCCCGGGGGTTGTTCTCCGTTGTTCCGCAGGGATCGACACCGTAAACTCAAGAGGGCACATGAGAACGCTATTCCTGAATCCACCTTCCTTTGAGGGCTTCGACGGGGGCGCCGGGTCGCGCTGGCCCGCTTCGCGCGAGATCGAATCGTACTGGTATCCGGTCTGGCTGGCTTACCCGGCCGGCATGCTCGAAGACAGCAAACTGCTGGACGGGCCGCCGCACAAGGTCACCATCGAACAGACCGTGGCCATGGCCAACGACTTCGAACTGCTGGTGCTGTTCACCTCCAGCCCGGGCTTCAGCGTCGACGTCCGCATCGCCGAAATGATGAAGGACGTAAACCCGAAGATGCAGGTGGCGTTCGTCGGGCCGCCGGTCACCATCGAGCCAGAAAAGGCTCTGAAGGCCTCCAAAGCGATCGACTTCGTGGTGCGCCGCGAGTTCGATCATCAGATCGCCAGTTATGCCCGGGGCACCCCGCTGGCCGAGCTCCCGGGCGTGAGCTTCCGCAAAAACGGCGACTTCGTGCACAACCCCGAAGGCGGCGTCATCGAAAACCTGGATGAGCTGCCCTGGGTCACGAAGGTCTACAAGCGCGACCTCGATTTCCGCCGTTACAACGTCCCGTTCCTGCTGAATCCGTTCATCTCCTTCTACACCACGCGCGGTTGCCCCGCTATGTGCACCTTTTGCCTTTGGCCGCAGACGCATTCCGGGCACCGCTGGCGGTTGCGCTCGTCGGATGACGTCGCCGCCGAGTGCAAGTTCACACTGGAAAGCTTCCCTGGCCTGAAGGAAATTTTCTTCGACGACGACACCTTCAACTACCGGAAGACGCGCGCGATCGAGCTTTCGAAGAAACTCGGGCCCCTGAACTTCACCTGGAGTTGCACCTCGCGCGTCACCACCGACTACGAAACGCTGAAAGCCATGAAGGACGCCGGCTGCCGGCTGCTGATCGTAGGCTACGAATCCGGCGATGAGCAGATCCTGAGAAACATCAAGAAAGGCGCCACGCTCGACATGGCGCAGCGCTTCACGGAGAACTGTCACAAGCTGGGCCTGGTGATTCACGGCGATTTCATCGTCGGCCTGCCCGGCGAGAGCCGCGAGACGCTGCGCAAAACCATCGAATTCGCCAAGAAGCTGGACGTCGAGACCATTCAGGTTTCGCTCGGCCACGCTTTTCCCGGGACCGAATTCTACGAGCACGCCAAAGCCAATGGCCTGGTCAGCATCGAAGGCATGGCCGACGCGGGAGGCCATCAGCTTCCCAACGTCGTCTATCCGGGCTTCGATCGCGCTGAGCTGGTGGAGTGGGTGGAGCGCTTTTATTCGGAATACTATTTCCGCCCCAAGGCCGTGTGGCGCGTCATCAGCAGCGCGGTTCGCAATAACGACATTCCGCGCCTCTACAAGGAAGCGCGCGAATACCTGTTCGTCAGCTCCCAGCGCAAGAAGTTTATCAAGGAGCAGAAGCAGTCCGCGGCCGCCTTGCGCGGCGCCGAAGAAGGCGCGTAAATGTCCGTCGGCCGGGCCGTGGCGGATCCCATCCAGCCCCAGCAGATCCCGCACAGGCGCATTGACGTCAAGACGAAGGTGTTAACCGCCTTCGTGGTGCTGACCAACGTCCTCGGGAATTTCGCGATGTCCTGGGGCATGAAACACCAGGCGGTCGAGCTGGGCGTTTCTCCGCTGGCCTATATCCGGCTGATCTTTAGTCCCTGGGTTTTCATCGGCACTTCCCTGCTGGTTTTGTGGCTGCTGTCGCGCATGACACTGCTCGGGTGGGCGGATTTGAGTTACGTGCTGCCGGTCACCTCCATCGGCTACGTCATCATCGAATTCCTGGGCCGCTATTTCCTGGGCGAGCAGGTAAGCTGGCAGCACTGGGCCGGTACGGTGCTGATCATGATCGGCATTTCGCTGGTGGGGCTCACTTCGGCGAACACCACGCAACAGGAGCCGTCATGATCCGCTGGCTGATGGTCGGAATCGTGGTCGGGTCGACCGTGCTAGCCGATCTGCTCCAGAGCCACGAGATGAAGCGCAACAGCGTCGCCGCCGAGGATCTGAGGCCCGGCAGGCTGGGCGGTATGCTGCGCGGGCTGGCGCGGCGGGTTCCGCTGATCGTGGCCGTGTTCTTCATGGCCATCTCTTTCTTTGCCTTCATGAAGCTGCTCTCCGTGGCCGCTCTGAGCTTCGCGGTGCCCGTCAGCGCCGCCAGCGTGGTGCTGGAGACCGTCCTCGCCAAGCTGGTGCTAAAGGAAACCGTGACCGGGCTGCGCTGGTCCGGCGCGCTGTGCGTGGCCTGCGGCGTCGCGCTGTTGGCGATGTGACCTGGGCGATTCTGGCGATCTGCGGCGCGGCTGCGCTATATCAGCTCATCGCGCTGGCGGCCGCGTTGAGCCATCGCCATCCGGCGTCCTATCCGAAGCCCGCGGCTCAACCGGTGTCCATCCTCAAGCCGGTGCATGGCAGGCATCCGGGTTTCTATGAAGCCATTCTGAGCCACGCCGTGCAGGAATATCCAGAGTTCGAAATCCTGTTCGGCGTGGCGCGGCCCGACGATCCCGCCCGCGCCGACATCGAACGGTTGATGCGGGAATTCACGGCCGTGCCAATCCGCCTGATCGAATGCACGACCCAGGCGCCGAACGCGAAAGTGGGGTCTCTGATCGATCTGGCGCGCGAAGCCCGCTATTCGATCCTGATCGTGAATGACGCCGATATCAGCGTTACACCGGACTACATCCAGCGCGTGACTGCCCCGCTCGGCGACCTGGGTGTCGGTCTGGTGACTTGCCTCTACCGCGCCGAAGCGCACGACTGGCCCAGCCGCTTCGAAGCGCTCGCCATCGCGACTGAGTTCGCGCCCAGCACGCTGGTGGCGCGTTGGTTCGGCGTGTCGGAGTTCGGGCTGGGTTCGACGTTGGCCTTCCGCGCGTCGGATCTCGCGCGCATCGGCGGCTTCGCGGCTATTGGAGACTACATCGCCGACGATTACCAGTTGGGCGCCAAGCTGCATGCGTTGGGACTGCGCAACGTGATCAGCGAGGTGGCGGTGAGCACGCGACTGGCCGCCGGATCCTGGCGCGGCGCCTGGGATCATCAATTGCGCTGGGCGAGAACCATCCGGCTGTCCCGCGGCGGCTACTTCGGCCTGCCGGTGACGTTTGCGACTTTGTGGTGCGTGGTGGCGGCGCTCGCCGGGCTGTGGTGGGTGGCGCTGGCGCTGCTTGCGATCCGGCTCGCCATGGCGTTTGGAGCCGGCTGGTTTGTGCTGCGCAGCTCGATCGTCTGGAAGTGCTGTTACGCGATCCCCGTGCGCGATTTGTGGGGACTTGCGGTATGGGCCGCCGGATCGTTCGGCAATACGGTGGTGTGGGGCCGCGAACGATTGCGGCTGGATCGCCAAGGAAGGATCGTCGCGAAAGGCTGAAGGAAACCTCGCTTGCTATAATGGTCACTGCGCGCCCGTAGCTCAGTTGGATAGAGCGTCTGGCTACGAACCAGAAGGTCGGGTGTTCGAATCACTCCGGGCGCACCATAGAATCCAAAGAAGTTATCCACTCAATGAGCCCTCTTCGCGACCTCTTGGGGAGCCACCGGGTTAGAACCGCGTCCATCTTGTCGGCCAGCTCTTGCTGAGTTTCCCCGATGACGTGCGCGTAGGTCTACATAGCGAACGCCACCTGCCTGGAAGCCTATCCCGCCGATTTTCTGCAAGCCGCCCCCGGTGAAGGGTTGTTGCAGGCCCCCGCCGGGTTCACGGCCCTTTCGCGCCGGAGTCAGCGCGGCAAGGACCTGCCTGCCGCCTGACACAGCAGCCGCCAAGCCTTGCTCCGTGCTCGGGAGTAGAGTTCGGAGACGGCCGATGTCACGTCGTCCACCGCGATGAAAGCGCGAGAATACGGGCGAACGCGATTAACGAAATTCTCCAGCTCCTGCAGCTGTTCCGCTTGGCCGTACAGGCTAATCTCGGAGTAGTCGAACGAACCCTCCCAGTAGAGCCATTGTACGCTTTCGGCCGGGCTTAAGCGGCGCAGAGCCGACGCGGGCAAGGAATACCGCCGGTTGTGGATGCGATGGTACTTTTGCGTGAAGCGTATGGAAGATCCTTCGATGTCGATCAGCCAGCGGTGATGAGAAAGGCCAGTGATGCCCGGCTCTATACCCCGGCAGCTCTCCCAAATCCGACTGGGCACCTCGATGTAGCCGGCCTTAGCGACACGGATCATCTCGGCACAGACAAAGAGTGGGTCGCGAACGTCTTCCAGGGTATGAGAGCAGACGACAAAGTCGATCTCCCGGTCGCGGAAGGGAAACGGGGTTTTCTCGCAGATATCCCGCTGAATCCAAGTATCCTTGGTGAAATACTCGGTATCGCCGCCGATGGCCGGTAACGCATGGAACCGGGCGAAGGTTCGGTTATAGAAACCGCGGGTTTCAAAGGGCTGGGAATCCAGCACATAATTGGCGCGATTGAACGGATGGGCCCAGCCGCCTATGTCCAGAACAACGTCGGACGGCTTCAGTCGGTTCATGATTTCGGCGGAGTTTTCCAGCAACATAATGCGTTTGCCCCTATCTTCGTGTTTTCGCGTTGGGCTCGCAGCGCGCCCTAGCCCAGCAGGCTGGAGAGTTGTACTGGAGCGAGACTGTCGAGATCAGTTGGCGTAGATCGAGGATAATGAAAAGCTGAAGAATGCGGACATGAATGCCAAACCATGCCCGATGAACCTCTCGCCCCTGCGCTAGGCTGGCAGCGAATGCGAGGGCTTCGCGATGTTCTTCCAGGTAGGGGAAGTCCTTCAATAGATCTTCGCGGGTTCGGCAGGCGGCAATCGCTTCCACCATCATGCCGACGGTTACACGCATCCTTCGAATGCACGGTTTGCCGCCCATTGCTCCCGGATCGATGGTAATGCGCCGGAGTTCCTGCACGTCGTCATGATAGCGCAACGGTCTGAAGCTTCCTGGATGAACTGGCGATGGCGGGCGGGACATGGTTGATCTGCCCGCCCGGTTATCACCGCACCGGGCTTTCTTGCTTCCGGCCCCATTTTCTCCTGCATCCCGCCATTGCTTGCGCAGCAAGCGCCTGAATTAGACACCCCTGGAAACTATGGACACTCCCTCGTACAGCTACGAACCAGGTCGGGTGTTCGAATCACTCCGGGCGCACCACCAGCCAAACCTTTATTCGTGGCGCAGCGCGGTCATCGGATCCACCCGCGTGGCGCGCCAGGCCGGCACGAAGCAGGCCAGCAGGGACACCAGGCACAACAAGACAGAGACGGTCGAGAACGTCAGCGCGTCTCTCGATGTCACGCCATACAGCAGGTTCGCCAGGAACCGCGTGAGCAAGAGCGAAGCAACCAGGCCGATCGAGATGCCGATCAGCGCCAGACGTAGTCCCTGCCCCAGCACCAGCCGGAACACCTCACGGCGCTCGGCGCCAAACGCCAATCGAATCGCCAGTTCATGCGTGCGCTGGCGCGTGCTGTAAGAAATGACGCCGTAGACCCCCACGGCGGCGAGCACGAGAGCCAGCAGGCCGAAAACTCCGACGAACGTTCCGGCGATTCGGGTGCCGATGGTTGCGAGCTGGGTGGAGGTTTTTAGCGTGGTCACGCTATAGAGAGGCAGTTCGGAATTGAGCTCGTGAACGGTTCTCTCGACCGACGCCGCGAAGATCAGCGGATCGCCCGCAACGCGGACGTGAAGCGTTGTCGTGGGGCGATAGAGCTGATACAGCGGAAGGTAAAACAAAGGTCCGGGATCGCTGGAAGGGCCCGCAAGGTTCGCCCCGCGAAGTGGTGGGCTGGAATTTTTGGCTACGCCGACAACCACGAAACTCTTAGCGGAGACGTCGGTGAGGATGCGCTTGCCGAGCGCGTTCTGGCCCGGCCAGTAGCGGCGCGCGAAGGATTCGTTGACCACGGCCACCGGCTGCGAGTCTTCCGTATCCTGCGCGTTCAACTCCCGCCCGGCGGCCAAAGGAATCTGCAAGGTGTGGAGATAGTCCGGGCCAACGATTATCTCGGGCACCTCCATCGATTCGTGCGGCTGCACGGTGTAACCCTCCGGCTTCACGCTAAAAGAGCCGGCTCCTATCCCCATCGGAACGGCGTTTCCCAGCGTGACGGCTTGAACCCCCTGCAAGGCCGAGATTCGCGCCAGAAGCTGGCGGTTGAATTGAATTCCTTGGGCGTCGGTATAGCCGGCCGAGAACAGATCGTAGGACGCGAGCAGAACGTGATCGGCATTGAAGCCCGGCTTGAACTGCTGCGCGCGGATGAAGCTGCGAATGAACAGCCCCGCACAGATCAGCAGCAGCAGCGACAGGGAGATCTGAGCCACCACGATGGCGCTCGTCAGGCGGGCCTTGCCCAATCCGCCTGCCGCGGTTCGGGACTCCTCCTTGAGAACCGCCGCAGGCTCAATGCGCGCCGCCCGTAATGCCGGGAGTACTCCGAAGATTACGCCGGTGAGGATAGAAATCACCAGCGTCGCCAATAACACGGTACGATCCGTGTGCCCGGAAAAATCGACGGGCATGGCCACCGGGGGCATGAAGGACATCAGGCCGTTGGAAGTCCACAGGGTCACTAGCAGAGCGAGGAACCCGCCTCCCAGCGACAGTATCAAGCTCTCGATCAGAAGCTGCCGCAACAGGCGCCAGCGGCTGGCTCCCATCGACAAGCGGATGGCGATCTCCTTCCGGCGCGCCACCGAACGAACCAGCAAAAGATTGGCTACGTTCGCGCAGGTGAGCAGCAGCACTACGCCGGAGATGGCCATCAACATCGGCAGCAACAGGGCGAAGAACACATTGGCGCCGGCTCCCCGCCAGAGAGGCGCCAGCGTGACCGTCTCGTGACCCCTGTGTTCCTCCGGAAATTGCCGCACGACGGGCTGCATCCGCAAAGTCAGCTCCTGCCGCGCTTGCTCCAGCAGGATTCCGGGCTTTGCGCGTCCTAAGGCAGTCAGCCAAAAATAATGATGGTCGTGAATCAGATCGCCGTTTGGCAGCAGCTCCTGCTCCATCATCAAAGGAACCCACAGGTCGCAACGCATACCGGTCATGGCGCCCTGGAAGAGTGGCGGCGCCACGCCCACGATGGTAAAAGGGTGCTGATTGAGGGTGATCTTCTGGCCGAGTATGGAGCCGCTCGCGCCAAAGTGCGTCTGCCAGAAACGATAGCTCAGCACCACGACCGGTGCGCCTCCCGGCGTCTTGCCTTCCTCCGGCGAAAAGCCCCGGCCCAGGATTGGCTTGACGCCCAGGACATCGAAATAGTTTGCCGCGGCCAGAGTTCCCCAAATACGCTCCGGCTTGCCGGCCCCCGTGAGGTTCACGGCGTTCAGAGAGAAAGCGGTCAGGCCGGAAAGGCTGTGCGTTTGGTCCCGCAGCTGCGCGAAATCAGGATACGTCAGCGGGAACGGCGAGAGGGCGTCTCTGCCGAGAAAGACGGTGGCCAGGCCTTGCGTTTTCGTCACGCCCGGAATCGGATTCAGAAGCGTTGCGTTGATCCAAGAGAAAATAGTGGTGTTGGCCCCAATACCCAGCACCAGGGTGAGCAACGCGATTACGCTGAAGCCGGGTGACGTGCTCAGTAGCCGGAAACTATACCGGACATCCTGCCAAAAGGAGCTCATAGAAAATGCCTCCGGGCACCCCCCTACCCAAGAGGCAACTTTCGTGCCAAACCACCAG
This sequence comes from Bryobacteraceae bacterium, assembly GCA_035508055.1. Classification (GTDB taxonomy): domain Bacteria; phylum Acidobacteriota; class Terriglobia; order Bryobacterales; family Bryobacteraceae; genus Palsa-89. The sequence continues at coordinate 76,515 of DATJNO010000016.1, read as the reverse complement.
CCTCCAAACCGCAAACGCGGGTGGCAAGATAGCGGCGCCGGAACCAATCCGGGCTACGCTCGAGTGTCCGGTTTTGGGATACGCACTCCGCTAAAGGACACGACCGGGGCGGCATGAGAATCGGGTTCACGGTGTTGGCGCCGCCAGGCGTTTCTGGACTCGAATCATCCTGACGTCGGACTGGGCCAGAACGCCCGTGTCCAACATTTGTTCGAGCGCCGGGATGAGCCGCTCGATGTTTTCCGCCGTGTCGACGATGGAGATCAAAATCGGCTGGTCGTGCCGCACGAGGCGCGCGCGGTGCGTCTCTCCCGTTTCACCGTAGCCCTCCAAACCGCGGAAAACGGTGGCGCCGGCGATCTTCATCTCGCGGCATTTGGCCACGATCGCTTCGTAGAGAGGCTTGTGCTCGAAGCGGTCCGACTCGGATATGTGCACGCGCAGGAGCTTACCGGGGATGCCGGGTTGCATCGGATGCCTCAACTTGCTCGCGGCTTCGGACCAGACGGACGATGTGCGCGTCGGAAATCACGATCAGCCCGTCTTCCAGCATTCCTTCGATGGCTTCGGCCGCCGCGGCGATTTTCTCGGGAGCGTCAATGACGGAAATCATGATGGGCAAATCACGGATCGGATGGAAGAGGGTGGCGTGGTGGTCGTGGCCCTTCGCGCCATAGCCGAGGATGCCGCGGTAGACGGTTGCGCCGGCAATATCCAGCATTCGTAGCTTCTTCACGATCGCGTCATACAGATGCTCGTCGTGCCACTTGTCGGCCTCTCCCAGGAACACTCGCAGCAGTTGGGCCGGTCCTTCCTTCCTGCTGTGGGGCGGCTTGGGTTCCGCTTTGGAAGGTTTGCGCGCGAGTTTGACCACCGTCGTATCCTGCACTTCGATCAAGCCATCGGAGACCATGTCGTAAAGCGTGGGCAGAACCTCTTCGACTTTCTCCGGTGTTTCGATAAACTCGATGCGGATCGGCAGATGGTAAGCCATCACCTCGATCTGAGGCGTGTGCAGCTGGCGATGCGAACCGTAGCCGGAGAAAGCACGCGTGGCTGTCGCTCCGCTGACTCCCTTGTGCAACAGGAACGTCATGATGGCGTCGTGCAACGGCGTCAGATGGTGCTGGGTATCCTCGTTGACGAAGATGGTCACCTTCTTCGCCGGACCTTTACTCAACATTTCGCCTCCCGGTTCCTAGCCGCCCGCTCTGTAGAGTAACCCTAACCGCTGCGCCGCGGTTCATGCTTCCTCTCCAGGTTCCGTGCGATAGACAACCGAGCCGGCGACGCGGACCTCGCAAATCTCCGCGGCTCCCGCGAGAGTGAAGATCGCGCCGAGAATGCCTTCCGGGGTTTCCTGGCGTTCGAGAGCCGCCGCCAGCGGGCTGCCGGGAAGCGGGCGCAGATAAACCAAGTCAGTGGATTTTCCTATGCGGAAGTCCCCGGTCTCGTCGCTCACTCCCAGCGCCTCGGCTCCGGCGAGTGTTGCGAGGTAGAGCAAATGGGCCGCGTCCAGCAGCATGCCATCCGGAGCGATCCGCTGCAGCAAATACGCCTGCAATGCCTCCTTGAGCATTCCAAAACCGGTGCCGGCTCCCACGTCGGTTCCCAGCGCGCAACGGACGCCGGCGCGGAGATGACGGCGCAGGGGGAACAGTCCACTGCCGAGAGCGGCGTTGCTCGACGGACAATGCGCGACCGCGGCTCTGGCGGTGGCCAGGCGCTGGAGTTCGGACTCGGCGGGATGCACGTCGTGAGCGAAGATGGCGTTCGAGCGGCACAGGCCGAAGCGTTCGTAGACCGCCAGATAGTCCGAGGCCCAAGGAAACGCCCGCGCCACTTCGGCAATCTCGCGCGTGCTCTCGTTCAGGTGCGTTTGGAGCAGAAGGCCTTCATGCTCGCCGAGCAAGGTCTGGCAGACCTCCAGCATCGCTTCGGACGTGGAGAGCGCAAAGCGCGGAGTAACCGCGTACGCCAGGCGGCCGGTCCGGTGGAAACGTTCGATCAGCGCGTTGGACTCGCGGTACGCCCGCTCGGGCGTCTGATGCAACTCGGGCCGCAGCATCCGGTCGGAAAGCACCAGGCCGGACCAAATCCTCAGTCCCGCGGTTTGCGCAGCCTCAAAGAGCGCCGCTGTGGCGGGAGAAAAATGCGCGCCGAAAACCAGAGCGGTCGTGGTGCCGTGCGAGGCCAGAGCGTGGACAAACCGCCGCGCCACGCCGCACGCACAAGCCTGATCTGCGAGGCGCGCCTCTTCGGGCAGCGCGCAATGCTCCAGCCAGTCGAGGAGCGAACGGCCCAGGCTTCCCAGCACGCGCAGTTGCGGGAAATGAATATGGGTGTCGACGAAGCCGGGCAGCAGAAATCCGCCGCGCAGGTCCACGCTGCGCGCATCCGGATGCGCATCGCGCAGAGTCCCGTACTCACCGCACGCGGCGATGCGGCCTTCGCGAATCAGCAGGCCGCCGTCCGCGAAGCCCTCCAGGGCATGGTCCTCTTGAAACGGATTCCGCGGCGTGTGAAACAGGGGCGCGCGCAGCAGCTCGCCCGCGGAAGATGCAGTCACCGGGCCTGCGGGCCGGCCAATTTCATTCACCACCTTATACGATGATATTTCAAGAGAGCGGCGGCCAAATCAGCGCGGCGCATCGCGCGTGCCACAAGACGGCTTCATGAACCCGCTGGAATTCCCTAGACGCTCTTGCCCGTCATCGCTTGCACTCGTTCTGGCAGCCGAGCGGCTCGCGTTTGATCCTTCATGGACACCCCATAGACGCCCGCAGCCACCAGGAATCCGACAAACCAGGCATAGTCGTAGAGCCAGCGCAGCGGTGGGATGAGCAGACCAATCAATGCAACCACGACGCCCGCCACCAGCGCCGCGACCGCCCGATAATTCACGCCGCTCCCGTAGCGGTAAATGCCATGCAGGTCGTAGAGCTCGCCGACATCCAGAACCGTGCGGCGCACCAGGAAATAATCCGTGATCATGATGCCCGCCACCGGGCCGAGCAGCGCCGAATAGCCCACCAGCCAGCCGAAAATGTAGCTTTGAAAATCCGTGAGCAGTTTCCACGGCATCAGGCAGACGCCCACGATTCCCGTGAGAATGCCGCCGCTGCGGAAAGAAATCAGCCGCGGATTCAGGTTCGAGAAATCGTTCGAAGGTGAGACCACGTTCGCCGCCACGTTGGTGTTCAACGTGGCCACCAGCAGCGCTACCAGCGCGATGGAGGCGATTACCGGTTCATGAAAGCGCGCCAGCAACGCCACCGGATCCCAGATCGCATGACCGAACAGAATGACCGACGCCGAAGTCACGGCCACTCCGATAAACGAATAAAGGGTCATCGCAGGAGGAAGACCGAGCGTCTGGCCGATCATCTGCGCCTTCTGCGATCGGGCATAGCGAGTGAAGTCGGGAATGTTCAAGGCCACCGTGGCCCAGAAGCCGACCATACCGGTCAGCGACGGGATGAAGAACCGCATGAATTCACCAGTGGTGTGAAACTTGCTCGGGCTGTGCAGCACCGGGCCGAGCCCGCCCGCCTTGCGCGAGATCCACCATAAGAGCAACAGACCCACGGCGAGCATGAATGGCGCGCCCACGCCTTCCAGGAACTTAATGGTGTCGATGCCACGCCAGATGACGAACATCGTCAGCAGCCAGAAGAGAGAGAAACAAATCCAAGACGTCCAGGCGTTCGAGGCTGCCCGCGGCCACAGCACTTCGAGCATCGTGTAGATGGCCTGCCCGCCGATCCAGGATTGGATGCCGAACCATCCGCATGCCACCAGCGCGCGCAACACCGCCGGCACGTTCGCGCCCCGCACACCGAACGATGCCCGCACGAGGACGGGAAAGGGAATGCCGTATTTGGCGCCCGCATGCGCGTTGAGAATCATCGGAACCAGCACAATCAGATTGCCGAGCAGGATGGTGCCGATGGCCTGCTTCCAGCTCATCCCACCGGCGATGAGGCCGGACGCCAGCATATAGGTCGGAATGCAGACGCTCATGGCGACCCACAGCGAAGTGTAGTTGTAGATTCCCCAGGTGCGCTTCTCCTGGGGCACGGGAGCGAGATCTTCGTTATACAGGCTGGATGCGCGCTGATTCTCTACTGCCATGCTCCCCCTCTGGCGGCCCGGCGCAGGTATCGCCCTCGCCCCACGCGCCCGGCATATTCTCCGTCTTTGACAATCAGTTCGCCGCGCGAGAACACGTGGCGCGCGTTGCCGGTCACTTCGAAGCCTTCAAACATCGAATAATCCACGCGCATGTGGTGCGTCTTCGCACTGATGACGTGCCGCGCCTGCGGATCCCATACCACGATGTCGGCGTCGCTTCCGGGAGCGATCACACCTTTCCTGGGGTACATGCCGAAGATGCGCGCCGGCGCGGTGGAGACAATCTCCACGAAGCGGTTCAGCGTGATCTTGCCCGCCCCTACACCGTGATGATGCAGGAGCTGCAGGCGATTCTCGATGCCTGGCCCTCCGTTCGGAATCTTGGTGAAATCGTCCTTGCCCAGCGCCTTCTGATCCTCGAAGCAGAACGGGCAGTGGTCGGTGGAGACGACTTGCAAATTGTCGGTCTTGAGGCCATCCCACAACCGGGGAAGATTTTCTTTCTCGCGCAGCGGCGGAGTAAACACATACTTCGCACTCTCGAATCCCGGCAGATTCATTTTGTCGATCGACAGCAGCAGATATTGCGGGCAGGTTTCGGCGAACGCAGGCAAACCGCGGTCGCGCGCTTCGCGCACCTGGTTCAAGGCGTCTTCCGACGACAAATGCACAATGTAGATGGGAACTCCGGCCATCTCCGCCATGGCGATGGCGCGATGCACCGCTTCCGCCTCAGCCCGGGTTGGACGAGTGAGCGCGTGATGGATGGGCGCGGTCTTGCCTTCGGCCAGCGCCTGCCGCACCATCACGTCGATCACGCTGCCATTCTCGGCGTGCATGCAGATGAGCGCGCCGTTCTTCGCGGTTTGCTGCAAGGCGCGAAAAATCGTGGCGTCATCGACCATGAGAACGTTCGGATACGCCATGAACAGCTTGAAGCTCGCCACGCCTTCCCGCACCATTTCGTTCATGTCTTCCAGGCCCGCGTCCGGAAGATCTGTCACGATCATGTGCAAACCGTAATCGATGCAGGCTTTGGATTCCGCCTTCTTCCACCACGTATCCAGCGCATCGCGCATGCGGGTGCCGCGCGCCTGAATCGCGAAATCGACAATGCTGGTCGTTCCGCCGATCGCCGCCGCCCGCGTGCCGGTTTCGAAGTCGTCGCTCGAGGTCGTACCGCCGAAGGGCATGTCCAGGTGAGTGTGCGCATCGATGCCGCCCGGCAGCAGCAGCATGCCCGTAGCGTCCAGCGCCTCATGGGCCGGCTCCACGGGAATGCCCGCACGCACTTCCCGGATCGTTTCGCCCTCCACCAATACGTCCGCGGCGAAGGTCTTATCCGCGGTTACAACTGTCCCATTCCGGATCAGCAGTCCCATCAGCAGGTCTTTCCCTGATCGCCCGCCCGCCGTGCGAGGTCTTCCCAAGTCTCGCGCGGCAGGTGATTCGCCACGCGTTCCATCGTAATGCAGCCTTCCACCGGACACACCAGCGCGCAGAGGTTGCATCCCACGCACTCGTCTTCGTCGACGCGTGGAACCCTGCGGACCGCGTCCGGCGCCAACCCGCGATCGAGTTTCGGAATCGGCGTTACCGCAATGCGCGCGCGGCTGGCGGCTTCCAGCGCGGGCGGAGCCGCACGAGATCCGTTCAAATGAATGCACTGATGCGCACCGTCCCAGCAGGCGATATAGCACAGCTCGCATCCGATGCACTTCTCTTCCTGAATGCGCGCGACGATCTGGAAATTCAGGTTCAGATGGTTCCAGTCGGTCACCTTGGGCGCGCTCAATCCGCGAAAATCGCCGATGCCGCTGAAACCTTTTTCCGCCATCCAGTTTTCGAGGCCGTCAATCATGTCCTCGACGATGCGATAGCCATAATGCATGGCCGCCGTGCACACCTGCACTGTCCCGCATCCGAGCAAAATGAACTCGGCCGCGTCGCGCCACGTCCCGATTCCGCCGATGCCCGAGATCGGCAGCCGCGAAGCGTCATCGGTTTCAAGCTGGTGCACCATGTTCAACGCGATCGGCTTCACCGCCGGTCCGCAGTAACCGCCGTGCGTGGACAATCCCTCCACGTTTGGCCGCGGTTCGAACGTGTTCAGATCGACGCCGGTGATTGAGTTGAGGGTGTTGATGGCCGACAGCCCGTCGGCGCCGCCGCGCTTCGCCGCCCGCGCGATCTGCCGGATGTCCGTGATGTTAGGCGTCAGCTTCACCAGCACGGGCGTGTGCGCTTTCTCCTTCACCCAAGCCGTGATCATCTCCGTGTATTCGGGCACCTGCCCGACGGCGCTGCCCATCCCGCGCTCGCTCATGCCGTGCGGGCAGCCGAAGTTCAGTTCCAGGCCGTCCGCGCCCGCACCCTCGGCGCGCTCGACGATATCGTGCCAGGCTTTGCGCGTGGACTCCACCATCAACGAAGCGACCACTGCGTGCTTCGGGTAGCGCTGCTTCACCTCGGCGATCTCGCGCAGATTGGTTTCGATGGGCCGGTCGGAAATCAGCTCGATGTTGCTCAGGCCCAGCATGCGCTGCCCGTTCCAATCCACCGACGAATAGCGCGACGAGACATTGGTGATCGGCTCGCCGATGGTCTTCCACACCGCGCCGCCCCATCCGGCATCGAACGCGCGCATCACTTGCTCGCCGCAATTGGTGGGCGGCGCTGACGCCAGCCAGAACGGGTTCGGCGAACGTATGCCGGCGAAGATGGTCGTGAGGTCAGGCATCGGCGGCCTCGAAGGAAGCAGCGATCGCAACGGCCGCGCGCTTTCCGTCTGCGACGGCGTCCACCACTTCGCGACCTCCGTTGACGCAATCGCCGCCCGCATAATATTTCGGATTGCTGGTTCGCCCGCTCGGGCGATCGATCTCCACACGGCCCTCCGCCGCCGCAACTCCCCGGCACTGCTCCAGCAGCGCCAGCAGCGGCGCTTGCCCGATGGCCGGAATCAGCATGTCGCAAGGCAGACAGAAATTGGAGCCCGGAACCGCAATCCCCACGCCGTCTTCCGCGCGGCTGGAGCGCACGCATTCCAGCGAGACCAGGCTTCCTGTAACAGAATCGGCGTGCACGGCCACGGGTTGCGCGAGCCACTCGAACAACACACCCTCCTGCTTGGCATGTTCGTACTCGAAACCGAATGCCGGCATGTCTCGCTCCTCCCGCCGGTAGACGATCGTAACTTGCGCCGCTCCCAGCCTCCGCGCTGCATTGGCCGCGTCGATCGCCGTGTTGCCGGCGCCGATCACCACCACCTTGTTTCCCACTTCCAGATTGCCCCCGGTCTTGTATCGTGCAATGAATTCCAGCGCGTCGACCACGTCGCGGTGTTCGGCTCCGGGAAGACGCAGCGCGTGCATGGAGCCCAGGCCAATTCCGAGAAAGACAGCGTCGTATTCGCGCTCCAGCGCCCGCAGGTCTCCTTCGGTTTCGATGGAAACACCGAACCGGAACTGCACTCCCAGTTCGCCAATCATCGCCACTTCACGCAGGCTGTCCGGAGCGCGCAGCTTATACTCCGCTACGCCATAGGTATTCAAACCGCCGGGCAACGGCCGCTTTTCGATCACCGTCACGGAGAACCCGCGCTGCGCCAGCTCGGCCGCGCACGCCAGCGACGCGGGTCCCGCGCCAATGCAAGCGATCTTCTCGCTGCGCTTCTCAACCGGTTTCATCGGCAGGCGCCCGCCCTGCTGGAAGAATTGATCCAGGGCGTAGCGCTGCAGCCGCCCGATCGCGATCGGCTGTTTGTTGTACTCGAGCAGGACACAGGCGCCTTCGCACAGCACGTCCACCGGACACACGCGCGAACAGCTTGCGCCCAAAATGTTCGCATCCAGAATCGTCAGGGCCGACCCCCTCAGATTTTGAGTCGTGATTTTCTTGATAAAGCGCGGCACATCGATGTGAGTGGGGCAAGCCGCCGTGCAGGGCGCGTCAAAGCAATTCAGGCAGCGATTGGCCTCGGTGAGGGCTTCCTGCGAGTGGAACGCCGGATGCAAATCCGGAAACCGGCGGGCTACCTCCCGGTTGTCCGGTAATGCAAAAGGGGCCGCGCCCATCTTCTACGTCTACCAAACGGATGCCCGCCGCGTCCAATTGCCGGTAATGTGTCGATGGGCAGGAGACGGAGCTATTTTGGCGGAGGCCAGATTACGTTGATCGGGCTGAAGTCCGGATTGGCGGGTTCGTTCCTGTCCCTGTTACCGAATCTGATAGGCGCTTTACCAGACATAAGATCAGCCAGGAATTTTCGCAACGCGGGGAATACGGTTCCCTGTGTTGTCTCACCGCGCTGTATAGCCAAACTCGCCAGGACAACCCATCCAATCGGCAAGGTTAGATTCTCGGGTTGCTGATAGGTTGTGGTAACCATCTTGGATATCTCGCCGTGTGTCAAATCAGACACCCAGGCGTGCGCAAGGATCGGAAGAACGCTGTGTTCCTGAACCTCCGCACGGTATGCCATTTCCCAACCGTCAGCCATGCCGGTCAGTAAACCCAGTTGCGCACTCTCAGAGACGGTGTTCCAAAACCGACCGTTCCGCAGACCGCGCGTTTCCTCCATATCTGTGTTCTGTCCCAGCAACGGGACGCAGTAGATCGACAACAATCCGATGATCCAAAGCGTTTTGTACATCAGGCAATCCTCCTTCCACCCGCGCAGTTTGCGAAGCTAGCCCTTTTAGCCATTCCGCTTACCTGCTACTCAGTTTTTGACCGCTCAGCGAGTTCACTTAGTATGACAAAGCGCCCGGTGCCAGGAAAAAGAATCGTGAAACCACAGACGAAATCTTTGGCGTCTTCGGACGCCGGAAATTCATCGGGCGTTGCGACGTTGAAGACGGCGCCTTCCAAGCGGATGGTCATGTCCCAACCGGGCGAGAATAATTCCAAAGAGTCCGGTGACACCGCTCGAAGTTTAGCGAGGCCATCAAAATCCACAGGGCCGGAGCGAACGCTTACCCAGAGAAGTGATCCGTCTCTGTCCCACTTTCTCGCGAACAACTCTAAGAAATCTTCGCGCGATGAGTCCAAGTTTATACCCCTTGCTAAAGTCCACGGCATCGGACGCGCGGCGTACTTCGCTGACGTTGTGGGCTTGCGATCCCACGTACTTCTATGCAGACTGCTACGGAACCAACAATTCTGACAGATCCCAAACGTGATCGGTGATGCCAGCGGCCATGGCGGGCGTGACCCTCAGGGTTTGATGAATCCGGCAGAAGTTGAAAAAGGCGAACCACAACATTATGGCCGCGCAGTGATTCTCAAACTTGCGGCTGAAAGCGTTCGTCAGCCGCGTGAATCGGCGGATGCCCATTCTCCTGGAGAGGTTCTGGCGCTCGACATGGGATGTGCAGATTCTTGCGGGATCAGGCTGGCCTAAAGACACTACCTAATTACCGGTACAATGCGAGACAGCGCCATGAGCCTCGATCCGCAACGCACCGTCGCCGACTTGCAGGAACTGCGCGCCCTGACATCCGACGACAACGGCGCCCAGCGCGTCGCCTGGACGGACACCTGGCTCAAGGCCCGCGAATGGTTTCAAGGCAAGCTCAAAAACTTGCCGGTGGAGCACCACTACGATGCGGCGGGCAACAGCTGGACCACGCTGCCGGGCGCCTCAGAGAAAACGTTGATCCTCGGCGGCCATCTGGATTCCGTCCCCAACGGCGGATGGCTCGACGGCAGCCTGGGCGTCACGGCGAGTCTCGAAGTGCTGCGCCGTTTCGCCGACGAGTTCGACGGCCGTCCGCCGGTCACCGTGCGCGTGGTGGATTGGGCCGACGAAGAAGGCGCGCGATTCAGCCGCAGCCTGCTCGGATCGTCGGCATTTGCCGGCACCTCCACCCTCGAAGCCGATCGCGGCCGCACCGATAAGGACGGCGTGCGGCTGGAAGACGCCGTGGCGCGTTGCGGCTTCCCCATCGATCGTTTCCCGGAAGCCACGCGCGAGCAAAGGAACGTGGCGGCATATCTCGAACTGCACATCGAACAAGGGCCGGTATTGGAAAGCATGAATCTTCCACTCGGCGCAGTCCTGGGAACCAAGGGCGTGGAGCGGCATGCGATCACCTTCTTCGGCCAGGAGGCGCACTCCGGCTCAACGCCCATGCACGCCCGCCGCGATGCGCTGGCCGCCGCCGCGAAGCTGGCGCTCGAAATCCGTGCCATCGCCGGCAAGCACAAAAACGCCGTTTGCACCATGGGTAGCGTCAAGACATTCCCCGGGATTGTCACCGCAGTCGTGGGACGCTGCGAAACCACGCTCGATCAGCGTGACCTCGACGCGCAGGTTCTGGCCGGCATGTACCGGGAGGCCCAGGAAGCCAGTCGCCGCTTCGCCGCCGAAGAGCAGTGCACGGTAGAATGGTCGCGCATCTGGAACATCGAGCCGATCGCTTTCCACCCCGCCCTGCTCGCGCTCTGCGAAGAAGCGGCGCGAGAGGTTTCGGGCGCGGCGCATCGGCTGCCTTCCGGTCCGCTGCACGACGCGGCTGAAGTAGCGCGCGCTGGAATTCCTGCCGTAATGATGTTCGTACAATCCCTGCGAGGTATCAGCCACAACAAGATCGAAGACACCAAAGAGGAGCATCTCAAGGTGTCCGTGCAGGCGCTGGACCGCCTGGCTACCAAGACCGTGCGCTGGATTCTGCGTCCAACCGGCTAGAACTTCACCACTGGCCAAAGGCTGGCGAAATCGTCGGTCCAGACGATGGGCGGCCGCGGGCTCCAGCCCGACAATTGATGCCCGAAGCCGGTCCGCTCCAGCCAATCCACGTTCGATGTCAGCAGCACCCAGCGCGAGCTGGCCTCGCCCGTCTCCTCGTCGTCTCCGGAGAGGAACTGTACCGCCTTCCAGCCGAGATACTGCGTCATGCCGCGCGCCACGGGATCCAGATTCACGGCGCGGTTGGAAATATGCAGCAGCAGCAAACCGCCCGGTTTGAGTCGCTGCCGGTAAATGTCGGCGCATTCGGCCGTAAGCAGGTGCATCGGGATCGCGTCGCCCGAAAAGGCATCCACGGCGATCATGTCGAAATCGTGCGCTTGACCCGCGGCCAGCTCCCGCGCCATTTCGATGCGCGCGTCACCCAGTACTACCTCGGTACGAGCGCGCGAGTCCTTCAAGAAGAAAAACCAGTCGCGCGCCATCTTCTCCACGTCGGGATTGATCTCGTAGAATCGGAACTCGTCCCCAGGCCGGCCCCACGCGGCCAGGGTTCCGGCGCCCAGCCCGACCACCGCGATGCGCCGCTGCGGCTGGTCCATCGCGTTCAGCGCCAGTGCAACACCGCTGTGCGGCCCGTAGTAAGACGTCGCCCAACCGCGCTGCGGCTCTTGCATATACTGCGACCCGTGGCGCGTGCGCCCATGCCGCAATTCCCGCATCCGGCCGTTGTGGTCCACGCGATCCAGCACGCGCAGAATGCCGTAGAAATTCCGCGCGCTCGCCAGCGACGGCTGATTGTTGCCGGTGAAGGTGGCGACAATCGCGCCCAGCCCGCCGATCAGCAGCGCCATCAACGGAACCCGCACCGAGAAATTGCGGCTGGTCCATTCGCGGAACGCGCCCGTCCGCAGCCAGCCCACGAAACCCAACAAACAAGCGGCCGCCAAGCCGATCGGGTATTCGCTGAATTCGGTGAATAGGTGCGGCGCGACCAGCGCCACGAATGCTCCACCGATGGCTCCCCCTGCCGCGATGGTCAGGTAGAACCCGGTTAGATAGCGCGGCGACGGCCGGGATTTCGCCAGCTCTCCCTGGCAGACCATGCACGTCGCGAAGAGCGCCAGCAGGTAGATGCCGAGCTGCGATCCGAGCGAGGCCACTCCGGAAGCCCCCCACAGCGCGCACGCCACCGGAGCCAATACTCCGGCCGCCACCGCCAGCACTCCGCGCCGGTAGAGCCGATCGCTCTCAAACGCCAGAATGAAGGTCAGCAGATAAATCGACAGCGCCGCCACCCACAGAAATGGATTCACGGCGATCTCCTGCGAGATTTGGTTCGTCGTCGCCACCAGCAGGATGGAGCCGCAGGCCGACAGCGCCAGCCAGAACAACATGGTCCACAGGCGCGGGCGAGCGTCCCCGGCGGCGTCCTCCTCTTTGCCTCGCGATGCCGGAACAATGCCGCGCAGCCGCCACGCCGTCCACCCGCAGGCCGCAGCGAAAACGACATACATCGCCGACCATACGGATGCCTGGGTGGACAGGCGCAGGTATGGCTCCAGCAGGATGGGGTAACTGAGCAACGCGAGGAACGACCCCACGTTTGACAGCGCGTACAGCCGCCATGGTAGTTTTCCGGGAGCCTCGATTGTGAACCAACGCTGCAGCAACGGCCCGGTAGCCGCCAAGAGCAAGTACGGCGCGCCGATCGTCACCGTCAGCAACCATAAAATCCGCCCCGACGGATCAGCGCTCGCGCCCGCCCTCCACACTTCCCCGCGGGGGTTCACTGGCAGAAACCACAGCGACGCCGCCAGCAAGACGACGTGCACGGATGCCTGCAAGCGCAGACTGGGCCGCGACCCCAGCCAGTGCGCATAGGCGTACCCCACCAGGAGAAATATCTGGAAGAACAGCAGGCACAGCGTCCAAACCGCCGGCCCGCCGCCAAACCACGGCAAAATGTAGCGGCCCATCATCGGCTGCACCAGGAACAGGAGTAAGGCGCCCAGGAAAATGGTCGCGGCGAAGGGCCAGGTCCGCGGACGGGATTCACTCATGCGCGGATCTGGCCGTCATCATTGTCTCTCAGGAACATGATACGTTGTGTACTAGACACGTGAACGAGGGACTCGCAGAATCGAAAGCCGAAGTTGCGCTTTCAGACCCGTCCGCCGCGGCGCATTCGGACATTGTACAACACACCCCGGAGATGTTCTGGCTGCGCTGGGCCTATGCCCTGGAGTTCTTAGTCGCCATCGTTGCCATCATTACGCTCTGGGGTGAGGTAGGCGGCGAAGAGCATCTCGACCTCATCCCGTGGTACACCAAGCTGGTCTGCATCCTGGGATGGTCCGGGTGCTGTGTGGGGCTCAGCGCCGCTCTGGTGGAACAAAAAAAAGTCTGGGGCGGGCGTACAATTCTGTGGCTTTTGAGCATCCTACTTTTGACTGCCGCCATGGGGGGCATCACTTATTACTATCACCTGCACGAGGAGCCGGACGACAGCGGTGACGACACCACGGCGTACTCGGTGAGCAGCGTGGCGCCCGAAGGTTACTTCTATGTCGCCCGCAACGGGAAAAACGGCTGACTCGGATTTCGTCACCTGGAGCGTGCCGCTTCTGCCCTCCATGGTGGAATACCCGCCCGAAGTCATGGACGAGGTTCGCGCCTACGCCTGCGATGAACTTCGCCACCTGGCGCACGGCGGCCGGGAAGTGGGCGGAGTCCTTTTTGGAGTTCGCCGGGACAGAACCGTCCGCATTCTCACCTGGAGGCCGATCGCGTGCGAATACGCCGACGGCGACAAGCTGCACCTTTCGCCCGGGGACGCCTTGAGATTGGCGGTTCAGATCGAGCGCGCTCGTACCGATCGGAATCTGAAAGACCTCAGGCCAGTCGGCTGGTTCATCTGTCACCCGAGCGGCAGTGTATCCCTTTCGCGCTCGGATCGCGAAACTTACAACGGCTTCTTTCCCGAAGCGTGGCAGATGACCCTGCTTCTGCGGCCCCTGGGCGGTAGCGTCGTCCGTGCCGGATTCTTCGGGCGTGAGCTGGATGGAACCCTAAAGACGGATGCGAGCTACTGGGAGTTCTCGTTGGAGCCGCTGCATGCGCCGCCCGCGGCGGAGGGCGCGGTGACCGTCGAATCTGCCGAGATCACCGTGCCGCCAATGGCCGAGGAGGAGCTTGCCTCCGACGCGGGCCCGTCGCCCGCGCTGCTTCCCAGCTTTCGAACTTCCGAGCCGGCCCCTTCGCGTGAGCGCTGGATGTGGGCTGTGCCGGCCGTGCTGGCCCTCCTGCTGATCGGGCTGGCGCTCTATCACTGGCGTTCCGCGCCGGGGGCATCGCGCTCTACCCCCCAAACCGCCAATCCAGCCTCGGCGGCGCCGCCTGGACCGGACGTGAAGCCGGCCGCCGCCAGCACCGCATCTCCGAATTCGCAGTCACCCGCCCCGCCTCCCGCCGCCCCGGACTCATCCGAGGCCGCCCAGCTCCGCGCCCAACGCGATGCGCTGCAGGTCCAGCTCCGGCAAAAGGACGACGAATTGCGCAAGCAACGGGCGCGAGTGGACCAATTGCAGAATCTGGTGCGCATCCTGGAGGACCGCTTGAACATACAGTCCGGCGGCACCACCAGCGCCGCGAAATAGTCGTTCGCTTCGTCACCTCTCAAGGCAAAGTTCCCGCGTTGCGGCCCTCGGCAGCTGGAAGTAAGGGCTCGCGCGGCTTCTGCTATCCTGACCCTTCCACGCATGCAACCCGCGCTCGCAAACACCGCGCTGGCCGACCGCACGCGGCGGCGCATCAACCGCCGCCTGATGCCGTTCCTGTTTCTGCTGTACATCATCGCGTTCCTGGACCGCATCAACGTCAGCTTCGCCGGCCTGGATATGACGCGAGAGCTGGGATTCTCCGACCAGGTCTTCGGCTTCGGCTCCGGGATTTTCTTCGTCGGCTACGTGTTGCTGGAAGTACCCGGATCGCTGCTGGTGGAGGTGTGGAGCGCGCGCAAGTGGATCGCGCGGATCATGCTCTCCTGGGGCATCGTGGCCGCGCTCACGGGACTGATCCACACCGCCGGCCAGTTCTATTGGGCCCGGTTCATCCTGGGGGTGGCCGAGGCGGGTTTCTTCCCCGGTCTCATCGTCTATTTGACGCACTGGTATCGCGACGAAGACCGTGCCCGCGCGATCGGGCTGTTCATGTCGGCGATCCCCATCGCGCAAATTGTGGGCGCGCCCATTTCCGCGGTGCTAATCCGAGTGCATTGGTTCGGCTACTCGGGCTGGCGCTGGCTGCTGATTCTGGAGGGCGCCCCGGCCATCCTGGCCGGCATCGCGACCATCTATTATCTGACCGACCGGCCCGAAGACGCGCACTGGCTTCCGGAGGAAGAACGCGCCTGGATCATCGGCGAACTGGAGCTTGAAAAGCAAGCCAAAGCACGACGTCCCCAGGTGACCGTGTGGCAGGCGTTTTATCACCGTGACGTGATCCTGCTCACGCTGGTCTATTTTTTCGGAAGCTGCGCGCAATACGGCTTCAGCCTGTTTTTGCCAAAAATGATCCAGAAGCTGTCCGGATTCAGCTCATTCGAAGTCGCCATGATCGCAGCGATTCCGTTCCTGGCTTCGTTTCCGTATATGCTGCTGCTGGGTTGGAGCTCGGACCGCAGGGGCGAGCGCCGCTGGCACACCGCCGTAGCGCTGGTGACGCTGGGCGCGGGATTGGCGGGCAGCCTGTTCACGGGCGACAACGTGCCGTTAGGCATCCTGATGTTCTCGATTGCGGGCATGGGCGTGAACGGGCGCCTGCCGGCATTCTGGGCGCTACCGGCCGCGCTGCTGGGCGGCGCAACCGCGGCGGCGTCGATTGGGGTTATTAACTGCATTGGAAACCTGGGCGGTTTTGTTGGGCCTGAGATCCTGGGCGCGCTCAGCTCAGCGACCGGCAGCTATAGCAGCGGAATCTGGCTACTAGCGGGGGCGTCTTTTTGCGGTGCGGTTTTGATCTTGTTAGTGAGGAAGCCGCCTCAGGAGCGGGAATAAGAATTGGGACAGTTACCGGTTCCCGCCCACGGAATGGCTCGATCATTCCCTCTTCAAGGCGCTCGAAATCGGTAACTGTCGCAGTTCTTAGCTGATGGCCATGTCGCTGGTGATCTTGTAGAAGATCGTGCTGACCGACGGCATGACCTGCGGGGGAAGGAAACCGGCAACGACGATCGCAATGGCCGCGGCCAGCAGGGCGTACTCGATGAAATCCTGACCCCGTTGCTCTCTCCAGAGTCGAACCAGCAAACCAGTAATTAGTCGGCTCATATGCGTGGCTTCCTTCCTCTTCATCTTGCAGCATGTGGTGGGTACGATCAACCAAGAAAAAACCGTAGGTGAATCGGTAAACGTTCTTAGCCCAATAGTACCGGTGTCTTACTGGGCAATCCGGTAGGAACACCGCAGCATGTCACCCGGCTGGGGTTGAAGGCCGGTCCCGAACGTGAGAGTCGTCCCGGCGGCCGTGTAATCCACGCCCGCTGCCAACAAAAGGCCATTGAGATACACCGCCAGGCTCGCGGCCGGAGAGGGCGTTTGGCTCAATTTGAAGGAGGCGTTCAAGCCATCCATGGTTCCAGCCGGGGTCTCTTGATCCACGAACCCAACGCCCGCGAGTGACACGGAGACCCGGTAGGATGCTTGCACGATGTCGCCGGGTTGAGGGATGTCGGCAGTTTGGAAGGAGATCGCGTTGCCGGACAAGGTGTAATCCAGACCCTGCGCCAGCAGCAGGCCGTTGCGAAAGAGAGCCAGGCTGGACGCTGGGTTCGGGGTGTTCGCCAGGGTGAAGTTGGCGTTGGAACCGTCCATCGCCCCTCCCGGCGTTTCTCCATCCGCGAAGACGGGCGTAGTGCTTGCTCCTTCGCCGCACGCTCCAGAGGTTCCATCCACGTGCAGGCAATCGGACAGATTGCCGACGGCGCCATCAATGGAGCCGGAAGCGTTGATCACCGCGGACCGCGAGGCGACGAAAGCGGGGCCGGCCGACACGCGCGCATTCAGAGCGGTTTGAAGCCCGTTCACGTCGCTGATCTGGATAGTAGTCTGGGCGGCCGGGCCGGTGCCCGTCACCGCACCGGGAGGAACGCGGACGTCGCTCACCCGCAGCGGCAGGATGCTGGGCGGCACGGTCCAGCTTTCCGAATACTGCGTGCCGCGATTGCTGTTGTATTGCACGTTGTAGATCGCGGAGGTCTCGGCATTCGTGGTGGGGATCAACTGCACGAATAGGATCCCCTGGGTGATGTTGACGCTTTCCGTATTGGCCGCGACGTTGGAAGCATCAGACGCCACGAAGCTCTGCCAGGAAATGGTCACCACGCCGTTGAAAAGGGTTCCATCGGCATTGTAAAGCACGTCGTCAATGGTGGTGAGCGGTGGCGCGGCCAACAGCTGCGGGCTGAACGCCAGGGCCGCGCATAGCAGCCACCGTTTGAAACTGAACATGCTTCCTCCAGAGGTGGTCGGGCGGTTCCCCGCTTGCCGAGTCCGGCCTCAGGGTAGCCTCCGCGCGCGGAGAAGCTGCGGCCGGCGTTCCTATCCGCTACCGGAAGTTTCCAAGCGCCAAGGGGTTGCGCGGCGGGAATTTTACAGAAAGGGTTGTGACTGGGTTTCCAGCCGCTCTACGCCCAGGTACGGCCGCAGGGCCTCCGGAACCAGCACGCTGCCATCGGCTTGCTGGTAGTTCTCGACGATGGCCACCCAGGTGCGCCCAACGGCCAGGCCGCTGCCGTTCAGCGTGTGCACGTATTCCGCCTTGCCCTTGCCGGATTTGGCGCGGATCGAGGCGCGGCGCGCCTGATACGCCTCGAAGTTCGAGCAGGAGGAGATTTCCTTGTAGCCATTCTGGCCGGGCAGCCAGACTTCGAGGTCATAGGTCTTGGCCGAGGAAGCGCCCATGTCGCCGGTGGAGAGCACCACGGTGCGGAACGGCAATCCCAGACGTTTCAGAATGTCTTCGGCGTCGGCAGTGAGCTTTTCATGCTCCTGCCAGCTCTGTTCCGGCCGCGTGAACTTTACCAGCTCGACTTTCTGAAACTGGTGCTGGCGGATAATGCCGCGGACGTCACGGCCGTAGGAGCCCGCTTCGCTGCGGAAGCAGGGCGTGTAGGCACACAGCGAGATGGGAAGGTGGTCGGCGTTCAGCGTTTCATCGCGGAATAGATTGGTCACCGGCACTTCGGCCGTAGGCGCGAGCCAGAAATCGTAGTTCTCGATCTTGAACAGGTCATCTTTGAACTTCGGCAACTGGCCGGTCCCGAAAAGGCTGTCGGAATTGATCAGGAAGGGCGGCAGAACTTCGGTATATCCATGCTCGCGCGTGTGCACATCGAGCATAAAGCTGATCAGCGCGCGCTCCAGGCGCGCCCCGATGCCCCAATACACGGCGAAGCGAGCGCCGGTGACTTTGGCGGCGCGCTCCAGGTCGAGAATCTTCAGCTCTGGCCCCAGGTCCCAATGCGCCTTGGGCTCAAAATCGAACTGGCGCGGCTGTCCCCAGCGCCGTACTTCGACATTGTCGTCCGCGCTCTTGCCCACCGGCACGGACTCATGCGGGATGTTGGGAACGCCGGCCATCAGGTCGCGGAACGATTCGTCCAGCGTTTTGGCCTTTTCCTCGAGTGACGCGATCTGATCGTCCATAGAGCGCACTTCGCGCTGGAGCTCGGCGGTATCCTTGCCCTCTTTGCGGAGCTTGAGGACCTCGGCGCTTTTGGCGTTCTTCTGCGCGCGGAGCTGTTCGGTTTGAGTGAGCGCGGCGCGCCGCTCGGCATCCAGCTCGCGGAATTGCTCCAGATCCAACTGATAGCCGCGCGTCGCCAGGCGCTGGGCGATCGAGTCCAGATTCGCCCGGAAGAACGAAAGATCGTGCATCAGCGCTGGGCGATCGGCACCCAGGCCTGGCCGACCGGCTTACCGGTGTAGTCGGCGCGCGGGCGGATCAGCCGGTTGTTGCGGTACTGTTCCAGGATGTGTGCGGTCCAGCCCGACATGCGGCTGACGGCGAAGATCGGCGTGAACAGGTCGATCGGAATGCCCAGAGAATAATACGTGGACGCCGAGTAGAAGTCCACGTTGGCGTTTAGTTTCTTTTCGCGGTTAATAGTCTCTTCGATCTTCTTGGAAGTTTCATACAGATCGATATGGCCGGTTCGCTTGCCCAGCTCTTCGGAAAGCGCCCGGAGATGCGTGGCCCGGGGATCTTCGGTCCGGTACACACGATGGCCGAAGCCGGGAATCTTGATCTTGGCGACCAAATTTTCCTGTACTTTCTGCAAGGCTTTCTCCTGGCTGCCCGCGGCGAGCAGCATCCGGATCACGTCTTCATTGGCGCCGCCATGCAACGGACCTTTGAGCGCGCCGATCGCGGAAGTGACCGCGGAATGGATATCCGACAGCGTGGCTGCCGTCACGCGCGCCGCGAACGTGGACGCGTTCAGCTCGTGATCGGCGTGCAGGATCAGAGCGATATCGAAGACATGTTCCATCACGTCGTCCGGTTTCTTGCCGGTCAGTGTATACAGGAAGTTGGCCGCGAAGCCGAGTTTGGGATCGCCTTCCACGACCGGCTGGCCGTTGCGCAGCCGATCGAACGTGGTAACGATGGTCGCGGTCTGCGCCATGAGCCGCGTGGCTTTTTCCACGTTGGCTTCCGTGGAATTGTCGCGCGCCTTGGGATCGTACAGGCCTAGCAGGGAAACGGCGGTGCGTAGCACATCCATGGGAGGGCACTTCGGCACCGATCCCAGGAAAGCGGTCACTTCCTTGGGAATGGGCCGGTAACGCACCAGGTCGGCCTTTAGATTGTCCAGCTCGGCCTGCTTCGGCAAACTGCCATGCCACAGCAGATAAATTACCTCTTCGAATGTCGCGTGGTCCGCCAGGGTGTGAATGTTAAATCCCTGGTAACTAAGAATTCCGCGGTCTCCGTCAATGAAACAAATGTCGGACTCGGCGGCGACAATGCCCTCGAGTCCCGCTTGTGTGACTGGCATTTGACTCCTCTGTTTGTATGCAACGTCCACTTCCGGGATTGCGGACGGACATCGCGTATGAAACTGTTATTTTACCGAATTCAGGACCGCGCCGGATGCGATGGCCCACAAGGGCTAGCGAAACCCGCGCCGCGAAGCCCGGCGTGCGCAAGGCGCGATAAAATCGGATTATGCACCGCTTCCTTCTGCATAACGATAAGATCCTGGACGCGCACGAGAAGAGTCTTTCGGCCGGCCAGACCGGTCTGTTGAACGGCTGGGGCGTGTTCAGCACCATCCGGGTGGCCGACGGCGTGCTATTCGCGTACGAGCGGCACTTTGAGCGGATGCGCCACGACGCAGCACGCATCCGTGTGCCCTTCCCCGCGGATGCGGAAGCCCTGAAATCGCAGCTGCTGCGCCTGGTGGAAGCGAATTCGGCCTGGAACGCCACGCTGCGTGTGACCGTGATCCGCAACCGCGGCGGCATGTTCGAAGGCCCGGATCAGGAGCGCGACTTCGACGTGGTGGCGTTCACGAAAGACCTGAGCGCCTGGGGCTCCAGCGTCCGCCTGGCGATGAAGCCCAACGGCCGTCACGCGCAGAGCGAGTTCGCCGGCGCGAAAATTCTTTCCTGGTGCCACAACTTGACCTGGTATGAAGAAGCGCACGAACGCGGCTTCGATGAAGTGGTGCTGCTGAACGAGCGCGGCGAGGTCAGCGAATGCACTTCCGCCAATCTCTTCGTGGCCAACGGAGGCGAGGTGGCGACGCCGCCCCTCAGCGCCGGCTGCCTGCCGGGAGTTACGCGCGAGCTGCTTCTGAATGAAATTCGCGTGCCCGGAATCACGGTCGTGGAACGCACGCTAAAGCCGGCCGATCTGGAGCGCGCCGATCAAGTCTTTATCACATCCACCACGCGCGACCTTCTGCCGGCGGTCGAGATTGAGGGATTGCGCGTAGAAAACCGCGGGACGGTAGTGGATGAACTGGTGAAAGCGATGGAGGATTACCGCAGAGCCTACGTCACGCAGAACGCCGCGACCGTCCTGAGCCGCCCCCGGTAGCGCAGGCCAAAAAAAAAACGGTTCCAAGTGACCCATCGAACAGTCCGCTCCCTGGCCCGCATGCGCGACCAGAGCATAGCATGCAGTGTAGTAGTGGCTGTGGCTCTCTCGCTCCCCGTAGCTGCTTTTGGGCAACCGCGGATCAACGCTCCTGAACTCGCCCGCTCTTCTACCTGCTAGAAGCCAGCGCCTCGAAACAGCCTTTCACTCGCCCGCACCGACTGCTCTCTTTCGAAAGCCACCGTGGCGAGGTCAACGTTCCTGGCCTATCCCTTCGGCGGAGTTCCCTACTTCTCTTCCGGCCCGTTCGGTCCTGCACTCCCATCCTCGGCGTCGTTCGTCACGCCACCGGGGACTTTCTTCGCACAAAACCCGTCGCCGTCCTTGAAGCTTGGAACTCTTAGATGTCCATCCAGCTGCCGCTCCCCTCCAGGACTTTGCATCCTTGCGGGATCGTAGCGCTCAGCCAGCGGCTCGATCTAAGAAGCTTGCCTTTGTGCCCGGCCCGATCTTCCTTTGCTCCCCGAAAGTGTCAATTACTTTGGATAACTAAGCACCTTCGGATCGTCGTTCCAGATTCGCTACCGTTCACCAGGCTTACTGCTCTCTGAACCTCTTGGAACCACGTCCATGATTACCTGAAAGCGCTTCCCGGTCAACTGTTAAATGTCGATGACGAAGGCTTTTCCAGAGCTTTTTTCACGAATGGAATCATCGAGATACGGCATTTTCACTGTGGAGAAGATGTGGATAAACCAGATTCGCCAGCGCCTGTTTTGTCGCGTCTCAGTGCGCGCCGGAGCCGCTCTTCACCAGGTGCAGGATCATTCCCGTGTCGGTGGCCACCCAAACGTGATCGGCGTCCGGGGCCGCGAGCACCGCGCCGCGCGCCACGGCCCGGTAATCCACGTCCATCTCGCGCCACGCGCTCAAATCGTCGCTCTCCAGGATTTTCAGCTTTCCGGGGATGGGAACTTCGGTGGAATTTCCGGGCGGCTCAATGGCCGCGATCAAAGCGCGCCCGTTGGGAAGCATGGCGAAATCCACCGCCGCACGGTCGCGCTGGGCGAAGATCGTTTCCCCGGCCTTGCCAGTTAACTGCGCGGCAAAAACGGCGGAAGGATATTCTTTGTGGCGTCCTTCATAGCCGACGATCACCGCCACCTTATCCTTTCCCGCGAAAACCAGCTTGGCGAGCTTGCCGTCAAACCTCACGCTTTGGGTGGTCCAGGTCTTTCCACCGTCCTGCGTTTCCAGGATCACGGTGTCGTCGGCGGGTTTCAGTTCGATCGCTCCCGTGGCCGGATTGCGCCGGATGGGAGTGGGCTCGGAAGGATCCATGCTCCCGGCGATCAGGCCGTGCGCGCCCTGGAACGCGATCGAGTCATAGATGGTATGCTCCGCTTCGCCCGGCGCTGTCTCCACGGCATCCACCTTCGCCCACTTGTGACCTCCGTCGGTGGTCTCGTAGACCGCCTTAGGAAAGCCGGCCGTGAAACCGTGGGATGCATCCAGGAAATGGACATCCACGAGGCCCTTCAGGCTGTCCAGTTTGCTCCAGTTTGTGCCGCCGTCCGGGGTGGTCCAGATTCCACGATCGGTAACCATCCACCCGGTGGATTCATCCAGGAAGAAAAGCGTGATGGGGTGCTCCTTGACGTTGATCAAGGACCAATGCTGGCCGGCATCCGTGGTCAAGACCAGCACGCCGCGCTCGTGGCCTTCATCCTGGATGACTCCCGCGGCAATGCAATGCGTCGGACTGGGGCAGCGGATGTCGCGCAGCTCCAGATCGGCGTCGCGCTGGTCGTAGAAGTACTGAATCTTCCAGCGCTCCGCGGCACCGCACACCATGGCCAGCGAGAACGTGAGCGCGAGAGTGATGCCGACTTTGTTAGCTGCCGGCAACACGTCCGCCGTCCGTTGATAGCACCAGATCAGGACTCTCGTTGGCCGTCTTGCTTTCCAACTCGGCCAACATCAGCAGGCAGCCCACCTGCTCTCCCACTGAAGTGAGCAACTCCATCTCGATTCCGGAATGCGGGTGCGGGTCGCGATGCTGCACGTTAATGACGCCTTCCACGCCGCGTCGCGAGAGGATGGGAGCAGAAAGAAACGCCTCGTAGGTATCTTCGGGGAGATCGCTGAAAAACTTGAAGCGGGGATCGTGATACGCCTCGCGTGAAATCGCCAGCAAGCGCTTCTCGCGAGCCACCCAGCCGGTTAATCCTTCGTTCAACGCGAGCCTGACCCTGCCCACCGTGGCGGGCTGAGGATTGTTGCTCGCGCGCAGAACCAGTTCGTGATCGTCCAGCAGGTAGAGCAGGCAGGAGTCGCACTCCATGAATTCCACCACCAGCGAGACCACCTCGCCCAGCGCGTCCTCGAGCTTAGCCTCCCGGATCAGGAGGCGGCTGATCTTTTGCAGAAGCGTGAGCTGTTGTTCGGTTCGCTCCAGTCGCTGCTCGAGCTCTCTTGTCCTGGACACGATTTATTATCCCACGCAGCCCGGGTTCCGGCCGGCCCCGCCCAGGGCGGCCCGGCCCGCTCACTGTTAGTGGAACGACAACACCGTGACAGAAATCGTGAGGCGTAGTACGATAGTTGCATCCTTTGTTCAAGGGAAGGAGATCTTCCTATAATGTGGAATAAACGTAAAGAAGAAGAATACCCGCCGAAACCGGCTGCGACGCCGCAGGCCCCGGCGAATCAGACCAAGGAGACCGCTCCCATGTCCAGCACCCCAACACCCAGCCATCAGCCCAGCGAATCGCGAGGTCCGGCTATCATTGGAAAGTCTGTCATGATCAAAGGCCAGATATTCAGCCGCGAAGATCTGACCATCGACGGAGAAATCGACGGTTCCGTCGAACTGCACGAGCATCGCCTCACGGTCGGGCCCAATGGGAAGCTGCAGGCCGGCGTGAAGGCGCGCGAAGTGGTTGTGCTGGGCACCATTCACGGCAACGTGGAGGCAGCCGACAAGATCGATATTCGCAAGGACGCCCGGCTGGTAGGCGACATCAAGACCGCGCGCATTGTGATCGAGGATGGCGCTTACTTCAAGGGCAGCATCGATATCACGCGGCCCGATGCGGGGCGGGCTGGGGCGGCGGCTCCGTCCAAACCGGCGGCGGCAGCGCCCACTTCCGCTACGAATTCCGCAGCGGCCGGTGCGCCGGTCTCGGCGTCCGGCGACTAGAGCCGCTTGAACCAAAGCGTTTCGGAGAAGGGTCGAGCATTGCTGAAAGACCTGTGGAGAGCGGAACCGCTCACGCCCGCGCAGGCTGCGCAGCCGAAGAAATCGAGTTCCGCGCATTCACCCCACACGCGCTCCAGCCATGGATTGGAGCAGTTTTTCTCCTCCATTCAGGGCCAGGAGAATCTGTCTTTGCTGGATTTTTCGGGCGCGAGCCAGGCGAACGTCAGCTTCATCACTTCGCTCGGCCACCGGATTTATTCCAACGACGTGCTGCGCACCATGGAGGAAGCGTTCGGAGGGCCCGGCGACTTCGTCGCGCATCAGTCCGATCCCGCGCGGGCGGCGCTGTTTCTGCGCGAGAGCCTGGAGTTTCCCGACCAGAGTTTCGACGGCGCGCTTTTATGGGACACGCTGCAGTTTCTGGCGCCGCCCTTGCTCGAAGAAGCCGTGGATCGCCTGCACCGTATCCTGCGTCCGCAATCCTTCCTGCTGGCGTTCTTCCACGCCGAAGAAAAGTCCGCCACCGCGCCGCTGTTCACCTATCGCATCGTGGAGTCGAAATCCATGTCTCTGACGCCGCGCGGTGAAAGCCGGCCCACGCACTACTTCAACAACCGCAGCCTGGAAAAACTCTTTCAGAAATTTGCTTCGGTGAAGTTTTTCCTGACGCGCGATCATTTGCGCGAAGTAATTGTGCGGCGCTAAGGCCGCGGCGCGGTAAGCAACTCCAGCTCCTCCGGCGTTTTGGGCCAGTCCTCGCGCAGCAGGCGCGACAGCGCGCGGTCGGCCAGCAGCCTTCCTCCGGTCTGGCACTGCGGACAATAATTGGTTTCATTCGCGGCATAGCGGATGCGCTGGATTTTCGCGCCGCAACGCGGGCACAGTTCCTTGTAGCGCCCGTGCACGGCCATGCCATCGCGAAACGCTGTGACCTTTTCGGGAAATCCGTCTCCGGCCTCCGCACGCAGCCGCTCCACCCAACCCGCCAGCGTCGCGCGAACCGCTTCGAAGAGCCGGACGATCTCGTCCGGCTTGAGCTTCTGGGACAGCGCCAGGGGCGAGAGCCGCGCTTCGAACAGAATTTCGTCCGAATAGGCGTTGCCGATCCCGCTGAAGAGCCGCGGATCAGTGAGCGCGCGTTTGAGCGTGTGATTGAACGAAGTGAGAACGGCCGAAAAATGGGCCAGGGTGGTATCGAAAACTTCCAAGCCTCCTGGATCCAGTGCGAGCAGACCGGCTTCTCCCGACACCACGTGCAGCGAGGCGCGTTTTTGCGATCCTGCTTCGGTCCATAACAGCGTCCCGTTCGGAAAATCGAAGGCCGCCAGACCACGCGGGCGCGCCACCGCCGCGCCAGGCTTGCGCCAATGCAGGCGCCCGGCAATCATCAGATGCAGCACGAGCCAGAGGCCGCCTTCAAGTCGGATGGCGATTCGCTTGCCGACTCGCCGCAGTTCTCGCACCAGCTTGCCCTCGGCGCTCGAGAGCGGCGGATCGGCGGTACGCAACAGGAACGGGCTGACCAGCCGGATGCGCTCCAGCCGCTCGCCGGCGATGCGCTTTTCCAGCGCTTCGATGTACACCACGATGTCCGGCAGTTCTGGCACGGCGTCAACACAATGGTATCGTGCTAGAATTCGCCAAGTAGCGAATCGCGAAAAGGAGAGCACACATGGAACGGCGCGAATTATTGAGCCTGGGCGGCATCGCGGCAATGGCCGGCGTCTTCGCAGCGGGGGAAACGGCGCAGGCACAGGCGGCTGGCAAGAAAGTCATCCGGATCTACGCGGACACGGAAGGCAACTCGCATGTCGAAGAAGTTCCGATCACCACCAGGGCCGGACGTGTGTTTCATGCCGCACTGCCCGTGCCGGCCACCGGGATGACCTACGCCGAATACGGCTCCAGTTCCACCGAGGATTGGCATCGCTCGCCGGGCCGGCAGTTTTCCGTCTCGCTCTCGGGCGAAATCGAAGTCGAGGTCTCCGGCGGGGTCCGGCACGCGATTCACGCCGGCGACATCGTTTTCCTGGAAGACCTGCAGGGCAAAGGACACGTCACCCGAATCCTCACTCCGGTGACGAACCTGTTCATTCGAGTGCCGGAAACCTTCGATTTAGTCGCGTGGGCGGGCGGGAAGGCCTGATCCGCGGCGAGTCAAAGCGGGAGGCCGATCAGCGGCCAATAGAACGGCACGACGATCACCAGCAGCACGGAGTTGATCGCGGTAAGCCACAGTCCCAGGCGCAGCAGATCTTTGGCGCTAAAACATCCGTAAGAATAACCCACGATCAGCACCGCATTCTGGTAAGTGAACAGAGTTGCACCGGACGAAAAGGTCCACACCATGCCGAGCGCCAGCGGGTTCAGGTGATTCGCCGTCGCGTAGTTCATCAGGCCCGGCATAGAGGTGGCGAGCATCGAGATGCCGCTGGCCAGAATGACATGGTACGCGGCGCCGATCCAGTACAGTCCAAACGGCGCCAGCAGCGGGTGCGCCAGCAGGGGTTTGATCCAGGAGAAAAAGAAATCTGTCAAAACTCCCAAACTCTTCGTGGCGGCCAAGACCTTGCCCATGCCCGTGGCCGACGCGACAAAGAAGACCAGCAGATAGTTCAAGCGCTTGAGATGTTCGAGATGAAGCACACCGATCCCCGGCAACAGCGCGGCAAATGCGACGCCGAGAGCGACCTGGGATGGCGGTAGGTGATGCAGGCCATCGGTGAGCCACAGGACCACCGCGCACACCAACAGGGCCAGAGCCTTCTTCTCGACCGGACTCCAGGCGCCCAGCTTGGCCCGTTCCTCGCGCAGGTAAGCCGCGCCGCCTGGAAGGTGGCGCTTTTCGGGTGGGAAGAGCCAAAGCGTCAGCCGCCATGCCGCCAGGATCATCACCAGGTCAACGGGCAGATAAGCCAGCAGCCAGCGGCTGTAGAACACTTGCACATGTCCGTACCGCTCCATGGCCGCTCGCGCCGTGATCGTGGCGGCGCCGGCGAGGATGGTTTTGTCGAAGACCGCGGCTGTATAGGTGAGGGTGAGCAACATCGCACGCCCCACATTGCTCGCCGGTTCCAGACCGAAGGCCTGGACCAACCCCAGCGCGATCGTGGCCATGAGAATCACACGCGGTACGCCCGAGGGAACGAAGAACGTCAGCACCACGTCGGCGATGATCAAACCCAGCAGAAGCATCGAGAAAGAAGTGCCCACCCGCAGCATCACCGTATAGGCGATTCTCCGTGCCAGGCCGGATTGCGTCGCCAGCGCTCCGATCAGCAGCGCTCCAATCAGGAACCAGGGAGCGTCGTCCGCAAAACCGCCAAACGCCACATCCAGACCCACCACCCCCAAAGCCCAAAACAGGTAGCAGCCAATCAGTCCTGCCAAACCCGGGTCGAGGACTTCGAAGATCCAGGCCAGGATCATGAAAAGCGAAATTGCCATTGCATGTTGGGCCCGGGGCTCCAGATGCGCCGGAGCGAACCACAGCGCAGCCGGCAGTACGATCATCAGACTCCAACGGATTCGCCTGGCGATAGACAAGCCTCCGGCTGTGGCCGCCGGAGCCACGGAAGGTACAGGCGCAGGAGATGAAAGGTCGGCCCTCAGACTTGCTCTAGCGTAACCGTTTCGTATAATTGCGGCAATGGGCCCAGGCTGGATTGACTGGTACGGGGCAGTTCAAGGTTACGTGCGCACAGCGCAAGGATTTCGCACCTTCCTGCGCACGCCGCCAGTTGTTTATGCGGAAACTTTGGTCCGCCGCCAACTGGAAAATCGCGAGTCCGCGTTTCTGAACACGCTGGAACGGGCCGTGTTCAGTAACCCCCGACATCCTTACTGCCAAATGTTTCAACTTGCGGGTTGCACCGCCAGGGACTTGTCGAGGTTGGTGCGCCAAAATGGGCTGGAATCCGCGCTGGAGCAGGTCCGCGCCGCGGGAGTCTATCTCAGCCAGGATGAATTCAAGGGTGCCGCCCCGATCGTGCGTGCAGGACGGGAAATCCCGGCGCCTTACGGAAGCTTCGCGAATCCGTTGGCCGGCGGAACCATGCGGATGTGGAACAGCGGGAGCCGGGGTAAGCAGGTGCCGACGCACCGGAGCCCGGCTTTCCTGCGTGACAATGAAGCGCTTCACGAGATTGCGACCCGCGAATTCAGCTTGCAGACTCAGGCGCAGGTGGTGATCCGCCCGACCTTGCCGTCGTTGCTCGGCCTGCAGACCTGTGCGTTCGGCGCCCGCCAGGGCCATCGCATGGAACGGTGGTACGCGCCGGGCACCGGAGGCTCCTATGCCCCGGCGACGTCGTTCCTGGTCTGGTTCGCGCGGCGCTCCGGCTGCCCGGTTCCCTACCCACGGTATTTGCGAAACAACGATTTTTCCGAAGCGGCCAAATTCGTCGCCCGGCTTTGCCGCGAAGGGAGCCCGTGCGTTGTTTCCAGCCCGGTGAGTCCGGCGGTGCGGCTCGCCGCGGCGGCACTGGACCGCAAGCTGGACATTCGCGGGACGCTCTTTCTCGTGAGCGGCGAAACTCTGACCGACGCGAAGCGTGCGGTCATCGAGGAGGCGGGAGGCGAGCCTTACGCGCGCTACGGAATCGCGGAAATGGGTTTTATCGGCCATGCCTGCCGCCAGATGCGGGAGGGCGATTGCGTCCATCTCTACAGCAATGCGATCGCGTCGATCACTCATCGCCGTTCCGCGCCTCTGGCTGATGTCGAGGTGCAGTCGCTGCTTTTTACCACGTTGCTGCCAACCGCCCCGGTAATTTTGATCAATTTCGAGGCGAACGACTCAGGCGTTCTGGAGCGCGCCGGCTGCGACTGCGCGTTCTCGCGGATCGGGCTTAGCACCCGCATTCGCGACATCTCCAGTTTCGGCAAACTCACGGGACACGGCATGACTCTGGTCGGGACCGAAGTGGTGCGTGTGATGGAAGAGGTCCTGCCGGCCCGCATGGGCGGGCGGCCGGGCGACTATCAACTGGTGGAGCGCGAAGGAGCGGCGCAGACCACGCTCGAGCTGCGCGTCAGCCCGCGAGTGGCGGGCGTTTCGCCGGAAAGGATCCGGGATTGCTTTATGGCCGAAATCCGCAGCGTTTACGGAGGCACGCTCGCCGGGCGTGTTTGGCAGCAGGCGCAAGCTTTACAAGTGGTAATCGTCGAACCCTCCGTCACCACCACCGGCAAAGTGAACCCTCTGCACCTGCTCGGGCGGCCTCAGGGCAAAGTAGCCGTGTCCGCCAGGGGCGAAGTCAGCAGGAATGACGAGGTGAGCTGAATGGCCTGGTGTAGAGTGCGGTACAAGGGACAGTGCATGGCGTAGAAGCCGTGGACGCGCTCCACGGTCTCGCGGGCCGATTCGGGCGCCGCCAGCTGCATGGCGACGTGGATGCGCCGGATCACCAGCACGTTCTCCTCGGTTTCCACTTCGCCGGTCACGTCGGCCACCAATCGCCCGCCGCCCGCATCGATGTGGCGCGCCTCCAGCGCACCTCCAAAGGTTCCCACCATTCAACCGGCGGTTGCGGCGATTACGTAATCGATCGTGGCCGCGTGCGGCTCCGTGAGCTTCGCTGGATCCACTTTATAGTGCGAGGCGATCGCACCGTGAACGCTGAAGATCACCGGGTTGGGCTCGCCTGGTAAGTAGGCGATGCGCAGCGGGCCAACTTTGCGCTCCAGGCGCACCTTGGAGACATAGACGACATCGGACATGATTTCTCCCTCCGTTATTCCGCCGCCGGCGACAGGAAAATGCACCAGGACGCCGCTGCCGGATTCCGACGCATCCCCGGACATGGTATCGAATCCGGAACAGGGGCAGGCTACTGAGGCTTTTTGAAGAGGTTGTCGAACGCGGCGCGGGCGTCATTGGGGTTGCGCGGCGGTTGGGGAGCCGCGGCGGGCGTGACGTTGTTGACCGGCGCGGCGTCGCGCGCCACGGTGACGCGTGGCTTGAACAGCTCGCACTCGTTGGCCTGGTCCTTCGCTGCGATGCGTACCGGGACCGGCTTCAGACATTGGAACCGGGTGGAAGGCTCGAAGTGCGCGCATTGTTTGCAGCAGTGCAGCGCAACTCCGCATTTGGGACACTTACCCTTCCAATCCAGGTCCGGCGGGAGCGCCGTGGAACAGTTGAAACAACGGGCTGCGGTTACGGTTTGGAGCAGGCGGGGGAGACGCGGGCCGGTGACATCCAAGGGAGGCCGCGGGCCGGAAGGCTTGGGCCGGTCCATGGGCCGGCGGTCCTTATCGCGGTCGGAATCCATGTAGCCGCGCTGTCTATATTTTCGGTCGTCGTCCATGTGTCAAGTCGACTCCTGGAGCTTTGGCTTTACGACACCATCCGTCTTGGCCGGTGTTTGATGAGATCCTTGCTCACGAAGAGGATCGGTTCGGAGGAGTACGGCGGGAACCGGCTGGGGTTTCAGTCGAGTTCCGCTGGCGCCTACTCAATTATGTACCACGAATCCGCTTCCGATGCTACTGAAATCGAATCGCGATTACGTGACTTTACGATTTTCGCGAACTGCCGGGCTAACTTTCCGGATCCGCACTCCACTTCAATAAAGAATTACAAGGCCTTGTCAGCGGATCGTCATAATGGTTGGGGCTGATGCGCAGCGAGTAACCCAACCTTCCAGTTTGATGCGGCACGAACTCCTTCAGAAACACGAAAGCGCTGCCTTCCTGCTGCACGGCGGGAAGCGTCATCACCTGGGTCTCCTCCAGATTGCCGTTCACCCCGATCCGGCCAATCACAGCTTCCACTCGAACGTCCTTGGGCGACAGACCCGCGAGATTCACCACCGCTCGCACCGGAATCGGGCGCCCGGTCAGTACGGACACATCCGGTCCGGGTCCGATCTCGACGAAGCCGATCTTGTCCCAGACCTTCTCCACCTCGCGGTTCCAGCGTGCCCTCTCCCGCGCCGGATCAAAGCAGTCCCGCGAAACATCCAGAAAGGCCTGGTGCGCCGGCTCGTACAATTGCGCCATGTACTCGCCGACCATCCGCGCGCAATTGAACTGGGAGGTGATGTGCATCAGGGATTGCTTCACCCGGCGCATCCAATCCCCGGGGACGCCCCCCTCCCGGTCCTGATAGTACATCGGCACAATTTCGTTTTCCAATATGGAGTAGATGGCGCGGGCGTGAATTTCGTCCTGGTCCTCGGAATAGGGCTCGCGGTCGCCGATGGCCCAACCCCCTGAAATCTCATAGCCTTCGTCGAACCAGCCGTCCAGGATGCTCAGATTCAGGACGCCGTTGATCGCCGCCTTCATGCCGCTGGTACCGCAAGCTTCCTCGCCGCGGCGCGGCGTATTCATCCACAGATCGACGCCCTGGACCAATTCGCGTGCCACCTCGATGCTATAGTCCTCGACGAACACGATGTGCTTGGCAAGTTCGGGCGCGCGCGAGAGCTGCACAATTTCGCGGATCAATGTTTTGCCGGGCAGATCGCGCGGATGCGCTTTACCGGCAATGACAATTTGCACCGGCCGCTCGGGATTGGTCAACAGGCGCTTCAAACGCTCGACGTCGCGGAACAGCAACGTGGCGCGCTTGTAGGTGGCGAACCGCCGCGCGAAACCGATGGTGAAGGTGTCCGGATCGAGCACTTCGGCCAGCCTGCGCTGCTCCGCTGCGGAAGCCTTGCGGGCCATGGCCGCCGCCACCACGCGCTCGCGCACGAAGGCCACCAGATAGCGCTTGCGGCGCCGATGCGCTTCCCACAGCTCCTGCGCGGGAATGTCGTCCACCAAATCCCAGATCTTGGCATCGGAGGCGCGCTCGCGCCAGTCCGGCTGCAGATATTGGTCGTAGAGCTGCGCCAGGTCGCCGTTGAGCCACGTCATCAGATGCACGCCGTTCGTAATGGAGGTAATGGGCACTTCCCACACCGGCAGCTTGGGCCACAGCTCCTGCCACATTTCCTGTGAAACCAGGCGATGCAGGCTGCTCACCGCGTTGCGAAAGGCCGACGTCTGAATGGCCGCGATCGCCATCGAAAAAGGCTCGTGATGGTTTTCAGCGCGGAACCGGCCCAGCGCCAGGAACTTCTCAAACGGAATGCCGGCTTCCGAACAATACTCGCCAAAATACTCGTACAGCAGCCCGGGATCGAACAGGTCGATGCCCGCCGGCACGGAGGTGTGCGTGGTGAAAACGTTGTCGGAACGGCAGGCCTCAAAGGCTTCCTCGAAATTCAGCCCGTTTTCCTTGATGAGCAGGCGCATGCGCTCAATGGCCAGGAACGCCGAGTGGCCCTCGTTCATGTGATAGACGGTGGGCTTCAAGCCCATGCGTCCCAAAGCGCGCAGCCCGCCGATTCCGAGCACGATTTCCTGGCGGATGCGCGTTAGAGTATCGCCGCCATACAACTGGTCGGTGATCTCACGATGCTCGGCACGTTCGTTCTGCAGGATGTTGGTATCCAGCAGATACAGCTTCACGCGACCGACATCCAGGTGCCAAACCTTGATGTGAACCACACCCGTGGGCAGCTTCACTTGGACCGTCAGGTCCTGGCCTTCTTCGTCGCGGATCGGCCGCACCGGCAGCGTATAGAAGTCGTTCACCGGGTTCCGTTCCTGCTGCCAGCCGTCGGGATTGAGCACCTGCTGCAGATAACCTTTCTGATACAGGAGCCCCACGCCAACCAGCGGAACCGCCAGATCGCTGGCCGCCTTCAGGTGATCGCCGGAAAGCACGCCCAGGCCGCCGCCGTAAATGGGCATGCATTCCACCATGCCGTATTCCATGGAAAAATACGCTATCAAGCGCTCGCCCAGCGGTTCGGGCCGTTCGACGTAGCCCGAGAACCGTTCACAGGCGCGGCGATAGGCCGCCAGGAAGCGAGGGTCGGCCGCGGCGCGCTCCAACGTGGCTTGCGGCACGCGCCCCAGCATGAGAACCGGATTGTGGCCGCAGTTTTTCCACAGGACCGCGTCCAGGCGCCGGAACAGGGATCGGATGTTGTGGTCCCAGCTCCACAGCAGGTTGTACGCTAGATCGCTCAGCCGCACGATAGCAGGCGGAAGAGCGGGCCTTACGAGGAACTCCTTAACCGGTTGAATCTGAAAGGGCATGCATTCGCTTTGACACTCAAAATAGTAGCATCGGCGGCCAGGGGCGCGTTGAGTAGGCTGGCTGGGCTCCCAGCGGCCGGCCGTTAGATCAAGTTGCATTCGGGGCATTCCGTGCTCTTCCGCTCGTCCGCAAACGCCCCGGCAACGCGCGGATGACATACAATGACGCCCATGCACACCCGACGTTCCTTCCTGGCGCTGGCCGCCGCCGCACCCGTCGCCGCGCAAACCGCGCGTGACTGGACCAACGCGCAGCCCATCCGTTATCCCGATCCCGATGTCATCGTGCTGGACAGGAGCTTCGCGCGGTATCGCATCTTCAACGCGGCCATTATGCGCCACTATGTGGGTGCCAAGTGGTCCGAAGGACCGGCCTGGTGCGGCGAAGGCCGCTACGTGGTTTGGAGCGACATCCCCAACAACCGTCAGCTGCGGTTTTTGGAAGAGGACGCCCACGTGACCACGTTTCGCGCGCCTTCCGGTTACAGCAACGGCAACACGTTCGACTTCGAGGGCCGGCAGCTTTCCTGCGAACACGGCGGACGGCGCGTGGTGCGCTATGAGCATTCCGGCGCCGTGACCGTGATCGCCGACAAGTACAACGGCAAGCCGCTGAACTCGCCCAACGATCTGGTGGTGCATCCCGACGGCGGCATCTGGTTTACGGACCCACCCTACGGGATTCTGGGCAACTACGAAGGCGACGCGGCCAAGCCCGAGCTGAAGGAGGCGGTGTATCGCGTGGATCCGAAGACGGCGCGGATCGAGATTGTGACCGACGAGCTCGACAAACCCAACGGGATTTGTTTTTCGCCGGACTACCAAAAGGTGTACATCGTCGATACCGGCGCACCGAGAGACATCCAGGTATTCGATCTGGACGGGAACAAGCTGCGGAATAAGCGGCAGTTCAGCAATATGAAGGTGCCAGGCCGCGGGGAGGGCTCGTCGGATGGCATCCGCGCGGACGTGGACGGCAATATCTGGTCGGGCGCCAATGGCGGCGCGGGCTACGACGGCGTGCACATCATTTCGCCGCAGGGCCAGACCATCGGGATGATCGCGCTGCCGGAGATCTGCGCGAATCTGTGCTTCGGCGGGGTGAAGCGCAACCGGCTATTCATGGCAGCGAGCCAGTCGTTGTATTCGGTGTATGTGGGGACGCAAGGCGCGCATATTTGCTAGGCCGGAGCCCAAGGTTGAGGCCGTTCTGGAGTTCGCAGCGCACAGCACGGAACTACCCGCCGCGCCCACGCCGCGCCCACGCCGCGCCGAGAGATGCTCGTGCTGTTGACGTGATGCTTACAACGGACCGCAATCCCCGGTATCAGCCAAACCTCCGGGCCGTAGGATCGCCCTTGTGGTTCTGGGCCGAGGACGCTGGTCGGTCATCACAAGCTATTGCAGGCTGATCGTCACCACATTCGCGGTTTGCCCGTCCACGGTCAAGACAATCGGAACTTCCGCGGCTCCGGCCAGACTGTGCGGCACCAGCACGTTCACCTGGTCCAAGGCCGTAATTCCCTGCGCCCCGATGAACTGCACCTGCGCGGCAACCCCGCCGATGCTGGCGTGAACGTTGGTCAGGGTGTCGTAGCCGCGCAACCCGGTACCGTAGAGGCTAACGTAGAGCTGATCCGTCGGATCGCCCAGGCTGATCGGCGATGCCACGCAACCGCCCGGTGAACAGGGCACGGCGGCCACCAGACCCGAGTTCAGCAAGCTGCCCCCGGGCGAGTACAGCGCCCAAGTCGCCGCGGCCACACCTTGGCCGCTACTGTTCTGGGAATAGAGGCCGGGAGCCACCGCGTCCACCAACACTGCCCCGCTGAAGCCGTCGGCGGAGACCGTGGCCAATCCCGGGCTAGTGCCAACCGGCAGCACGAAGGAAAACTGGGTGGGTGCAAGGTAGTAAATAGGCGCCAGGCGAACAGTGCCCGTGCTATCGGTGACGAAAACGCTGATGTTCTCCAGCGTGGTCGGCCAGGGCGTGGGAGCAACGTCGGTTGTGACCGGTGCATTGTTCCAGAACGCCGCCACCAGAGAGTCCGGCGCAACCTTCGGAACATAGCTGGCAGCGGAAACGCCGGTGATGAGTCGCACCGGGCTCTCCGCCCCCAGGTTTGACGGGCTGGCGACATTGGTGCTGTTCAGCACCACCAGCGGCTGCTGGAAATCGGCTTTATACTGCGCCACCGTCTCGCAGCAAGATGGCGCGTAGTAAACGTCCTGGGTGGCATTCAAACCGTACCCCTGAAAGCTGTTGCTGGCGATCTGCCCGCTGGCGACATTCTCGACTCGAATGGCGGATCGGGAAGCGTTACTGATCACGTTGTTCTGAATCGTGATATTGGAGTTCGGGGTGGAAGCCACCTGGCCATTGGCGCCGCTGAGGGACAGCACTTGAATCGAAGCCCCTTCGATAACCGGACCTTCCGAAACGCCTCCGTAGTTGATCGAATTGTCCACCAGATTGTTTTGAACCGTGATTCCGGAAGAGGGACCGGTGTCCAGCAGATTACCCGAACCCGGCGGAGCAGTGAGTTGCTCGACGAAAATGCCGATTTTGCTGGTCTGGGTGATGAGGTTGTCGTGGACATTCACGTTATCCACGCCGGAAAGCCAGACGCCGCGCGAGAAGACTCCCTGCTGGACGAGATTGCCGGCGATCACCGAGCCGGCGCCGTGTTTGGCCGGATCGCTGTAGATCATCTCGTAGCCGGCAGCCAAACCCGTGACCGGCTGGTCGAGTGTCACGGCAACGCTTTCGCCTGCCGCCAGGGTCTGGCTGGCGGAGGGAGGCGATTCCGACAAGATGGTGGCGCTGCCCACGACCGTGGCGTCCGCGGGATTCACGAACGAAACCGCCGTCCCTTCCGGATAAGGTACGCCCACGATGCTGCGAGTCACGGTGACGGTAGCCGGGGAAGCCGGCAGCGGCGCCGAGGAGACCGTGGCCAGCCACTCGCTGGCGATCGCCAAGGCATCGTCGCAGGTGCGCCGCACGATATTGTTGGAAAACATGTTGGCCCCGTTCGCGAAACTGGTATGGATTCCGTCCGCGTTCGAGCTGATGAGCCGCGTGGTGCCTGGCCGCGGAATCACTTGCACGTGATCCGCTGTTGGCGCGAGCGTCCGGCCGAAATACAACGCAATTTGCCCGGATGAATAAATGGATGCATCGCGCACGGTGGTGTTAGCGCCTTGTACAAAATTCAACGCCGGCGGCCCGCCGCGATCCGTGAACACGGCCACATCGCCGGGCTGGATGGCCGCCAAGGCTGTCGCCGAGGCCCAGGGATTGTTCGTGCTGGCGATCGTGATGACGTTTCCGTTCACCGGGCGGACGCCCTGGAGACGGCCTACACCGGCCAGCGGCGCGCCATTGCGGAAAATGAAGATCCAGATGGCGTCGGAATTATCGGAGGTGCGATTGGTGTTGAAATCGGAGGGAGACTGGTAACCCGGGATCGTCTGAAACGTCAATGTGCCGTTAGCCGAATCCACCGCCGTGATGCTGACCTGCGTAAACGGCAGCTGCTGATAATCCAACGTGAAGTTCTGCATCGTGACAGTCGAGCAATTCTGGCAGGTGATGGCGGCGTGGTTGCTGAATGCAAAGTAGAGATCGGAATTTTGCCAGTCAATCGTTACGTTGGACGCGCCGGACAAATAGGCGTGCGTCGTGGTTCCCGCGTGCAGCGACAGGAAGTAGTAACTGCCGGGATCGGCCGTTACGGTGGCGATGTTGTTCTTGCTCGCGAAGGTGACTGCGGCTTCGAGCAGCGGCCGCGCGTCCTCAGAAGGAGTGTTAGGCTGCAGGTTCGAAGAGGCGATGCCGTATGTCACCAGATCCTGCGACATGTTGAGCACGCCGCCCGATTGAGCCAGAAGGCATAGTTGTGCCAGAGCAATGCAGTATGCGAGCCTCACCAGGAAATTCTAACAGTGAGCCACGCCGTGGCACGCTACCCTAAAGGAAATCGCGCTCGGTTCTGGATGCAGCCCCGATACGCGGGAGCGAAGGCCTAGCTGCAGTCGCAGCTGTCACAAGCCGACTCGCATAGGCCTTCCCCGCAGGACTCCGCGCAGGGACCAAGACAGCTGCGGCACGAACCCAGATTGGGTGGCAGTTGCGCGGGTCGAATCACCGGACCCGGAGCCGGCGGAGGCTGAGCCGCAAAAGCAAAGATGCTGCTCAGCGCCATCAGATTGAAAGGAACGCCCAGGCACTGCTGCCACGACTCGGCTCGGCGCGCGTGGTGCGGAAATACAAAGGCCAATAGAGCAACCGTCGCCAGCACGGCTGCTCCTTTGATGAGCCCGGTGGACTCCCGTTCGCGCAGCGACCGCGCGAAGGCGACGGCGTCACGAAGCCGCTGGCGCGCTCCCACTCGCGCACAGAGGTGAACGATGGGCAAACGCAGTCCCAGGCGCTCTTCGACGTTGGCCCGCAGCCGATTTGCCAGTGTGGCGGAAAGCTTCTCTGCGATCCGGCCCGCCGCGGTCATCACCTCCCGCCGCGCGTCCAGATCCGGAAACGCCAGCAGCGCGTTGAAGGCGCCCGTCTCCGTGTCGCGCTCCCGATCCTGATACGCGTCCAGGACGTAGATCAAACGGCCGAACTTCACACCCAGTTCGTACGCCGCCTGCTCCAGATCCGGCCTGCCGCACAGCCGGACACCATGCCTGAGGGCGAGCGCCGTCGCGGCCGCAGTCGGTTCCGCGACCTGCTCCAAAGACCGCGGATGGGCCTCCCGCGCCGCCTGCGTCCGTAAGATTGCCGTCATCTCATCCAAGGGAAACCGCCACTCCCGCAACCGGCGCGCGGCTTTCCAATAGGCCGGCGAAAACAACCTCGCGGCGGCTCTCCATCGAAACCCGCCGGAGTCCACAAGGTGATCCTCAATTTGAAAGTGGGCCAGAACCACGGTCATCGTCGCGGCATATTCCAGCGCCAGCGGCATGCACTCGGCCCGCCGCGGGAGTTTCAGGCAGTTGAAGGACTGATAGGCCGGCAGCCACTCCTTTTCTGTAAGCTTTGGGCCTCCCGCCAATTCCAGCAGAACCTCGGCCAGGAACACAGTGTCGTGATTCAGGAGGAGCCGCGAACGTTGGCCATATAACGTTCCGAGTGTCTTGCAGGTTCCACAATAGGGAAGGCGCGGGGCATGCCGCATCAGGCCAAACATGGATGTCATTCTATCCTTGCCGGCTGTTGCCCCGCCGGACCCGGTGTGAGCATGGCGGTGAATGGCCCGCTGATTGTGGAGCGCTGATTGTGGAGCGCTGATTGTTGAGCGCGATGCGATGCCGGAAGACCTGCCGGCAGTCCAGGGGCCCTTCGACGAAATGCTCGAATCCGCCCGGATTCCGTAGCGCCACCCGAGAAATCTCTCGGAACGAAATCCGTCCAGCGCCGTATAGATCGACATGCGATCGCTGCGGCACATCTTCCGGCGCCTGGGGCGGGCGCCTTTATTCACGGCGATCGCGCTGATCACCCTGGCGCTCGGCATCGGCGCCAACACAGCCATTTTCAGCGTGATCAATGGCGTGCTGATCAAGCCCTTACCCTTTCCTCAAGCGCAGCAACTGGTGGGTGTCTGGCATCTCGCGCCGGGCGTCAGCGGCATTAACGGCAACATCAACTGTTCGCCCACGATGTACTTCACTTACCGCGAGCAAAACCGGACGTTTCAGGATTTCGGCTTGTGGGGCTACGACGGCGCCACCATCACCGGCGTCGGCGAGCCGGAACAGGTCCAAGCCGTGGACATGACCTACGGCACCTTGCAGGCCCTCGGCGTCCAGCCCGCGCTGGGACGTTGGTTTTCCCAGTCCGACGACACGCCCGGGACGCCGCAGACCGTCATCCTGACCTACGGCTATTGGCAGCGGCGCTTCGGCGGAAGCGCTTCCGTGATGGGGCGCTCACTCGAAGTCGATTCCCAGCCGCGCACCATCATCGGCGTTATGCCCCAGAATTTCCAGTTTGAAAATTGGCAAGCCGATCTCATCCTGCCCATGCGGTTCGATCGCAACAAGATCTTCCTGGGCCAGTTCAGCTACCAGGGAATTGCCCGCCTGAAACCCGGCATCACGCTCCAACAGGCCAACGCCGACGTAGCGCGGATGCTGCCCATCTGGATCCGGTCCTGGCCGACGCCGCCCGGGTTCAGCCGCGCCCTCTTCGAAAATGCGCGTTTCGCGCCCAAACTTCAGCCCTTGCAGCAGGAGGTGGTGGGCGACATCGGCGCCACGCTGTGGGTTCTGATGGGCACCCTGGGGCTGGTGCTGTTAATCGCCTGCGCCAACGTCGCCAATCTGCTTTTGGTTCGCGCCGAAAGCCGGCAGCAGGAACTGGCCATCCGCGCCGCGCTGGGCGCCGGTTGGGAACGCATCGCGCGCGAAATGCTGCTGGAGAGCTTGACGCTGGGCGTATTGGGCGGAGTCTTAGGGTTGGCGCTGGCGTACGCGGCCTTGCGGGTCTTGATTGCCAAAGGCCCTCAGACGCTACCGCGATTGAACGAAATCGGAATCGATCCCCTGGTGCTCGGCTTCACGCTCGCGCTCTCGTTGTTCGCAGGCCTTCTGTTCGGGTTAATTCCGGTGTTGAAATACGCCGGCCCGCACATCGCCGATTCGCTGCGCGGCAGTGGACGCACCATGAGCCAGGGCCGCGACCGTCATCGCGCGCGAAACACTCTGGTCGTTGCGCAGGTAGGACTGGCCTTGGTGCTGCTGATCAGTTCCGGCCTGATGATCCGCACGTTCCAGGCGTTGCGCAGCGTCCAGCCCGGCTTCACGCATCCCGAGCAGGTCCAGTTGCTGCGCATCTCGATTCCTGACACGGACGTGAAGGATCCGGTGCGCGTGATGCACATGGAGAACGAAATGCTGGACAAGCTGGCTGCTGTCCCTGGCGTCTCATCTGTCGCGTTCGCAAGCTCGGCTCCCCTGGAGGGTTTCAACAATAACGATGTGATGTACGCCGAAGACAAGTATTACGCTGCGGGTCAGATCCCGCCCATCCGCCGCATCCGCAACATGTCTCCGGGATTCTTGAAGACGCTGGGCACCCCGCTCATCGCCGGACGCGATTTCACCTGGACGGATGTGTACGACAAGCGCCGCGTTGCGATGGTTTCCGAAAACCTGGCGCGCGAGTGGTGGGGCTCGCCCGCCGCCGCGGTGGGCAAACGCATCCGGGAAGGCCTCAACGATCCGTGGCGCGAGATTGTGGGCGTGGTGGGCGACGTATACGACGACGGAGTCCAGCTAAAGCCGCCAGCGATTACCTATTGGCCCACCCTGATGGACAATTTTGAGTTGGACCCCGTGCACGTCATCCGGTTCGGTGTGTTCGTCATCCGCACGAAGCGTGCAGGGACCGACAGCTTTCTCAGCGAGGCTCGCCGGGCGATCTGGTCGGTCGACGCGAACTTGCCGGTGTTCCAGGTGCGCACCTTGCAGGAAGTCTACGCCGGATCGATGGCGCGCACGTCCTTCACGCTGGTGCTGCTGGCAATCGCCGGCGCGATGGCGCTGGTGCTGGGCGTTGTGGGAATCTACGGCGTCATCGCTTACGCGGTTACCCAACGCACCCGCGAGATCGGAATCCGCATGGCGTTGGGCGCGCAGCCCGGCGCGCTGCGACAGATGTTCGTACGCCAGGGATTGCTGCTGGCCGTGATTGGCGCCGTATTAGGATTAGCGGCCGCCGCCGGCCTCACCCGGCTGATGACGTCGCTGTTGTTCAAAACCGCGGCGCTCGATCCCCTGACCTATGCGGTCGTCTCGGCGTTTCTGATCCTGGCGGCTGCGTTGGCCAGTTATTTCCCCGCCCGAAGGGCCACGGCGGTAAATCCGGTTGAGGCGCTACGGATCGAGTAATCGAGCTCGTAGCGCCCCGCCAAAGCTAGGACGCCAGTCGTGCAGAGCGGTTCATTTGTCCCATTCCCTGCATCAGGATCTGCCGCAGAGCGTCGGCTCTATGCTGTTGTTCCGGCGTCAAAGTCCGGTAGACCTTGGCGACGGCCGAGCTTCGAATGGCCGTCAGCTGGCCAATCTCCTGGCCTTCGGTCGTCGCCAGGCGCTGGATGTCGGCCCGGTTGCCGGAGCGGACAGCGGCCTGGAGCGCCTGATTCGTGTTCATCAGCTCCTCACGAATGGGCTGCGCCGATTGCCGCGCCTCCTGGAAGGCGGTCTCCGCCTGGTCCCGCTGCGCCGGAGTCATGGCCAGAACGGTTTCCACCTCGTTCATGAATCGGCCGTGTTCCGCCGCTTGCTTCTGAGCATGCGACACCGCGCCGAAGAGGCCCAAAGCGCCCAGCGCCGCGATCCCCGTGCAAGCTACCAGCTGTTTTGGAATGATTTTCATAATTACCTCCCTACTCGATTAGACGAACGCCGCCGCCCCAGGTTCGGGTTGCCGGATTCGCGCGTAACAAAGTGACTTCCGGTACACTATCGGCAGACGTCGCATTGGGAGACCCCAGCATCAACATCCAGATCATCCCGGTCACCGCGGGCATATGGTGTTTTCGAAGACCTTCGTATTTTGCGTGCTCCTATCTCGTTTCTGAAGGCGATCGCGTGATCGCGGTGGATGTGGGCATGGACTCCCAGGCCAAAGATTTCCTGGAAGGCTTGCACGCCGTCGGCATGCGGCCGGACCAACTCAAGCTAATCCTGCTGACGCACTGGCACAACGATCATTGCGCCGGCGCGGCATTTTTGCAGCGAAACTTCGGCGTGCCGGTATACTACGGCGCGGGCGACACGCCCTTCTTGACCCGCAAGACCGCAAACCGCGGGCTTCGCGGCCGGCTGGGCAAGCATGTTCCCGAGGAGGGTGTGCTGGTGCTGCTCCGTGGATTGTTGGAGGAAGCAGCGCCGGAGGCGGTCGTAGCCGATCATCTGGTGAGCGATGGCGAAAGCATCGCAGGCGTCTTTCGAGCGCTCGCGACACCCGGCCACACCGGGGGGCATGTTGCCTATCTGCACGAACCGACCCATGCTTTGTTCTGCGGCGACGCTTTGGCGGTAGTGAACAGCAGGCTTCGGCTGATGGCTCGGCCCGTTACTCCCGACTTGATCGCCGCGAGAGCTTCCGCGTTGCGCTGCCTCCAGGAAGAGCCGCGGATTATCTGCCCCGGCCACCGCGCTCCACTCGTGGAAGGCGTACGGCGGGAGTGCAGCCGTTTGCGGGACGATCTGGAATCCGGAAAGCGCTGGCCTTGGCTGGGATAGCCGGCGCGAGCCGCATAGATCTGCAATGCTAGAATAGCGTGCGTTGCGAGAAACGCGACGCCAATACCAGGAGTGAACCAAATGGAAGAAACGCTTCCGATGGTGCCCGATTCGATGGCTACCACGGCCTTCACGTTAGACGGCTTCCGGATTGAGCGAAACCTGGGAATCGTGCGCGGGATTATCGTCCGTTCGCGCTCCGTGTTCGGCACGGTGGGCGCCAGCCTGCAAACGCTGGTCGGCGGCAATATCACGCTGTTCACCAATCTGTGCGAGGAAACGCGCTCGCACGCCTATCAGCGCATGTCGGAGCACGCCGCCCAGCTCG
Source organism: Bryobacteraceae bacterium (assembly GCA_035508055.1). Taxonomy (GTDB): domain Bacteria; phylum Acidobacteriota; class Terriglobia; order Bryobacterales; family Bryobacteraceae; genus Palsa-89. The sequence goes on along the minus strand of DATJNO010000016.1, from coordinate 33,699 downwards.
GCGCCAACGCCATCATCGGCGTCCGCTATGACGCCACCGAAATCATGCAGGGCGTTACGGAAGTGATTTGTTATGGAACGGCCGTGGTCGTCAAGCCGGTCGCGTAACTGCGTCCACGCGTTACTGGAATCGTGAGCGCAAACCGCTATCTCTGCATCCACGGGCACTTCTACCAGCCGCCGCGCGAGAACCCCTGGCTGGAGGCCATCGAACAGCAGGATTCCGCCGCGCCGTATCATGACTGGAACGAGCGCGTCACGGCGGAGTGCTATACGCCCAACAGCGCCGCCCGCACCCTGGACAGCGCCGGACATATCGTTAAGATCGTCAACAATTACGCGGGCATCAGCTTCAACTTCGGTCCGACGCTGCTGTCGTGGATGGAGCAGAAATCGCCCGAAACCTATCGCGCCATCCTGGACGCGGACCGCGCCAGCGCGCAGCGCTTCTCCGGACACGGATCGGCCATGGCGCAATGCTACAACCACATGATCATGCCGCTGGCGAATTCGCGCGACAAGTTGACGCAGGTGCGCTGGGGTATTGCCGATTTCCGCCACCGCTTCGGGCGCGAACCCGAAGGCATGTGGCTGCCGGAAACGGCGGTGGACCTGGAGAGCCTGGATCTATTGGCGCAGCACGGCATCCGGTTTACCGTGCTCGCGCCGTCGCAGGCCAACTGGGTGGACGGCGTGGACGTGAGCGGCCAGCGCATCGATCCTTCGCGCGCTTACCGGCAGGAACTGCCGTCCGGCCGCGAGATCAGCCTGTTCTTTTATGACGGCCCGGTCTCGCGCGCCATCGCCTTTGAACACGTCCTGGACAACGGCGAGCGCTTCGCCGAGCGGCTCCTCGATGCCTTGTCGGATCAGCGCACCTGGCCGCAACTGGCTCACGTCGCCACCGACGGCGAGACGTACGGCCACCATCATTCTTTCGGCGACATGGCGCTGGCCTTCGCTCTGGACCGCATCGAAGCGGGCGGCCTGGCCAAAGTCACCAACTATGGCGAATACCTGGAAAACCATCCCGCCGAGCACGAAGTGGAGATCCTGGAAAACACGGCCTGGAGCTGCGTGCACGGCGTGGGGCGCTGGAACAGCAATTGCGGCTGCAATTCCGGCGGACACGCGGGTTGGAATCAGAAATGGCGGGCGCCCCTGCGCCGGGCGCTGGACTGGCTGCGCGACGAGGTGGCCAAGCGCTACGAGAAGGACGCCGCCCGGCACCTGAAAGATCCCTGGGAGGCGCGCAACGCTTACATCGGCGTGGTGCTGGACCACTCGCCCGAAAGCCGCGCGCGGTTCCTCGCCGATCACTTCCGGCGCAAGAACCCGCGTCACACCGACCAGGTCCGCGTATGGAAACTGCTCGAAATGCAGCGGCACGCGATGCTCATGTACACCAGTTGCGGCTGGTTCTTCGACGAGCTGACCGGGATCGAGACCGTGCAGGTGATCCAGTATGCCGGGCGCGTCGTCGAGCTGGCGCAGGAAGTGTTCGGTGAACCCTTGGAAGCACAGTTCCTGGAAAGGCTGGCGCTCGCCAAGAGCAACCTGCCGGAACACCGCGATGGCGCCGCGATTTACGCCAAGTTCGTGAAGCCCGCTATGCTGGACCTTCCCAAGCTGGGCGCGCATTACGCGATCCGTTCCTTGTTTGCGGACGATCCCGGCACGACGAGGTTTTATTCCTGCTCGGTGGAGACCATCGACTACCGGGTGAAGCGTTCGGCCGAAAAGCGCCTGGCCTTCGGCAAGATCCGCCTGACCTCGGAAGTGACGCGAGAGAGCGAATTGCTCTTCTTCGGCGCGCTGCACCTGGGCGGCCACAACCTGCGCGCCGCGATAGGAAAATTTCAGGGCGCCGACGCCTATCGCCGGCTTCTCCAACCGGCGCGCGAAGCTTTCGCCCAGGGGCAGTGGGACGAGACCGCGCGGCGGGTGGAGCAGGCCGGCCAGACCTATTCGCTCAAGAATCTGCTGCACGATGAACGGCGTTGGATTCTTCAGGCGATCGTCGCGGCGCAACTCGACCAATCCGTCGCCGCCTGCTGCCACGCCTACGAAGCCCAGGCGCTTCTGCTCGCCTTCCTGGCCGAGTGCGGCATTCCGATCCCGGGCGAGATGAAGGCCACCGCGGAAGTGGCGCTCAATCACCTGCTCGAACGCGCGCTCTCGTCGGGCGAGCTGGATCAGGAGCGGATTCAGGGCCTGCTGGAGCAAACCCGCGTCGCGGGTGTGACCTTGGATGAGCGACGCCTGGAGGCCGTGCTGCGCCGCAACGTCGAAGCGGCCTCCGGCCGTTTTTCGAAGGATCCCAGAAATCCAGCGAACCTGGATGCCTTGCGGAGAACGGTAGCCTCGGCCTCCGCGGTTCCGCTCAAACTGGTCCTGTGGCGGGTCCAGAACCAGTGCTACGAAGTGCTCGAAGAGGTGTACCCGGCGCTGCGTGAAGAAGGCCAGGAGGAATGGCTGGCCGGGTTCCGCGAACTGGCAGGCTTGTTGTCGCTGCGGGTGGTCTAGCACCGCGGCGTCAGCGCGCCGGCGTCAGATTCCCATCCCCTGCCAGCAGCGCTTCCACCTCTTCCCGGCGCAGCGCCGGCCCATACACGTGACCTTGCACCCGGTCGCACCCCAGCGCGCGCACGATGTGCAACTCCGCCTGCGTTTCCACGCCCTCCACCACCACGTCCAGGTTCATGCTGTGCGCCAGCCGCACGATGCTCTGCAACACCGGCAGCGAGCCTTCCGGCTGATTCAGATGCCGCAAAAACGACTGGTCGATTTTCAACGAGTCCACGGGAAGCTTGTTCAGATAGCTGAGCGAGGAATAGCCGGTGCCGAAATCGTCGATCGCGATGCTCACGCCCAATTCGCGCAGCTGAGCCAGGCGCGCGGCCGATTGCGGAAGATCCCGCATCAGATAGCTTTCGGTCAGCTCCAGTTCCAACCGGTGTGGCGGAAGGTTGCTGAGCGACAGCGCGGTGGCTACCGTATGCAGGAATTCGCGGCGCTCAAACTGCAACGCGGACACGTTCACTGAAACACGGGACGTGCGGTAACCTGCGCGATGCCAGGCCGCACAAGCCAGGCAAGCCTGGCGGATCACCCAGGAACCGATGTCGATGATCAGACCGGTCTCTTCCGCGATGGGGATGAATTGCTTGGGCGAGATCATGCCGTAAATCGGATGGCGCCAGGTGAGCAGCGCCTCCAGGCCCTGAACCTGATTCTGGGAGCCGACCAGCGGCTGGTACAACAGTTCGAATTCCTGATTTTCCAGCGCGCGGCGCAGCGCGTTCTCCAGCCGCAGGCGCTCCAGTCCAGCGGGATGATCTTCGGCGCGGAACAGTTCCACGTCGTTTTTCCCGCTGTTCTTGGCGTGATACATCGCCAGATCCGCGTTGCGTAACAGCTCCGCGGCGTCGCGGCCGTGCTGGGGATAGACGGCGATGCCGATGCTCGCGGTCACGAACAGCTCATTGTCCTCGATCTGATGCGGAGCGCGGAACGCATTCAAAAATTCCTGCGAGGCGCGGATCACGGCCTGCTCGTCGGGCTGATGCGTCAGGACAATCGTGAATTCGTCGCCACCCATGCGTCCGGCCAGATCGTCCTCGGTCAACAGGCGCTTCAGACGCCCGCCGACCTCCTTCAGGAGCCGGTCGCCCAGGGCGTGACCCAGGATGTCGTTGATCTGTTTGAAGCGGTCCAGGTCGATGAACAGAACGGCGAGAGTCGCCGTTCCGTTGGCCGCTTGCTGGAGGGCCTTCTCGAGCAGCTCGAGAAAATGCGCGCGATTGGGAAGCCCGGTGAGCGAGTCATGCCGCGCTTGAAACTCCAGGTGTTCGGTGAACGCGCGGCGCTCCAAAGCCAGGGCCGCCAGGCGGCCGGCCGATTCCAGTAGCGCAGCATCGCTTCCCTCCGGGCTCCGGTCCGGCGGCCGCGGGCCTCGATAGTGGAGCGCAAGCATGGCCAACAGAGCGCCGGAAACCGACCGGACCGGCGTCGACAGACAAGAGTCGATTCCCAACTGGCCCGCCAGTTTCACGCGCTCGGCCCAGAACGGGCAAAGGCGCAGATCCTCCCAGAAGACCGTGGAACGCGCCACCTCGGCCGTGGGCAATCCCGCAACGCCGCGCAGCACCCGGACCGGCTTGAGCAGACGGGCGGTCTCGCGCGGGAAGCTGGGCGCGGCTACCCAGGCCAGCAGTTCGTCCTTCAGCACCAGCACCGAGCAGAGCGCGCCGGGACATTGTTCCTCCACCATGCGGGCCACCTGTTCCAGGGTGACGTCCAAACTCTGGTTCTCAGTCACCATTTCGAGCACGCGATTGCGATGGATCTCCAGGCATTCGCGGAGTCTGCGCTCGGAATGAACCTGATCTTCGCGGAGGAAGCGGGCGATGCTCTGCGCCATCAGCCCGACGAGCTCCTGCTCGGCCGCCGAAAATTCCCGCGGCCCGCTGCCTCGCGGCGCCGAAAAAATCAGCTGGCCCGAGCATTCCGGTCCCACCGCAATCGGCGCACTGAGATGAACTTCGCAGTCGCCATCCGCACCGCGCGATGCCAGAACGACGGCGTCGCTCCCCGCTCCCCGCAACACAAGGCCGGCGGGCAGATGAAACCACCGGCACCCGGCTTCCAGATGCGCCTGGAGCGCTTCGCCTAACGCGGCGTACGCGGCGGTCCCAATCTGGTGCAGCTCCTTCAGGTGATCCGCGAAACGCACCGGTGCGCCGGCCTTCGAATGCGGGTCGTCCTCCGGTGCGAGCGCGAGTTGAGTTGAAACCGCCATTTCGATCGTGTGCGCTCTGCGCCGAATCAAAAGCGCCGCCGTGACAGGCGGTAGCGGACTAGCCGCCCACGCGGGCAGGAACCCGTGGGGACTCCCTGCGTCCCAGCGAATCCTCGCGCCCCACCGGTTTCCGCCTCACGCGGGTGATGGGGACGTTCAGTACAATCGACAGAACCGCGAAGATCAAAGACGAACTGTGAACTACAACCTTCATGGGGAGGCGTCCTGGTACATTGTCCCATATGCCGCAGCCCAAAGCGGACCTGCAGTCCGACCAGGCCCCACCCACCGCCGTACCGGAGCCGCACTGGCCCGCCATACTGGCTTTGCTGGCGGCCGGCGGGTTGCACTTCGTGTTGCCGGAGACTCTGCGCTTCGGCCAGGACTGGCTGCTGCTGGCGGTGGTTTCGGTGCTTCTCGTGCCGACGATCCTGGCCCATCGCGCGGGCAGGACCCGGCTGAACCGGGTCTTGGGCCACACCGTTTTGGGTGTCGTAACAGCCTCGATGATCTGGTCGTTGAGCCTGCTGGTCACGCGGCTGCCCTCGCATCGCGATCCTCCACAAGCGCTCTTACAAGCGGCCGCCGTGCTCTGGGTGGTCAACATCCTGGTCTTCGCTTCCTGGTATTGGCGGCTCGACGCCGGCGGACCGCACCAGCGCGATCTCCGCGGGTCGCACGAGCGCGGTGCGTTCCTCTTTCCGCAGATGACCTTCAAGGGCGCCAGGGAATGGCGTCCGGGCTTCGTCGATTACCTGTTTCTGGCATTCAACACCAGCACGGCGTTCTCGCCCACTGACGTGCCGGTGCTTTCGCGCTGGGCCAAGCTGATGATGATGGTGCAGGCGAGCATCTCGCTGATGACCATCGCGCTGCTGGCTGCGCGGGCAGTGAACATCCTATGAAGCGCGCTCGGCCAGGAAAGCGCCGCTCATTCGCGCAGCACATCCCGCACCAGCCGCATCACTCGCGGATCGCGAACCAGCAGCGGATGAACCAGCGTCCGAACCGGGATGGAACGGCCCACCGGCACGCGCGAACTCGTCGCCGGGACGATCATCAGATCGAACGGCGTCCAGATCGAGGCCAGCAGGACCCCGTCCAACATCTGCATGTCCTGATTCAGGTCCCGCAAGAACGCGCTTCCGGGCCGCATGTTGCGCACGCCCGGAGAACCAAGCACGTAGGCGGACCACGTGCCATAATGCGGCGTGCCGATCGTCACCAGCCTGCGCACGCGCTCCAGGCCCCCAAGCCGCTGCAGGTAGTAGCGCGAAACCAGCCCGCCCATGCTGAAACCGACCAGATCGACCGGCTCGCCCGTAGCGAACGTTGCGCGAATGTACCCCTCCAACTGATGAGCCAGCTCCGGCAGAGTGGCCCGTCCGTTATTCGGAATTAGATCGAACGCATGCACGCGCAATTCCGCGCGCTCCAGGTACGACCGCATGCGCTCGAAGACGGCGACCGTGTCGCCGAGCCCGTGCAGCAGAATCACGGGAGTGCCGGACATCGATTCTATTGTCGCGCGCTATGCTCCTGGTCTCTCGCGCCGTAATCGTTTTGCAACCACACCGACATCTCCATGGTTCACAGTCCGTGACACACTGGGAACTGAGGCAACCTGAGGTGAAGAAATGGATTCTGAACAACTGAGAGCCGGCCTTCATGACTTGTCACTGGATCTCCGCTGGTCCTGGAACCATGCGGCTGACGAGTTATGGCACCGCCTGGACCCCGAACTGTGGGGGCTCACTCATAATGCCTGGGTCATCCTGCAAACGGTCTCCCAAGAACGGCTGGACGCCTGCCTGGCGGATGGCGCCTTCCGGCAGAAGCTGGAGCAGACGCTGCAGTATTACGAACATAGCAACACGCGCCCGCATTGGTTTGAAACCACGTATCCCGACGCACCCATCAAATCCGTCGCCTACTTCAGCATGGAGTTCATGCTCAGCGACGCGCTGCCCATCTACTCGGGCGGCCTGGGCAATGTCGCCGGCGATCAGCTCAAATCCGCAAGCGACCTGGGCGTGCCGGTGTACGGCGTCGGGCTTCTCTATCAGCAGGGCTATTTCCGCCAACACATCGACGCGGACGGCCATCAGGAGGCTCTCTACCCCTACAACGATCCCACGCAGTTGCCCATCTCTCCGCTGCGCCAGCCCAATGGCGAATGGCTTCGCGTGTCGGTCGCGGTGACCGCCGAGGTCCGCCTGTGGCTGCGAACGTGGGAGGTACGAGTGGGAAAAGCGCGGTTGTTCTTGCTCGATTCGAACGATCCGGCCAACCTTCCTGACTTCCGCGGGTTCACCGCGGAACTCTACGGCGGCGGCTCGGAAACGCGTCTGCAACAGGAACGCATCCTGGGTATCGCCGGCTGGCGCCTGCTGCGCGCGCTGGGCCTGCAGCCCGATGTGTGCCATCTCAACGAAGGGCACGCCGCTTTTGCGGTGCTGGAGCGCGCGCGCGATTTCATGGACGAGACCCAGCAGCCCTTCGACGTAGCCCTGGCGGCCACCCGTCCCGGCAACCTCTTCACGACGCACACCCCGGTGGAGGCCGGTTTCGACCGCTTTTCTCCGGCGCTCATGGAACGCCGCTGCCGCCGCTACGCCGAAGAACGGCTGCATATCCCCTTCTCGCAGCTCATGGCTCTCGGACGGCTGAATCCGGACGACAATTCCGAACCTTTCAACATGGCCTATCTGGCCATTCGTGGCAGCGGCGCGGTGAACGGAGTCAGCCGCCTGCATGGCGAAGTCAGCCGCCGATTGTTCCAGCCGTTGTTTCCGCGCTGGCCCCGGGAAGAACTCCCCATCGGATACGTGACGAACGGTGTGCACGTCCCCAGCTGGGATTCCGAGGCCGCGGACCACGTCTGGACCACCGCTTTCGGCCAGGACCGGTGGCGCGGAGATCTGGATGAAATTTCCACTGGGCTGGACTCGGTTCCCGCCGCCGATCTCTGGAAAATGCGCGCCGACAGCCGGCGCCAGTTGATCGGTTATGTGCGGAAGTATCTCTCGCGTCAGTTGGCCGGAGACGGCGCGGACGCCAAGGACATCGACGTCGCGTCCCATGTCTTTGATCCCGACACGTTCACCATCGGATTTGCGCGCCGCTTCGCGACGTATAAGCGTCCCAACCTGCTGCTGTACGATCCCGACCGCCTGCTGCGGATCCTGACCAACTCCGAACGGCCCGTGCAACTCGTGCTTGCCGGTAAAGCGCATCCCGCCGACCAACAAGGCCAGGAAATGATCCGGCAATGGATTCAGTTCATTCGTCACACTGCGGCTCGCCAGCACGCGGTCTTTCTGGCCGACTACGACATGCAGATGACCGAGAATCTGGTTCGCGGCGTGGATCTTTGGCTGAACACTCCCCGGCGGCCGTGGGAAGCCAGCGGCACCAGCGGCATGAAGGTGCTGGTCAATGGCGGGCTGAACCTTTCCGAGTTGGACGGCTGGTGGGCCGAGGCATATGCCCCCGAAGTCGGGTGGGCGATCGGAGACGGCCAGGAGCACGATTCCGATCCGGCCTGGGACCGTCAGGAAGCCGAACAGGTTTATTCACTGCTGGAAAATGACGTCATCCCGATGTTCTACAACCGCGATGCGTCGGGCATCCCGGTAGCCTGGGTAACACACGTCCGCGAGAGCATGTCACGCTTGACCCCGCAATTCTCGGCCAATCGAGTGGTGCGCGAGTATGTCGGGCATCACTATCTGGCGCGCGCAAAAGAGTATGGCGAGCGGACCAAAAGCGCTCCCGCGGCGATCGAAGATCTGGTCCGATGGCGCAAGGCGATCGACGAACATTGGCCGCGCCTTCACTTTGGATCTCTGGACGTGTCTTCCGATGGAGGACAGCACCTTTTCAAAGCCCAGGTGTTCCTGGATGAATTGGATTCGGCGGCGGTGCGCGTGGAGCTCTATGCCGAAAATGGGGGAGGCCGCCCGGAAGTCATCGAGATGCGGCGCGGCGACCCGCTGGTGGGCGCATCCAACGCGCATAGTTACTGCGCTTCGATGGCGGCCAGCCGTCCCGCTGGCGACTACACGCCGCGCATCGTGCCGTATCACCCTCTCGCGTCGGTCCCGCTGGAGTGCGCGCGGATTCTCTGGTACAAATAGGCGGGCAATCCGGCGTCGCAGTCGTACACTGGATCTAGTGGCGCGCCCATTTCACCTCCTCGTCGCGTTGGTCCTCTCCTGGCCGGCCTTCGCCGCGGATTATCAGATCGAAGCGAACATCCGCTACGGCCACTATGCCGAGACCGTTCTGGATATTCTGCAAGCTCGCGCGCCCGCTCTGGAAGACCGTCCCGGTGTGATCCTGATCCATGGCGGCGGGTGGGTCGAAGGCGACAAGGAACAAATGGTGGCAACCTATGCCCTGCCATTCATCGAGCATGGTTTTGTCGTGGCCAATATCGAGTATCGTTTGGCGAAAGCGGCGCCCGCGCCCGCCGCCGTGAACGACGTCCTGCAGGCGGCGCAGTGGTTCGCCAGTCACGCCGCCGAGTACAAGGTGGATCCCAAACGAATCCTCGTCGCGGGATCATCCGCCGGAGGGCACCTGGCGCTGATGACCGGGATGGTTCCGGCTTCAGCGGACCTCGGCCCAGTTACTAAAATCGCCGCGGTCATCGACTTTTTCGGCATCGCTGATGTCGCCGACCAGTTGGAAGGTCCCAACCAGAGAGACTACGCCACGGCCTGGATCCCCGATCAGCCCGGCCGCATGGACTTGGCCCGCAAATTATCGCCGATCCACTACGTGCGCAAAGGCCTCCCGCCGATTCTCGCCATTCAAGGCGATGCGGATCCCGTGGTTCCCTATGCGCAAAGCGTGAGCCTGACCAAAGCCCTCAAAGCCGCGGGCGACGACGCCGAGTTGATTACCGTGCCCGATGGCAAACACGGCTTCCCGCCTGAAGAAATGGAAATGCTCTGGCCGCAGGTTTTCAGGTGGCTCAAGAAGCACAAGATTGCTTCCTAGCCCATGGCATTGCTAACACTGGTCCGGCACGGCCAGGCTTCCTTTCTTCAAGCCGACTACGACCGGCTGTCTGAACTCGGCGAGCGACAGGCGCGGATTCTCGGCGAATACTGGCTGCGCACCGGCGTGGTCTTCGATCAGGTGTATCACGGGCCGGCGTGCCGGCACCTGCGCACAGGCGAAATCGTGGCCGGCGTTTATCAGGAGGCCGGCGCACCCTGGCCCGAACCAATCACGCTCGCGGATCTGGATGAATACGCGGGCATCGCCGTCGTGCAAACGTTCCTTCCTCGACTTCGCGAAACTGACCAGGACATTCGCGCGCTGGATGCCGAGTTCCGCGGGCAATCCGATCAGGAAGCTGCCTTCCGTGTTTTCGACCGGCTCTTCCAGCGTGTCGTTCGCATGTGGGTGGACGAGCAATTGCACTCCCCGGAGATCGAAACATGGAAGGCTTTCTGCGCGCGTGTGGACCAGGCATTGGCGCACATTCGCGGCGCCGCTTCGAGAAACGCGCGGATCGCGGTCTTTACTTCCGGCGGCGTGATCGGAGCCGCCGTGAGGCACGCCCTCGACTTAGCGCCACAGAAAACTCTGGACGTGAGCTTGGGCTCGCGCAATGCCAGCTATACGGAGTTTCGTTTTTCGGCGGAGCGATTCTCACTGGCGAGCTTCAACAATCATCCGCATCTGGGCGACGCGAATCTGTTGACCTACCGCTAAGCCTTCACGCGCTTGGCCACCACCAGCGTGATGTCGTCGGCCGGCGGCGCTCCGCAGGTGAATTCCTGGACCCGCTGGTTCACCGAATCGATGATCGCCTGGGCCGGCTGGTTCCTCAGGTCCAGCAGAACGTCCGCCAGCCGGTCTTCGCCAAACTCTTCGTCGACGTCGGGACGCACTGCCTCGGTCACGCCGTCGCTAAAAAGCACCACCACATCGCCTACGTCCAAATGCGCGCGCTTCTGCTCGTACTGAGCGATCGGCAGAATCCCTAAAATCACGCCGGTGCCTTCGAGTTTCTCCACCGAACCGTTCTTATGCACCAGCAGCGGCGGATTGTGTCCCGCGTTGACGTACACCAGCTCGCCGGTCTTCGGATCGAGCACGCCGATGAAGAACGTGATGAAGCGGTTGGTGGGGCAGTTGGAAGTAATGATCCGGTTCAGGCGCGTCACCAGCTTGGCCAGATCGTCGGGATCGTCGAACAACACCTGGACGCGGGCCTGGAGGCTCGACATCAGCAGCGCCGCGGGCATGCCTTTGCCGGCGACGTCGCCCACCAGCAGCGCGACGCGGCCGTCCGGGTAGGTCAGGAAGTCGTAGTAGTCGCCCCCCACGGTGCGGCAGGCGGCGTTGTACCCGGCCAGGTCGACGCCGGGAACATCCGGCGCGTGCGGCGGCAGCAGCTTGCGCTGAATATCGGCCGCCTGCTCCAGTTCCTTGGCGTGCATGCGCTCGGCATGCTCCACTTCCGCCAGGCGAGTATGTTCGATGCGAATGGCCGCGACATTGGCCATCACGGTCAGCAAACTGAGATCGTCCTTGGTGAACTCATGCACGAAATGCGGCGAATCCAGGTAGATCAGCCCGATGACGCGGTCGTCAGTCTGCAGCGGTACGGCCAGCATACTGCGGATCTGCTGCTGCACGATGCTCATCCGCTCGGCGAAAGCCTCATCCAGGCGGGCGTCGCGAACCAGCAGGGAGGTCTTGTCCCGGATCACGCGGTCGCGCACGGCGTTGCTGATCCGGAAGCCTTCGCCGCGCGCCGCACGAGCCACCAGATCGTCGCCCTCCAGGGTCATGAGCACGCCGCGCGCCGCGCCCACGGCCTCGATCGACAGGTTCATGATCAGGTTGAACAGGTCGTCCAGGGGCATGTTGCCGGCCAGCTCGCGGCCGGCGCGGATCAGGGCCTGCATCTGCGGACCGGCTTGCAGCTGCTTATCCTGGCTGAGGACGCCTTCCAGACTGGTGGCCGCGGAGACTTCGTTGGAGATGGCCGCCGTGGACGTCATGCCGTCGATGAAAATCACGGTGTTGTCCGGCAGCAGCGAGGACGACTTCGCGGAGAAATCCAGCGTGATGTGCCCGGCCGTCACGCGGTCGTTGGGGCCCAGCAGATACGGCCCGGTGATCCGCGTCCCGTTGACATAAGTGCCGTTCTTGCTTCCCAGGTCGCGAACGCTCCAGCCTTCCGGGTCGCGCTCCAGGACCAGGTGCTGCCGCGACAGCCCGGCGTCTTCCGGATAACACAACTCATTGGTGCTGGAACGGCCCAGGGTAAACCGGTCGCGGTCCAGGCCCAGGGTCCGGGTGGACCCGTCCGGCGTGTGAATCAATAACTCACGGGGAACGAACTTCGCGGCTACTCCGGCCATGTCCTCAACCTAGATTAACGTAAAATCGAGCCTAGCGACCCGATGAAGATCCTACTCTACTACGTGGGCAAGCCTCGTGACCGGAACGCCAACGCTTTGTCTGAGGAGTTCATCCGGCGCGCCAACCGCTTTGCGCACTGCGAGATGCGGGAGATCCAGCCAGCCCGGTTCGACCCCTGGGCGAAGCACCCCTCGGCGGCGAAAATTCTTCTGGATCCGGCGGGCAAGAGCATGGATTCAGGGCAGTTCGCCAAAATGGTGGAGCGCGCCGGGCTGGAAGCCCGGGATCTGATTTTCCTGGTCGGAGGGGCTAGCGGACTGCCTGATTCCTGGCGAAAAAACGAAGCCACCCTCCTTTCTGTTTCCTCTATGACGCTTCCGCACGAACTGGCCCGTGTAATCCTGGCCGAGCAGATCTACCGGGCTTTCACGATGTTACGCGGCCATCCCTATCCCAAGTGAGCGCCGGTCCGGCGCGATGCCGGCCGCCCGTATGCCACACTGAAAGCTACATGGCCTGGTTTACCCGGGATAAGTCATCGCTCAAAGCCGGTGTGGGGGAGAAGCGCGTCCGAACCGAGGGATTGTGGCTGAAGTGCGAAAATTGCGAGCAGATCATCTGGCGCAAAACACTGGACGACAATTTTCAGGTTTGCCCCCGCTGCGGCCGTCACAACCGCCTGGGCGCGCGCGCGCGCCTGGAGATGCTGTTCGACGAGGGCCGGTTCGATGAATTCGATCCGCATTTGGTATCCAGCGATCCGCTGAATTTCGCCGACGCCAAGAAGTACAAGGACCGGCTGGCCGCTGCGCGCGACACCACCCGTCTGCGCGACGCGATCATCTCCGCCGGCGGCAACATGAACGGCCGGCGGGTGCATATCTGCGCGATGGAGTTAGGCTTCGTGGGCGGCAGCATGGGAGCGGTAGTGGGGGAAGCGATCACCCGGGCCATCGAACGGTCCATCGAGCGCCGGATTCCGCTGGTCATCATCTCGGCGTCCGGCGGCGCGCGCATGCAGGAGGGAGCGGTCAGCCTGATGCAGATGGCCAAGATTTCCGCCGCCCTGATGCGGCTGGACGAGGCGCGAGTACCCTTTATCAGCGTGCTCACCGATCCCACCACCGGCGGCGTGACGGCCAGTTACGCGATGCTGGGCGATCTGAACATCGCCGAGCCGGGCGCGCTGATCGGCTTCGCCGGACCGCGCGTGATCGAACAGACCATCCGCCAGAAGCTGCCGCCGGGCTTTCAGACCAGCGAGTTTCTTCTGGAGCACGGCTTTCTGGATGCCGTCGTCAAGCGCGCTGAACTGAAGGACTACATCGCCAAGGCGCTGGATTTTCTGACGCCCTGCTCCGTATGAGTCACATTCCCAGAAGATTGGTTTCCAGTTTGGAATAGCCGTGTTCTTCGGCCCAGATGTTCAGTGCGACGCTCGCGATTTCATCCACCACCGGCACGGCGTGGCCGTCCGTCGTGAGGTCCACTGATTTGAGATAGGTGTGGCAGGTGTCGCAGGCGTCGACGCGGACCGAATCGAACCCGGCGGCCTTGTAGATGGGCAGTTTGTCCTTATCTTCCTCGCCACAACCGGGGCACAGCACGCGGCGGAACGGCCATTCCGTGCCACACAGCGAGCAGAGTAGCCAGCGCTTGGCGCCATCGCCTTCGCCGCGCAGAACGCCCGCGACCGGCCAGGCGCTGCAAAACGGGCAAACCTTGCTTTCGGGTTGCGCTGGCACGTCGCCGCGCGACGCCAGGCTTTCCGCATAGGGCTGCAGCAGCACTCGAGCGGAAAAGCGCGCGTAGGGATCCTTGAGGTCGTCTTCCCAGGCGCGCTGCAGAAGCTCTGTGCTCAGGCAGGCTTTGCCGGACATGCCCTGCGGCCCGCTTCGCGCGATGAGTTCAGCGAGCGGATTGAAGTACGGCGCCAGAGCGCACACATCCGTTTCGCCTTTGGACCGCAACGTTGCAAAAATGGACTGCTGAAACAGCGCCAGCTGGCGATAGAACGCCAGCAGTTCGGCTGCGGCGGGATAATCGGGAATCAGCTCAGCGGCGCGCTGGATGCGGGCGTCGTAAGTCCACTTCATTCCTGAGGCGGCGTACCGCCCGTCGCCCGAATGTACCACAACCGGTGATGCGTCCTGGCCCACGCGCGCGACACGTAGCCCACGGTGATGGCGTGCATGCTGCCCGGAACCATCAATACGCTCATGTAGACATGAATGATGAAACCGCCGATGGTGATCAGCGCCGCGCACTCGTGCAATAGAATCATGACGCCGCGGATCCAGGCCGCCTGGCGCGGAATGTACTCGGGCATCCACAGAAAGATGCCGGAAAGCAGGAGCAGGAGCGCGCCGTAGAACATCAGCCAATAGAACACCTTTTGCCCCGCGTTGAAGCGTTCGGAGAGCGGCATGAGTTCGTCGCGGCCGGTTACGTAGTTCTCGACGCGATCCATCCACTTCCGGTCGGTCTCGGTCATGAGCATGTCGTGGCGCCACAGGCTTTGCATCCACAGGACGCCCATCAGGAACACCACGCCGAGAACGGGGTGCCAGAAGCGCGACGTCGGGCCGCCGCCCAGAATGAGCGCGATCCAGAACAGATGCGGCGTATAGAACGCCAAGCCGGTTCCCAGGCAGTACAGATACGCGATGCTGGTGAGCCAGTGCATCAAGCGTTCGCGGAAGGTGTAGCGCTCCACTTCGCCGGTGTGCGCGGTGTGCGGGATGCTGGCGGCGCTCACTTGGGTTGGCCTTTCCCGTTCTCCGGCTCAACTTCCTTCGGACCGAAGCGGATGTAGTGGGCCAGGACGCCGGCGATTCCTACGCCCATGGCGATGTTCCCGAGCCATTTCAGCGGGCCCTTCCAAATTTTGACCATTAGCGGCACGTGCGGATCCTTCGGCAGGCCGCCATAGCGCTCCGGATGATCGATGTCGTGCAGGATGTACATGACATGCGTCCCGCCGACGCCCGGCGGATCGTAGAGACCGGCGTTGGTGTGCGACGTGTGCTCGTGCAGCTGCTGGATGCGCGTCCCGGCGAGATCCTTCATGTCATCTTTGCTGCCGAAGTGCAGGCAGCCGGTGGGACAAGCCTTGATGCAGGCCGGCTCGAGGCCGGCGCCCACGCGATCCGAGCAGAGCGTGCACTTGTAGACCTTCTTGGTGGTCTTGTTGAACTTAGGAATGTTGAAGGGGCAGCCGGTGACGCAATACTCGCAACCGATGCAGTTCTCCTGCTGGAAATCGACGATGCCATTTTTATATTGCACAATGGCGCCGTCGGCCGGGCACGCGCGCAGGCAGCCCGGATCGGCACAGTGCATGCACTGATCCTTGCGCATCAGCCAGCTGAAGTTGCCGTTGGCGTCTTCAAATTCGTTGAAGCGGATCAGATTGTAGTAATTCCACTCCAGATCCGGCATGGTCTGGTAGGTGTTGTCGAAGACGGTTTGGCGGAAGGGGTAGCCGTTCCATTCCAGGCAGGCGACTTCGCAGGCCTTGCAGCCGATGCACGTGGTCACGTCCACCAGCTTGCAGACATCGTAATCGCGCGAGGTGTTGCGCCCGGCGACGGTGCCGGCGTGTCCGGAGATGGCTTTGATTTGCAGTGGTCCGTTCGCCATGGCTTAGACCTTCTCCAACTTCACGAGGAAACCCTTGAACTCGGGCGTGAACGCGTTGGGATCGGTGACGGTGGGAGACAGCAGGTTCGCGATGGAGCGCGGCGCACGGCCGGCATCCTCCTGAATGCCCCGGAAGCCCTGATGAATCGGGATGCCGATCTGGTACACCTTCTTGCCGTCGACGGTCATGGGCTTGATGCGGCGGGTGACCATCGCTTTGGCCAGATACGAGTCGCGAATGCTGGTCACTTTCACGTTATCCCCACCCTGGATTCCCAACTCAGCGGCCAGTTCGACGGGGATCTCGACAAACATTTCGGGCACCAGCTCGACGTTCATCGGATTATTCTTGGTCCAATAGTGATAATGCTCGGTCAGGCGATAGGTCGTGCAGATGATCGTATAGCCCTGGGCCGCGGTTCCGTACTTGTCCATGGCGGTTGTATATTTCTTCACCACCGGATTGTTGGGCTGGTTGGGGTGCAAGGGGTTGCCGACGGGGCTTTCGAACGGCTCGTAGTGTTCCGGGAACGGGCCGTCGGCCATGCCGGCGAGCGGGACGAAGACGCGACCGACGCCTTCGGGATTCATGATGAACGGCCCCATGTGATCCTTGGGGTCCGAGTCAGCCTTGAAGTCCGGGACGTCGTTACCGACCCAGCGCTTGGCCGTCGCGTTCCACCAGACCTGCGCGCGATCGGGATCCCAGGGCTTGCCGTTGAGGTCGCAGGAAGCGCGGTTGTAGAGCACGCGGCGGTTCATGGGCCAGGACCAAGCCCAGTTGGGATAGATCCCGAGTCCGGAAGGGTCTTCCGTGCCGCGGCGCTGCAGCAGCGGTCCGGCCTCGGTCCAGGAGCCGCAGTATAGCCAATTTCCCGAGGTTGTCGAGCCGTCGTCGCGCAGCCAGGCAAAACCCGGCAATTGCTGGCCGGCCTTCATGACTTGCTTGGTGGCAGGGTCGGTGACATCTTCCAGCGCGCGGCCATTGATCTCGCGCGCCACTTCGGAGAGCGAGGGATTGTACGGGTCCGTGTAGTTCCAGGTCAACTTCAGGATCGGGTCCGGGAACTTGCCGCCCTCTTTTTGATACAGCTCGCGCACCTTCAAGAAGATGCGCGCCAGGATTTCCTGATCCAGCTTGGCGTCGCCGGGAGGCGGCAGAGCGGCCCACTTCCATTGCAGCCAGCGCGCCGAGTTGACGAACGTGCCGTCCTTTTCGGCGAAGCCGGCGCCGGGCAGCCGGTAGACTTCGGTCTGGATGTTCTTCTTGTCGTCGGCGGAGATGCCCGGCGACTGCCAGAAACCGCTGGTCTCGTCGGGATAGATTTCGCAGACCACCAGCCATTCGGCTTTCTTCAGAGCGTCGATGTTCTTTTGCGAATTCGGGCCGATGGCCACGCCGTTCATGCCGAACGCGAGCAGGCCTTTCAGCTTGCCGCGGTACATGTCGTCCCAGATGTGCGCCCAGGAATATTCGCGGTCCACTTTGGGCAAATAGTCGAAGGCCCAGTCGTTTTGCTTGGTCGCGGCCGCGCCGTACATGGTCTTCTGGAAAGAGACGGCGAACTTGGGAGTGTTAGACCAGTAGTTCCAGGATTGCCACTCATGCGGGTTGGAGGGCGTCGGCGTGATGCGCTTCATCCAGGCGGCGAAGTCTTTGTCTTCAGGATGAGGCACCTTGATGTAACCGGGCAGGATGTCGAAAATGCCGGCCATATCGGTGGCGCCTTGGATGTTCGAATGGCCGCGCAGGGCGTTGACGCCACCGCCGGCGCGCCCGACGTTGCCCATCAGCATTTGCAGCATGGCAGCGGTCCGGATGATCTGCGAGCCGAAGGTGTGCTGCGTCCAGCCGACCGCATAGATGACGGTGGCGACTTTCTTCGTGTCGCCGTCCTTGCGGATGGAGGTGAACAGATCGGCGGCTTTCAGGAACTGATCTTTGGGAATGCCGGTGATACGCTCGACCATCTCGGGGGTATAGCGCGAATACTGCTTCCGCAGGAGCTGATAGACGCAGCGCGGATGCTGCAACGAGGTGTCGTAAGCGACGTTGGGCGGCAGCGATGCCGGAGCGGCGGCTTGCGCGGGCTTGGGCGTTACCGTGGCCGGAGGATCGGCCGCGACTGCTTTGCCGGTGAGATTGCCGCCCGGCTCGTAATTCCACGTCGACTTGTCGTAGCTCTGGCTGGCCGGTTCGTATCCGGAATACAAGCCGTCCTCGGGCAGTTTGAAGCCTTCCTTGATGACGAACGCAGCGTTGGTGTAATTGACTAAGTAATCTTTCGCAATCCGCTGGTTCTCGAGCGCGTAATGAATCACACCGCCCAGGAACGCGATGTCTGAACCGGCGCGGATCTGCACGAACAGGTCGGCCACCGCGGCGGTCCGCGTAAAGCGCGGATCGACCACAATCATCTTCGCGTTGCGCTGGCGCTTGGCTTCCACCGGCCACTTAAAGCCGCAGGGATGGTTCTCGGCCGGATTGCCGCCCATGATCAACATCATGTCGGTGTTCTTGATGTCGATCCAGCCATTCGTCATGGCACCGCGTCCAAATGTTGGCCCCAAACTGGAGACCGTGGGGCCGTGTCAAACCCTGGCCTGATTTTCCAGGTATGTGACTCCCAGGCTGCGCATCGTTTTCACCACCAGCATGTTGAGCTCGTTGGTGTCGGTGCAGCCGCCGTTCCAGGCAATGGTTTCCAGGCGGTTGACCGTGCGCCCCTGGGCGTCTTTTTCGAGGAACGTTTCGTCGCGCGTTTTCTTGATGTGGCGCGCAATCTCGTCGTAGGCCTTGTCCCAGCTGATGTCTTCCCAATGATCGGACCCGGGGCGGCGCACCTGTGGCTTGAGCAGGCGCCGCCGGTTGAGAATGTCCTGCATCAGCGAGGAGCCTTTGGGACAGAGCGTGCCGCGGTTGATGGGATGATCGGGGTCGCCTTCGACGTGCACCACCTGCGCGGTGACGTTCTTGGCCTGGTCGCCCAGCGTATGGATAATGACGCCGCAGCTCACCGAGCAATAGGGACAGGTGGAGCGCGTCTCCGTAGTCCGGGCGATTTTCAATTCGCGCGCTTGCGCGTACGCCTTTCGTACGTCGAAGCCGAGAACGGAAGCGGCAATGGCGCCGGTTCCGGCTTTCAGGAAACCTCTTCGAGTCGTGCCCACTTAGCACCTCCTGACTTACTGAAAGCTCTGCAGCCGGGAGTATATCACGCCATCGGAGTTTACTGTGTTACAACCTGGCGGGCCGACGGTCACATCACCGTGTTCCCGGCGAGACCCCGCGCCACGGGCAGCTTGAAATTCGCAGCCGCGTATGTTTCCCTTGGTTCATGACCGAATCCGACGCATTACGCCAGCACCTATTGGACCTTCTGCGCGGCCGCAACGCGCATGTGGACTTCGACACCGCCTTCTCGGATTTGCCCTCCAAGCTGCGCGGAGTGAAGCCGCCGGCGGCGCCTTATACGGCGTGGCAACTGCTGGAGCACATGCGCCTGGCGCAGGGGGACATTCTGGAGTTCAGCCGCAATCCGAAGCACAAGTCACCGGCCTGGCCGGAAGGATACTGGCCGAAAACGGAAGCGCCACCGAACGCGGCCGCCTGGAACAACAGCCTGCGCAGCTTTCGCGCCGATCACAAGGCCATGGCCAAGCTGGTGGCGGACAAGAAGACGGACCTGTATGCGCGGATTCCGCATGGCACGGGGCAGACGATCCTGCGGGAGGCCCTGCTGGTGGCCGACCACAACGCGTACCATCTGGGACAGCTCGTGCTGCTGCGGCGAATGCTCGGGATCTGGAAGGCTTAGGCGCGCTCCTTGTTCGGAAAACCGAACACGCCGGGGCATTTCCGGCTCAATTCTGCCTCCCCGGATTGAGCGATTCTTCGCGGCAATTTGCTCTATTGTTCGGAAATCCGAAACCATAATGGAAAAATCAGGCTCAGGCCGATCGGCCGCCAAACCGTCATCGATTTAATACTTGACTAAGCGACGTTTGTAAGACATCATATGTTGCCGACGGCTGTTGCTTCGTCGTTCAACAACAGAATGAGGACTTCCATGAGCGCTGGTAGAGCCTGTGTGCGCCAAGTGTGCCTGTTTAGTGCCTGGTTGGCTGGTCCGCTTTTCCTGGCGAACGGATGGTCGCAGCCCTACACCATCAACACAATCGCCGGTACGAGCCGTCTGCGGGACGGCGGCAGCGCCACATTGGCTCCCTTAAGCGGACCGATTTCGGTGGCGGAGGACAGCAACGGGAATTTGTACATCGCCGATCGGCTGGATAACCGGATCCGGATGGTCACGCCCGCGGGCATCATCAGTACCTACGCGGGAACCGGGATTCCGGGCTACAGCGGCGACCGCGGCCCGGCGAACAAGGCGCAGCTCAGCGATCCCACCAGCATCGTATTCGATTCCAAGGGATATCTGTATGTGGCCGACCGGGGCAACGCGGTGGTCCGCCGCATTGCTCCCGACGGCACTATCGATACGTTCGCAGGCCGGGGCATCACGGGCTTCTCCGGCGACAACGGGCCAGCGACGTCGGCGGAGATCGATCCACTCGCCATTACATTGGACTACAAGGGCAATCTTTACATTGCCGACGGTTACAATTACCGGATCCGCGAAGTAGACCTGGACGGGACGATCACCACCATCGCGGGAACCGGCCTGTTCGGCTACACCGGCGACAACGGGCCAGCCTCCATAGCCTCGATCGGGTTGGTGACCGGGCTGGCGGCCGACACCGGCGGCAATCTTTATCTGGCGGACTATGGCGAAGCTGTAGTACGAGAGATCGACAGCAGCGGGATGATGAACACCTTCGCCGGGGTCGGGTATAACAATCCGGGCACCACCGGCAACGGCTTCCCGGCGTCATCCACGCTTCTCATCCCCTATGGTGTCGCTTTCGACGGCATTAGCAGCATATACATTTCAGACGATTACCTCTCCGAGGTGGACCGTGTAGATCTAACCACGGGCTTTATTTATACCGTGGCAGGCAACGGAAGTCCGGGCTTTTTCGGAGACAAAGGTCCGGCCATCGGGGCGGAGCTTTATGTCCCGACGGGTTTGACCATTGCGGCAGGCCAGATCTACATCGCCGACCTCGGCAATGGCCGCGTGCGGAAGGTCGCGAACAACATCATCACCACCGTCGCGGGAACCAGCAACGGGGATAGCCAGCCGGCGACGTCGGCTTTCCTGAACCTGCCGGAGGGCCTGGCGATCGACATGGCAGGCAATATTACCGTGGCCGATACGTGGAACTACGAATTGCGGCGCTTTCTGTTGGGCGGGGTTATCGGCGGCTTCGGCGAAGTGCTGGGACAGCCTTTTGGTGTGACGGTAGACCAGTCGGGAAACTTCTACGTATCCGACAGCGAGCCGCTGGTCTTGAAGGTCGGCGAAGACGGCACGACGTCCATTGTGGCCGGCAACTCGCAGTCCGGCTTCAGCGGTGACGGTGGATCCGCGCAAAGCGCGTCGCTGAACAATCCTCTCGGCTTGGCCGTAGACTCGGCCGGCGACGTCTTTATCGCGGACAACGGAAATCACCGCGTCCGAAAGGTCGATACCTCGGGCACGATCGGGACGATTGCCGGCGACGGCAAGGCTTTGTTCTCGGGAGACAACGGACCGGCGGTGGCGGCGGGGATGGATCCGTACGATCTGGCGTTGGACAAAGGGGGCGATCTATTCGTGGTGGATCACCTGAACAGCCGCATCCGCAAAATTAACGGCAACGGAACCATAACCACGGTGGCCGGCACGGGCGTACCGGGCTACAGCGGTGACGGGGGCCCGGCGACAGCGGCGCGGCTCGATCTTCCGACCGGCATCGCGATCGACGGCGCTGGAAACCTATATATCGCTGACGAAGGGAATGCCGTGGTCCGGCGTGTGACCGCCAACGGACTGATCACCACCATCGCAGGCAATGGGACGGGCACGCCCAATTCCGGCGATGGCGGACTGGCCAGCGCGGCCCAACTGGATCCCCGCAGCGTCGCGGTGGACTCCGCCGGCAATGTTTACGTCACGGATTCCTTCAATAGCCGTGTGCGGGAGTTGACTCCCTTCGCGATGACGGCAGCCTCGGCCGCCAAGGTGAGCGGGGACGGCCAGAGCGGCACGGTGAGCACGACCCTGGCGGCGCCGCTTGTCCTGAAGATCACGGACGCCGCCGGCGCCGGGGTTCCGGGAGTCGTAGTGGTATTCACGGTAAGCCCGGCGAACGCAGCAACGGTGAATCCGTCGCCGGCCATTACGCTGAACGACGGGACGGTCAGCGCGATGGTGACGCTCGGCAACATCCCTGGAACCATCACCATCCAGGCGCAAGCCACAGGAGTGGTTGGAGTGCCGGTTTTGTCTTTTTCCGCGACGGCGCTGCCATCCAATGCGCCGGGCATCTCCGCGGGCGGAATCACCAGCGGCGGCTTGAGCACACCTCCGGTGACGGCTCTGTCGCCCAACGCGATTGTCAGCATTTTTGGAAGCAACTTCGCGCCGGCAGGCACGGCCCGCGAAGTGGGCACCGGCGACCTGGTAAACGGGCAGATCCCGACCAATCTGGCCGGCGTTTGCGCGGAGTTTGGCGGCGTGCGTGCGCCCATCTTCGACGTTTTCCCGGGCCAACTCAACGTTCAGGTGCCGGCGCTCATGCCGGGCAACACGAGCGTTCAGGTGATCACCAATTGCGATACGCCCAACGCGGTGGCGAGCCCGCCGATCGAGGCGTCCGTGCAGGCCGCCGCCCCGGAGTTTTTCTATTTCTTGCATAACGCCGACGGGCACAATCCGATTGCGGCGGTGAACGCCGTGACGGGAGCTTATGTCGGCGCAACCGGTTTGATTACGGGCGCGACGTTCGTTCCCGCGCAACCGGGCGACATTCTGACGCTCTATGCGACCGGGTTCGGCGCCACCAATCCGTCCTTCGGTCCGGGCGTGCTTCCCGGAAAGGCGGCACAGGTGACCGCGCCGTTTTCGATCACGTTCGGCGGCGTGACCCTGGATCCCTCCGATATCCTGTACGTCGGCGTGACGCAGGACGCGGGGCTGTACCAGGTGAATCTGAAGGTGCCGAGCAACGTGCCGGCTGGCGATCAGCCGCTGGTGATCACGATCGGCGGCGTGGCCTCGCCTTCCAGCGCGTTCATTACCGTGCAGAGCGCGAACGGCTCCTAGGGCGCTATTGTTCGCGCAGGATCTCCAGCGGCTTCTGACCAAGAATGCGGAAGCTGGCCATCCAGCCCGCGGCGTTGGCGATCAGCGCCGTGGCCACAACCGAGAGCAGCATCGCAACGGCCGGGAATGACGCTTCGGCATCGAGGGTGCGTTTGAGCAGCAGATTCGCGAAACCGTCCGCGAGCAGGCTGCCCATGATCCCGGCCACGGCGCCCAGCAGCAGAAACTCGACCGAGAAAATGCGGCTGACACGCCAGCGCGTGGCGCCCAGCGTCTTGAGGATCACCACCTCACGCATCCGGCGGAAGCGCGTGCCGGCGACGCTGGACGACAGGATCACGGCGCCCGCCAGGATCGCGAAAAGCGAAATGAATCGCACCACTTCCGCGATTTTGTCCACCACGCCTTGAACGATTTCGAGCACATCGGCGATGTTCACTACGGTGACCGTCGGAAAATGTTCGTATAGCGCTTGCTGCAAGGCAACTACGGAGGAGGGGTCCGCGCGCAGGCTGCTGTAGTAGATGATCGGAAAACCGGCCAGGGCGGTGGAGTTGAAGATGAATTCGACGCGCGCCACCAAATGCACCGAATCGATGCGGTAGATGCATGCCACGCGCGAGGACAGTTCCTGGCCCGAGATGGTCCAGCGGATCGCGGCGCCGGGGGTCACGTGCAGGATTCTTGCGGCGTCTTCGTCGATGCAGACTTGAGCGCCCGGGGAGGCATTCCACCAGTGCCCATCAACCAGGTCAATGTAATCCGGCTTGGCCGCCTCCGCGGATACGGAGCGGGGCGTGCGATAGCGCCGGGTATAGCCTCTCAGCAGCCGGTCCTCGATCGACTGGCCGTCGATGTCCACGATCTTAGCGGCCACGGTGCCGATCAGTTCCGGCGTGCCTTCGATGCCGCGCTGATGTTTCAGCAGGTCAAGCACGGGCGCACGGTCCTGCGGCGAAATATCGATCAGAAACACATTGGGCATGCCGGGCGGCGAGGTACGGTTCATTTGCGCGATCAGGCCGCGCTGGACCAGGTAGACGGTCAGAGTGAACATCACCCCTACGCCGAGCGCGACCAGGACGGATTGGGCGTGCGCTCCGGGCCGGTAGAGATTGGCGATGCCGTGGCGAATGGAGGCGGGCAGGCGCAAGTGGCCGGCGAGCTTCAACCCGCGCAGCATCAGCCAGGCTACGGCGGACAATACCGCCAGGCTGACCACCAGCGCGCCGGCGAAGTAAGCGCCGGTCTTCCAGATATCGTTGGGCGTTCCGGACGCGAACGACATGGCGATGCCGCTCACGCCGATCAGGATGACCACGGCCGCGGCCATGGATTCGCGCGCCTCCGCCAGGCGCTTGCGCCAAGGGGGGCGAGTCTCCGCCATCTCGCGCCGCAAGATCAAACTCGGGCGGATGCGCCGGATACCGAGCAGCGGAGGCAGCGTAAACAACAGCGCAGCAAGAATCGCGATGCCGATGCCCTGGGCGGCGGTGACGAAGTCCCAATCGAGCGTGGGCTCGAGCTGGAAATAGCGCGCCAGGAATTGCGGGAAGACGCGTTCGACCACCAGCCCGAAGGCGATGCCCGCGAGGCCCCCGGCCAGACCGAGAGCAATGGTTTGCAGCAGGTAGATCCGCATCACTTGAGCGGATCGCGCGCCGATGCATTTCAGGATGGCGATGGAATCCAGGCGCTGCTGGATGTGGGCCTGCATGGCGGTGCCGACGCCCAGCGCGCCGATGATCAAGGTGATCAGGCTCACCAGGCTTAAGAAAGTCGTAGCGCGGTTGAGGCCCTGCGTGACAATGGGATGCGACTCGCGGTAGTCGGTGATCAATGCAGTCGGAAAAGCCTGCTTGAGCCGCGCGCGCGTCTGCTCGATGTCCGGGGCGCCCGGATCGAGGCGGAACAGGAAGCGCTCGGAGGCGCGGCTGCCCGGCAGCATGAGTCCGGTGCGATTCAATCCTTCCCGCGTCATCATCACGCGCGGGCCGACGTTCAAGGTTCCGACCATCCGGTCCGGCTCATAGGTCACCTGGCCGACGATGCGAAAAGGTTGCCCGCCCAATCGGAGGGAGTCGCCAACTTTCAGATGCAGCCGGATCAAGACATCGTCGGAGACCGCGACCGTATCGGAGGTGAGCGCCTGGCGCAGGGGTGCGCGCGGTTCCAGGCCGATCGCGCCGTAAAACGGGTAGGCTGCCGGGTCCACGGCTTTGATGGAGACCAGCATGGGCGGCTTGGATTCGGCGGCCGACGCCATGGTGACGGTTTCGGTGATCCAGGTGCGGCGCACGCCGGCTTTGGCCAGTTCATCCAGGACGACGGTTTGGGCGGGAGTGGGTAATTCGAACACGCGCAGCAACAGATCGCCTGCCATCAAGGTGCGCGCCTGGCTGAGCAGCATGCCGTGAAAAGCGCGGCTGAAACCGCGAACCCCGGTGAGCGATCCGACGCCGACCGCGATGGCCAGAATCACGAACAGAAATTTGAAGTAGGAAGGGCGCGCTTCGCGCCAGGCGATTTTGGCGGCGGTGGTCCAGCTAAAGCCCACGCGATCTCCTAGGTGCGCAGCGCATCATCGCTGACGATGCGTCCGTCTTGCAGAACGATGCGGCGGTTGGCGCGGCTGGACAGCGCGGGATCGTGCGTCACCAGCACCAGCGTGGTGCCTTCGCGCTGATTCAGCGAAATCAACAGATCCAGGATGTGCTGGCCGTTTTGGCTGTCCAGGTTGCCGGTGGGCTCGTCGGCCAGAAGAATGGGCGGGCGCACCATGAAGGCGCGAGCCAGCGCCACGCGTTGTTGTTCGCCTCCGGAAAGCTGGATGGGATAATGATCGCGGCGATCCTCCAGACCGACGCTTTTCAGCAGTTCGCGCGCACGCCGGCGCCCGTCGCCGTTGCCGCCGGTGAGTTCATACGGCAGCAGCACGTTCTCTTCGGCAGTCAACGTCGGTAGCAATTGATAGGACTGGAAAACGAAGCCGACCTTGCGCCCGCGCAACACGGCCATGTGGTCTTCGTCCAGGCCGGTGATGTCCTCGCCGTCCAGAACGATGCGGCCCGATGTGGGCGTGTCCAAGCCAGCCAGGAGGCCGAGCAGCGTGCTCTTTCCGCTGCCCGATGGTCCCATGATGGCCACGAATTCGCCGCGTTCAATGGTGAAATCGAGGCCGCGCAGGATTTCCACGGTATGCGTCGCGGTCGGAATGCTCTTGGTGAGGGACGCGACCTGTATGGCTGGAGTGCGGATCGGATCGCCCTGCAATTCTCTATTATGACATTAGGTGAAGCGGATCTTACTCGTTGCCTGCGTGTGGGCGTGTCTGCAGGCCGGACCGGCTACGTCCGTTCGTCCGGTGATCGTCGCGTTCGGCGACAGCTTGACCGCGGGCTTCGGCGCGGAACCCGGCGCGAGCTACCCGGACTTCCTGCAAAAGGACTTGCTCGAAGGAGGATACGGCTGGCGCGTCTTGAACGCGGGCGTGAGCGGCAACACCACCACCGACGGCCTCAACCGCGTGCGCGAGGTGCTGGCGAAGAAGCCACGCATCGTGATTGTGGAGTTCGGCGGCAACGACGGGCTGCGCGGCCTGCCGCTATCGAGGACGCAATCCAACCTGGAACAAATCGTGGTGGAACTGCGCCAGGCGGGCGTGACGGTGCTTCTGGCCGGGATGACGCTACCGCCCAACTACGGGCCGGACTACATCCATTCCTTCGAGCGCATCTACGTGGATTTGGCCGCGAAGTACAAGCTCACCCGGATTCCGTTCCTGCTGGAGGCCGTCGCGCTTCACCCGGACCTGATGCAGCGAGATGGCATCCATCCCACCGGACCGGGCAACGCCCTGGTGGCTAAAACGGTGCTGCACTATCTGAAGCCGCTGCTGCGGTAGCGGCCGCGCGGCGTTTTCGAAGATCGGCGGTCGCGCCGCGATGGCACTTCAGGCACAACGTGCGGATGTTTGCAAGGTCGCATTCGCCTCCGCCCTCCACGACGGGAAGGATGTGATCGGCGTCCCAGAGGCTTTTGCGCGAGCCGGCCCGAACGCCCCATTCGCGCCAAGCCCTCAAGCGCGAGGCCCCGCGCAAGCGCTGCAGGCTCCGCCAAGCCGCGTGGCAATCGACGCCGCAGGCAGCGCAGATTCCCCGGTCGCGCTCGAAAACCTTCTCGCGCAGATAGCCCGGATCGCTGCGGAGCCGCCACTCCTCCACACACCAGTCCGAGCAGAACGTCTTGCGTCCTTGGGGCACCTCCAGGTTGCACCAGCGGCAAAGAATGCGCCCGTTGGGACCGCGGGCCAGACTCCGGCGGTCGGCCCACCCTCCCGGCATCGCCCGCAATTTGCTCATTGACGCTGCTTTGCTCCCTCTCTCAATTTATAATGAACTTAGCCCTCACAAACCGGCGCCGGACGGGAACACGGTGAAAGCGGAAGGCATCTAAGATTAGAGATGTTGCAGCCATGACTCAGATTCGGATATACTCCGCAATTGCACGTACTCCACGTGTGAGGAGCAGTGCCCCGGCGATGGTCCGGTCGCGGTTGGGCTGGCGCCGAAGAATTTCGCACTATCGGGAGGCGGGGAGTGTCACTTCAAATCAATAAATACCTGTTAGCCGTTGCGATGGTTGGCGCGATTGGATCGGCGCCAACCCGAATGTTGGGGCAGACTCAAGCCGCTCCTGCCAAAGGACCCCAATGGAAAGACCGGGCGGAGTACGATCTGTTCGAATCGATCACCAAGGATACGAATCCCAAGACCAAGCTGGATAAGCTGCAAGATTGGGAGAAGAAGTATCCGAAGACCGATTACAACACCCAGCGGCAGACCTTGCTGCTGACGACCTATGCCGCGCTGAACCAGCCCAAGCAGACCGTCGACGAGGCGCGGGAGATCCTTTCGGGCGACCCCAAGAACTTCACGGCGCAATACTACACCATGTTCTTCACGCAGGCGCTCTACACGCAGAATCAGTCTCCGACGGTTCTGGACCAGGGTGAAAAGGCGGCGCAGGCGATCCTGGCCGGCATCGACACGCCGCCCGCCAACGTCACCGCCGCCCAGTGGGCATCGCTGCGGCCGGACATCGAGTTGATGGCGCACCGGAACCTGGGGTTCATTGCCATGCAGCGCAAGAACTGGGAGGGGGCCGAGGCGGAGTTCAAGAAGACCCTGCAAATGCACTCCGATGACGGCCAGGTGGACTACTGGCTGGGCACCGTGATTGCCGCTCATGCCGCCGCGCAGAAGAAGTTGGACGAACTGCCCGAGGCGATGTTCTATTTCGCGCGCGCCGCGGAGTTCGACGGCCCGAAGGGCAGCCTGAATGAAGCTGGCCGCAAGACCGCCCTGGACTACGTGCAGAAGCAGTACAAGAACTACCACGGCAGCGACCAGGGGTTCAGCGACCTGGTTGCCGCCGCCAAGGCTAATCCCATGATGCCGGCGGGTTTCACGATCGAGAGCGCGACCGCGATCGCGACCCAGCAGATTCAGAACGAGAACGCCTGGGAGCAGTCTCATCCCCAGGAAGCGCTCTGGAAGAAGATCATGATGGCCCTCACCGGTCCGGATGGCGCGACTTACTTCGACATGAGCATGAAGGGCGCTGCGGTTCCGGAACTTAAGGGCAAGGTGGTGAAGCTGGAACCGGCCACCCGGCCAAAGACCATCCTTTTGGCGATGGACGATGGCTCGGGCAAGTTCGGCGATGCCAACGCCACACTGAAGTTCGAGATGCCGTTGCCCGGAAAAGTCGACGAGGGCACCGAGCTTTCCTTTGAGGGTGTTCCGGACAGCTACACGGCCAACCCATTGATGGTGATTTTCAACGTGGATAAGGACAAGCTGACGGGTTGGACGGGCAAGAACGAAGCGCCCGTCCATCACCGCCGCGCGGCGGACAAGAAGTAGGTTCCAGCGGCGGTGTTTATGCCGCGACGCCTGTTCTTGTTGCTGTGTCTGCTGCTGCAGCTGCCTGGTCGCGCGCAGGACGGCCGGGAACTCGCCCTCTGGAAGAGCATCAAGAGGGCTCTGCTCGGGCCTCACGGCGACGAATACTTCGAGATGAGCATGAAGAACGCCATGCTGCCGACGCTGCACGGCAGAGTGGTCAGGCTGGAACCGGCGGCTAATCCCAGGACCGTCGTGCTCGCGATCGAGGATGGCGCGACTCCGGACGCGACCCTCCGGTTCGACAGACCGCTACCTGGAAAGGTGGAAGCGGGAACTGAGTTGTCCTTTGAAGGTGTCGCGGAAAGCTACACGGCCAATCCCTTCATGGTGGTCTTCGAGGTGTACCCGGATCATCTTCACGGTTGGCCCGATCACAGCGGCTAGCCGGCGAGCGCTGCTTCCAAATCCGCAGCGAATGCGCGGATCGTTTGTACCTGCTCCGGTGTGCCCGGCTGCTCGAAGCCTCGCCCCACAAAGAAAGCCTGCTCACCGCGCCACACCAGCGCAGCGAAGCCTCTCTCGGTCATCAAGCCTGGCGCGCCGATGTTCCCGAATCCGGACCCCCGGCGTTCCACAAAAGCGACGAACCCGCCGCGTTCCAGGATGAAGTGCGAAGAAAGGTCGGCGGGCACGATTTGGATTCCCGCCGCGAGCAGCTTTTCGAGCTGCGCGGTCACATCTTGTAGCGGCCGAGGTCCTCGTCGTCCAGGCTCTCCAGCCAGCGCCGCTGTTCCTCGTTGCTGATTTTGTCGGTGGCCGCGTTGGCTTGCTTGGAGCTCTTCAGCACGGTTTCGTCGACGTAGATGGGGCAGTCCAAACGGAGCGCGAGCGCCAGAGCGTCGCTCGGCCGCGAATCCACGCTGATTAGCTCGCCGTCCTTGTCCAGCCAGATCACGGCGTAGAAGGTGTCGTCCTTCAGCTCGCTCACCACGACCTTGCGGATGCCGGTGCCCAAGCCGTGCAGCAGAGTCTTGATGAGATCGTGCGTCATGGGACGCGGCGTCGAAACTTTTTCGATCTCCAAGGCAATTGCGTTTGCCTCGTAGATTCCCACCCAGATGGGCAAGATGGTGTTGCCGTTGATATCTTTCAACACCACGATCGGCATGTTGGTGACGGGATCCATCATCAAACCGCGGATTTTCATTTCGACTTCCATGTGGTCCCCTTTCTCATTAGACTCCATCGACGGCCTCGCCGGCCAACGAGTTCGCGCCCGCGCGCGTGACGCGAACGTTCCAAAACGTTCCGGTCAATGTCGCGCCATTCTCCGGAGCCGGACGCTCGGGATGAACAAAGTTGAGCGTGCGGTTGTCCGTGGTGCGGCCGATCCATTGACCCGTGGCCTGATTATAACCTTCCACGAAGGCTTCTTCGACCCGGCCCACCAATTCCGCATTGCGCCGGATCTGGATGGCGCGCTGCCGTTCCTGCAGGATCGTCAGCCTCCGGCCCTTTTCTTCTTCAGGCAGGTGATCGTCCAGCTGCAAGGCCGACGTGTTGGGGCGGCGCGAGTACTTGAAGCTGAAGATCGAGTCGTACTCGACTTCATCGACGAGCGACAACGTCTCTTCAAACTCCGCCT
Organism: Bryobacteraceae bacterium; assembly: GCA_035508055.1. Classification (GTDB taxonomy): domain Bacteria; phylum Acidobacteriota; class Terriglobia; order Bryobacterales; family Bryobacteraceae; genus Palsa-89. The sequence continues at coordinate 3,100 of DATJNO010000016.1, read as the reverse complement.
CGGTTTCGCCCGGGAAGCCGACGATGATGTCGGTGGTGATGGCGATCTTGCGCCGCGCCTTTTTCAACCAGTTGATGCGGCGCATGTACTCGTCGCGGGTGTACAGGCGCTGCATGCGCGCCAGAGCGCTGCTCGACCCGGACTGCACCGGCAGATGCACGTGATTACACAGCACCGGGTTTTCGTCGATCACGTCAACGATCGCTTGGACGAAGTCGCGCGGATGCGAGGTGGTGAAGCGCACGCGCCGGATTCCCTCTACCTGGCCGACCGCTCCTAGCAGGCACGCGAAGTCCAACCCGGCCGGCGATGGATCGCGATAGCTGTTCACATTCTGGCCGAGCAGCTGGATTTCAGCGTAGCCGGCGCGGGCCAGCACGCGCGCTTCGCGCAACACGCTTTCACTGGTGCGGCTGCGTTCCGGTCCGCGCGTAAACGGCACGACGCAATAAGCGCAGGATTTGTCGCAGCCCTCGATGATGGTGATATAAGCGCGATGCGGATTGTCACGGCGCGTGAAGGGCGTTTCGAAAGCTTCGTTCGAATCGAGGCTCAAGCCGGTGACGCGCCGGTCGCCGCGCTTCAGCTGCACCAGCATTTGCGGCAGCTTCGCGTAGCTGGCCGATCCCGCCACCAGGCTCACGTGCGGCGCGCGCTCAAAGATGCGCTCGCCTTCCTGCTGCGCCACGCAGCCCAGCACTCCAAACACTTTGCCCTTGCCGTGTTCTTTGCGAAAATTCTGCAGGCGATGAAAAACTTTCTGCTCGGCTTTGTCGCGGATGCTGCAGGTGTTGTACAGCACCAGGCCGGCTTCCTCGGGGGTCTCCACTTGCGTGTAACCTTCGGAAATCAGCGTGCCGACGACCTTCTCGGAATCGTGCGCATTCATCTGGCAGCCGAAGGTTTCGATGTAAAACGTCTTCATGAATCCGCTGTGACTCCATTGTAACGGGAATCGTCTGGTGCGCGCCGGGGCACATTGTGTAAACTGGTTGTTTTAGGGGGTGCGTCTTCAGCAGTAGTTGGCTCCTAAGAAGTTCCTCAAATGAGCTGGCGCGATCCTTTGCCCGCAGGCCCTTGGCCGGCCTCTTTTCGCTGATTTTCCCCGATGAATGCCGCCTGTGCGGCCAAACGTTGCGCGAGGTTTCCCGCGTACCCGTATGCGGCGCGTGTCTGGCGAAACCGGCGCCGCTCGCGGCGGAGTATTTTTGCGTCCAGTGCCGCTCGCCTTTTCTCTCGCGCTTCCCCTTGGACGAGGAAGGGCGCTGTGACCTGTGCCGCCGCGGAGTGCGGGGCTTCGATGCGGCCTACTCCTTTGGATTTTACGAAGACGACCTGCGCGAGCTGATTCATCTTTTCAAATACGGCCGGGTGCGGACGCTGTCCGGACCGCTGGGGCGTTTTCTGGCACAAGCGCTTCCGCGCGAACAAAGCTTCGACGTAATCGTGCCGATGCCGTTGCATTGGCGCAAGCGCTGGCAGCGCGGGTTCAATCAGTCCGAACTGCTGGCCCGCGAAATCGGCCGGCGCACGCACACGCCGGTGCGAAACGCGCTGCGGCGCGTGAAATTCACGGCCTCGCAAGCCGGCTTGACCAGCGCCAAACGCCGTCTGAATGTTTCCGGCGCCTTCCGCGTGAAGAGCCGCGCGGCGCTGGCCGGCCGCCGGATTCTTCTCATCGACGACGTCATGACCACGGGCGCCACCGCGGCCTCCTGCGCGCGCGCCCTCAAGCTGGCCGGCGTCCAGCACGTAACGCTGCTCACGCTGGCCCGCGCCGACCGCCGCCCCATGTCCGATCCTTTGCTACGAGATTCTAATTTCTCCGGGAGCTCCGAAGATGCCCAGCCTTGATCGATTGCATAAACCGGTCCTCGTTCTCAACGCCAGCTACGAACCCATCAATATTTGCGCGGCCCGCCGCGCCCTGGTGCTGGTGCTGAAGGGCGTCGCGTCCGCCGAGGAGGAGTCGCAGGCGCACGTGCATTCGCCCCGGCACGCCATGCGCGTGCCTTCGGTGATTCGTCTTTTGGAATACCGGCGGATCCCGCATCAGACCCGCGCCCTGTCGCGCAAGAACATTCTGATGCGCGACCGTTACACTTGCCAATACTGCCACCGCACGCTGCCGTCCTCCGAGCTGACGCTGGATCACGTGGTGCCGCGCTCGCGCGCCGGAGAAACCACCTGGGAAAACCTGGTGGCTTGCTGCCATCCCTGCAATAACCGCAAGGGCAGCCGCACGCCGGACGAGGCCGGAATGAAACTGGCACGCGCCCCGCGGCCGTTCAGCCTGCACACCAGCCGCCACCTGATGCGGTTGCTCGCCAAGAGCGACGATCAGTGGCGGAAGTATCTCTTCTATTGAGAGGCCACGAAGTCCCGGAAGCTAGCTGGCCGCAGGCGCCCCGTCTTTGGGCTTTTCCTTTCCGGCGGCTTTTACCGGACTGATGATGACATGCGCGTTGCGGCCTTCCAGCCGCGGCTGGCCCTCGATCTGGCCGTGCGCAGCCAGGTCCTCGGCAAAGCGCAGAAGCAGTTTCTTACCCAGGTCGACGTGCGCGATCTCGCGCCCGCGGAACTGCACCACGGCTTTCACGCGGTTGCCTTCCTTGAGGAAGCGAATGGCGTGGTTCTTCTTGAATTCGTAATCGTGATCGTCGGTGTTGGGGCGGAATTTCAGCTCCTTCACCTGGATCACGTGCTGCTTCTTCTTGGCTTCGTGCTGCTTCTTTTTGTTCTCGTACTGCCACTGGCCGTAGTCCATCGCCTTGGCGACCGGCGGTTCGGCGGTGGGAGCAATGAGGATCAGATCCAGGCCCATTTCCTGTGCCTTACGCACCGCCGCCAGCGTGGGCATGATCTCGTTCGATCCGTCGGGAAACACCGCGCGAACCTCACGTGCGCGGATGGCTTCGTTCACGTTTTCCCGGACTCTGGGGCGGCGGGGAGGAAAGTTTCGGTGGGGGGTCATCGAGAAGCGTCGGCGGCGTGGCGAAAGCCCGCCACTCCGCGAAAATAGAACGGGTACAGGTTCATCATTGTACTGATCGTACCAGGAATTCCGGTAGCGCGGAAGGCGCCTCGAGGGCTACGGCAA